>JAZKYK010000043.1:0-34491 GCA_045612125.1 Alloprevotella sp.
AGAAGCAAAGGATGACACCAAGAATGGTGAATATGACACCAAAAATGACACCAAGAACGGAACTCTTATAGATGATTTACAAGAGGTTAACAATGACGCAATGTATATCCATGATACTAAGATGACACCAAAAAATGACACCAAAAAATAAAGAACGAAACTCTCTATTATTGAAGTAAACTTCTGAAAGACTGTATGGGGCTCAACAAACGACTGCTTTGGAAAAGAAAAATTTGATGGTATACCTTACCTATGAAAGTCCTACTTCTCTCTTCTTTTGAGAAGCAAAAAGAGTATGTTTTGGCACTTCTCAGAAACTCGTATTAAAAGGTAGACGGATATAAAGAAACACATAACATCTGCAAATGAGATGGACAAAGCTCATTTTTAAAGAGTGTAAAGACACTTCTATAATGGACCTCTTAGATTTGGCGATGAAGGCAGTTTAGTTTACTCCTATTCTATATATACATTGGACTAAACTAAACCACTAAATTTAATAGCTATCGCAGGTGCAATTTCAGCTCAAATTAAAGGCCATTTTACCATGCAACGAAATGCAAATATGCTAAAAAATCTAAAAAAAGTGCATTTTTGCAGATTTTATTAGTTTCTTTGCAGAAATGCAGTCCCCAGTCTGTCCCCCCGAACGAACTTTTGTCCTTCGGCAAAACTTTGTAATATACTATGTTTCACGCACTTGCAAGGTTGTAAACAGGCATTAAAAAAATATTTTGCATCGGAAAGTAGTAAATTGTTAATGCATTGATATTCAATACGTTAGTGATTTAATACAAATCAATAATTTAAAGCATAAATTACCTACTAACGCGCTAATTAACAATCAAATAGGATAGTTTTATAATTAGCAAAGTGCAAAAACTCTATTTTGTCTCTCGTTTGTGCCCCAGACACTCGAGGGACGTATTTTTGTCCTTTTTTGTCCCCCGGAGACTTCGGGGACAAAATAATTATTTTTGAGGTAAAAAGTGATGAAATACAAACATCTGCAAATATGAATTAGCAAAAAAGCTCGCTCAAAACCCAATGTATTTCTATTAAGTATGGTTTTATTTGTAAAATCTTTGCTCCCCGAGAATATATTCGGAAATACTGTCAGAATGACAAAATTACATTTGCATCCTTACAGTAAAGCAAAGGAGGGATTTTATAATAAAGAGGTTGTGCCAGTTTGACACACCAGCTTTATTTTTATTGATAAATCTCAACCCCAAACAACAAACCCTCAAAATACGTCATGACTAAATAGCAACTTTATAGTTAAAGTTCCATATCACCTTTGCATCACATTTTTTTCACAACAAAGCATTGTTGTGTTTTCATCTACTTTTTTCACATCGCTCACTCCTCTATCTCTCTAAACGCACCATTTTGCACGAATAAATTCACATTTTTCACCCCATGGCCATATAACTCAGACTTTAATTGTAACTTTGCGTAATTAACTCACTTTTACTTAAATTGCATCAAGTGTGCACACACGCAAAGAAAGAAAAAGTAGTTTTGGTATTATTGTTTAAGAGATTCCATAAATCGCACGCATGCAACCATTAGCAGAACGCTTACGCCCTACGACCTTAGACACATATTGCGGACAAAAGCACATCATTGGCGAGAAAGGTCTTTTGAGAACAATGATCTCATCAGGACGCATTTCCTCGTTCATCCTATGGGGCCCTCCGGGAGTTGGGAAAACCACATTGGCGCGCATCATTGCCAACACCATTGATGCTCCCTTTTACACACTCTCGGCCATAAACTCGGGTGTAAAGGAAGTGCGCGAGGTGATTGAACATGCCCGCAACCATCGCCTTTTAAACAACCACAGCCCCATTCTCTTTATCGATGAAATCCACCGCTTCTCCAAGTCGCAACAAGACTCATTGCTGGCGGCCGTGGAGCATGGCACGATTACCCTGATTGGCGCCACCACCGAAAACCCCTCGTTTGAGGTTATCAGGCCCCTCCTGTCGCGTTGCCAGGTGTATGTACTGAATAGCCTATCTGCCGCCGACCTTCTTGAAATTGCACAAAATGCCATTGACAACGACATTCTCCTTAAGGAGCGCCACATTGAACTCAAGGAAACGGGAGCCCTGCTGCGCTTTAGCGGAGGCGATGCGCGCAAACTCCTCAATATTCTCGATTTACTCATTTCGGCACACCCCCCGGGCGACATTCTAATCACCGACGAACTGGTGTTGAAATCGCTTCAGCACAATCCCCTGGCGTTTGATAAAGATGGCGAGCAACACTACGACATCGTGTCGGCGTTCATAAAAAGCATACGGGGATCCGACCCCGATGCCGCCATATATTGGTTGGCAAGAATGATTGAAGGCGGAGAGGACCCTAAATTCATTGCAAGGCGCTTGGTTATATCGGCTAGCGAAGACATCGGGTTGGCAAACCCCAACGCGTTACTCATTGCCAATGCCGCATTCGAGGCAGTCGAGAAAATAGGATGGCCCGAAGGGCGCATTCCCCTTGCCGAAGCCACGATTTACCTGGCACTCAGCGCCAAGAGCAACTCGGCGTATGCCGCTATCAACAAGGCGATTGAGGTGGTGCGCCACACGGGAAACCAGCCCGTGCCTTTGCACATCAGAAATGCACCCACGCAATTGATGAAGGAGTTGGGCTACAACGATGGCTATAAGTACCCGCACGACTATCAAAACCACTACGTGCATCAAGAATACTTGCCCCAAGAATTGAAGAACATGACGTTCTACACCGTGGCCGACAATGCCAACGAAAAGCGCATCAACGACTTGCACAAGACCATCACAAACAAGGGCTAATAAAAGCACGACTCCGAGGCACATTACAAAATCATCTCTTTACATCATCATTAAGTAATGTTATTCAAATACATATACAAAACCATTAAAGCCTTCTTTGAACTACCAAAGTTCTTTTTACGCCACACAAAGCCACGCTTAATCATGACGCTCCTAGTCAAAAACGAAGAGCAAATGATTGGCAGAAATATTGAGTTTCACAAGCACATGGGCGTGGACGGCTTTATCGTGACCGACAACAGCTCAACCGACAAAACGCTCAGCATCCTGAAGGAGTACCAGAAAAAAGGTTGGATACTAGAAATCATTCAAGAACCATCAACGGGTTATGAGCAAAAGAAATGGGTGGATCGCATGGTCATGCTTGCCAAAAACAAATACAAGGCCGATTGGGTGATTAATGCCGACGCCGATGAATTTTGGTACGCTAAATCATCATCATTGAAAAATGAACTTTCGCGCACCACGGCAAACGTCGTCAGATGCCCCTGGCAAAACATGCTCCCCGACGATAGCAAGCCCTTTTGGCAATGGAACCAGCACGTGTGCCCCGTGAGCGATTTTGAGAAATACGATCTCTCGCCATTTGCCATTTACGAAAAGCAGAACAAAAAAGTGGCACACAGAACAGATGGATACATCCAAATCTCAATGGGCAACCACAAAGTAGCGATGTGCCCACACCGTGCCGTTTGGAGCCAGGACATCGTGATTTACCACTTCACCATTAGAGGGAAAAAGCAATTTATCAACAAAATGGTGCAAGGCGGCAAGGAACTTGAAGAACACAAGGGCAAGCATGGAGGCCGACATTGGCGATACTTCTATGAACTCTATAAAGCAGGACTTTTGGAGAAGGAGTACGAGCGCGTTGTAGGCCTAAACAACTACGGCGCCCTGCTTAACGATGGTTATATCAAAACATGTCAATCACTTGAAGAACTTTTACAAAAAAACTAAAATGAGGTGGATTAAAATTACGGGAGGCTTGGGCAACCAAATGTTTATTTATGCCTTTTATTTACAAATGCGCAAGCGCTTCCCCAACACGCGCTTAGAGCTCACCGATATGCTCAAATACAACGTCCACAATGGCTATGAGCTTCAACGCGTTTTTGGCATAAGCGACAACGAAGTAAGGTTGCCACAATGGTTTAAAAAAACGATTGAATTCCTTTTCTTCAAGACCATCATTGAACGAAAGCAAAACCTTGAAACCATGGAGGCCTATAAGAAGGACTACCTCTATCCGCTGATCTATTTCAAGGGATTTTACCAATCCGAGCGTTTCTTTGCAGACGTGGCCAACGAAGTGCGCCAGGCCTTCAACTTCAACAAGAAAATGGCAAATAGCAGCACCCTCGCCATGCTCCACGACATTGACACCAACGAGCATTCGGTGTCGCTACACGTGAGAAGAGGAGATTACATGGAGCCCAAATTCTACGAGCGATATGGCAAAGTGTGCACGCTGGAGTATTACCAAAGGGCCATAGACCACATGCTCTCAATCAACGCGCGAGCCAAATTCTACATCTTCTCCAACGATATTGATTGGGTCAAGCAAAACCTGAACATTGCCAATGTCGCATACATTGATTTCAATCAAGGCAAGGACAGCTGGCAGGACATGATGCTCATGAGCCATTGCCGCCACAACGTGATATGCAACAGCTCATTCTCATGGTGGGGCGCGTGGTTAAACCCCAACCCCGAGAAGGTGGTCATCGCCCCCAAGCGATGGTATAGCGATATTGAGGCGCCCTACATCACTCCCAATTCATGGATTAGACTTTAATATTTACTCATTGAAACCAAACAATAAAAAACAGATATAAAGATGAAAAAACATATATTACTCTTAAGCACAATGTTTAGTATGAGTCTTTTTGCAAAGGACACCCTTGTGGTTGAAAAGGTGGGCGTGTATGGTCCCATTGCCTTTCAAAGCACCTACGTGCTTGATTCATTAAACAACACCAATGCTCAATTCGACCCCAAATCCACATTAAGCGACAACAACACATCTGCCTTTTTAAACGCAGAAGCCACCGATAGCATTTCAAAGGGCACATCGATGCAAAGCATTGAGAATAAGAACACGCTCAGAGTGTTGAGCTTCAACCTTAGAACCGATCGCTATGTAGGCCTCAATTTAGACATCAAGCAACTCGCCAACTATCGATTGCACGTTGATGGCGTGGCTTCGGCCACCAACTTAACATTAAAACCAGGCGAGCACCAAGTGAAGCTTGTTTGCCTGGCGCAGAACGATGGCAAGGACACGCTCAACATCTCTGTGGTGGGCGAGAACTTGAGCGGTGTGGAGATTAACAGCACCTCAAAGCGCCCCTACCTCATGAAAGATATGCTTGAAGGAGAGCGCACCTACTCGGCTCGATTATCGCCCTCGGGGCGGTTCTTAATCGCTTATTACCAAAACACCCATGCCGATGGGAAAAGCACATACAAGACCATCATCACCGACCTTAAAAACAACAAAACACTTGAAAAGCGAAACGAATACGTTGATTATAAATGGTTGGAGAACAAAGATTTAATGTACTACACCTACACCGAAAATGGAAATAAGAAAATAATCCTTCGCAACCCCGAAACGCTTGAAGAAACCGTATTGGTGGAAAACATTCCCAATGGTGGCTTCACCCTCTCGCCCACATTGGATTATTTAATTATCTCAACCACCGATGAGGGAAGCAAACCCGTTGGTGCCCTAAAGAAATTGCACGACCCCGACGATCGAATGGCGGGCCAACGCAACAGAACATCCTTGTGGAAGTTTGACATTAAAACGCGCAGCATGCAACGCCTCACCTATGGCAAGACGCGTTTGTACCTTGCCGACATTTCAAACGACGGCAAGCACTTATTGATCACCACATCTTCACAAATCCCATCAAGAAAGCCCTTTTCAAGAAATGCAATCTTAAAAATGGACGCCACAACCCTGAAGGTGGATACGCTCATCGCCGACACGGCATGGCTTGCGGGGGCGAAATTTTCGCCAAAGGCTGATCAATTACTCATCAAAGCATGCCCAGAAGCATTTAATCGCATCGGAAGCGAAATAAACGAAAAGCAGACCCACAATGCCTTTGATTATCGACTCTTCCTTTACGACATCAACACCCAAAGCACCACGCCACTCCTCCCCCACTTCAACCCCTCGGTTGATAGCTACTTATGGAACGAATTGAACAATTTGATTTACTTTACCGCTTCGGACGGATGCGACCGCACCGTGTATAGCCTGAACCCTGAAAACAAGGAAGTGCGTAAGTTCAACCTCCCCTTAACTTACGTAACCTCATTCACTTACGCAACGCTACAAAAAAATCCAACGGCCATCATCACGGGGCAAGCCAATGGAGAACGCGCACGCGAAATGTATCAAGTGACATTAAGCCATAAGGACACCAAGGCAAAGCGCATTGGAGAAATCAACTTTGACGAGATGTATAAAGACGTGGCAATAGGCACGTGCCACGATTGGAAATTCCAAACTTCGCGCAACGATAGCATCAATGGTTTTTACTATCTCCCCGCCAACTTTGATGCCTCAAAGAAATATCCCCTCATCGTGTACTATTATGGAGGATGCACCCCTTCAAATAAATTGCTTGAAATTAATTACCCCTATCAAGTGTTTGCCTCATTAGGCTATGTCGTTTACGTGGTGCAACCAAGCGGAGCACTCGGCTTTGGTCAGGAATTTGCCGCACGCCACGTCAACACGTGGGGCGACATGTCGAGCGACGATATCATAGAAGGCACCAAGCAATTCTGTAAAGAGCACACCTTTATTAACACCGAGAAAATCGGATGTATCGGTGCGTCGTATGGCGGATTCATGACTCAGTATCTACAAACCAAAACAAACCTTTTTGCGGCGGCCATCTCGCACGCGGGCATCTCAAACATCGCCTCATATTGGGGCGGCGGATACTGGGGATACACATATGGCGAAATCGCACAATACGGTAGCTTCCCATGGAACAACCCCGACCTCTACACCAAGCATTCGTCACTTTTTAATGCAGATAAAATCAACACACCATTGCTCTTGCTTCACGGCACGGTCGACACCAATGTGCCACCATTTGAAAGCCAGCAACTCTACACCGCATTGCGCATTTTAGGCAAAACCGTTGAGTACATACAAGTGGATGGTCAAGATCACGTCATCACCGATTGGAACAAAAGACTTCAATGGCAAGATGCCATCTTCGCATGGTTTGCCAAGTACTTGAAGGACCAACCCGAATGGTGGGACGAAACATCAAAGAAATGGTAATATTGAATCTATAGCAAAATTGCTTGGAAACGCATAAAAACGCACCACGTTAAAAAACGTTTCCAAGCGATTTTAAATGTTTGAAAAACCAATTTTTTACACAAAACCACCATCATGATCATTGCCAATCAACTAAAGAATACGAACAGAGCGGAATTTCTTCTTTATATGTGGCAAATAGAAGACATCCTGAGAGCTTATGAATGCGACATTGACAGACTTTCCGAAGGCTATCTAAAACGCTTTGACATTGACGAAAACACGCGCGCGGAACTCCATTCATGGTACGCACACCTTTGCAACATGATGAAGGAGGAAGGGCTGAAAAACGGCGGACATTTACAAATCAATAAAAACATTTTGGCCGACCTCAACGACTTGCATCTACAACTGCTCAAATCGCCCAAATTCCCGTATTATAGCGAAATGTACTATAAAGTGTTGCCCTTCATTGTTGAACTCCGAAGCAAAGGCGCAAACGCCAACGATAGCGAGCTCCAGGTGTGTTTCAACGCACTTTATGGCTATATGATGCTCAAACTCAAACAACAGGAAATATCAACGGACACACAACAAGCCGTTAAGCACATTTCAACCTTACTGGGGCAATTATCCGACTATTACAAGCAAAACAAACTCGAACCTATTGATTTTGACTAACAACATGACCATATTAATAACAGGGTGTCGTGGACAATTAGGAAGCGAAATACAACATTTAGCATCAACCACACACCACGACTTCAACTTTATCTTCACCGATAAAGAAGAATTAGACATCACCGACCGCAATGCTGTTTACGACTTTGTGGAGCGAAACAACATCAGCGTAATCGTTAATTGCGCCGCCTACACCGCCGTTGACAAGGCCGAAACAGACGAAGAACTTTGTGAAATTCTAAACCACAAAGCACCTACTTATTTAGCTGAAGCCATTGACAACGTGGGCGGGTCGATCATTCAAATCTCAACCGACTATGTCTTTGACGGACAGAAGTACACGCCCTATCAAGAAAGCGACATTACAAGCCCTCAAACCATTTACGGAAAAACAAAACTTGCGGGCGAGGAAGCCGTCATTCGCTCATGCGTTGGCGCAATGGTTATACGCACGGCATGGCTTTACTCTTCATTTGGAAACAATTTCGTGAAAACAATGTTGCGCCTGGGCAAAGAGCGCGAAAACCTGAACGTCGTTATCGACCAAATCGGAACCCCCACCTACGCACGCGACTTAGCTAAGGCAATATTAACCATTCTTGAAAAAGGCATCATACCGGGCGTGTATCATTATTCGAACGAGGGAGCCACGTCGTGGTTTGACTTTGCGAAAGCCATTCATCGCATAGCAGGCATTAACACGTGCTTGGTCAACCCCATCCCCACCGAAGCCTACCCTACTCCAGCAAAACGCCCGAATTACTCAGTGCTTGACAAATCAAAAATCAAAAGCACATTCGGCATTGAAATACCATGGTGGGAAGACAGCCTTGCGGCTTGTTATAAGGAAATGAACAAATGATACGGGCAAAAGCCTTTATTGACGTCACAAACATATATTAAAGAATAAAAGAACAAAAGATGAATCCAGAAATATCACGCCGACGCACCTTTGCGATTATCGCACACCCTGATGCCGGTAAAACATCACTCACGGAAAAGCTTCTGCTCTTTGGTGGACAAATTCAAGTGGCAGGTGCCGTAAAAAGTAATAAAATCAAAAAAACCGCTACATCCGACTGGATGGAAATCGAAAAGCAACGCGGTATCTCGGTAACAACTTCGGTCATGGAGTTTGATTATCGCGATTACAAAATTAATATTCTCGACACACCCGGCCACCAGGATTTTGCCGAAGACACCTATCGCACACTGACAGCTGTTGATAGTGTTATCATCGTAGTGGATGGAGCAAAGGGGGTTGAAACACAAACAAGAAAACTCATGGAAGTGTGTCGCATGCGCAACACGCCAGTGATTATTTTTGTAAATAAAATGGACCGCGAAGCCAAAGACCCCTTCGACTTAATGGATGAACTGGAAGAGGAACTACAAATAAAAGTGCGTCCGCTCACGTGGCCCATTGAAAGCGGCATTCGCTTTAAAGGCGTTTACAACATCTACGAAAAAAGCTTAAACCTCTTCCAACCCTCAAAGCAGGTTGTAGCCGAAAAGGTGGAAGTAGATATTAACACACCCGAACTCGACAAGCAAATCGGCGCCGATCTTGCTGATAAGCTTCGTGGCGAGTTGGAACTTATTGATGGCGTTTATTCCGACTTTAAGGTTGATGATTATCTTCACGGCCAACTCGCACCCGTATTCTTCGGTTCGGCGCTCAATAACTTCGGCGTTGAAGAATTGCTCAACACATTCGTTGAAATAGCACCCTCACCACGCCCTGTAAAAGCAGAAGAACGCGAAGTGCAACCCGAAGAGGCTAAATTTACTGGCTTTATTTTTAAAATCACCGCAAATATCGACCCCAACCATCGTTCGTGTGTGGCATTTTGCAAGGTGTGCTCAGGCAAGTTCGTACGTAATGCGCCCTACTTACACGTGCGCCACAACAAAACGCTTCGCTTCTCATCGCCCACACAATTCATGGCTCAACGCAAAACAACCGTTGACGAAGCATGGGCGGGCGACATAATCGGCCTTCCTGACAACGGAACGTTTAAAATTGGCGACACACTAACAGAAGGCGAACTCCTTCATTATCGCGGACTCCCCTCTTTCTCGCCATTAATGTTTAAATACATTGAAAATGCCGACCCCATGAAAACAAAACAACTTCAAAAGGGAATAGAACAACTCATGGACGAAGGTGTGGCGCAATTATTTGTCAACCAATTTAACGGACGAAAAATCATCGGTACCGTGGGGCAACTCCAATTTGAAGTAATTCAATACCGACTTGAAAACGAATACAACGCAAAGTGTCGTTGGGAACCCATCTCTCTTTATAAAGCATGCTGGATTGAAAGCGAAGATGCCGCAGAACTTGAAAATTTCAAGAAACGCAAATACCAGTATATGGCAAAAGACAGAGAAGGACGAGACGTTTTCCTTGCCGACTCTGGATATGTGCTACAAATGGCTCAATCCGACTTTAAAAACATTCGCTTCCACTTTACAAGTGAATTTTAATGATTAATCACATAAACATTAGTCTTGCAAAGATTGAGGATGCCTCTTTCATAGCATGGGCAGTAGAGGCCGCAATAAATGACGAGGAACTCCTATGTCGTTATTGCGGCTTTGATTTCCGTTTTGTACTCACGCAAATAGCTAAATGCCCAACATCGCAATATGGCTATCCGAATGCACTCATTGCCAAAACAAACGACGGCAAGCGCGTAGGGGCCATTATTGGGTATGATGGCGCACAACTCGCCACGCTTCGAAAATCCACGTTTAGCATCATTCACAAGCACACAAATCAAACGCCATCCCTACCCGATGAAACGCAACCAGGCGAATTTTATATCGATTCGTTGGCCGTTGTACCAGAATATCAGGGACAAGGCATCGCTACATCGCTGATCCAGGCATTATGTTTGAAAGCTAAAAAACAAGGGCATGACATAGTTGGACTTATTGCCGAAGAGCGGAACGAAAAAGCCCTGAAACTTTATCAAACAATAGGGTTTAAAATGGTTGGCATTACCTTTTTTTTCACCCACCCTATGAAGCATTTACAAAAAATGTTAACGTAAACACAAAAAGATAAGCAAAAAAATAAAAAAATATTAAATAGCCACTTGGTATTTAATAAAATGAATTTATCTTTGTAAGCACATTAACTAAAGAAAACACAAAATTAAACAATAGAATTATGCTAAACGACATTGACATCACTCGACTTATTGAAGACGAGTATCAAAGACAAAAAAGAGGTATTGAAATCATTGCATCAGAAAATTTTGTAAGCCAAAACGTGATGCGTGCAATGGGCACTTGCTTAACAAACAAATACGCGGAAGGATATCCTGGAAAACGTTATTATGGTGGATGTGGCGTTGTTGACCAAATTGAAAACCTGGCGATTAAGCGCGTGTGCGAATTATTTGGTGCTGAATACGCAAATGTGCAACCACATAGTGGCGCTCAAGCTAATGCTGCCGTCTTGTTAGCAGTACTCAATCCTGGTGATACGTTTATGGGCTTAAACTTAGATCATGGTGGCCACCTCTCACATGGCTCAAAAATTAATACATCTGGATTGATTTATAATCCCATTGGATATAACGTCGATAAAGAAACAGGACGCGTCAATTATGACGAACTTGAACAATTAGCAAAGGAACATAAACCAAAATTGATCATCGGTGGGGGCTCTGCTTATTGTCGTGAATGGGATTATGAGCGTATGAGAAATATTGCAGATAGCATCAACGCCATCTTCATGGTAGATATGGCACATACGGCGGGATTGATAGCGGCAGGCGAATTGAAAAACCCCGTGAAATATGCCCACATCGTCACCTCAACAACTCATAAAACATTACGAGGTCCAAGAGGAGGACTTATTTTAATTGGTAAGGATTTTGAAAACCCATGGGGATATACCACGCCAAAGGGTGAAATCAAAAAGATGAGCCAATTAATAAACTCAGCTGTATTCCCAGGAATTCAAGGTGGACCGCTTGAACATGTTATTGCCGCAAAAGCCGTTGCATTTGGCGAAGCACTTCAACCCGAATTTAAGCTTTACGCACAACAAATAATAAAGAACGCTAAAGCATTAGCGTCTGAATTAACAAAACGCGGATTTACACTTGTTAGTGGTGGTACTGATAACCATTGTATTCTTATTGACTTACGCTCTAAATACCCTAACCTAACTGGTAAACAAGCAGAAACCGCATTGGTAGCGGCCGACATAACCGTGAATAAAAACATGGTTCCATTTGATTCACGTTCAGCTTTCCAAACGTCAGGTATCCGCATTGGAACACCAGCAATTACAACAAGAGGAGCGAAAGAAGACTTAATGGTAGAAATTGCCGAAATGATTGAAATCGTGTTAGATGCTCACGAGGATCAAAACACAATCACACAAATAAGACAACGCGTAAATAAATTAATGGAAAACTATCCCTTATTTGCGTATTAAAACAAAGAGAGTGTACCACAATAATTAACAAGTGGTACACTCTCTCTCTTTTTTTTTGTTGGTGTCCTCCAGCAACCTGCCAAACACCTAAAGATAAAACTCCGAAGTTAATTGCGCATAAGCCAAAGTGCGTTTGTTATCAGAGTCGTTCGTTAAAATTAATTCTTTGTAAATAGGCGCTATGGTTTCAATGCTATGCTTCATGGCAAAAATGCATCTCTTAGACGCTTTACCCAACTTGGTAAAAATCTTTATTTGACGCTCTAACGTGAAATGATACATCGTGCAAGTGTCAAGAAAGAGTTTCTCTAAATCCGAAGGCAAAATAACCACAAACCTACCATTAGATTTCACTAAAGTTGATGCTTGGTGTATTAAACGATCCAACGTCAAACCCGAATCGCCATGGCGTGCAAAATTCCTTCTTGTATTTTCACATTGTAAAGAATTTTGAAAGTAAGGCGGATTACTAACGATCAAATCATATTTCACCGAAGATTTAAAATGCAATATATTCTCATTGACTATTTGAACAATTTCTGAAAAAGGCGATAAATTCACATTTTCTATTGCTTGCTGAGATGCCAAATGATCAATCTCTACCCCAACCACTTTTGAAGCGCCACGTTGCGCCAACATGAGCGAAACCAAACCAGTTCCAGCACCAATATCCAACACAAGATCTCCAGCTTGAACCGGAGCACAAGCCCCTAACAAAACACCATCCGTACCAACTTTCATTTCACACCGGTCTTGATGGATTGTAAATTTTTTAAATCGAAAATAGGAATTTGACATTTTATATAATGAAAACAAATTATGAGGATGTAATTAACTCAGCATTAATTGACACCCTCACAATTCTAATACGCTTACTTTTGTAACTTTTATTTCATTTCATGATCATTGTTCAGAACAATTTCTTCTTTATTAGAATTGAAGAACTTATATTCTAAGAATGAAAAACCTTGATTTGGTATTACTTTCAATCCAAAACCATATTTTAAATTCCAAAGTAATTTTCTGGAAAGAAAACCCTTATCAATATAAGCATAGACGAATGGATGCACATGCAGAGTGATATTTTTTATCTTATACTGCTTCACCATCGTTTCTATTTTGGATTCTAATATATCTATAAGCAGAAGACTTCCTTTAATTTTACCACTCCCTCCACACGTTGGGCATTCTTCTTCAACCTTAACCGTTTGCGTGGGCCTTACTCTTTGGCGAGTAATTTGCATTAATCCAAATTTTGATAATGGTAAAATTTGATGTTTTGCTCTATCATTGTGCATGTTTTGACACATTCGTTCGTAAAGCATCTGACGATTTTCGGGTGTTGCCATATCAATAAAATCAATGACTATAATGCCCCCCATGTCTCTTAAACGCAATTGACGGGCAATTTCGTCTGCTGCTCCTAAATTAACATCTAATGCGTTTGCCTCCTGTCCGTCACCTATTTTTGAACGGTTTCCTGAATTGACATCTATAACATGCAAAGCTTCTGTTTGTTCAATAATTAAATATGCTCCTTTCTTATAGGTAACAGTTTTTCCTAACGATGCTTTTATTTGTTTTGTAATGCTATAATTATCGAAGACAGGAACTGAGCCTTTATAATGTTTAACGATACCAACTTTTTCGGGTGCTATTAAACTTACATAATCCTTTATTTCAGCATACACTCCCTCGTCACCACTTACAATAATGTTTTCATAAGAAGGATTAAATAAATCTCTAATAAGACCTACAGTTCTGCTTGTTTCTTCGAATACACATAGTGGTCTTTGCTGAAAATTTAAAGCTTTCTGTGCGGCGTCTTCCCACTTCTTTATCAAAATTTTAAGTTCTGTCTCTAATTCTGATTGTTTTTTACCTTCAGCTACGGTTCTTATTATTACGCCATAATTAGGCGGTTTGACAGTACTTATTATATGTTTAAGTCTTGATCGTTCGGAATCGCTTTTAATTTTGTTTGAAACATTAATTTTTTCCGCAAAAGGCAACAAAACTAGATATCTACCAGCAAATGAAAGTTCTGATGTTAGTCTTGGGCCCTTTGTGTTAATTGGTTCTTTAATTATTTGAACAAATACTTCATCTCCTTGATTAAAAATATTATTGATTTGTCCTTCTTTATCTAATGCCGCCTGTTTGACAAATTTAGACATTTGAGGCATAGATTTCTTAGAAAGTAAAATTTCAGTAAATTTTTTGAGTGAGAAGAAATTTGAACCAAGATCTGAGAAATGAAGAAAAGCGTCTTTTTCATGCCCGACATTAACAAAGCAAGCATTAAGTCCTGGCATGATTTTCCTAATCTTTGCCAAGTAAATGTTTCCCACTGAAAAATTCTCGAGTCTCTGTTCTTGTTGAAATTCAACAAGTTTTTGATCTTCTAACAGAGCTATGGAGATTTCTTGTGATTTTACATCTACAATAATTTCGCTTTTCATAACATCAATATTTTTCTTGGAAAAGTCTATAACTATATTTATAAACTAAGAACAAACTTGAAACGGAAAAACGCATCAAGTTTGTTCTTTTTCCTTATAGACGAGTATTTTTACTTACTCTTATGTCTATTCTTACGTAATCTTTTTTTACGCTTGTGAGTTGACATTTTGTGTCTTTTTTTCTTCTTTCCGTTAGGCATAGTTGTAATTTTTTAATATTTAAATTGTAGTCACTTTGTTGTGTTACATTCCTCTTATTTAATATCCTTCATAAAAGTCTTTGCAGGCTTAAATGCTGGAATGTTATGTTCGGGAATGATAATTGTTGTATTCTTGGAAATGTTACGTGCCGTTTTAGTCGCTCTTTTCTTTAAAATAAAGCTTCCAAATCCGCGCAAATATACATTTTCATCATTAGCAAGCGATGTCTTCACACTTGACATAAAAGCTTCTACTGTTGTAAGAATAGTAGCCTTATCTATACCAGTGCTTTTGTGAATCTCTGCCACGATATCAGCTTTTGTCATAGTTGTTAATATGTTTAGTTTTAGTTATGTGTTTCGTTATGAATGGGTTAATTCCATCTTCGAATTTCGTTATCAAATTGATCGCAAAATTATAATTTTAAATTGACAAGGCGAAATATTTTTCTATTTTTTTAAATAGCCACCTTGAACAATACGATAAAAAGTGAATTATACGTATTTGTCAACGATCAAATTGACTTACGGGAATTTTATTAATGCGGTTGATGTGTCTACCTCCTTCAAATTCAGTATTTAAGAATTCAGCCATTATTTCAGCTGCTGTTTCTTGAGAGATATATCTTCCTGGCATTACCAAAACATTTGCATCGTTATGCAATCTTGTCATGTGGGCAATTTCGGGCATCCAAACAAGCGCCGCACGTACGTGCTGATGCTTATTAAGTGTCATGGAAATACCTTCACCACTTCCGCATATTGCAATGCCCAAATCCACTTCTTTTTCAAAAAGGCCTTTTGCTAAAGCATGGGCATAATCTGGATAATCACAAGAGGCTTCTGAATGTGTTCCATAATCTTTCACTTCATATCCCTTTTCCGTGAGATATTTAATGACGAATTGTTTTAATTCAAAACCTGCATGATCATTTGCTAAACCTATTGTTATCATATTCTGGATCCTTATAAGTTATTCAGCCAAAAAACTTAAAATTTCTTTTCTGATGTTTTCTGGTGTAAATCCAAGTTTTTCATCCAAAACTGTAAATGGAGCAGAGAAGCCAAAACTTTCCAAACCATACACACGCCCCTTATCACCAACAAGTCCCTGGAAAATAACAGGAAGCCCTGCCGTTAATGCAAAAACTTTTGAATCCTTTGGAAGTATTTGCTCTTGATATTCTTTGGTTTGTCTTCTGAAAAGACCTTCACTTGGACAACTTACAACACGTGCTACAACTCCGTCAGCTTTTAATAATTCAGAAGCTTCTGCTAATGTTGACACTTCAGAACCACTACCAATAAGAATGACGTTAGGATTTTGAGCTTGAACAACGTTATATGCACCATATTTTACTTGTGTATAATCGGTGGTATTAGGAAGATCCTTCACATTTTGGCGACTAAAAATTAAAGCCGTTGGCGTACTCATGTTTTCCATGGCCATTTTCCAACACTCGGTTGTTGCATGACCATCGCAAGGTCTGAATACACGCACAGAATCTAATCCACTATGGTTGCGTAATTTTTCCATCAAGCGAATTTGCGCTTCTTGCTCAACTGGTTCATGAGTTGGTCCATCTTCACCCACTCTGAATGCATCGTGCGACCATACGAACTTAACGGGAAGTTCCATTAACGCCGCCATACGGATAGCAGGCTTGATATAATCAGAGAACACAAAGAATGTACCCATAGCAGTAAGAATACCGCCATGCAATGTCATACCAATACAAACACATGCCATTGTGAGTTCAGAAACACCTGCTTGGAAAAATCCCCCAGCGAAGTTATCCTTTGTGATAACTGTTGTATGCTTTAAGAAACCGTCTGTCTTATCTGAGTTGCACAAGTCTGCACTTGACACAATCATATTTTCAACATGCTTCGAAAGCATAGCAAGGCAATTTGCTGATGCATTACGTGTAGGTGCATTAGGCGTTTGTTGTACATCACTCCAAGGCAAATTGGGTAATTTGTTATCAAACCAATCTTTAAGCTTTGAAGCCTTCTCTTGGTTTTGATTTGCCCACTGAGTTTCCTCAGCTCTTCGCTCTGCTACAATCTTACGCAATTCAGCCTTTCTTTGTTCATAAAGGGCTGCTGTTTCTGGCCATATAACGAATGGATTTTCAGGATCTGCATCAAGATTTTTAATCGTATTGAGGTATGCTTCGCCGCCAAGTGGTGCTCCATGTGTTGCACAATTGCATTCATACGAAGTATTGTCAGCCTTTCGAGCACCCTTACCCATCACGCAATGTCCAATAATCAATGTTGGGCGATTAAGTTCTTCATTGGCTGCCTTAAGCGCTTGACGTATTTGATCTACGTCATTACCATCGATTTCCAAAACATTCCAATTCCAAGCTCTATATTTTGCTGCTGTATCTTCAGAAATAACATCTGCCGTCGGAGTCGACAATTGAATATCGTTAGCATCAAAGAACATAATCAAATTATCCAAGCCTAAGTGACCTGCAATACGACCTGCGCCTTGACTTACTTCTTCTTGCACACCTCCATCAGAGATATATGCATAAATCTTTTCTTTTTTAAAACCAGGATTGCCAGTTCTTGCATACAATGCCTTTGCTGCTATTGCTGCACCAACGGCATACGTATGACCTTGTCCAAGAGGACCGCTTGTATTTTCTATGCCTCTACTAAAATTTTTCTCGGGATGCCCAGGCGTTGGCGATCCCCATTGACGAAATTGTTTTAACTCATCAATTGTAAAGTTTCCAATCAAAGCCAATTGTGCATATAACATAGGTGACATATGGCCTGGATCTAAGAAGAAACGGTCGCGACATTCCCATGTTGGACAATCAGGATCAAAAGTGAGGAACTCAGAGTAAAGTACATTGATAAAATCCGCACCACCCATAGCACCACCAGGGTGACCTGATTTAGCTTTTTCTACCATTGACACGGCCAACACTCTTATATTGTCGGCCACACGATTCATGAGTTCTTTAGAATTTTCCATTATTTTGTGAAAGGAATTAAAGTACTAAAACAAAATAGTAATTTTATAACTTCTGCAAAGTTACATTATTATTTCAAGACCACCAAGACTTTAGATTGTTTAATCTGTTTAGTAAGTGTTTAGATTCGTTTTTTTGAATTAGCAACACGCCCAAACTTGTAATCTGAAGCATTGTATGCCACTCCGTATTAGCAAAAACTTAATCGGAGATAATTTTTATTAACTCCCTTTTAAATTCAACTAAATACCGATTAATTTCACTTGCGACATTCACCCCACATATATAATATAACACATTTACACATTTGAGAAAGATTTCTTTTTACGTAAACAAATGTGTAAAGTTTAGGGCATTTTAGTAAATAAAAAAACTTTACATCTACAACCCTTTTTTAAGGCGATCAATGACACTTTTCCCCTGTTGCTTGATATTTTTTTCTGTGCGCATCAAATCCGTTTGCAATTCCAACATATGACTCGGTATTTCATTTATTTGATCAGAAAAAACCTGCATTAGATTCACCCTACGCGGCAACCCCTTAGGATTTACAAGAACGTTAATACCTTGATGCTCAATATGCACATTAATATCCAAATCTGTTTTTATCGGATCACCATCGCAATGCACAGGGCTATTCACATTACGTGAAATTTTTACAGATTTCGCTTTAAACATCTTTACTCGACTATTCGTGTGCAAGGTGCCATTAAAAAGTTGCACCGCCAATTGAGGAGCTTCAAGAGCCGTAAACGGTTCAAGAATGGTCACATCCATCAATCCGTCACTCATTGAAGCAAAAGGAGTAATAAATGCATTATTGCCATACTGCGAAGCATTTCCACAAGCAATAACAAAAGCTTTTTGAGTTACCTCTTGATTATCAAACTGTATGGTATAAGTATCTGGCTTATACGCAAGCGTTTCTCGCAGTGTATTTTCTATATAGGAAAGCATACCGCGCTTACCGCCTTCAGCAAATTTCATACTCACAAAAGCATCAAACCCCATGCCGCATGTACAAAAAAATGGCATATTATTTATCACACCATAATCCAGACTTTTCACGGCATACGCGTTGATAAGTTTTATAGCACCAATTGTATCAACCGGTATTTGGAGATGTCGGGCCAAGCCATTACCACTTCCACACGGAATAATACCCAAAGCCGTCTCTGTATGAATGAGCGCACGCGCCACTTCGTTAACAGTGCCATCTCCACCCACAGCGACAACAACATCAAAGCCTTGCGACACCGCCTCTTTAGCTAGAACTTCAGCATGTTGTGCATATTCTGTATAGCGAATTTTGTAATCAAACAAAGTAGTATCAATATACCTTCCAATACTTTGCCTTACAAATATTTTCTTATCAGTCCCTGATTTAGGGTTTATTATAAAAAGTATTTTTCGCATATAAGTATCCGTAAAATATACAAAGGGGGAACAAGGCATTTACTTTAAAATTCCGAATGCCATTTTTATCTAATGCAAAAGTATATTATTTTCTTGAAATTCTAAACATTCTTGAATGAAATTGCCACACTTTTTAAACAAGCATTGCACAAAAACAACAAAAAAGCGCAATTTTTTATTTGTTAATATACATTAATCAAAACAAAAGTAGTAACTTTGCAAAGTTTTCACTCATAAAGCTTACAAACAAGCGTTACCAAACGCATGACAAGCGACACAAATATCACAATCACATGGGTTTATTACAAGACAGATTAGCGCAATTCACTCTTCCACAAGAACTGATGGAAAAAGGCGCATATCCTTATTTCCGAGAAATTGATGGCAAGCAAGGCACAGAAGTAGAAATGGGCGGACACAAAGTACTAATGTTTGGCTCAAATGCATACACTGGCCTCACTGGCGACGAGAGAATTATTCAAGCCGCTAAAGATGCACTTGACAAATACGGAACCGGATGCGCAGGAAGCAGATTTTTAAATGGAACTCTTGACCTCCATGTTGTACTTGAAAAAGAAATAGCCAAATTCCTTGATAAAGACGAAGCACTATGCTTCTCTACTGGTTTCACCGTCAATTCAGGAGTTATAGCATGTTTATGCGGACGTAATGATTACATCATTTGCGACGATCGCGATCACGCTTCCATTATTGACGGCAGACGACTCTCAATGGCAAAGCAGCTCAAGTTTAAGCACAACGACATGGCTGATTTGGAAAAACAACTTCAGCGTTGCGAACCCAATGCAGTAAAATTGATTGTAGTGGATGGAGTATTCCCAATGGAAGGAGACCTTTGCAACCTGCCAGAAATAGTACGTTTAAAGAAAAAATACAACGCCACCATAATGGTAGATGAGGCTCATGGCGTCGGCGTTTTTGGTCGCCAAGGTCGAGGTGTTTGCGATCACTTTGGACTTACTCACGAAGTCGACCTCATCATGGGCACATTCTCCAAATCATTAGCAAGCATTGGCGGCTTTATTGCTGCTGACAGCACCATTATCAATTGGATTCGACACAATTGCAGAACATACATTTTCTCAGCTTCAAACACACCAGCTGCAACGGCAGCAGCACTTGAGGCACTACGCCTTATCCAAGCCGAACCCGAACGTATTGAAGCCCTTTGGGATGTTACGCGCTACGCTTTAGAAAAATTCAAAACAGCTGGTTTTGAAATTGGCGACACCGAAAGCCCCATCATCCCCCTCTATGTTCGTGACATTGAAAAAACGTTTGCTGCCACTATGATGGCTTTCCAAGAAGGTGTATTCATCAACCCTGTGATACCTCCAGCATGTGCACCTCAAGACACATTAGTGCGAGTAGCACTCATGGCTACACACACGAAAGAACAAGTTGACCTTGCCGTAGAAAGACTTTCCAAAGTATTCCGCGAGCTCGGCGTTATTGCATAAACAATCACGACTAAAACAAGAGAATCGCAGTAAGTCATGACTTATTGCGATTCTCTTTCTAAATTCAAAATCAATGGAGAGAAGAATCGTTAAAACATCCGACGGTAGCCACACCCTATACGCACCCGAAATTGATGAGCACTATCATTCTATAAAAGGGGCAAAATCCGAGTCAATCCATATTTTTATTGAAACAGGATTACGACACGCTATAGAAACCAGACACCTAAAGGATATTAACATTTTAGAAATTGGATTTGGCACCGGACTCAACGCAATCCTAACACTTGATTTTTGCAAAAGACACAACTGTAAGATTAAGTACCACACCACCGAATTATATCCACTTGATTGGAAATCAATAGCAACACTCAACATCACTAACCATCCACACTTTGAAGAATTACACAATGCCCCTTGGGGCAAACCATACGAAATAACTCCCCTATTCACCATTAATAAATATCACATTGACGCACGCCATGTGGACGTAAAAGAAGTAGACGTCGTTTACCTAGACGCCTTCTCACCCGAAAAACAACCAGAACTATGGGACGAAACTTTTCTTCACAAGCTGTATAACCTCATGAGCAATGGCGGTGTACTAACCACCTATTGCGCAAAAGGAGAAATACGCCGCCGACTCCAAAACATCGGATTCATAGTAGAACGTCTACCAGGCCCAATTGGAGGCAAAAGAGAAATTTTACGCGCCACCAAAGCATAAAAAAGCAAAAGCAAAAGCGTATTGAATCAAGTTTTACGCTTCTGCTTTTGCTTTTCTCTTTATAAACAATAATCTTCCATCTTAATCCAAATCAACAACAGTAATACCAGCACCTCCAAATTGAACATGCTCATCACGATACGACTTAACACCTACAACCGTATTGAGATATTGACGAATTGATTGACGTAAAGCACCGGTACCAGTACCATGAAGAATGCGCACGCGCAATTGCCCTACCTGTATGGCATCATCTATAAAATACGCAACAGCTCTCAGAGCTTCATCCACACGCATACCACGCAAATCAACATCCTGCTTAAAGTTAAGTTGTTTTTCACGCATTGCATCTGTGGTTGTTTTACTTACAAACGTAGCTTCCTTAGTCGTATTTGAATTTTCTGGTGCTTTAGATTTTTCCAAACGAGAAAGAGGTATATTCGTATGCATAAAACCAAACAAAACTTTTGCATTCTTTCCTTGAATCTGCTCTATCTTACCTATTGTGTTTTGCCCTTTAATCCGAACATAATCACCCACATAAAGACTAATTCTTGGCGCATCTGCAGAAGTTTTCAGCACCCCACTAATTGTAGAATCCGACGCCCCCCAAAATTCACTCTTTTGGTTTTGCTTATCATTGCGCCTAGCTTGTCGGCGTTGAATTTTGGCCAATTGCTTGTCTATCTCTTCGTCATTTTCTTGCAATTGATCAATAGATTCCTTAAAATCAGACAATTCCTGACGTACTATCCTTGTACGTTCTTTTTCAGCTTGCACTTCCCTAATTTCACGAATCGTATTCTCTATTTGTGCATTAGTTATGCTTAGGATATTTTGCGCTTCCTCTTTTGCCTTAGCCATAACCTCTTTGCGCTTACTTTGAAAAGCCTTCATTTCTTCTTCATACTTAGCCACAGTATCGATCAAATGCTTCTCCTTCGACCTTATATTTTGCCGCTTTCGCTCCCAATACATCTTATCGCGCACAATATCCTGCAAGTATTTATCACTTAAAATATAATCTTTACCAACAAGCTCAGATGCATATTCTATAACTTCATTGGGCAATCCTATACTTCGAGCAATTTCAATAGCAAAAGAACTTCCTGGATTACCTATTTGAAGGACAAATAAAGGTTTCATTTGCGAACGATCATATAGCATCGCCCCATTAACAATTATTGGTTGCGAATCAGCATAATGCTTTAGATTTTGATAATGAGTAGTTATTACACCCCAAGTATTATTCTTTACATATTGATGCAAAATCCCTTCAGCAATCGCAGCCCCAATTTGAGGTTCTGTACCACCACCAAATTCATCTATAAGCAAAAGCGTTTTTGCATTTGAGGCCGCAATCATCTTCCTCATATTATACAAATGCGAAGAATATGTACTGAGTTCGTTTTCAATACTCTGCTCATCACCTATATCTATAAAAATTTCATCGAAGACCCCAACACGCGTGCGTTCACTAACAGGTATAGGCAAACCACATTGAAGCATATATTGCAACAAACCTACGGTTTTCAAACACACAGACTTTCCACCCGCATTGGGTCCTGAAATAAGCAAAATTTGATGAGGCGAACGAAGACTAATATCAAGAGGTTGTATTGTTCCACCATGACGCTGCAAAGATTGTTGCAATAAAGGATGTCTCGCTTCATACATCTCAACATGAGGTCCACTTATCAATTCTGGCACAATGCAATCATACGCTTTACTAAAATTTACAACAGCCCTCAAATAATCAATTCTAGCTAAAAATTGCAGAGATTTTAAGATTTCTGAAACATATGGACGAATAAGAGATGAAAGTTCTTGAAGAATTCTAATCACCTCTCGACGTTCAGCAACTTTAAGCTCACGAATCTTATTATTAGCTTCAACTACTGTTGTTGGTTCTATAAAAATCGTTTTACCAGAAGCTGATTCATCATGAACAATACCCTTGATTTTTCGTTTAACTGTAGGCGAAACAGGTATCACCAAACGGCCTTCACGAATAGTAGGAGTCACATCACGATCTATAAATCCCTCATCTTGCGCCTCTTTAATAATACTACGCAACGTATGCGACAATCCTCTCGAAGAAACCTCCAATTGATGCCTAATCATTAACAGTTCTTTGGAAGCCGTATCTTTAACCTTTCCATACTTATTCAAGACATCATCGATCTTATTGATTAGAGAAGGGAAATTTGGAGTAGTTTCCGACAACTTAATCAAGGTTGCATATTTCCTCTTTTTTTCATAATCATCTATATTTAGAAAAAAACGAATCAAATCATTAATCGTT
Organism: Alloprevotella sp.; assembly: GCA_045612125.1. Lineage (GTDB taxonomy): Bacteria > Bacteroidota > Bacteroidia > Bacteroidales > Bacteroidaceae > Alloprevotella. The sequence goes on from JAZKYK010000043.1 coordinate 23,844, forward strand.
GACAAGGAACGTTTTAGATTATATAAATCTATTTCTTCCAAATAAGTCTTTTCCGGACGTAATTTAACTAAAGCCTGCCTAACATCAAAAAAATTCTCCTCATATACATCTAGCTCATTATCCAAGAATTCATTAAATTCGTTAACCAAACATAAAGATTCACGAATTGATATTACATCTGACGTAAATTGAACATGATTATCAACCCACTCTGTACCTAAAGTAGAAATACACCGCCCTTTAATTTGAGTGCGTATTTCGTTAAACGATAATTTATATTCAATATCCATAGAATTCGTTAAGTGTTTATATTTTTTGTGTTTAACCAACAAGTCGTTTTTTAGGATTGCAAATTTACGTTATTTATTTTAAAAGAATAATTTTTAGCTTTGAATAAACAACACTAAACTAATTTATTTTGCAATATCCACTTAACTTTACAAACAATCCAAATAATAATTTATTATATCAGGCATTTTTTTTCAAAAAAGTATTTGTTGCATGAAAAGAAATAAGTACTTTTGCACGCCGATTATTATCAAGCAGACATAAATGTTTGCACTTTGCGCGTCAACGCTTTTATCTAAGGCCTAAGATAATGCAAATTAACGACCGCAAGAAATGATAAAAATAGTAGTTATAAAAAATTAATTTATTTAATGAACACTTTAAGTTACAAGACCATTTCTGCTAATGCAGCTACTGCAAACAAAGAGTGGGTCATCGTTGACGCTAAGGATCAAGTTCTTGGACGTCTTGCAACAAAAGTAGCAAAGTTACTTCGTGGTAAGTACAAACCAAACTTCACTCCTCACGTTGATTGTGGTGACAATGTAATCATCATTAACGCTGATAAGATTGTTCTTACTGGCAAAAAGATGACAGATCGTATTTACTACACTTACACAGGTTATCCTGGTGGTCAACGCGAACACACACCTGCAAGCATTCTCGCTAAGAAGGATGGTGCAGATCGTTTGCTCCGCCGTGTAGTTAAGGGCATGCTCCCAAAGAACCGCCTTGGTGCAAAGCTTCTCTCTAACCTCTACGTTTACGAAGGTACAGAACACAAGCACGAAGCACAAACTCCTAAGGCTATCGATATTAACACTCTTAAATAAGATTAGCAGTAATGGAAATGATTAATGCACTTGGCCGCCGTAAGAGCGCCGTTGCTCGTATCTTCGTTACAGAAGGTACTGGTAAGATTACTATTAACAAGCGTGACCTTACTGAATATTTCCCTTCATCAATCCTTCAGTTTGTGGTTAAGCAACCTCTTAACTTGATTGGTGCTGCTGAGAAGTATGATATCAAGGTAAATCTTCAAGGTGGTGGTTTCACTGGTCAAAGTCAAGCTCTTCGCCTTGCTATTGCACGCGCACTCGTAAAGATTAATGCAGACGACAAGAAGGCACTCCGTGCTGAAGGCTTCATGACACGCGATTCTCGTAGTGTTGAACGTAAGAAGCCAGGTCAGCCAAAGGCACGTCGTCGCTTCCAGTTCAGCAAACGTTAATTTTTATCGGCTTGCGGCTTGATGCTGCATAACTTTGCTGAAAAAATACGTTTAGCATCTAAGATTCTGAGATTCTAAGATTTTTTAGACTACTCTGAGTCTGGTTGAACAAAATCACTCAACTAAAAAGAAAGTAAACATTTATTCAAAATGGCAAGAACTAATTTTGAAACACTCCTCGAGGCTGGTTGTCACTTCGGCCACCTCACACGTAAGTGGAATCCCGCTATGGCTCCTTACATCTTCATGGAACGTAATGGTATCCACATCCTCGACTTGCACAAAACAGTTGCAAAGCTTGACGATGCTGCTGAAGCACTCAAGCAAATTGCAAAGAGCGGCAAGCGTATCCTTTTTGTAGCTACTAAGAAACAAGCTAAACAAGTTGTTGCTGACAAGGCATCATCTGTTAATATGCCATACGTAGCAGAGCGTTGGCCAGGTGGTATGCTCACTAACTTCACTACAATCCGTAAGGCGGTGAAGAAGATGGCTACCATTGATAAGCTCACAAACGATGGTACATATTCAAACCTTTCTAAGCGCGAAATCCTTCAGATTTCACGTCAACGTGCTAAGCTCGAAAAGAACCTTGGTTCAATCGCTGACCTTACACGTCTTCCTGCTGCACTCTTCGTTATCGACGTATGCAAGGAACACATTGCCGTTAAGGAAGCTCAACGTCTTGGAATCCCTGTATTCGGTATTGTTGACACAAACAGTAATCCTAACGTTTGCGACTATGTAATTCCTGCAAACGATGACGCAACAAAGAGCATCGAAGTAATTCTCGATGTTGTATGTGGCGCTATCGCTGAAGGTGTTGAAGAACGCAAGGCTGAAAAGGTTGACGCTGAAGTTGCAGGCGAAGGCAAGAAAGCTAAGGCTGCACGTGCAGAAAAGGAAACTCCTGCTGAAGCTTAATCAGGCATAAATAAAGCTAATGCAACTTCAAAACACAATGGAGCCTGCATTAGCTTTTTTCATTAATAAATCTAAACATTAACTCCGAATCATTTTTTTTTGATTCAATAATTAGATATTATATACTATGGCAGTATCAATGGAAGATATCAAGAAGTTGCGCGCAATGACTGGCGCAGGTCTTGGCGATTGCAAGAAGGCTCTTGCAGAATCTAATGGCAATATTGAAGAAGCTATTGAAATTATCCGCAAGAAGGGTCAAGCAGTAGCAGCTAAGCGTTCTGACCGTGAAGCTTCAGAAGGTTGCGTACTTTGTAAGTACGAAAACGGTTTTGCTGCAATCATCGCACTCAAGTGTGAAACCGACTTCGTAGCAAAGAATGCTGACTTCATCGCTCTTACTCAAGCTATCCTCGACCTCGCGGTTGCTAATAAGTGTGCTACTCTCGAAGAAGTACAAGCGCTCCCAATGGGCAATGGTACAGTAGCTGATGCGGTTGTTGACCGTTCAGGTATCACTGGCGAAAAGATGGAACTCGATGGTTACCTCACAATTGAAGGTGAACACGTTTCTATCTACGACCACCAAGGTAAGCACATGCTTTGTACAATGGTAGCGCTCAACAAGGACGTTGACGCTTCTTACGGAAAGGCAGTTGCTATGCAAGTAGCAGCAATGAACCCTGTATCACTTTGTGAAGCAGACGTTCCCGAAGACATCAAGGCAACAGAATTTAAAGTAGCAGCAGAAAAGGCTCGCGAAGAAGGCAAACCTGAAGCAATGATTGAAAAGATTGCTATGGGTCGTATGAATAAGTTCTATAAAGAAGCATGTCTTCTTAACCAAGAATTCATTCAAGACAGCAAACTTTCTGTATCACAGTACCTCCAACAAGCAGATAAGGATTGTACTATTACAGCATTCAAGCGTTTCACTTTGCGTGCTGAATAATTTAGATATAATCTACCTTACAGATACACTATTTAATCGCTCATTTGCAAAGATGAGCGATTATTTTTTTACCCTACCCCATCAAAGATAAAATCAGTGTTGTATTTTTGCTAAATATCTGTTAATTAATTAAAGAGAGATAAATTTAAACCAAAGAAAAAATGTAAATTTGCAATGTTTTATAAAAGCTAAGAAACAATAACAAATTTCAATCTTAAAAATATGTCTTTAATTGCAGTTAGTCCTATCGACGGACGTTACGCTTCTAAAACAAGCGAGTTACAAAATTATTTTTCTGAATACGCGTTGATGAAATATCGTGTTCAAGTTGAGATTGAATATTTCATCGCATTGTGTGAAATGCCACTTCCCCAATTAAAAGGCATTGACAGTTCACTTTTCCCACAATTCAGATCAATTTACGAAAACTTCTCGGTGGAAGACGCAGAACGCGTTAAAGCAATCGAAAGCGTAACCAACCACGACGTAAAAGCTATTGAATATTTCATCAAGGAAAAATTCGATCAAATTGGAAATCTTGAAGACTACAAGGAATTCATTCACTTTGGTTTAACCTCTCAAGACATCAACAACACCTCTTTCCCTTTGATGATCAAGGATGCCGTTAATCAAGTTTACCTCCCCTTGTTGCTTGATGTTGTGTCATTATTGAATCAATACGCAGAAGATTGGAAGGATGTAGCCATGTTAGCCAAGACACACGGCCAACCAGCATCGCCCACTCGTTTAGGTAAGGAAGTAAAGGTTTTCGCCTATCGTATTGAAGAGCAAATCAAATTGCTCTCTACAATTCCTTATAGTGGCAAGTTTGGTGGTGCTACCGGTAACCTTAACGCCCACAACGTAGCATATCCCGAATACGATTGGAAGAAGTTTGCAACCGAATTCATGGAATCAAAGCTCGGTTTGAAGCGCGAAGACTACACCACTCAAATTTCAAACTACGATAATTTGGCGGCATTGTTTGATGCCATGAAGCGCATCCAAACCATCGTCATCGACCTCGACCGCGACTTCTGGCAATACATCTCAATGGAATACTTCAAGCAAAAGATCAAGGCAGGCGAAGTTGGTTCATCTGCAATGCCACATAAGGTTAACCCCATCGACTTCGAAAACTCTGAAGGTAATTTAGGTATTGCCAATGCCATCCTTGAGCATTTATCAGTAAAGCTCCCTATCAGCCGCCTTCAAAGAGACTTAACCGACTCTACCGTATTAAGAAACATCGGTGTGCCTATGGGGCATGCTTTAATTGCTTTCCACTCTACGCTTAAGGGATTAAACAAATTACTCTTGAACGAAGTTGCCATCCGTAAGGACTTAGAAAATTGCTGGGCTGTATGTGCTGAAGCAATTCAAACCATATTGCGCCGTGAGGCATATCCAAATCCCTACGAAACCCTTAAGGCACTTACACGTACAAACGCTTCTATTACAGAAGAAAGCATTCACGAATTTATCCAAAACTTAGACGTTAACGACGCTCTCAAGGCTGAATTAATGAAAATAACCCCTTGGAACTACACGGGTCTGTAATAAGTAATAAATATTAAATTTTAGGTATGTTCTATAAGTTAGCTTGAGGCGATTTACATAGGATTATCGCAATCGGAAATAACCTTTCCGCTTAACATAGCATAGCGACCAAGCAGAGAATCTACCTAAAATATAAAACATACTAATTTATAGATCCTACCTTATTACTATAATTTAAATTACATGTCGGAAATGTACAACAAAAACGAGAGAGGGAACCGAGATGGTAACCGCAACTCAAAATCAAGCCATTACTCTTCACGTGAACGCAATAATGGCCGAGAAAACTCTAACAACTACCGCAAAGGTGGTTATTCACAATCTAATAACTTCAAACCTCGTCACTCGGGGTATAATAACGCTCAAGAAGGTAATTCTGAGCAAAGACAAGATCGTTTCAATGGCAATCAATCACGCCAAAGAAACAACTTCAAGTCAAATGCTCCACAAAGAGAATATTCACAACGTCAACGCACTTCTGACTACAATCCACACGCAAAGTATAGTGCAAAGAAACAACTCATCTACCGTGAAGAGAATTTCGACCCCAATGCACCCATTCGCTTGAATAAGTATTTGGCTAACGCAGGCGTATGTAGTCGTCGCGATGCAGATAAATACATTGAAGCAGGTGTTGTTACCGTCAATGGAGAAGTTGTTACAGAATTAGGCGCAAGAGTTTTACGTTCCGATAATGTACAATTCCATGGCGATAGCGTCAAGATGGAAAAAAAGGTTTACGTATTGTTGAACAAACCTAAGGGTTATGTAACAACAAGCGAAGATCCGCAAAACCGCAAAACCGTTATGGACCTTGTGGCAAATGCATGTAATGAACGAATCTATCCTGTTGGCCGTTTGGACCGCAACACAACTGGCGTTTTATTACTTACAAACGACGGCGAACTTGCGTCAAAACTCACACATCCCAAATTCTTCAAGAAGAAGATTTACCATGTGCAATTAGACCAAAACGTATCGGCCAACGACCTGCGCCAAATTGCCGAAGGTATTACATTGGAGGATGGAGAAATCAAAGCAGATGCTATTGAATATGCAAGTCCTACAGACAAGAAGCAAGTGGGCATTGAAATCCACTCAGGCCGCAACCGCATTGTTAGACGTATCTTTGAATCTCTTGGCTACCACGTTGTTAAGCTTGACCGTGTGTACTTTGCTGGTTTGACCAAGAAGAATGTACGTCGTGGAGATTGGCGTTATCTTACTGAAAAGGAAGTAATTATGCTCAAAATGGGATCTTTCGAATAAACCTTTTTGAACGATTTAGAACATAAAACAATGAGAACAAAAATAATTGATATCTTAAAATCTACCGCTTACGGTTCTGAAGTAACCGTAAAAGGATGGGTTCGTACAAAGCGTGGTAGCAAGAATGTAAATTTCATTGCGCTCAACGATGGTTCAACCATCAACAACGTGCAAATCGTAGCCGACGTTGATAAGTTTGACGAAAACGTTTTAAAGGCCATCACCACCGGAGCATGTTTAAGTGTGAAGGGCACGCTTGTTGAAAGTACAGGTTCAGGTCAAGCCGTTGAAATTCAAGCCACTGACATTGAAGTATTGGGCACATGCGATGCAGAATACCCCATGCAAAAGAAGGGTCAAACCTTCGAATATATGCGTCAACACGCCCACATGCGCTTGCGCACAAACACTTTTGGTGCGGTATTTAGAATTCGCCACAACATGGCAATGGCCGTTCACCAATACTTCCACGAACGCGGCTTCTTCTACTTCCACACCCCCATCATCACCGCTTCCGATTGCGAAGGCGCTGGTCAGATGTTCCAAGTCACAACCAAAAACCTTTACGATTTGAAGAAGGACGACGAAGGCAAGATCGACTATTCTGACGACTTCTTCGGCAAGCAAACATCGCTCACCGTGTCAGGACAATTGGAAGGCGAATTAGCGGCCACCGCTTTGGGTGCCATCTATACTTTCGGTCCCACATTCCGTGCCGAAAATTCTAACACCCCACGCCACCTTGCTGAGTTCTGGATGATCGAACCTGAAGTGGCCTTCAACGACATCACCGACAACATGAATCTTGCCGAAGATTTCATTAAGTATTGCGTGCGTTGGGCTATTGAAAAGTGTGCCGACGACCTCGAATTCCTCAACAAGATGGTCGACAAGACATTGCTCGAACGTCTTAACTTCGTGGTTAACAACAACTTCGTACGCCTCACTTACACCGAAGGTATCCAAATCCTTGAAGAAGCACAAAAGGCAGGCAAGGCAAACTTCGAATTCCCTATCTTCTGGGGCGTCGACTTGGCAAGCGAGCACGAACGCTATTTGGTTGAAAAACACTTCCAAAAACCAGTGATCCTCACCGACTACCCCAAGGAAATCAAGGCATTCTACATGAAACAAAACGAAGATGGCAAAACCGTTAGAGCTATGGACGTATTGTTCCCACAAATCGGTGAAATCATCGGTGGTTCAGAACGTGAAGAAAACTACGAAAAACTCGTGGCACGCATCAAGGAACTCGACATTCCAATGAAGGACATGTGGTGGTACTTAGACACCCGCCGCTTTGGTACATGCCCACATAGCGGTTTCGGTTTAGGTTTTGAACGCCTTATCTTGTTCGTAACAGGCATGCAAAACATCAGAGATGTTATTCCATTCCCACGTACGCCAAAATCTGCAGATTTTTAACCTCTAATTATTCCCATCATGAAAAAATCATGCGTTAAAATAGGCATAATTGTTATTAGTTTGCTTGTTATAGTTTCTGGAGGGGTATTTATATATATGCAATCAGATACGTATAAAGCCAAACAATTATACAACCAATTAACATCTAACTATACTCCAGCTGAGTGTGATTTGATAATTTCTCTATATCCAGAAACAGAATACGCACAACTTGCGTTAGAGAAAAAACAAAAATACTATGAAAAAGTAAACACCTGGAAAGCTTTGTGCAAGAATCCCACAGAACAGGGATTAAAACATTTTAAAGAAGATTTTCAATTAACAGAGCGTCAAATCGTTGAAGTTAATAAAAAGATCGACTCTATTTTGTGGCACAAAGTCAAATCAGAACTAACAGAGGAAGCTTTTAAAGAGTATATAAATAAAAGTCCTAATGCCGAACATAATGGTATGGCGCATGATGTGGTGAGACGAATGAACGAGGAGCTTGTTGACGTTGAAAGCATCAAATCTGAATTAGAGTCCACTCTACTTACATTCCTGAAAGGGTATGGAAAAAGTGATAGTGATGTTTATTTACCCACATTAGCAGATACTATAGACTTATTCTTGTTTCGTGCAGATCAACCAAAATCAGCAATTAATAAATACATTAAAAATCGTGTGAACAAGGGCAGGAATTTTGAGTATGAAATTATTTCTGATTTAAAATTTACAAAATCAAGAATGCTCTACCGTGGTGTTGGTTATGGAATTAGTTTTAAATTAAAGCAAACTGTAATCAAGGGCAAAAAAGAAATAAATGTTTATTTTGCCAAAGTTATCTTTAACAAAGAAAAGAAAATAGCTTATTTTAAATTAAGAAAGGATTATTCCAAATTTAACACTTCAAAAACATCTCTAAAAGAATAGAATATATGAAAACGATTATAAACAGCTACGATGAATTTGCAGCACTCTTAGGCAAAGAAATCGGCACATCTGAATGGCTTGAAGTTCCACAAGAACGCATCAACCTCTTTGCTGATGCAACCTTAGACCATCAATGGATTCACGTCGACACAGAACGTTGCAAAGCAGAAAGTCCCTTTGGTCAAACCATCGCACATGGCTACCTCACTCTTTCGCTTCTTCCCTATATGTGGGACCAAATCGTTGAGGTAAATAATATCAAAATGCTCGTAAATTATGGCATGGATAAAATGAAGTTTGGACAAGCTGTATTGTCTGGACAGAGTGTACGTCTTGTCACACATTTGGAAAATATTACTAATATCAGAGGCATTGCAAAAGTAGAAATTAAGTTCTATATAGAAATTAAGGATCAAAAAAAGCATGCTGTTGATGGTATAGCAACTTTCCTTTACCACTTCAATTCATAAAACAGATACTATTACATAGGGGAGGGTGTGTCAAAATGAAAAGACACATCCTCTTCATAAAATAAGTAATCGCTCAAAACACATGAAAATAATTCATACTATTAGCGAACTTAATATATTGCTAAACGAAGCACGAGACAATCATAAAACAATTGGTTTTGTACCAACGATGGGGGCACTTCATCAAGGGCACACTTCTTTGGTTGAACGAAGTTTACAGGAAAACGACTTCACAATTGTCAGCATTTTTGTAAACCCTACTCAATTTAACAATCCAAAGGATTTAGAAAATTACCCACGCACACTTGAAGATGATTGCCAGCTTTTGAAACATATTGGCACAAATATTGTCTTTGCACCGTCTGTTCATGAAATGTATCCAGAAAAGGACGAAAGAATATTCTCTTATCCTCCTATTGATACGGTTATGGAAGGTGCCAAGCGACCTGGCCACTTCAATGGGGTATGTCAAATCGTTTCAAAGTTGTTTGATATCGTAAAACCCGACGTGGCTTATTTTGGCGAAAAAGATTTTCAGCAAATTGCCGTAATTAATGCAATGGTTAAAGATTTGAATTTGAAATTGCAAATCAAGCCCTGCCCTATTGTAAGAGAACAAACTGGCTTAGCCATGTCAAGCAGAAATACGTTGCTCACTGAAGAGGAACATCTAACTGCAGCAAACATTTATAAGCAACTATCCGAAAGTGTGATTTACTCAAAAAATCACACGATACCAGAAACCATTGATTTTGTAACAAACGCACTAAACAATATTGAAATTCTGAATGTTGAATATTTTCAAATTGTAGATGCAGAAACCTTACAAGAGATAAACAATTGGAATGATGCTAAACATATCGTAGGATGTATCACTGTATTTTGTGGTTCTATGCCTGTGAGATTGATCGACAATATTCGTTACAAATAAAATATTATACACTATATGATGTTACATATATTGAAATCAAAAATTCACTGTGCCAAAGTCACAGAAGCAAACCTTCACTATATGGGAAGTATAACAATTGACGAAAACTTGATGAATGCAGTTGGACTTTTACCTAATGAACAAGTTCATGTGGTAAATAACATGAACGGTGAGCGTATTGAGACCTACGTTATAAAAGGACAGAAAGGTTCTGGTGAAATCTGTCTAAATGGAGCCGCTGCACGCAAATTTCAAGTTGGAGACGAAGTTATCATCATGGCTTATGCTGAAATGTCTCCAGAGGAAGCAAGTGAATTTAAGCCCAAAGTGGTATTCCCCTCTGGTCCCAAGAACGAATTGTAATATGTGTATCCATTCAAAAATACCTTGGAACCACTTCATTTCATGTCATACTTCTATGCATAAGTAACAATTTGATTCATCTTATTTAATCGTCATTAACAATCCATAATCAGAGAAATTCTATCACAATTAGAATTTCTCTATTTTTTTTGTGTGATTAACAAGCACTTTTGAAGTTATAGCGTAAGCATTCGATAAACTACACCAAGTGTATCTCCCATACGTAACAACAGCAGCAATCACATCATCAATTGTGCTTGCTGCTGTTGTTGTTAGTACTATGCTTTGCAATAATGGATTATTCAATTAATTGCTAATACATC
>JAZKYK010000044.1:0-20442 GCA_045612125.1 Alloprevotella sp.
GCGAACGAAGGCCGAGCCATCGGAGAGCAATGCCACCATCTCAGTACCTTTATCATCGGCCTCCCAGTTGAAGACAAGGCTACCGCTGCCATTGGGGTCTGCCCATACGGCACGGGTAACAGTTTTAGCGACATCACCATCGGCGGTGCTGAAGGTAAGCTGCTCGTAGGTGTTCTGCGGCTGCTCGGGCACGTCGGGCACGATGTCGTCGTTGCTGCAAGAGGCGAACGAGAACATGGCCAATGCGCATAGTATAATCTTATGTACCTTCATACTTGTTAGATATTTGTTATGTTTTTTACTTTGTTGGATTGTCTAATGATTTCCCATTGACTCGTTTTGCTCATCGCAACCCGCTCGGGTGTGACTAACTCCACACTGCGAGCGACCATTTGCTGCAAAACTCGCGATAGTGAAATTTATCTCTCTCGTTTCACTCGTTCCATAAATTCCCCCATTCTCCGCGTCGTTGTGCAGGAGCACCAAATTCGGTATCATCACTATCGGGAGCTGATCCTGTAATAGAACTTGCCAGCATATGACTGATTTCAATATTGACTACCTTACATGTAGGGAATAAATATTCTTTCTTCTTCATAACACATTATTATTAATAATAAAATTCAGAATCATCGCTGTCAGAACCATAGCCACTGACTGCAAATCCACTTTCTACCTCTACTTCGATGACCTCTATCATAGGAGGCTCGTAAAAAATCTCTTTACTTTTCATGTCTTTTGATTTTTATAATTTATCTTGTTACTAATTGTATCAAATAAAATACGACGTTTCGGAAAAGGCACGATGAATGCCGACCGATAACGTCGTAATATGATGATGCAATGCTTCTCGTGCCGCCACACGGAGGGGCGGAGCACCATTGCGTAGATAAAAGTCTGAGGAAAATGTCAGCAAAACCAGAGAAAAGGACTTTGCCAACTCTTTGATAATTAAGATATTTTCTATAACGCGCGATGAGAATGTGTGTATTTACACGAATTCCGCACATAAGCAAATTATCCACGACATATTTTGCTGAAATCGAGTGATTTCCGCAACTGTCTAAAAGACTGTATGTCATTGAATAATTGTTCATTCTTTTCTGTTAAATGCGTATTTATCTACGCAAAAGTAATCAAAATTTCGCACAAGATGTTATTAGTGAAGCACTTTTTAGCATTTACGAGACTGTTTTTCCTTAAAAGAGCAGAAATGATACTCCTGAAATGAAAAATGATGCTCAAGGATGTAGAAATGACCTTCAAAAGCATAGGATAACACCAAGAATGACACCAAAAAAGAATGAACTCTCTGTTACTGAAACAAACTTCTGAAATGATAGTATGGGGGGCAATAAACGACTGCTTTGGAAAAGAAAAATAAGATGGTATACCACACCTATGAAAGTCCACAAACTTTCTTCTTTTGAGAAGCAAAAAGAGTATGTTTTGACACTTCTTAGAAACTCGTATTAATAAGGTAGACGGATATAAAGAAACACATAACATCTGCAAATGAGAGGAACAAAGCCCATTTGAAAGGAATGTAAAGCCGCTTCTGTAACATGCCTCTTAGATTTGTCGATAAAGGCAGTTTAGTTTACTCCTATTCTATATATACATTGGACTAAACTAAACCACTATATTCAATAGCTATCGCAGGTGCAATTTAAGTTCCAATTAAAGGCCATTTTACCATGCAACGAAATGCAAATATGCTAAAAATTCTAAAATAATTGCGTTTTTGCAGATTTTATTAGTTTCTTTACAGAAATGCAGTCCCCTATCTGTCCCCCGAACGAACTTTTGTTCTTCGGCAAAACTTTGTAATACACTATGTATCAAATACATGCAAGATTGTAAATAGGCATTAAAAAATATTTTGCATCGAGAATTCCACTCTGTGGTTGTGTCTGTACTTTTTGTTGGGCTAAAATGAAATTCTTGGCGTTTTGATATTCGTACCAAAGCTTGGTATTTTTTGTACCAGGCGTGGTACTTTTTCTACCAAAGCCTGGTATTTTTTCTACCAGCCGTGGTATTTTTTGTACCAAAGCCTGGTATTTTTTTTTAAACGGACAAAAGCAGTCGAATAATGGGAAGTTTGACGATTTGTGTTGATTCACGATGGTTGTGCGTGGCGCGTTTTTGTCAAAATCTCATGTTTGCTTGTTGGCGAGAAATCTTGCCTTAAAATAAAAACCAAGCAATCCGAGGGTATGATGCTTTTCGGATTGCTTGGCTTTTTTTGATTATCAATGAATTACATGTTGTATTTCACGTCCTTTTGTTCGTCAAATCCATTTGAGAATTCGTTGTTCTTGATTTTGACGTTGATGGCTCTTTCAAAGAGGAAGCGATGTTTGTTCCAGTGGAAGGGCTTAAAGTCGTTGTTTTGAATGATGGTGTTGTTTTTGAAAGTGAGCCCGTCGATCGACTTGGCGTAAACGATAGGTGCATCGAAGGTTTCAAAAACATTATCAGTAATCACAACGCCCTTTGTGCCTTTACCGCCATGGAAGTACTTTTGTTGTGCCTTGAGGTTGGGTATTTCAGGGTAGATTGAAATCACGGCATTGGTGAATTGGAACATGCTTGTGAGGGCATTGATGAAGCGGTTGTTGCGAATAACCACATTGCGGCAAGCGCCAGTTTCAAACCATCCGTTGCAATCGCCGCAGAGTAAGATGGCAGTTCCTGACGTGTGGTCGAAAAGATTGCGTTCTACCACGACCTTCTTAGGTGTGCTGAACAAAGCACCACGAGCACGGTTGTTGCGGATCACGTTGTCGGCAAAATATACTCTTGGCGCCCATTCTAAATTCTCAACGCCGTATTGTCCGTTGGCGATATCTTCGCTAACTGGTTTTTTGAACGTGATTTTGAATTGCTTGGCCCCTTGTGTGGTTTCTTTGTCGTAAGGTTCAATATCGGTCACCTCGTTTTGTGCGGTCACTTCCATGGTGTTTGAATTCACGAACTGCACCTTGTCGCCTTCGCCACCCCAGTAGAAGCCGTAGGCTTGTCCATGCATGTACTGACCCACTACGGTGTTGTTGCTCAAGCGCTTAACGATGCGCAAGTAAGTGCCGTGAACATTAATGGCATCGTCCATCATACCTTCGTACAAACCTCCTACAGAAACGATTTTGCCCTTACAACCAGAGAAGTGTGTTGCGTCGGCTTGGGTTGTGAAATAGCGGTCGCTGTTGGCTCTGATGGCTACGTTGAATCGATTCAGAGTGATGTTTTCGCAGATTTGTGCGAGCAGACCCATACCTTCCGCGTAATGTACGGTGATGTTTTCAAGTGTGGTGTCGTCATTGCCATAAAGGAAAATGCCAGGTGTGGGGCGTGCATAAGAGCGCATGGCAATGACTGTGCCAGGAATGAGGCGTGCATCTTTCCACGGTGCACGGATGGTGCGTGGTGCAATTTCCTCCACATTGCTCGTGCCCAGTCCAATGTCGCTGGTGCTATACACCACGCGTTTCGTGTCGCCCTCAAAGGCAATGCCCCATCCGGGTTGGATGTGCCAATTTTCATCATAGGCAATGAAGCGTCCGTTGTCAATCTTATAATTGACGTAGGGCGCAACCTCGTAGGTGATGGTGCCTTGCGCAGCATTGTTTTCAATCACCTTTACTTGTGTGATTTGTGGAATACGCGTGTCAACTGAGAAGTTCTTTAGCGTGCAATCATCGCAATCCAGCATGGCAATGGGGAGCATGCGGCCATTCATGTAAAAAGAAGCACCTCCTCCGTCGAGCGTGAAGTCTTCCATGTCTTCAATGATAATCGCCACGCTTTTGGGATTGTCTTGGTCGTGGTTGCTAATGTAGAGTTCGCGTATGTTTGCTTTACTATGGTTGAAGTCGTAGTCGCCCGCTTCTAACTTCAAAACGGCTTTGCCTTTGCTGTTGGATTTGATGTGTTCCAATGCTTTGGAAAAGGCCTTGGTCATATCTGCACCAGTGTTGGGAACGATGCCGTAGTCTTTTCCATGAAATACTTGCTGTCCCCATGCTGCAGTGCAGGCAAAGAGGATGGTTGCTAAGGTTAGAATGTGTTTCTTCATAAATGAAATATAAGATTTGGAGTTAGTTTCCTGTGGTTTGAAGTTCGAAATCTTTAAGTACCAAGCGTGTTTCTGGTCCCATATTGAAGAGCAGGTCGAGGATGCTTAGGTGAGGAATGAAACCATGTTTGTGGGCAAAGACCTGGTAGTAGGGCTTGGCATTCCAGATCGGTGCACTTGCGGCGTTTTGCAAGTTGGGAAAATTTCGAAGGTCGATGTCATAGGCTTCACGCCCTTCATATTGCGTGGTTGTGGTGAACGCTGCGCTTAAGTCAAGCAATTCAAGTATGGTGCGTTGTAAACCTTCGTTGAAATCGGTCAAAAATGTGATTTCGTGTTCGTAAAAAGGTCGCAAACTGTCGGCGTAATAGTCGAAAAAAGGACTGCGTTCGTAATAGCTTTGCAAGGCATTCCAATGTTGGTGGCGCCAATTGCCATGGTCGGATATTTTAACATCGCGCATGAGCATCTTCCCTTTTTCAGATTTTTCCACAGGGATGGTGAGCATTTCTGCGCCGTTGGGACCTGCAATCCAACAACGGTTTCGAATGGTTTGTTTGATGTAGTGCTCACAGTGCTCAATGCGGGATTCGGGATGCGCATAGAGGTGTGCATAGTAAGGCACAGGCGCAGCGTAGGCTGAAGGAAGGATTATTTTTTTCATTCAATAGTCAAGAATAAACGGTCGAAACGTAGGTCGCCATCTTTCATACCGTAGCTGATGCAGATCGGTGCACCAAGCATGGCATTTAGGGGGATGAAACCGAAAGTTGTGGTGTGTGTTTCAAGCCAAAAGTAATCATTGAGGAAAGCCACGTGCTTCACGCGTTTGCCGTTGATAAGGAGCTCTCCGCCTTCACGATATGTGACAAAGGCTTTTTCTAATTTTAGCAGATGCCACAATAAGCGGGCATTGTAGGGGGTGACTTCTACATCTACGCCTTTCTGAGGCACGATGATAGGCACAGCATCATTCGAACGGCATTTTTGTTCAAAGATGTTGCGTTCTGTGTCGTACCACAAGGTGTCGCCAGGGATAGCCTTGCAGGCTGCAAAGCATATTGGTTTTTCAGGCATGTAGGGATGATGAAACACTACACGATCGCCTCGCTGTGGGGGCGACGATGAACGATAGGCCCAACGATTCACCAGAATGCGGTCGTTAGGTTCTATGCCCCATTCGACCAAAGCGCCTGACGACACGTACTGCGTGATAAAGAAACGCTGCACCACAACCAAGAGGCACAAGGCGATAAGCATGGGGAGAATGTAGTATTTTAAGAAATGCTTCATGAGTAGAAGTTTGTGGGCTATTTGCTGTTAGCCGTTTGGGTTGAGAGACGTGAAAAGAATGAGAAGCTTCACTTTTCTGAAGAATAGACCCCGCCTTTGATGTGAGGTTGGTTGCTCTTCTTTATATCACCGACTATGGTTTGGCGTTTTTAAGGTGTTTGCGCGCTGCTTCAATAATGGTGTCGATGCTTCGGGCAAAGTCCTCAGTGGTGATATCAACCTTGATGTCAGGGGCAATACCGTGTTCGGTGTGTTCGCTCTCGCGGTTGAACATGGGGCATGCCGAAAAGCGCACCATCCATCCATTGGGTAGTTCAGACACGAAGGGCATTCCGCTACCACCGCCTGTTTGATCGCCCATAACCGTTACGTTGGGTAATCCCTTTAAAAACATAACCATACTGTTGGCAGCGCTATACGTGCGTCGGTTGGTGAGCAGAACCAATGGCTTTTGCCAACGTAACCCTTCAAAAGGTTCCACGTAAAGAGGATCGGGATTTGAGAAAGCGTCGTGGGCGGCAGCCGTTTTGTGGGTCATGTAGCCTACGTGCGTTTTTTTGTTTATAAAGAGCGATGCCAACTGTTCGGCTGCGGTGAGCATGCCCCCGCCATTGTGGCGTAGGTCTAAAATAAGTCCGTCGCACAGCGCTAGGTAACGCATCATTTCGTGTAAGGCACCATTGCCCCATTTTGATTCAAACGAGGCGCAGCGTACATAAGCGATGTTGTCTTGTAAGATTCTGTATTTTAATGTGCCTGTAGTGCGATAATCTTCTGTAAAACCGAGGTATTTGCGTTCTAACGTATCGGAGAAGTTGGCTGGAAAACGATCAAACCAAGCACCATAGCGTGCGGTGCCGTATGTGGAAACTAAATTCACATGGCCATCGCGCAATTCACAACATAGTTCAGACAAAACCTCAAATAATTGTTCTTCCGTCATGCGTTCATCAATGCGCTGGACATATTCGTTGTATTGTTCTTGCCAATTCAAACCAAATGCTTGAGCCTTATGTTCAAAAAAGCAATAACGCGTATCGAAAGTGGACCACAATGCATGAAACACACCATGGCGCGAAGTGTTGGGCACTTCTTCTGTGATGCATCCCGTGCAAAATATCATAAGGATGGCATAAAGTAAAGTGCGGCAATAGCGATTAAAAGAGAAATGGTTCATGGGTCAAGTGAGGGTGAGGCGAAATTTGGGTGCAAGGAGTAAAAGCTTAGAGGTATGGTCTTTTACTTGCTGCAGCGTAAGAAGGTTGCTGCATAGCCAATCATCAATCCGTTGGTCCAAGTGTGCCGTTTAAGGTGGTGCAACTTACTTTGTCGGGCTTCGCCCCAATAGCCCACCAATAAAGCGGACTTTTTAAATGGAATTTCCAATGTGAACAGCATTCGTGCCGTGGGGGCGTTAAAAGGATGAGTCACAACAACGTTGTTGTCATAATGTCCCAAAGAGAATATTTCGTAGTACGATTGACCGTAGTGGGGTGAGAATGCTGCGCCGAGCATGGGCAGGTCAATCCTGCTATTCACAGCCATATTTTTCTTGAAGCAACTGAAAGCGTAACGTGCTGCGGCCGACGCACCCGCGGCAATGCTTAATCGACCTTGTGCGGGGTTATTGCCACCCTTGAGATTATATGTGAATCCAGCACCCACTTCAATCATCGGTCCTATTGAAACGTTAAATTGTGGTGTGCATTCAAAGCGATATCGCCATGCCCAGTCCAATTGTAATTGTCCGTCCCATTCCGAGCAATCATCGGTGGGGTTGGACACAAAACCAATATTACCCCAGCAAGAATGCTGAAACTGCCAGGCTGAAAGGCTATCGTTCAACGCACGAAGCGAAGAGGCGTGGTACTGCACTGATGTGCCCGTGTATTCTAATGGCGATAAATATGTGTCAAGCACATTTGTATGAGCTACACCGATCATTCGGTTGCGCTCAATGTGTTGACTCCTGGCAGAATTACAGAAACAAAAGGTTAGAAACAAGATGAAAATACAGTAATATCGATAGGTCATGAATGGCTTATGTCAGGTTTTGCAAACAATTCTCAACGGCAAAGATAGCAAAAGGCGAGAATAAAAGGTTCAAGTTTAGTTGAATATTTTATCGAGCCGCCTATATCTTATTCAAAGATAGCAAAAGGCGAGAGGGTAAAAGGTTCAAGTTTAGTTGAATATTTTATCGAGCCGCCCATATCTTATTCAAAGATAGCACAGTTGTACAGAGTACAGAGTACAACTGCCATTCGGAACCATCATTCGCTGTGTGTTTTTTCTCACGCAAAGATGCAAAGAAACGCAAAGTCTTTTGCAATGGTTTGAGGAAAACGGGCTGAAGGCCCAATGAGCACCCAGCCCAGGGCAGAGTGAGCGCAGTGAACGTCACCTTAGGTAAATACAGCAGGATATGTTCGCACTATAAGTGCAAAAGCATATTCGAGCAAAGAATCTTTGTTAGAGATGAGCTCATCTCTCAACTCTAAATTCGTGTTCGTTAACCGTAGAAAGGGCTTAAAAAGATCTTTTTAGTTTGCAGTTCTTGCACCATGATGTTAAACACAAGCGTATGTGTACTTATTTCATAGTATCTCGCTCAACTTTTTTTCGTAAATTTGCGCTCGATATACCTTTGAATATTAAATCTTAATTATTATAACCCTATGCAAGAAATTATCATTTGGTTGCTTGAACATCTCAATTACTGGACTGTAACCATTTTTATGGCTATTGAAAGTTCATTTATTCCTTTCCCCTCTGAAGTCGTTGTGCCTCCTGCCGCATGGCTTTCAGGTTCTTCAGATGAATTAACTTTTATTGGTGTTGTGGTGTTTGCAACGATCGGTGCTGACATGGGTGCCTTGGTGAATTACTATTTGGCAAAGTTCTTGGGTCGCCCCTTTATTTATAAGTTTGCCCGCAGCCGTTGGGGGCATTACTGCTTGATTAGCGAAGAGAAGGTTAAGTTGGCTGAAGACTATTTTGTGAAGAATGGTGCGACATCAACATTCGTGGGTCGTTTGCTTCCTGCTATCCGTCAGTTGATTTCTATCCCTGCAGGTTTGTCAAATATGCACCTCGGAAAGTTCCTCTTCTACACCACGCTTGGTGCTGGTATTTGGAATTTTGTATTGGCAGCAATTGGTTATGCAATTTATAAGATGTTCCCTGTGATCGATACGCCACAAAAAGTGGCTGATAAGGCTGCAGAATACAGTCACCAAATCGGCTATGGCATCCTTGCAGTGGTGGCATTGGTTGTTGTTTACTTCTTGTTTAAGAAATTCTCAAAAACGGGTTCTAAGCAGTAGTTTGCAGCTGCTCGTTTATTAATGTTCGTCTTCAAAACATGATTAATCTTCAAAATATCCATAAATCGTTCGGGAGTCTTGAAGTCTTAAAAGGGATTGACCTTCACGTGAATCCGCATGAAGTGGTGAGTATTGTAGGGCCAAGTGGTGCTGGTAAAACAACATTACTGCAAATCTTGGGAACGCTCTTGCAACCCGATTCTGGCACCATAAACATCGCTGGTGTTGATCTTCAGAAGATGAAATTGGCGGAACTGGCTCGTTTTCGCAATCAGCATATAGGCTTTATCTTTCAATTTCATCAACTTTTGCCCGAATTTACTGCACTCGAGAATGTGATGATTCCTGGGATTATTGCAGGGCAGAAGCATAAGGATATCGAACAGCGGGCTAAGGAATTGCTTGATTTTATGGGCCTAACTCACCGTTTAGCTCATAAGCCCAACGAACTCTCGGGTGGAGAAAATCAAAGGGTGGCAGTGGCGAGAGCACTTTTAAACAAGCCTGACGTAATCCTTGCTGATGAACCTACCGGAAGTTTGGATTCAGCCAACCGCAATGAACTATATAAATTATTCTTTGATTTACGCGATAACTTCGGTCAAACATTAGTCATTGTTACGCACGACGAAGAATTGTCAAAACTTACAGACCGGACCATTCATCTCTTGGACGGAAGTGTGGTTTAATCAATATTTTAAGCCATTTAGTTCTCCATAAACAAACGACGATATGATAAAATTCGGACAATACAATAAACTCACCATTACGCGCTTCACCGATCATGGCGCTTATCTTGATGCTGGGGGCGATTTGGGTGAAATCCTTATGCCCAAACCTTACGTTAAGCCAGAAATGCGTCCAGGGACAGAAGTGGAGGTAATCGTTTATCTTGATCAGCAGGACCGCTTGGTGGCAACCACAGAACAGGCCTTGGCGGTGGTGGGTGATTTTGCCTACCTGAAGGTGGCATGGGTGAATGAGCATGGTGCTTTTATGGACTGGGGATTAATGAAGGACCTCTTTGTGCCCTTTAGAGAACAGAAATTGCGCATGATTAAGGACCATAGTTACATGGTTCATGTGCATGTGGATGAAGAAACCATGCGCATTGTGGCTTCGGCTAAAATTGAAAAGTACATTGAACCCGCTTCTTTTGCCGATTATCATCGTGGCGAAGTGGTGGATATGTTGATTTGGCAGAAAACGGATTTAGGTTTTAAGGTCATCGTTAACAATAAACATCAAGGACAAATCTACGATAATCAAATCTTTGAGAATCTGCGTAGTGGCATGAAAGTTCAAGGCGCTGTGGTTAACGTACGTCCTGATGGTAAGCTTGACCTTTCTGTTCAGAAAATTGGGAAAGGTCGATTTAAAGATTTTGCCGATGAATTGCTTGAAACTTTGCGTCAAGCTCCAAATGGCTTCTTGCCCTTCAATGATAAATCGCAGGCTGAAGATATCGTGAATCGTTTTCAGCAGAGCAAGAAAACCTTCAAGAAAGCTGTTGGTACGCTTTATAAACAACGTCTTATTGAAATTACAGATGAAGGCATTCAACTTTTAAAAGGGTAAAGGCTGACGATTGTGTCCTAAAACATTAGTCTTGATAGCTTATTTATAGAATGTTATGCATATTTTGCAAAATAAAATATAAACACGCTTGCTTTTTAGATTTTTAATTGTATTTTTGCGCCCAACTAAAATAAACACAAAAAAACAAGCAAGAATATGTATTGGACACTTGAATTGGCCTCTAAGCTCGAAGACGCACCATGGCCAGCAACAAAAGACGAACTCATCGACTATGCTACACGCTCGGGAGCTCCTCTCGAAGTAATTGAAAACCTTCAGGAATTGGAGGATGAAGGCGAACTCTTTGAAACCATCGAAGACGTATGGCCCGACTATCCTGACAAGGAAGACTTCCTCTTCAATGAAGATGAGTATTAATGGGCAAAAAGTTATCTTTCAGTAGATAAAAAACTGATAAAGAGCAATGTGAAGAAAGATTCAAAACTTTCACACATTGCTCTTTATTGTATTTAACCCATGGGCTAAGATAGAACGATGTTCATCACGGTGTGCAACTTCAGGAACAGGAAGTCCGCACGCCAGGATTTGACCTTTAATGCCATCGGTAAGTGCTATCGATTGTTCATTTTTGATGATCTCATCGATAAGACCATACTCTTTGCAGGTTTCAGCGTTGAGCCAATCTGCATCTTTCATTCATCCGGCATTGTCTTTGATTTTCTTGCCACAGCGTGCAGCGTAGATATTGACCACGGTCTGGTCAATCGTTTCGAAGTCGTTTTTGGATGCTTCCAATTTCTGTATGGTCTGCGCAATTTCGTCGGCATTCATCGTTCCCCATTCGTCAATCCAGTTGGAACAGCGGTGTACGAGGAGCAAGGCAGACTCGCCCATGACAATACGTTTGGCACCCATGGCGATGATTGTAGCAGCACTTGCTACAAAGCCATGAAGGTAAGCAGTGACGTTGCCGTGTTCCAGGAACATTTGACGAATTTGAAGTGCATCAACGACGGAACCGCCCAAGGAGGAGATATACACCGTGCAGGGTGCGTCTCCCACCTTGGCGAGTTCGTCTTGAATGAAGGAGGCTGAGAGGGGATAGCCTATTGAACCATTGATGTAAATGTCGTATTTCATTTCTGTGTTGGATTTGATGCAAATTAATCCAACATATATAGAAATAGAAAAGACAAAAAAAAGTCGTAGATTGCTCTACGACTTATCAAATTTATTATCTCCATAAAGGTTCGTTCTCCCATTTTTCGGGGAACCCCATGGCGCTTTTGTCAATCTCTGGGAAATGAGTAAAAAGGGTTTGAAGTTTAGTAACCATATCATTATCCGGAGATATAATATTAAGGAAATACTTGATAATACAAAGTGTAAAGTATATACGCAGTAAGTCTGTTGGTTGGGTTATCCAAGGATGAGTAATTCTATTGGGCAATGTTGCACGAATGGAATAGACTCGGTTCCAAACGCGAGAGTGATGACAACACGAATTTCTTGTTACAGTTATGATGGTGAGCCAAGATTCAAACGGAGTAACTTGGAGACCAAACCTTTGAGAGATAGCTTTTTTAATCCTTTTATTTTTAAGGTTGCTATAAATGTTTGTCATCACTCCAAATGGTAGTATTTCTGCCAATATCCATGCTGGAGGATATGGATTGCTGTAAGTCTCTCGGAAATGTACAATGAAGTCTTCTCTAGTGTGGCGGAGTTCATTATCAATTAGGGCCATCGTACGATTATACTTCGCCTGATCAATGAAGTTGCTTGATTCGGTTATCCAAAATGGATTTCCAATGATATCTGAGGTAATGTTTACAATGGCGCTACGTATTGCCACTTCAATCTTTTCTATTTCATTAAAGAGGAGCAAACGAAACTTTTTGTCAAAGCGATAAAGCATCATTACCTTGTCAAAAGATGCATTTTTTTTGTAAACATGTTGCTCCTTAGGCATTTTAAGCAAAGGATACATGTATGCAGAAAGACGATAATAACCTATGTGTTTAAGATAATGTTCTGCTTTGGTTGGTTTGTGAATCTCAAGCCCTCTATTTTGTAGTAAAGAAATGAGTTCTTGTGGTGACTGATATTCTTTGTTAAATGGTATTGTTAGGGCCATATCGTATATATAAAAAAACGACCCGCACATTTGAGCATTGTTAAGAGGCTTGGCGGGTTCTTGCGTTGCAAAGTTATGTATTTGTTTTGAATCCGCAAAATATTCTCTATAAAAAACCCTCAACCCATCAATTTCGAACAACGTAATATCCCGAAACTCTCGGATAACTCCAGAAAGCGAAACTATAATCCTATGCGTTCCCTTACGTTTGAAGCCGCCTATGCAGATGGCTTCTTTATATTTTATGATGTCTCCAATAGAGAGTTTCAAAACTTTGAGTAAGTTTGCTTCGAACGCTAGCTTGCACGCTGCATAATCTTAAAACTTTTAAACCTAATAAGTTGAGCATTTGCGAAACTTGAATTAATAAAACTACTCATATTTTTCCTGGATCCCATACGATTTTGTACCATAGAAACAAAATGTGTTTTTTTGAATCTGCAAAAAGAAATCACACGACTTATCACAGAACAACGAAACGCAGTGGCTATTCAGGGATAAGTGGTGTGGCAGACCCTCTCAAAATCGTGTCAAAACGCAGATGGCGAAACGTGAATAAATGGAAAGTGATGAGCAGTAGTAAGCGCAGATGAAGTAATAAAGGAAGACGACAACCATTGAGGGAAATAAGGAAAGTGTGCGCAGTACTTTTTCCACCCGAACGTGGTCTTCCGCCCCAGAAGCCAAATGGCATAAGCGTAGATGAAGACTGCTCATGACTTTCTTTCTGCAGAAGCCCCCTCCATCACCGCCCTCCGCCCGTGAACTCATCACCTCAAACGAAGAAAGGCGGAATATGCACCAACTACGCAGTCAAATCGCCGCATGTGAGGGCGAACTGCGATTTGAAGTGCGCTCCGACTTCTGAGCGTCTCGATTCGGACGAAGGTTGAAACGATTGGAGTGGTTGGGCAGAACACGAGGAGTGCACATACATCTGCCTGAGGCTGCTGGCCCGAAGTTAGAGCCTCCAATGAAAAAGCGACCACCGAAGTGACCGCTTTAACAATAAATTTAGAGTAAAAATAATTTGGTTAAATCCATCATCAAGAAATCTTCAATACTAATACTACCATCACCAACAATAAATGATTTATGGGGTTTGAACATTTCGTTAAACTTATCCAGTCCGGTAGTACGTTTTTCGCTATTGCTTTTAACTTCAATGGCAACTAAGACACCTTTTTTTCGTAGTATGAAGTCAACTTCGTCATTTCTCTCTCTCCAATAAAACACCTCAAAACGATAAATAAATGCCTGGCTTACAAGGTAACTACCTATTGCAGATTCAACAATATGCCCCCACAATTTACGGTCCATCAAAGACTGTTCAAAGGTCGTTGGAGTATAAACCATTTTAAGCGCATTGTTATATACTTGAAATTTCGGAATACTCGCCTTTCTACGCGACATATCAACACTATACTTCTGAAGTCCACATAGTAATCCGCTTTCATCTAAAAGGTTGATATATCCAGCTAAAGTAGATGTATTTCCGGCATCCTGCAATGCGCCTAACATTTTAGTCAGAGAAAGTAAGTTTCCTGAATAGGCAGCAGCCAGTTCAAAGGTCTGTTTTAATAACGCAGGTTTACCTATCGGAGTATCCATCAAAATGTCTTTATTGATAGTCGCTTCAATAATGGCAGACTGAATATATTGCTCATAACGGTCACTATGTTCTATCAATTTAGCCGCGCCTGGATACCCCCCATAAAAGAGGTATTTGTCAAGACTAAATCCGAAGCATTCTTTCATTTCCTTAAAGCTCCAGTGACTCATACGAATTTCCTCAAATCTACCTGCAAGCGATTCAGACAAATCTTTTTCTAACATAACGCGACTGCTACCGAGCAATAACACCTTAATGTTACAGTTATAAAAGGTATCCGTATCCCATTCCTTTTTTACAGCCTCGCTCCAATTCGTTATTTTCTGAATTTCGTCAATTACAAGAACAACCGAGTCTAATCCATTATTCTCTTTCCAACTACGCACGGCAGCCCAGCAATTAGAAATCCATGCTGTATTCGTTGCTGGTACGTTGTCCGCGGTATAAAGTTGATAAGCTATGGTTAAATCATCTAAAACTTGTTTAACTACGGTTGATTTTCCCACTTGTCGTGGTCCCATTACAACCTGAATAAACATTCTGTCTTCTTCAAGTCTTGATTTAATCGTTTGGTATTCAGTTCTTTTGTACATGTCTAAACATTTTACGCAGTGCATTGCGTATTTTTACGCAGTCTGTTGCGTATTTTTACACAGTACAAATATAAACAAAGGATTTGAGCATAAAAAATAGAGATTAGAAAAACATGAATTAAGTAACGCTGGAAAGTTACTTTGGACATTTTTTATTTACAATGTTTTTTTGTAAGCATTTATAGAGTTGTCTTTTTTTGTTGACTTTTTTTGTTCATCAGTCACAACATAGCCCGCTATGCTCCTTCTTTTCAAACAGAAATATGATGAAAGGTGAGAGAAGAATGAAATTTATTTCAAATTCTTCCGAACCGCATCTCATATTATGTAAAGGTAGGTTCTTTAATTTGGTTGTTTTATTCTTTCGGTTGATTCCGAGCTTAGTTGTTTGGCTTATCTTTTTGATCATTTTTTTTACACCTTAAAACTGTCGCAACTTATTATATCGCCGTCACTTAATATCTGTATTTGGCCGTTTTAAGGAAAGTAAAAATACCATTAAGCGTGTTTTTGGGTAAAATTTGAGTTAATATAACGAATATTTGACCATAATTTGTTAATTTAGCAAAATATATACAAATTCTCAAACGCATTATGGACAATAGACTTCGTAGTCGGTTATTTTGGATTATAGCACTTTTGTGCTTACTTTCATTATTTCTGTTTTTAGGACATGGTTATTTTCATACGCGAGGAGAACCGCGTGAGGCTTTAGTTGCTATGGCCATGTTGGAAGATGGAAACTGGACTCTTCCTATTACAAACGGAACGGATATTGCCTACAAACCACCTTTGTTTCACTGGGCCATCGCAAGTTTGTCCACTATTGCCAATGGGATTAGTGAATATACATCGCGCATGCCATCTGCTATAGCTTTGATGGCAATGGTGCTGGCTGGATTTTTATTCTATGCCAAACGGCGAGGCGCTGAAGTGGCTTTTCTGGCCGCGATCATCACACTGACTAATTTTGAAGTTCATCGCGCAGGTGTGGCTTGCCGTGTGGATATGTTGCTGTCGGCGTTGATGGTATTGGCGCTTTATGCCCTTTATCAATGGACTGAGCGTAAGATGAAAGGTGTTCCTTGGTGGGCAATACTTTGTTTGAGTGGCGCTTTTTTAACCAAAGGTCCAGTGGGGGTAGTGCTTCCTTGTGCGGTAGTAGCCGTATTTGCCTGGATAAGGAATATGGGATTTATGCGCATCTTCGTTCGCTACGTGGGTGTGGTTTTGGCGGCTTGTGTCATACCTGCGCTTTGGTATGTTGCGGCATGGAAGGATGGAGGTGATCAGTTCTTGACGCTTGTTATTGAAGAGAATGTGCTCAGATTCTTAGGCAAGATGACGTATGCTTCTCATGAGAATCCATGGCCATACAATGTAATGACGGTTATAACAGGGTTTGTACCATATACGATTTTGCTCCTGTTGTCTTTGTTTACGTTAAAGTACACACGTATTTCGGTAAAACCCAAAGCGTGGTGGCAGAAGTTTGTGGCATACATCAAGCAAATGGATGACGCCCGTCTGTTCTCCTTGCTCAGTATTGTCATTATGTTTGTTTTCTATTGCATTCCAAAGAGCAAGCGTAGTGTTTATCTGCTACCGATTTACCCCTTCATCGCTTATTTCATAGCAGAGTATATCGTTTATTTGGTCAAGAATAAGCCTCAGTCCGTTCGATGGTATAATGCTTTTATGTGTGGCTTGGGTCTGACGCTGACCGCTGTGTTTGTGATTGTCAGATGCGGACTTGTTCCTCATGCTCTATTTCAGGGTAAACGCGCTGCGGAGAATCTTGCATATCTGAATGCTTTGGAAACGCTTCCGCTTTCAGTCGGTAATTTGCTGATCATCCTCGTTCCACTTGTCGTGGCGCTATTATATTTCAGATGGCCCAAGTCGATTCATTTGGATTTGCCAAAACGTCAAGCCCTTTATGGCCCCCTTATGGCATTCGTCCTGTTCTTTGCCTTAGACGGTGTTTACCAACCTGCTATCCTGAATGTAAAGTCAAACAAACCAATTGCTGAACGTGTGGAAGCCTTGGCTCCAGAAGGTAACATCTATTCCTATATCACGATCATGGCAGAGGGCAATCGCCTGCATCCGTTTACTTTAAATTACTATTTGGGCAATCGTGTAGTGCCGTTTGTTGATTTTGCGCCAACAGAGGGTTATCTCTTTTTGGGCGAAAGAGAATATGATGGATTTATGGAAAACTATGGTAAGACTTTTACCATTGAACAATTACCTGATAGTCGCTTTAAAAGTAATGACAACCGTGACTGGATGAACGTTTATCATTTTAAAAAGATTGAACCATGAAGATAGATGGCTTACAGCGTGCGAAGTTGGCGTTGATATATCTGCTGAAAATCCACATTGCCGCGCTTGTGGTGTTTACGCTCTTCCGCAGTGTGCTGTTTTTTAGTATGGATTATACGTTTCCTGTTGCGATACAGGATGACTGGGCCTTGCAGACCGTTGCTTTTGTCAAGGGACTTTGGTTTGACAACGTCATAGCCTGTTACATACTTGTGCTCCCCCTGATTATATTATGGGTGGCGTTGCTCTGCAACTATACAAGAAAGTGGATATACCTGTTAACAGGAGGCTGGTTCATCTGTCTCTATGCTTTGGCGTTTAGTATCTCGGCTGCCAATATCCCTTATTTCCAATATTTTTTCAAGACCATCAATTCATCTATTTATAATTGGTTTGGTTATGCAGGGACCACTGCTGGGATGATTTTTGGAGAAACCTCCTATTACTTTCCCATTGCATTGGGGGCAACTGCCATAGCGCTTTGGGGTATCGGTATTCATAAATTGTCAAAACGAACTTATGAAGCTGGCTTGAAAACGCCTCAGGGCATGTCCCTTCAATCTCGTGGCGTCGTCCTTATTACAGGTGCCGCTCTCATTGGCCTTTGTTTCTTTGGCATCCGTGGTCGTGTAGGGTATAACCCCATCAAGGTGAGTCAAGCGTACTACTGTGACGACCCGTTTCTCAATCAATTGGGCGTGAACCCCGTTTTCAATCTTTTAACGAGCACGCTTGATGATGCGCGTAAGGAAAACCGCCAGTTGCAGTTGATGGATGCTCAAACTGCGATTAGCAACGTACAAAGATTGCTGAACCGAGGGGGCATTGAGGGTATTTCACCCATCGCACAGATCGTTGCGCCAGACACGAGCACGATAGGACGTCCGAATATCGTTTTCATTTTTATGGAATCGATGAGCGCGAAACTGATGCGCGCTTATGGGCAAACGAAGAACCTGACACCTTTTTTGGATAGTCTTTATCACCAGGCCTTGGTCTTTGATAATATCTATTCCGCAGGCATACATACCAATCATGGCATGTATTCTACGCTTTATTCGTTTCCTACGATTATGAAACGCAATGCCATGAAAGGTAGCGTCATACCCACATATAGCGGATTGCCGACAGTGCTTAAGGATAATGGTTATTACAACCTTTTCTTTATGACCCACGAGAGTCAGTACGACAATATGAATGCGTTTTTCCGCACCAATGGCTTTGATGAGATACACGCTGAAGAGAACTATCCAAAGGAAAAGATAGCCAACCATTTTGGGGTGCAGGATGATTACCTGTTTGAATACGCCTTACCCATTCTCAACGAACGGGCTGAAAGCGGACAACCTTTCTTTTCCGTCCTGCTTTCTATAAGCAACCATCCTCCCTATGTCATCCCTCCGCATTTCCAACCTAAGAGCGAAAAGATTGAGGATCAAATTGTGGAATATGCCGATTGGAGCATCCGTGGTTTTATGACTAAAGCCCAAGAGCAATCATGGTTTGCTAATACAATATTTGTGCTTATTGGTGATCATGGAAAGTTGGTGGGCACTCCTGAAAATGAAATGCCTGAAGCTTATAACCATGTCCCATTCATGATTTATGGAAAAGGCATTGAACCAAACCATATCTGCAATTTTGGTGGGCAAATAGACGTTGCGCCAACACTTTTGGGTATGCTGGGTATCGGTTATACACAAAATAACTTTGGTGTTGACTTGTTGAAGTGTCAGCGTCCATGCAGCTTCTATACAGCCGACAACCTCATCGCAGCCCGAGATTCAGCACACCTGTATTTACATTCGCCTGAGACCGGACAGGAATTCTGTTATGCGATTGAGGATGGACAACTGAAATCAAGTGCTGTGGATGACAATTTTGAAGCCCTCAAGGAATATGTATTCTCCATGCTTCAGGCAACGGAGCAATTGGTATCGGAGGGTAAGACAACAATAAACCAATAAACCAAATGATCAGATGAAACCAATTGTTGGAGAAGCCTTACGCTTCATCATTGTGGGCGTTACTTGTACGGTCTTGCATTATGCACTTTATTATGCGATGCAACTATACATCAATGTCAATATCGCTTACACCATAGGTTATGTGATTAGTTTTATCGTCAATTTCTACCTCACCTCTTGGTTTACATTTGGAACTTCACCTTCATGGAAGAAACTGTTTGGAATGGGGGGGGCACATGTCGTTAATTACGGTTTACACATTATTCTGCTTAACCTTTTTATCTACATCGGAATTCCGCAAGAGTGGGCACCCATCCCCGTATTTGCCATTGCTATTCCTGTGAATTTCCTTTTAGTACGTTTCGTCTTTAAACACAAGAAATCATGAATAACAGCAAGGTCATCATTGTAGTGCCCTGCTACAACGAAGAAGAAGTTCTGCAAGAAACAACCCGTCAACTTTCAATAGTTCTTGAAAGGATGGAGCAGGACGGAAAAATAACAGAAGGCAAATTGTTATTTGTTGATGATGGAAGTCGTGATGCGACTTGGCATATGATTGAGCAACTTTCAACCGAAAATCAACGGGTTAAGGGCTTAAAACTTGCTCACAATGTCGGTCATCAACAAGCATTATGGGCTGGGTTAGAATGGGCTGCCAGTGCGCCTTTTGATGCCACCATATCTATTGATGCCGATTTGCAGGATGATGTGCAAGCCATCATCGAAATGACCGACCGATTCAATCAAGGTGTAGATATCGTTTACGGTGTGCGTAAGGAACGTAAGACCGATACGTTCTTTAAGAAGCACACCGCACAACTCTTTTATAATCTGATGCAGACGATGGGGGGCGATGTGGTGTATAACCATGCAGACTTTCGCTTGATGAGCAAGCGGGCGTTGCAAGCTTTGGTGGCTCATCCTGAACGCAACCTTTTCTTGCGTGGTATGGTCCGTTCTTTAGGCTTCCCTTCAGACTTTGTCTATTACGATCGTAATGAACGTTTTGCAGGAGAGTCAAAGTATCCGCTTTCAAAAATGTTGAACTTTGCGATTGATGGTATTACGTCATTCAGTGTAAAACCCCTTCGACTCATCACCACTCTCGGATTGCT
Source organism: Alloprevotella sp. (assembly GCA_045612125.1). GTDB lineage: Bacteria > Bacteroidota > Bacteroidia > Bacteroidales > Bacteroidaceae > Alloprevotella. The sequence continues at coordinate 19,992 of JAZKYK010000044.1, forward strand.
GTTTGTCTTTGTGGCTATAGGTATTATCGGTTATGCGATATACGAATATCTTTGTGGATATACCGTTGCTGGTTGGACTTCGTTGTTGGTGTCAATGTGGTTCATAGGTGGGGTTGTTTTGACTTCCATAGGGGTTATTGGTGAATATATCGGAAAGATATATAGGGAGGTAAAACGCCGCCCTCGCTACTTTGTCGAAAAACAAATATAGGCGTGCCATGCACTGACGTGAGAGCCCTGTTTTTTTCAGTTCGCTAAATTTTAAATGCCCACATCCCTTGTGCTTATGAGGGATGTGGGCATGTCTTAACTAGTCGTCCCTTAAAAAAACTCTAACAATCTGATATACAATAAAAGAGATTGCTATTTGTTTGGTTATTTCTGCAGAAAGTTGTACCTTTAAGGTATAAAACTTGCAGAATTTTATGATTAAAAATAGTACATCTCTCCC
>JAZKYK010000045.1:0-25779 GCA_045612125.1 Alloprevotella sp.
ATCAGCCTTGGCGAATAATTTGGCTCCGCAGTGCATCAATAAATGTCTAGAATTAGAGAATTAGAGAATTTTGGCTCCGCAGTGTGTATCAATCAATAAATTCATCTTGATGAATAAAAAATTCTCAAATTCTAGAAAAAAACAAGAAAACATTTGATTTTTAGTCTAGACGGTTTGATGAGCCATAGCGAATAATTAGAGATGGTTTGATGAGCCTTGGCGAAAATTTGGCTCTGCAGTGTATATTGATAGATAGAAAAATATTCGATTACTCTCATCAAAACGTCACATATTCTAGAAATAAAACATAGGTTTGCACACCTAAAACCACCCAATAAATTGCCGTAACTGCCTAAAAATCAATAAGCGCCATGATATTGCAACAAAAAGTGATGAAGTCAGGAAATGATGAAATTTTGAATATTATTTCACTTTTGCGGGTCTTACTTTCAAAGCAATCGGGGGTACGATAGGTCGCACCCCCGATGATTATAGACTACAAGAGCCTTTGTTTTTGTTTATTTACTTTTTGCTGAGCCAACGGCGTACGGGCTCGTCATAACACTTCAGGCAGATATAAGCTAAGGTGATGTTGATGGCAAAAACCATTACGACCACATGCCATGTTTCGCCAAGCGTGTAAAGCTTGCTGTCAATCAACCAGGCGTAGAACAGGTACATTACTGGGTAGTGCACGATGTAAAGTGGATAGGAAAGGTCGCCTAAGAATTTGCAAATCTTTGATGAAGCCACATCGGTCGTCGTGCCCGAAGCGCCCAACCACACGATAGCGGGGAATACCACAAGAATGCACAGGAATTCATAAGCGCTGTTGATGCTTATGCCGCAATCCGCAGGTGTCGCAATGTAAGGCACTGAGAATAAGGCAAACAAAATAGCAATGGCGATCCAGAAAATGCCACGTACCTTGACGGGCTTAAACTTGCGTGCCAAGAGCATACCCAAGGACAAGGGGAAGAGCATGCGCAACAGCCCACCCCAGAAGCATACACTTTCCATGGACCATCCTACGCCAATCATGTCGTAGCCCGACACGTTGGTGATGCAGAACCAACCCCACAGTAAGCCCATGATCGTTACCCAAATGGTGAGTAGCTTGGTTGAGAAACGGCGGATGAAGAGGGCATAAAGGATATTTCCAATATATTCAAAGAACAACGACCAACTCGGCCCGTTCAGGGGAAACATCTCGGCATTGCCGCGTACGTCGTACGACGCACCTGGGTAAGCGGGGATAAACAGCATCGTCAGCACGAGTGCTAACATCACCCATGAGAAGGGCGTTTCGCTACCATCCCATTTCACACCGCCTTGAAGCATAAAGGTAATAAACCCAATGATCGCCCCCATAACGAGCATGGGATGAAGGCGAATCAAACGGCGCTTGAAGAAGGACCCTATTGTGAGCGGGTTGCTGTGCGAGGTTTTCCAGCGATCGTCGTAAGCATAGCTAATCACAAAGCCTGAGAGCATAAAGAAGAAATCCACACCAAGATGTCCGTGGTTGAAGGTTTCGATGGCAGTGCCCCCTGCAAAGGCAAAGCCTTCAAACACATGGTACCACACCACCATGAGCGCAGCGGCACCACGCAGTCCGTCCAGGATGGCATAATGAGGCTTTGTGTCGGCAAAGGCTGAGGAGGAAAGGAATTTGTTCATGTTGGATTGAATGATAGGTGTTTTTTTGTTTTTTTAGATTAGGTTATGTTTTTAGTTTCTAAGCGTTTAACGACACTCTGAATAACTAATGCCACACCTTTATCGTTCATATTGTTTTTATTATCGCAATAAGATGACAAGTTATTCAGCCTCACCTTCTTGATTGTATTGTTCAAAGAGGAAGTTGTTGTAGGGGTATTTCTGCACGTGCAGTTGCTTCACGCGTGTGTACATCAGTTTGCGAAGCTCTTCAATATTTGTTTTTTGGCGTGCGGAGATAAAGATGCAGTCTTCGTGTTTCGCCATCCAAGTGTTCATTAAGGTGTCGAGCGAAATGTTTTCCTTGGTTTCTGGCGTGAGGTCGTCGGCATCTTTTTCGGTCCAGGTGTAGGCATCCATTTTATTGAACACGATGATTGTGGGTTTGTCGGCGCAGCCCAATTCCGCCAGGGTTTGGTTCACCACCTGCATTTGTTCTTCGAAGTCAGGGTGGCTCACATCCACGATGTGGAACAGGAGATCGGCCTCGCGCACCTCGTCGAGTGTTGACTTAAACGAATCCACGAGGTCGTGTGGCAATTTTCGGATAAACCCTACTGTGTCGGTGAGGAGGAACGGTAGGTTTTCGATAATCACCTTGCGTACGGTGGTGTCGAGTGTTGCAAAGAGTTTGTTTTCGGCAAACACATCGCTCTTGGCCAAGAGGTTGGTGAGGGTTGATTTTCCTACGTTGGTATAGCCCACGAGTGCCACGCGCACCATCTGTCCGCGGTTTTTGCGCTGTGTGGTTTTCTGACGGTCAATCTCCGCCAGGCGTTCCTTGAGTAGCGACATGCGGTTCAGGATGATACGACGGTCCATTTCGAGCTGTGTTTCACCTGGTCCACGAAGTCCTACGGCGCCCCCACGTTGGCGTTCAAGGTGGGTCCATAGGCGTTGAAGGCGTGGCAACATATAGCGGTACTGTGCCAACTCCACCTGGGTCTTTGCATTGGCAGTTTGTGCGCGCATAGCAAAGATGTCTAAGATGAGGCTTGTGCGGTCCAGAATTTTAACCTTGAGTTCCGCTTCGATATTGCGTAATTGTTTGGCTGAGAGTTCGTCGTCGAAAATCACCATCCCCACTTCACGCTCAGCTTCTTCTTCCATTTCAATGTATTGTCGAATCTCTTCCAGCTTACCCTTACCCACGTATGAAACGCTGCTGGGGCCGTCCAGGCGTTGGGTAAAGCGTTTTACGGTCACGGCTCCTGCCGTTTCTGCCAAAAACTCCAATTCATCGAGGTATTCGTGTGTTTTGCGTTCGTCCTGTTTCTTGGTAATCAAAGCGACGAGCACAGCGGTTTCGGTTTTGGCTTCTGATTGTATGAATTCTTTCATGTAGTGCTTTTTGATTTTTAAAGGGTTCTAAAGTCTTTGTCCTTTAGGCTTTAAAGAACTTTTTAGGCTGTTGCCTCTTTTGTGGCTTTATTCCTGCGTCTTAATCATGTTCTTGATGATGGCGGGAATGTCGGTGTTGTTGAGGCGACCGTGGAATTGTTCGGCACCCACGCCGATGGCGAATGCAGGCACGTAGCCGTTGGAGTGTCCGCCGCTGGTCCAGCCCACGAGTGCTAAGCGGTTGATGATGTTGCGCGCTGTGGTGGCAATAGCGTCCTCTTGTGAGTAGAGGCTCTTCTTGCCTTCCGCTTTTCCGCTCATCAAATCATCGTAGGCTTTGCGTAGTGCCTTCTCATCGCGTTCGCTAATCTTAACGGGACCCCAGAAGCCGAAATTCTTGGTGAGGTCGTCCTTTACCACGTCCCAGGTAAATTCGTCGCCTAATTGATTGTGTAGTTGTGAGATGTGGCGCGTGTAGTTTGAAGCGCTCATCTTCTGGTGTTGCAGCAGGTCGAGGTGGAGCTCGTAGGGGCCACGGCCTAATGCCATACCGCCCGTTTCGTGGTCGGCAGTTACAACGATCAGTGTTTCGTCGGGGTGTTTTTCGTAGAAGGCATAAGCCGCTTGTACGGCTTTGTCCAGGTCGAGTGTCTCCTGAATAACCGTTGCACCATCATTGGCATGGCATGCCCAGTCGATTTTGCCACCCTCCACCATCAGGAAGAAACCATCGTTGCTTTTCTTATTGAGGAATTTAATGGCGGTGTTCACGATGTCGGTGAGTTCGATGTCGGCTTCGGTGCGGTCAATAGCATAGGGGAGGGCAGAGCGGTCGATGGCGTTGGCTGCTTCTGTTTGCATCATCACCATTTTCTTTGCCTTCTTGATTTGTTTGGCGGTTACTTCGCCGCGCACCAAGGTGTAGCCTGCCTGTTCAAAGGCTTCGTAGAGCGATTTGTTTTGTTTGCAATCCTTATGTGTGGGTTGCAGGAAGTCAGAGCCGGCATAGAAATCAAATCCTGCCGCCACCAATTGATGCCCGATGTTATGGTAACTGTTTCGGCTGGCATCGTGTGCATAGAAACTTGCGGGGGTAGCGTGGTCGATACTCACAGATGTGGTTACACCTACCGCCATGCCGCAGGTCTGGGCGTAGTTTGCAATGCTCGTGAGCGTTTCGCCTTGTACGTCAACACCGATTGCGCCATTCTTGGTTTTTGAACCAGTGGCTAAGGCTGTACCGCCCGCTGCAGAGTCGGTGACGCCGTTTGTGGCTGACTCCGTGTGCACTAAAGCCACATGGGGGAATGAGGCAAAGGTCAGTGGTTTGGTACCGATGCGGCCTTCTAAAGCAGCTAAGTAGGTTTCGGCGGCATTCACTTGATTTACGCCCATGCCATCGCCGATAAAGTAAAACACGTACTTGGCCTTAGGTTGTGCGATGAGTGCCAATGTCGCAAAGAGCAGGAAAAGGGTAACTGATAATCTTGTTTTCATGATTTTTTTTGTTGTTTTTCTGAGGAGCCTCCTGATGTGTGGTTGGGATGCCGCTCATGTGGTAATGCCGTTTGTGGCATATTTCAAGCAAATTTACACATTATGCTTGATAGTGAGGGATATTTTGCTAAATATCGTTATAGATGGCGAAAAATAAGTTAAAACTTCCCGATAAGTCGCAATATTTTAGTAATTTTACAAACTAAATTAGGGTAATGTGTGCTTGCTTGAAAAGTAGCGTGCTGCCCGTTGTGATTTGCAAAAAATAAAACAAAATATAGAATGATTTATCAGTGGAATTTTGAGCGTCCAACTTCCGAGGACTTGCTTCGTGAGGAGGAGTTGGCGCGCGAGGTGGGGGTGCATCCCGTTTTGGGGCACCTGCTCATGAATCGAGGATTCACCACCCCGCACGAAGTCAAGCGCTTTTTCCGTCCACAGTTATCTGATTTGCACGACCCCTTTTTGATGAACGACATGCTCACGGCTGTCGATCGCCTCAATGAAGCCATAGGGCAGAAGGAGCGCATTTGGGTGTATGGCGATTATGATGTGGATGGATGTACTGCGGTGGCTTTGGTTTATAAGTTTCTGCAGCAGTTTACGTCGAATATCGATTACTACATTCCCGACCGTTATGATGAAGGTTATGGTGTTTCCAAGAAGGCCATCGACAATGCCCATGAGGTAGGGGTGAAGCTGATTATCGTGCTCGACTGTGGTATTAAGGCTGTGGAGGAAATCGCGTATGCGAAGAGTAAGGGTATTGAATTTATCATTTGCGACCATCATGTGCCCGATGACGTATTGCCTGAAGCGGTTGCGATTTTAAATCCCAAGCGTTTGGATAATACCTATCCTTGTACCGATCTCTCGGGCTGTGGCGTAGGGTTTAAGTTTATGCAGGCCTTTGCGCTGAACAATGGCATTGAGTTTAATAAACTGCATCAGTTGCTCGACTTGTGTGCCGTGAGTATTGCCTCGGATATTGTTCCTGTGGTGGGCGAAAACCGAATCCTGGCGTATCATGGCTTGCGCACGCTGAACACAAACCCCTCGGTGGGGTTGCGTGCCGTGGCTGAGGTGTGTGGGGTTGTTGATCGCGAAATTGTGATGAACGATATTATCTTTAAGATTGGACCTCGCATCAATGCGTCGGGGCGTATGCAAAACGGACGCGAAGCGGTGCAGCTCCTTGTGGAGCGCGACTACGACGAGGCAGTCGAAATAGCTAACCGCATCGATCAATACAATGAAGCCCGTAAGGATCTGGATAAGCAGATGACGGAAGAGGCTATTGAGATGTCGAAGTTTATACCGAATATCGAGCAACGTAAATCTGTGGTGATATTCAATAAGGAATGGCATAAGGGTGTTATCGGTATCGTGGCTTCACGCCTCACGGAGTATTATTACCGTCCAGCCGTGGTGCTCACCTATTCCGAAGGTATCGCAACGGGTTCGGCGCGTTCAGTTTCTGGATTTGACGTGTATAGTGCGGTTCAGAGCTGTGCCGACTTGCTTGAAAATTTCGGTGGTCACACCTATGCTGCCGGGCTTTCGTTGAAGGTGGAGCATGTGGAGGAGTTTAACCGACGTTTCGAGGCTTATGTGGCAGAGCATATCCTGGATGAACAGACACGTCCCATGATGAATATTGACGGCGTTTTGGATTTCAATGATGTTAATCTGAGATTCTATCAGGATTTGAAGCGCTTTGCACCCTTTGGCCCTGGCAATCCCAAGCCAATATTCTGCACGCATAAGGTGTATGATTACGGCACCAGTAAAGTCGTGGGACGCGGTCAGGAACATATCAAACTGGAGCTCGTGGACAATAAGAGCAACGCCGTGATGAATGGCATTGCTTTTGGCCAGAGTTCGCAAGCACGTTACATCAAAACCAAGCGTGCCTTTGATATTTGTTATGTGATTGAAGAAAACACGCACAAACGTGGAGAAATACAACTTCAAATTGAAGATATACGTCCGTTAGAGGAAGTGCATTGAGTGACGTGAACAGAAAAAGATGGGAAACAGGCTGTTTTTTTTAGTCAAAAGTGTAGCCCATAAAAACACAACGGTCTCGGAGCGGTGGAAACAACTCCGAGACTGTTGCATTTAGGTCGATTTATAGACCGTTGTGTAAATCTTATGGAACAATTCAAAGCCATACTTCAGCAATACTGGGGTTACCCTGATTTCAGGGGGATTCAAGCTGATATTATTCGCAGTATCTCTGAGAAGCGCGACACGCTGGGACTCATGCCTACAGGTGGTGGAAAGAGCATTACCTTTCAGGTTCCTGCGCTTTCCATGGAGGGCGTGTGTCTCGTGGTGACCCCCTTGATCGCTTTGATGAAGGATCAGGTGGCGCACCTGAAGCAACGTGGCATATCAGCAGAAGCAATCTATACCGGCGTAACGCCCAAGAATATCGACCGTATTTTAGATAATGCGGTCTTTGGTGCTGTGAAGTTTCTTTATGTGTCGCCCGAGCGCCTGTCCTCGGAATTGTTCTTGCAGAAATTGCGACGCATGAAGCTTTGTTTCATTACGGTCGATGAGGCGCATTGCATCTCTCAGTGGGGCTATGACTTTCGTCCAGCTTACTTGCGCATTGCTGAAGTCCGCAAGGTCCATCCAGAAGTGCCCATTTTGGCATTGACAGCAACGGCAACGCCTCAAGTGGTGGATGATATTCAGGATCGATTGTGCTTTGCGCAAAGAAATGCGTTTAAGATGAGCTTTGAACGCAAGAATTTGAATTATGTGGTGCGCCACACCGCCAATAAGGAAAACGAGATGCTGCATATCCTGCGCAGTGTTCCGGGTTCTGCCATTGTCTATACCCGCAATCGTCAGGCCACGAAGGATGTGGCTGCGCTGTTGAACGCTGAGGGGATGGAGGCTTTGTTTTATCATGCCGGACTCACCACGCTTGATAAGGACGTGCGTCAGGAAATGTGGCAAGAAGGGGCTGCGCGAATCATGGTGGCCACAAATGCCTTTGGGATGGGGATCGATAAAGCCGATGTGCGCTTGGTGATTCATCTGGATTTTCCCGATTCCATCGAAGCTTATTTCCAGGAAGCCGGCCGTGCAGGGCGCGATGGTCAAACGGCGTATGCCGTGTTGCTGGTTGATAAGGGCGATGCCACAAAGATGATGCGACGCGTGGCAGAGACTTATCCGCCCTTAGACTATGTGAAGGACGTTTACGATGATTTGGGTAGTTATTTCCAGATGGCTGAAGGCGATGGCGAAAATGTGACGCGCGAATTTAACCTGGATAAGTTTTGCGTGAATTTCCACCGTTTCCCAGTTCAGACTGAGAGTGCTCTGAATATCCTGTCGCGCGCTGGGTATATCGACTATCGTGAACCCGAAGAGAATGTGTCGCGCGTGATGTTTATTACTTCGCGCGATGATTTGTATCGCTTCCAGGGCATGAAAATTGATATGGAACGCGTGCTGACCGCATTGCTGCGCTTGTATTGCGGTTTCTTCTCTGACTACATCAATATTGAGGAGGATCGCATTGCCAAGGAATGTGGTTTGACCCCGAATGAGGTTTATGAAGCCTTAAAGGGCCTGACATATCAACGCATATTGGATTATATTCCCAAAAAGAATTCAGCTTACATCACTTATCTTCAACGTCGGGTGGAGGGTAGGCACTTGTATTTCTCACCCATGGTGTATAAAGAACGTAAGAAGAACTACGAAGAACGTATTCAGGCTATGGTGGATTATGTGGAGGAAGAGGAATGTCGGAGCGTCCAACTCCTGCGTTATTTTGGAGAGCATGTGACGTCGGCTTGTGGACATTGCGATGTGTGTATTGATCAGCGAAGAAAGCCTGTCAATACTGAGGATGTGAAAGCGGAAATCTTAAAAATCCTGGCAGATGGCGTGCCGCATGCCATCAGGGAATTTGACGCCTTGTCGCCACGCTTTACGCAACTCATGAGGCGAAGCGCGTGGGAACAACTCACGGCAGAAGGTATGGTCGGGATGAAGGACGGCGAGGTGTATTTGATTCAAACAACCCATGAAAACTAACACGCTATGTTGAATACAAGTATTTCTAAAGTCTTGGAAATGTTGGGGGTGTTGGTGAATCATGGTCCCATAGACATTGCAGCACTATCGGAAAAACTGGGCGTGACGGGCAGAATGATTTACCGATATATGGAGGCGTTAAAGGATGTGGGCGTTGAGGTGGAAAAACAAAAAACCAAGTACTATGTGTCGCCGATGTCGCCATACTTGCTTAAACTGGTGAAGGGGGTTCGTTTTAGTCAAAATGAAGCGCTTACTATAGCGCAGGTGCTAAACTCCGTCAGTAACCGTTCGCCCGAGGTGCGCCATCTAAGAGAAAAACTTTCGGTGATATATAATAAACAGGTACTTGCTGACCATGGAGTGGATGAACGGGTGGCTGAAAATTTGGAAGTGCTTTATAATGCCATAGCATTAGAACAAGTGGTGTGTCTGCACAACTATGAGTCGCCGAGTAGTGGCCAGGTCAGCGATCGTTATGTGGAGCCCTTCGTGTTTCTGTCGGGCAACACAGAAGTGCGTTGCTATGAGTTGCTGACGGGGATGAATAAAACCTTTAAGATAGCGCGTGCTCAGTCGGTGGAGTTGCTGGAGTTGAAGTGGAGCTTTAAAGAGCGGCATCGTTTGTTGCATGTTGATATCTTTCAGTTCTCGGGCGAACAAACCATGCCAGTGTCCTTGTGCTTAGGTACCTTGGCAAAGAATGTGCTTATGGAGGAATGTCCTATGGCGAAAGATTATTTAACGCCCACCCCTGATGGTCGCTTTATTTTGAATATCGAGGTGTGTAGCTATAAAGGAGTAGGGCGCTTTGTGCTTGGGCTTTATGAAGATATCGAGGTTTTGGGTAGCGAAGCGTTCCGAGCGTATATTCGCGATTGTGTTGCAAACATGTCCAAACACTTCAAGTAGTTCTTTGAGCATGCCCAGCTTAATTATTTTTTTTATTGAATCAATGCCTGAACTGAATTATCAATCGTTGCAAGCTGAGGCCCTGCGGTTGGGCTTTGTGGCTTTTGGGTGTGCCCCTGCTGAGGCGCTGCAAGTGTGGCGTCAAAAGCAGTGGCACGATTACCTTGCCGCCCAACGACATGCGGAGATGCATTATTTAGGCAATAATCTTGAAAAACGAATGGATCCGCGCTTGTTGGTCGAAGGGGCGAAGACGGTGGTGAGCGTGGCACTGAACTACAACCCTGGCGATGTTGATTTCAAGGGTTTTCGCTTGGCAAAGTATGCTGTGGGGCGTGACTACCATGAGGTGATGCGCGAGAAATTACAGGCGTTGCTTCGCTTTGTTGAAACGCAATCGGGAGGTGCGGTCTCTGGTCGGTCTTTTTGTGATACGGCGCCCGTCGATGAACATTACTGGGCGTGGCGCTGTGGCTTAGGTTGGTTGGGGCGCAACACCCAACTCCACGTTCCGGGTTGTGGTAGTTTCGTTTTTCTTGGCGAATTAATCCTTACGGCTCCGATGGACCGTTGCGATGAACCGATGGATGCGAAGTGTGGCGGATGTAACCGATGCATAGAGGCGTGTCCGATGAATGCCCTCTCTGTCGAGCGGGGTTTAGATGCCCGTCGTTGCTTGTCCTACCTCACGATAGAGCATCGTGGTGATTTCCCGGCGCACCTGCAACCGCTTCCCCTTTCTGAATGTATCTATGGCTGTGATTGTTGCATTGCGGCATGTCCGCATAATCAAAAGGCGCGTCTCACGGCTGAGGATGACTTTAAGGCAAGGGCAAGCATCATCCGAATGAAAAAGGAAGAGTGGCGGCAACTCACGCAGGATGACTTCAGCAGGGTCTTTAAAGGTAGTGCGGTGAAGCGCACCAAGCATGCTGGGTTAATGAGGAATATTAAGGCAGTTAACAGCAGAATATAGAAAATGGAGGGCGGATGGCAGAGTCCTATGCTTATGGCTGTGCGTCAACCCTTCTTTGCTGAAAAATTAGGTGTGCTAATTTTGGTATCGCTTTAGAATTTCTTGTGCTATGTCTTGAATTTGTTGGATAAGTTCAGCCGGTTTCGTTATTCTTACGTGACTGCCAAAGCTTAAGATGGCACAGGTGAAATCTTGGGTTAGTGCCACGTGGATTTGAAAACAACCGTCGCTGATCTCTTCCTGCGAGGCGTGCAGCGGACGTTGGCGCAGATAGTTGGTTAGCCATTCGTCGCATTTCATTTCCACACATTCCGGTTTAAGGTTCTCGCCACCAAAGGCACCAAAGCTGTGGCAGAAGTATCGTTCGGTATTAAAGTTTATCGGACGTACAAAGCGACTGTAGAGTATGGTGAGCGCAACCATTCGGTCGAGTGCAAAGGTGCGTACGCTGCTGTGGTGTGACGAAAAGCCAACCACGTAAAGTTTACCATGGGCAAGATGCAAACAATATGGTGCGAGCTCCGTGGTGTAGGATGCTTTGCCTATGGCGTTGTAAGTGAAGCGCGTCATTTTGCGCTCTTTAATCGCCGTGTGTAGGTCGTGAATCCATTGTCCTCCATCGATTTCGAGTTTTTCATCCTCGCCCACCAAGAAATTCAGTAGGTCAGCACTTTCGCGGTTGCAATGTTTGAGGGCGTATCGCCGTTGTTCGTTAACCACCTTTACGCCATACACGCATTCTATTTCTGCGCATTGATCGTAGAATGTAGATACGGGCATAGGGCGCTTACGATCGTCGTGTTCGCTCCATGCATCAAGAATTTCCTTACGTGTAAATCGATTCGGATTGTGGTGTAATAATTTAATCAGCCAAAGTGGTTTATTCATCGCATTCTTGCTCTTGTATGTTTTAACCTCTTTGCAAAGATATAAAAGTTTTAGGAAATTCATCTTTTCTAAGCATATATAGAATATATAGATCATCTATAGTATCTACAGCATCTATAGCATCTATAGTTTCTATAGCATCTATAAAATCTATAGCATCTATCGCTCCTATAGCTTCTATTTCATCCACAGTTCCGCATGGCAAGATGCCGAAGGTATCTCCGCTCTGTAACCGGGCGGTTTGAGCGTAGCGAATACTCCCGGTCCAAACAAAACCCCATTGTAGCACCCCGAAGGGCGTGCCCCAACAAGAGGACAAGGCTCTCTCAACTCTAAACTCTCAACTCTCCACTCTAAACTCTTTTCTCTCCTCTCTCAACTCTCCCTCCCTGAACGTTATGAAAAATACAGACGATTACAAAAAGAATTATTCGGATTCAGCTTTTTGGAAAAAAGCCAAGTCCTTAGGGCGCGGCGTGCTCCGACCGGCAGTCTTGTTGTATTGCGTGATGAAGTCGTCAAGCGTTCCCATGGGCGTAAAAGCCTCGATTGCGGGTGCGTTGGGATATTTGATTCTCCCGACCGACCTGATACCCGATATTATTCCTTTGACGGGTTACACCGATGATGCCGCCGCATTGCTTGCGGTGATAAAACTCTGTGGCCCATACATCACGCCCGAACTTAAAGCGCAGGCTGAAGAAATTATGAATAAGCTTTTTAAGAAGTAACGGCTTAAAGGTATTTGCTCCTAAACGCAGAAAAGCCAAAACACGGAAAAAGAAAGCAGGAATACATCAATAGTGTGTTTCTGTTTTCTTCTTCCGTGTTTTTTTTGATTCAATCTTTTGGGTTTGTCGGATTGCGATAAATTTTTCCTGAATTCGTCAATGCGTCACCCAAATAATAACAATTTGATGAGCCTTGGCGAATAATTTGGCTCCGCAGTGCAACAATAAATGTCTAGAATTAGAGAATTAGAGAATTTTGGCTCCGCAGTGTGTTTCAATCAATAAATTCATCTTGATGAATAAAAAATTCTCAAATTCTCAAATTCTAGAAAAACAAAAAAACACTTGAAGACTACTTGATTTATAGTCTAGACGGTTTGATCAGCCTTGGCGAATAATTAGCTTCGCAGTGTATGTTGATAGATGAAAGATCTAGAATTAGAGAATTTGGCTCCGCAGTGTAATTGATAAATTGAAAAATATTCGATTACTCTCATCAAAACGTCACAAATAATCTTTTGGGTTTGTCGGATTGCGATAATTTTTTTTTATTCATTCCGAGAATGTCGGAATCCTTGACTTTAATTTTGCAGCCGTAACCCGATTATTTTTTTTATTTCACTTATTGTTTTAACAAATCAAAAAAATGAAAAGCTTTAATCTTAAGCAAAGGAAGCAAGTCCTTCCTTACGCGCAACGTCCAGCGAACTTGGGCGAGCGTAATCGTAATCCTCTGAACATTCGTTATAACCCTGCCAATAAATGGCTGGGCTTGTCGCCAACAACCCCCAATGTCAAAGGTTTCTGTTGTTTTACGCATGTTGCCTATGGTTATCGAGCTGCCATAATCTTGATGCACACCTATTATAATATATATAAGTGTGTGACGCCCGAACAAATCATTTACCGTTGGGCACCGCCCACCGAGAACGACACCGAACTCTACATCGCTTGTGTTTGTGGACGGGCAGATGTGCAACGCGATCAACCCCTTGATTTGAAAAGCTCAGCCTTTAATCGTTTTGTAGCAGCTATGGCGCGCCAAGAGTCGGGCGCTCTGATTAATGAAGCTGAGATACAAGCCCTGCGTGATCAGTTCGGCGTGTGATAACGGTAGCGCAGTATGACCGATGTAACCCCCATATTAACCCTTAAAATTTATAAGATTATGATACAAACTCCCCGTTATGTGATTGCAGAAACCTATTTTCCCGCACGTACTCGCCGTCAGGCGGTGGCTAAGTTGAGATATTGGCTTAAGGGCGATCCGACCATGATGGCAGAGCTACTGAAAGTTGGTTACAAACCCTATATGCGTTATTTTACAAGAGAAATTGTTCATGTTTTTAAATCCTTCTTTTCGTAACGAAAACCCGTTGAAAAAGTACTTTGTAACTCGGAGTTGAGAAAATATGATGAAAAATGTGTGATTTATTTGTTCTATTTCAGAAAAACATTGTACTTTTGTCCCGAGAATGTCTAATTATTATTTATTCACTTAAACTCTCTATTCAATGAAAAAGTTTTTACTTTCTTTGGCAGTGTTGTTTTCAAGTGTTGCTTATGCACAACAATACCGCCACGACGAGATGGTAGAAGAAATTGAAGAAGGTGTGGAATACCTTTTGGTTGCCGACATCGATGAAAACGACAAGGGCCGCTATTTCACACAAGATTCATGGAACTACCTCGCAGGAACTGCTAACGACAGTGCAAAGGTAATGTTCGTTTCTGTTGGAGAACAAAACGAAAACGGTGACGACCTTTACGCTTTGATGTTCGTTGCATCTCAACAGTATGTTAAGGACCAAAAGATCGTAGGTGCTGCTGATGGTTCAGACATGCTTAACTACAAGAAGCCTTTCATCTTTACAACTTCTAACATCGAAGAAGCTGCAAAGTGGACTGTAAAGCTCGCTGAAACTCGCTACAGAATGGCTAATGAAGAAGAAGGCTATTTGGCTAACTGGAGCACTTGGTCAGACGAAGGTGAAGGTCAAGACTCTGCAGAAGATGTAGAAGCTGGTATCCAAAACAAGACTGTTGTTGAAGGTACTTTCGTTTTGATGAACAAGAATACTAACGACTTAGGTACTATTCCTGTTTATCTTGAATCACAAGACGAATACGTTATGTTCGCACACCACGGTCAAAACGCATGGTTCATCTACACACCAATTGAAATGTCAGCTGGTGAAATCCTCGATGAATACATGCTCGAACTCTTCCCCGAAGGTGTTGTTAACTACTACGTAGGTGACTGTCCTGGTCAATACGACGAAGCTTCTGTAAACGTTGTTAAGGAAGTTTACGCTAAGTATGAAGCTTACGCACTCGATGGTATCGGTGATCCTGAAGAAATCCTCGCAGAAATGAAGGAAGCAATCAAGAACCTCGTTATCCACGAAATGCGCGAAGGTTACTACTACATCCAACCTAACCGCCAAGTTCCTCCTGGATCAGGTAAGGCAGGTCTTATCTTCGACGAAGGTGGTGCAATCCGTGCACAGGAATTTGCTCGTCCAGAAGTACTCACAGTAGAAGCTTCTAAGTACATTTGGTACTTCAAGCCAGCTGCTGAAGAAGACGTTATCGAAGCATTCGCTGAACCTAAGGAAAATGCTTATTACATCCAAAACTACGGTACAAGCAAGTGGGCTACTAACGTAGTGGAAGACCTTACTGGTAACGGTGAAAAGACATTTACAACAGGCGACAAGGCTGCTGTTTATGTATTCGAATACCTCTCAGTGATCCCTGGTACTGTTTACATCTACACTCACCAGTCTAAGGGTCAATGTACAGGTGAAGACGGTTGTCCTTACTGTGCATCTTGGAACCTCCAGAACCATGGTAAGCACTGGATCTTGAAGTGGAACGCTCGTTGGGACGAAGGTAACATGATGTTCCTCTATCCTGTAGCTCAAGAAGAAGTTGACGCTATCCGCGATCAAGTTGTTCAGTACGACATCAACGAACGCCTCAAGGCTGTTGTCTCTGCAGCTAAGTCAAGCTACAACCGTGGTGTTACTTATGCTCCTGCAGCAGAATGTACTAAGGATGATAACTTCGCTTCTCACGGTTACCTCACTTACGCAGTTGACTCTGTTGACGTAGAAGTTAAGGTTCCATCAGAAGAAGAAGGTGGCGACAGCATTACAGTTGTTGAAAAGCAAGCTGTTGTTAAGACAAATGTAACTCCTGTTGACAACAATGGTGCAGATCCTATCCACCCATCAGATGGTCAAGGTCTTGGCGCATTGTTTGACAATGATCCCGCAACATTCGCTCACACTTACTGGAGTGGTACTGCATATCCTCACTTCTTCGAAGTTGACCTCGGTGAAGGTAACGAACTCGAAGCTATTTCAATGAAGATGATGCGTCGTGTTGGTACTTCTGAACACAATGCAAGCTTCGGTTTCGGTGAAGCTAAGATCTTCGTTCGTAATACAACTGAAGAAGAATGGAAGGAAGCTGGCGACTTGGTAATGACATACAACATCAACCTCTACGACCACAACGAAGATGGTTCAGTTGTTGTTGACTCTGCTACACAAGCTCCTGTATTGAAGACTTGGGCTAATGACAATGGTGAAAACTATGTTGGTGTTGGTGCTGTAGGTCTCGGTGGTAAGTATCGTTACATCCGTGTACAACACTACAAGACTCTTTCTACTACTTCATCAGGTGTTCAACAAAACACTTACTTCTCTGCTTCTGAATGGGCACTCTTCGGTGCAGCTTATGCTCCTGAATTGTCACTCAACGGTGCAGTTCCTGCTGAATTGATCGATGCGCTCCTCGCTGAACTCGCTAAGGCTGAAGCTGAACTCGCTGAAGGTAAGGGTACAGAAGGTCAAATCGTAGCGCTCCAAGCTGCTTACGATGCATACCTCGCTCAATATCCTGACCCAACTCGTTTGAACGAAGCAATCACTGCTGCTAAGGCTGTATTGACTAACATCGCTGGTGCTACTGACTCAATCGGTGATAAGGGTGCTGGTTACTATCCTCTCGCTGCTGTTGAAGCTTATGCTGCTGTTGTAACTGCTGCTGAAGCTGCTATCAAGCCTGTTATGACACTTGATGAAATCAACGCTGCTATTGCTCAACTCGATGGAGCTTACGAAACTCTTATGAAGTCACTCGTAATGCCTGAAGTAGGTCAATACTACCGTATCCGTAGCTCTGCTGCTGAAGATAACGTATTCCACGAATCAATCATCTACGCACGTGGTGGTGACAACAATAAGGATGGTATCGTTCCTGGTCTCGTTCGTCGTGTTGGTAGCGCAGATGAAGGTTACTCTGATAACGCTACAATCGCTACTTCTATCAACTCATTGTGGATTGTAGAAGAAGTTAAGGATAACACAGTTGCTCTCCGCAACATCGGTACAGGTCTTTATCTCCAAAACAAGACTCAGGTTAACAACAACCACGCTGTTCTTGGTGCTGAAAAGACATTCGTATCTGTACAAGCTGACGGTTTGAAGCGCGGTGGTAACTTCAACTTCATCATGGGTACTGACAGTGTTTCTGGCAAGACTCTCTTCATGAATACTATGGGTTCTAACTACCTCTGCGGCTGGAACAGCGCATCTGGTACTGACCACTCTTCATTCCGTCTTGAATCAGCTTCACTCGAAGAATACACTTACGGTGCTTATGGTATTGAAGTTGGCGAAAACGCTTACAAGGCAGTTTCTCTCCCAGTTAACGCTAAGTTCCTCTATGCTGACGCTTACGTTTACAAGGTAGAAGGTTACTGCGCTGCAGAAAGCAAGCTCTACTTCACTCCTGTTGCTGATATGGAAGAAGTTGCTGCTGGTACTCCTATGTTCGTTGTAACTAAGGGTGAAGGTACTAACAGTGTTGTATTCTACACTGCTATGGATACTGAAGTTCTTACTTCAATCAACGACCTCACATTCGGTTACGAATCTAAGGAAGTGAACGGTTTCGTTTCTACAGTATTCTCTGAAGAAATGGCTGACGGTACACTCTACTTCACTAACTTCGGTACTTTGGCTCCTGCTGAAAGCACAACTGAATCAGATGGTTCTGTAACTAAGACTCGTTCAGCTTCATTCTCTGGTTACATCAACGGTAAGGCAGTTCCTGCTCTCGAAGCTGCTCCAGAAGGTTTCGATGCTGAAGATCTTATGACAGGTTTCGCAGTTGAAGTTGCTGCTGACGTTATGACTTCTATCGAAGGTGTTGAAGTTGAACTCCAAAGCACTGCTAAGAATGGTGTTTACACTATCTCTGGTGTTCGTCTCAACTCAACTAAGAACCTCCCTGCAGGTCTCTACATCATCAACGGTAAGAAGGTTATCAAGTAATTGATACGCACTTCATAGAATTAAAGCTCTGGCGCAATGCGCCAGAGCTTTTTCTTTTTTATGATTTAACTACTGTGGATGGAGTTTAGAGCGCTTTGGTGATAAAGTCTTTAAAGTCTTTAAGGTCATTAAGGTCGCGCTTGCATTGATTATAGAAATCAAAGAAATCTCTTATTGGTATCCTTAAACTTCTTGAAGAATTACAGCCCCCTGAATTTGTCAATGCGTCACCCAAATTATAACGGTTTGATCAGCCTTGGCGAATAATTTGGCTCCGCAGTGTGTATCAATAGATAAGAAATTCTCTAATTCTAAAATTCTTGAAAAAAAACTTAAAACCAAATTGAATTATAGTCTAGAATTTGAGAATTAGAGAATTAATTTGGCTCCGCAGTGCATATCGATTGATAAAAATTCTCAAATTCTAGAAAATAACAAGAAAACATTTGATTTTTAGTCTAGACGGTTTGATGAGCCATGCGAATAATTACAGATGGTTTGATGAGTCTCGGCGAATAATTTGGCTCCGCAGTGAATCAATAAATGTCTAGAATTAGAGTCGGTTTGATGAGCCTTGGCGAATAATTTTGGCTCCGCAGTGTGTATCAATCAATAAATTCATCTTGATGAATAAAAAATTCTTTAATTCTCAAATTCTAGAAATAAAACATAGGTTTGCGCCACCCAAAACCAACCAATAAATTGCCGTAACTGCCTAACAATCAATAAGCGCCTTAATATTGCAACAAAAAGTGATGAAGTCAGGAAGAAATCTTTGATTGGTGTCCTTAAACATCTTGAAGAATAGCAGCCCGATGCGCCAATATGCGCCCGCCTTGAGCCCATTTGGCTCGGTGTTTCTTTGATTTCGTGCCTTTGCATTTACAATGATTTCTTGCCCACGTTTCTCGCGGATCTCGCGCTCAGAGTTCTCAGATAATTCCGAGTCCTCAGATTATTCAGACTACAATCGTTCCGTAGATTTTAACCAAAATTGGTATCGTGCATTATAAAACATCTTTTCTGTTATATATGACATACTTAGTTTACAAATTATTTATTAAAACATCTTTTTTTCAATTTTTATTTAAAAAAATGCGGAATATATTTGGAGGGTGCGAATTTATTTGTACTTTTGCAACGTCTTTCTAACGAGGACGTCAAAGTAAGGCCCATGGTGTAATGGTAGTCACTACAGGTTTTGGTTCTGTCAGTCTAGGTTCGAATCCTGGTGGGCCTACTTCCAAAAGCGTTTTGGTAATCTTTTGATTGCTGAAACGCTTTTTTGTTTGTTTTTTACCACGCAACTGGTCCGGTTTTATTCTTTTATTTCAACGCCCAAGTGCAATATTTTACATCTTTTGCAACTTGAGTTTTCTTTTTTATTATTTCTTGTGCAATTCTTTAAAAAAACTCCTTTTTTCTGTAGAAAATCAATGAAATACGGCCTTTAAAAGTTACGATTTTTGCGAAAAAAAATGTATCTTTGCGTAGTTATTTAGGAATTAAAACAACCAACGATATAATGGAAGAAATGATAATGAAAGGCGCTGAATACTCAGCAAGTAATATTCAGGTCCTTGAAGGTTTAGAGGCCGTTCGTAAGCGTCCTGCGATGTACATTGGTGATATTAGCGAAAAGGGTTTGCATCACTTGGTTTATGAAACGGTCGATAACTCAATCGACGAAGCCTTAGCCGGTTATTGCAAGAATATACAAGTTACGATTTGTGAAGACAATTCAATTATCGTGCAAGACGACGGTCGCGGTATCCCCGTTGATATTCACCCTAAGGAAGGCCGTTCAGCACTTGAAGTCGTGATGACCGTGCTCCATGCTGGTGGTAAGTTTGATAAGGGTTCTTACAAGGTATCTGGTGGCTTGCACGGTGTAGGTGTGAGCTGTGTGAATGCGCTTTCAACCCGTATGCTCTCTCAGGTGTTCCGTGATGGTAAGATCTACCAGCAGGAATATTCAAAGGGTAAGCCCAACTATCCCGTTGATGTTGTTGGTGTTACAGAACTTCGTGGTACACGCCAACAGTTCTGGCCAGATCCCGAGATCTTTACCGTTACAACGTACAAATATGATATTTTGGCCAACCGCATGCGTGAGTTAGCGTACCTCAATGCAGGTATTCGCATTAAGTTGACCGATCTGCGTCCTGATGAGGAAGGTAATATTCGTTCAGAAGAGTTCTATTCAGAATTAGGTTTGCGCGAGTTCGTGCGCCACATCGATTCAGGTCGTACCCGTTTGATCGACGATGTGATTTACATCAACACTGAAAAGAACGGCATGCCTATTGAAGTGGCTATTCTTTACAACACGTCGTATTCTGAAAACATTCATTCATACGTCAACAACATCAATACCATTGAAGGTGGTACGCACCTCACCGGTTTCCGTGCTGCGCTCACACGTGTATTGAAGAAGTATGCCGAAGAAACAGCGCAAAAGCAAATCGAAAAGGCCAAGATTGAAATTTCAGGCGAGGACTTCCGAGAAGGCTTGACAGCCGTCATTTCTGTTAAGGTAGCAGAACCACAGTTTGAAGGTCAAACCAAAACGAAGCTTGGTAACTCTGAAGCCGCAGGTGCTGTGACTCAAGCCGTAGGCGAGGCCTTGACCAATTATTTGGAAGAACACCCCAAAGAAGCGAAGTTGATCGTTGATAAGGTAATTTTGGCGGCAACCGCACGTGTGGCAGCGCGTAAGGCACGCGAAAGTGTACAGCGCAAGAGTCCTATGGGCGGCGGTGGCTTACCTGGTAAGTTGGCAGACTGCTCTTCACGCAAACCCGAGGATTGCGAACTCTTCCTCGTCGAAGGTGACTCAGCAGGTGGTTCAGCTAAGCAAGGCCGTAGCCGTGCAACGCAAGCCATTTTGCCTTTACGTGGTAAGATCCTGAACGTAGAAAAGTCAATGTGGCACAAGGCTTTTGAAAGTGATGAAGTCAACAATATCATTACAGCCTTAGGTATTCGCTTCGGTGTGAATGGTGAAGATTCAAAGGAAGCCAACATTGAGAAATTGCGTTATCATAAGGTGATTATCATGGCCGATGCCGATGTCGATGGACACCACATTGAAACATTGATTATGACATTGTTCTATCGCTACTTCCCACAATTGATTCATGCGGGTCACCTCTTTTTGGCGATGCCTCCGCTCTACCGTTGTAAGAAGGGTAAGGTTGAGGAATATTGCTACACCGATCAAGAACGCGATGAGTTTATTCAGAAGCATGCTGATGGTCAAGAAAATCAAGTCACCACACAGCGCTACAAAGGTTTGGGTGAAATGAATCCACAGCAGTTGTGGGAAACAACCATGGACCCCGAGCGCCGCATGCTCAAGCAAGTAACTATAGAAAATGCCGCAGAAGCCGACTATATCTTCTCAATGTTGATGGGCGAGGAAGTCGGTCCACGTCGTGAATTCATTGAGGCCAACGCACATTATGCAGAAATCGATGCATAATCCGCTTCAAGCGACATAAGAGATTCATAAAAATTAGGAATTAAAGGTCTATGCCTCTAATTCCTAATTTTTTTTGTTTAAATTTGCTTGTTAATCTTAGAATCTTTAAGGTCATTAAGGTCTTTAAGGTCTTTGAAGTCTTTAAGGTCTTTGAAGTCTTTCAGGTCTTTAAGGAGATGAAGCTTAAATGGTTTTCTCTAGAGCATCTAGAATATCTAGAGTATCTAGAGAATCTAGAACATCTAGAGTATCTAGAACATCTAGAAAATCCAGATCTTTTAGAGCTTCTTGAATATTTACCCCCTCAAGTAAAGCCCCTTCTTTCCGATTATCCTCAATGCACCATGCGCTTCAGCGCGCAATTTATTAAAAAGGCGCTTCGCTGAAGCGCCGTTGTAACCTCCTTTCTTAATATGGTACTTAATTACATTTGGATTGCCTTTTTTCTGATAGCTTTTGTGATTGCCTTAGTGAAGCTCGTTTTTATGGGCGATACTGCGGTGTTTCCTGCAATCATCAATTCAACGTTCGACACGTCTAAAACCGCCTTTGAGATTTCGCTTGGTTTGACGGGTGTCCTTTCATTGTGGTTAGGCATCATGAAAATCGGTGAAAAGGGTGGGGTGGTAGATATCTTCGCCCGTTGGTTGAGTCCTGTGTTTGTGAAGTTATTTCCCGAAATACCCAAGGGTCATCCCGTTGTGGGGAATATCTTCATGAATTTGTCAGCCAATATGTTGGGCTTGGACAATGCCGCCACACCCCTCGGGCTCAAAGCCATGGAGCGCCTTCAGGAACTGAATCCCAAGAAGGACACCGCCTCTAATTCCATGATTATGTTCCTGGTGCTCAATACCTCTGGACTTACCATTATTCCCGTCTCCATCATGGTCTATCGGGCGCAGATGGGAGCCGCCAATCCCACGGATATCTTCATTCCTATTCTGCTTGCCACTTTCTTTTCAACCCTGGCAGGAATTATTGTCACCAGTCTTTATCAGCGCATTAACCTGCTCAACCGCACCCTGATGTTCACCCTTGGCGGTGCTTCTCTTTTTGTAGCAGCCATTATCTGGAGCTTTAGTCAGATGGATGCCACGATGATGGATCTTGTGGGCACCACCACCGCTAATGTTTTGTTGCTCACCATCATCATCCTCTTTATTGTGGCTGCCATGCGCCGTAAGGTCAATGTGTACGACGCTTTCGTGGAAGGAGCCAAGGGCGGTTTTGAAACAGCCATTCGTATCATTCCCTTCCTTGTGGCTATCCTTGTTGCCATTGGTGTGTTCCGCGCATCGGGCGCTATGGATTGGTTGATAGAAGGGGTGAAGTGGTTGGTGGGGCTTCTTGGCATTGACACCCAATGGGTTGGTGCCCTCCCCACAGCCATTATGAAACCCCTCAGTGGCAGTGGTGCACGAGGCATGATGGTCGATGCCATGACCACCTATGGTGCAGATTCCTTTGTGGGCAGGTTAACCTGTATTTTCCAAGGTTGTACCGACACCACCTTCTACATCATTGCCGTGTACTTCGGTAGTGTGGGTATTCGTTACACGCGCCATGCCGTTACTTGCGGTTTGCTCGCCGATTTAGCAGGCATCATGGCTGCGATAGGCATCTGTTACTTATTCTTCTAACCCCCATTGCGTTATGCTGAAATCACTCTTCAAGGATACCGCCATCTATGGGCTCTCGAGTATCATCGGCCGTTTTCTCAATTATCTGCTCGTTCCCCTTTATACCGCCAAGATTGCGGCCTCTTCAGGCGGTTATGGCGTCATTTCCGAGGTTTATAGTTATGTGGCTTTACTCATGGTGCTCCTGACCTTTGGTATGGAGACCACCTTCTTCCGCTTCATCAATAAGGAAGGTGAAGTGCCCCAGCGCGTGTATAGCACGACGCTTGGTGCCGTCGGTGGCGTAGGGTTGTGCTTCGTGGCAGTCGTCATTCTATTGCTGAACCCGATTTCCTCAGCCCTTGGCTATGCTACTCATCCTGAATACATCTGGATGATGGCACTTTGCGTAGCCATTGATGCATTCCAAAGCATCCCCTTTGCCTATCTGCGCTATCAAAAGAAAGCTCTGAAGTTTGCCGGACTCAAACTCTTGTTTATCCTGCTCAATATCCTTGCCAATGTTGCTTACTTTGTGGTGTTGCCCACCTTCTTTGACTATACCTTAGAGGTCGGTGCTGTCTTTGCCATCAATCTGTGTTGCACGTCATTGATAACATTGTTCTTCTACAAAGAATTAACGGGCTTCCCACGTGTATTCGACCGCTCCTTACTGCGCCGAATGTTGCACTACGCCTGGCCCATTTTGATTTTGGGTATTGCTGGTATTCTCAATCAAACAGCCGATAAGATGCTTTATTGCCATTTGGTGGAAGGCGAAGCAGGCAGGGTTCAACTCGGTATCTATGGTGCCAGTGTGAAGATTGCCATGATTATGGCGATGATCACGCAAGCCTTTCGCTACGCTTACGAACCCATTGTCTTCGGGCGTGGTGGGGCTCAGGATATGGGCAAGGCCATGAAGTTCTTTCTCATATTCACCCTCTTAGCCTTCCTGATGGTTGTGGCGTATCTGGATGTTTTGAAGTATATCATCGCCCCCGATTACTGGGGCGGTCTTAAAGTCGTACCTATTGTGATGGCGGCTGAAATCCTCATGGGTGTTTACTTCAACCTCTCGTTCTGGTACAAACTCATCGACAAAACCATCTGGGGTGCTTGGTTCTCAGGCATCGGTTGTGCGGTGCTCATTGCCGTTAATGTGCTTTTCGTGCCGCAATATGGTTTTATGGCATGTGCCTGGGCTGGTGTTGCCGGCTATGGCGTGGCGATGTTGCTCAGCTATTTTGTGGGCCAGAAGTATAACCCCGTGGCATATCCGCTCAAGCAAATAGCGGTTTATGTCGGCATGACCGCTCTGTTTTATGTACTGATGCAAGGCGCCTCGACTTACATTGCTGAACCCTGGTTGCGCCTGCTCTTTAACACAGGATGTGTTGCCGCCTTTGCAGCCCATATCCTTTATCATGAATTTCTTAAACATCGTCGTCAACAATAATGATTCATACCCTCCCTAATGGCCTTCGCATCATTTACGAACATCGTGATGCCCCCGTGGTTTATTGTGGCTACGTCGTGTGTTGTGGCACGCGCCACGAAGATGCCGCCGATAGTGGCATGGCTCATTTCATAGAGCACATGACCTTTAAAGGAACGCAGCGTCGTCGTTCCCACCACATTACCAATTGCCTTGAGCGTGTAGGCGGTGATTTAAACGCCTCCACCAGTAAGCAGGAAACGGTTTATACCGCCACCGTGTTGCGCAAGGATGTTGCGCGCGCCATTGATTTACTGTCCGATATTGTGTTTCACAGCACCTATCCTCAAGCGGAAATCGACCGTGAGGTGGAGGTAATCTGCGATGAAATCGACAGTTATTTGGATTCGCCCGCGGAATTAATCTTCGATGAGTTCGAATCAATGCTCTTCGACCAACATCCATTGGGGCGCGATATTTTAGGACAAGCCCAGCGTCTGCGCACTTACACCACAGCTGATGCCCAGCGCTTTGCCCGTCAATACTACGTGCCCGCCAACTGCGCCTTTTACATTTACGGCAACGTCAATTTCAAACAGGTTGTTAGCCTTCTTGAGCGTGCCACAGCCGATGTGCCATCAGGTACGTTGCCCGCCAAGCCGATCGTGCCTCACGTCTATGTGCCCATGCACCGTCAGGTCGATAAGCAAACGCATCAAGCTCACGTCGTGCTCGGTGCGCCTACCTTTGGTGCCGACGACGACCGCCGTTTTGCGCTGCTCCTCCTTAATAATATATTGGGTGGTCCAGGCATGAATTCTCGCCTCAATACCTCCGTGCGCGAAAAGGCAGGGTTGGTTTATTCCATCGACAGTTACCTCAATACCTATCCCGATTGTGGATTCTGGAATATCTACTTTGGTTGCGATCCCAAGGATGTGCGTCGTTGTATCAATCTCGTGCACAGAGAGTTGAATAAACTCGTGACCACCCCCTTGACGCAACAACAATTGCGCGCTGCCAAGCAACAGTTAATCGGTCAAATCGGCATATCCTGCGACAGCAGTGAGGGTTATGCCATTGCCTTGGGCAAGACCTTTGCCCATTATGGCGTGCATCGCGACGTGCAGAATATATGCAGCGAGGTAGAAGCCGTAACGCCCGAGTTGTTGCAGAAGGTAGCGCAGGAAGTGTACGACCCCACGCGCATCACCTCTTTGATTTATCAGTAAAGGCGCCCTCCTCTCTCGACATTTGTTGGGGTAATGACGACGGGCCGACATACCGCGATTAACGAATTAACGGTTGCTCCACGACGGGCCGACACGGTGATCGGCCCCTACATAACATCCATGGCGATTGATGCATTGGATGACGACGGGCCGACACGGTGATCGGCCCCTACATGCCGGATGGAATCTCTAAACTCTCAACTCTCATCTCTCAACTTTCCAAGCAAGCCGCACGGGCTCACTTTGTGAACAAAAATTATTCGATTACTCTCATCAAACCGTCTAAAATTCTAGAAAATTCAAAACTTGATTTTAAGGTCTAGACGGTTTGATGAGCTTTGCGAATAATTAGAGAATTAGAGAATTAATTTGGCTCCGCAGTGCATATGAATAGATAAATAATTATTGGCCTAAGGTCATCGAAACGTCTAAAATTCTAGAAAAACAAGAAACAGAAGGACGCAATGTTAAAATGAAATCTAGAATTAGAGAATTAGAGAATTATTTTGGCAAGTCGGAGGCCAAG
>JAZKYK010000046.1:0-129605 GCA_045612125.1 Alloprevotella sp.
AAAAATTTGGTCCGACTTAGGAAAAATTTCCCGCCGAGTCGTTCGCCGAAGGTCCGGTTTTGACCCCTCGAAGCCCGTTTAACTTTTTTATATAATCTTTAACAATGTGACAAAATGATATTTTTCACTTTTTGAAAAAAAGTTGAAATTTCGCGAAAAACGGGCAGATTTTGTGACAAAATGGGGAGAAGAGCCTTCGGCTCGTTAAGAGGGACCTAAAGGTCCGTTAAGAGGTTAAGAGAGTTTAGAGAGGAGGGTTTAGAGATGAGAGTACAGAGAACAGAGAACAACCGCCATGTGGTGCGTAGAGACATCAGAACCGCAGTCGCTTTTCTCTGCTCTCAACGCTAAAAAGTCCGGTAAATTTCCTGAATAGTAACGGCCTGAAGGGCCAACAAGCACATAGCCCAGGGCAACGCCCTGGGTTTATTAATGGAGTAGAGTTTCGCCCTGAATGGGCAAAAGCTTTATTATTCAGGTGTTTATAATTGTTTCTGCTCGACAAAAAACCTCAAACGCCTCAAATATGAAGTCGTTAAAATCTACAAATCTCCACGTATCACGAGTATTTTATAATAATATCTGCACTTTATAAATGATACGCGTAGATCCTCGTGATCCGCTGGAGTTAAACTTTTTTTCACGCAGAATACGCGGAAAACGCGGAAGCCATGCGGAATGGAAATGCTATTACATGGGGGAATACGCAGAGGCGCACGCTACACTTGCGCCACCTTCCGGATGGGAAGCACAAACAAAGTGTGTGCGCTTCCGCGAATTCTGCGCATTCCGCGTGATACTTTTTTACTGGGCAGTAATTTCTTTTTTGTCCACGGATCTCGCTTACGCCATTCCGCACGGCAGTTGTACTCTGTACTCTGTTCTCTAAAAAGTCCTGTTTATTTTTTCTCACGCAGAATACGCGGAAAACGCGGAAGCCATGCGGAATAGAAATGTTATTATATGTGGGGAACACGCAGAGGCGCACGCTACACTTGCGCAACCATCCGGATGGCAAGCACAAACAAAGTGTGTGCGCTTCCGCGAATTCTGCGCATTCCGCGTGAAATATTTTACCAGGCAGTAATTTCTTTTTTTGCCACGGATCTCGGATCTTACTCACAGAAGTGAGCCCATGCGGCTTGCTTGGAGAGTTTAGAGTTTAGAGTTTAGAGATGAGAGAAGAGGCTTCGCCTCGTTAAGAGGGACCTAAAGGTCCGTTAAGAGGTTAAGAGGAGCCTTTGGCTCGTTAAGAAGTTGAGAGGTAGGGGCCGATCCCCGTGTCGGCCCGTCGTCGTCCAATGCATTAATCGCCATGGATGTTGTGTAGGGGCGATCTCCGTGTCGGCCCGAGGTGGATCAACGCACCTGTCTTATATAAATTGTAGATCTTAAAGTTTAGTGTCTTGTATCTTCGCGATAAGGTCTTTAAGGTTTCAAGTCATTAAGGTCTTTAGAGTTTCTAAGCCTGTGTTGATTCTATAACTTCTATATCATATTATTGGTGTCCGGTAAAGTTTTTGAGAAGTAACGGCCTGAAAGGCCAATAAGCACCCAGCCCAGGGCAACGCCCTGGGTCTATGGATGTTTGGATTTGCGCCCTGAAGGGGCAAAAGCATTGTAGTTCAAACTCTTATAATTGCTTTTGCCCTTTCAGGGCGTAAGTCTCGACTGCAACAACACCCAGGGCGTTGCCCTGGGCTAATGGCTTTATCCCCTTTCAGGGGAATCATCCAAGCTGTGGGGCTTATACCATTCAAACTTCTTTATATTCATAGAGTTAGAGGCGTTTACCGGACAGCAATAATATCATATAGAAAATTTAGTTTCTATAGCTCCTATAGCATACCGTCCATTTTCTAAAGCATTTAAAAAAAGGAGAGAAACACACGCGTGTTTCTCTCCTTTTTATGATTCACTAAAGAATGAATTACTTCTTCTTAGGGTTAAGAGTCTTTTCGATTTGAGCCTTAGCCTTAGCTACAGCCTTAGCATACTTAGTTTCTGCCTTCTTGATTTCCTTAGCGTTGCCAGCCTTCTTAGCTTCCTTTACTGCATCGTAAAGAGCCCAGAGTTGGTTGTCAGCAGTAGCTTGCTTGTGAGCAGCTGTGTAAGCTTCAGCAGCCTTTTCAGCAGCAGCTTCAGCAGCGGGTTCTGCCCAAGCGTGCTTGTAACCTTGAACGTCGTTCCAGTGACCACGAGTAAAGTCGGGGAATTCTACAGAAGCATTGTTGTTGTCCATAGAGAGTGAACCGAGTTCAGCCAAGCAGCACCATTCAGCGAGGTCATAAACGTCCATATCGAGAGGGAGACCGTTTTGCAAACAGTAAACCATACGAGCGTCCATGAAGAAGTCCATACCACCGTGACCGCCTACCTTAGCGCCCATAGCACCGTACTTCTTGATGATGGGGTGTTGGTACTTAGCACGGAGCGCCTTCATTTCTTCTTGAGGCATGAAACCGTGTGAGCTGAGGTTATCTACCTTAGGAGCGTGACCTGTAGCCTTGAGTTGAGCAGCGTCGATAGCGAAACCTTCAACAGGATACTTGTTAGCGAAACCACGTGTACCGTTGATTTGGAACAAACGGTTGTAAGGTTGTGGGTTCATTACGTTGTGTTGGATTTCGATGATCTTACCGTTTTCAGTACGCATAAGAGTAGTAGTGTGGTCACCATTGCGGAATTCCTTAGGTTCCTTACCAGTCTTAGCCTTAACGTATTCCTTACCGTGAACTGACTTAGTGTCCATAGCAACGAGTGTACGGATACGGTCACCGCGGTGGATGTTGAGTACTTGAGCAACAGGACCAAGGCCGTGAGTAGCGTAAACGTCGCCACGGTTTTCCATGTTGTACTTCATACGCCAGCCGAGCTTTTCAGGGTCGTTCTTAGGATTGCTCCAGTAGTAGCCCCAGAAATCGTCGAGGTTGTGGATGTAAGCACCCTTTGTGTAGAGAACTTCACCGAATACACCTTGTTGTGCCATGTTGAGTGCGTCGAGTTCGAACCAGTCATAGCAGCAGTTTTCAAGGATCATACAGTGGAGTTGCTTGTATTCTGCGAGGTTGATGAGGTCCCAGCATTGTTCGAGGTTCATTGCAGAAGGAACTTCAATTGCAGTGTGCTTGCCGTTAGCAAGTGCGCACATAGCAACAGGAGCGTGGTGATCCCAGTCTGTAGCTACGTAAACGAGGTCAACATCTTCACGTTGGCAAACTTGTTCGTAACCGAATTCGCCAGAGTAGATGTCAGCAGGAGCAAGACCAGCCTTGCGGAGTTCCTTGTTGCATGCTTCAGCGCGTTCTTCTACATAGTCGCAAAGCGCTACGATTTCAACGCCAGGGATGTGAGTGAAGCGAGTAACGGCACCAGGACCACGCATACCTAAACCAACGAACGCTACGCGTACTGTTTGGATAGGAGCTACCTTGAGGCCAAGAACGTGCTTTTGACCAGCAGGACGCTTAGGTACGTCAACAACGATAGTACCGCCATCCCATTGCCACTTTGTAGAGGGCGAGAGCGATTGAGCGCTTGCAGTAACGCCAGTGAGCGATACTAAACCTGCAAGAGCATAAGCATAAATTTTCTTGAAATTCATACTGATTAATGTTTAATGGTTAATGAATTATTGTTTTGAGAAATTGAAATCTCCAGGATGCAATTACTTTGCAAAGTTACAACTATTTTGTGAAGTTACAAACTAATTTAGATTTATAATCAATTTTTTACATACGTAATAGGTGTGGTGACGTGCATTTCTGGTGTTTCGTGCCCTAAAAAACAGGCCGCCTCACTGTTTCTGGAATGCTTTAGGGAAATCTAAAAGCTATAGAGACTATAAAAACTATAGATTTTTTAGTTGATTCCAGAATCAACGCAGGCTTAGAGCCCCTAAGGATAGGGCGTTCAAAATTGAAAATCAATATGACATAGAGTTTAGAGTTTAGAGAGGAGAGCGCCTTGGTGATAAGGTCTTTAAGGTCATTAAAGTCTTTAAGGTCTCTAAGGTCGGATGAGCAGAACACAGACTGAATAGTTTGAGCGAGAAATATAGAATGGAGATCTGTGATTTATGCGTTAATCCACCACGGGCCGACACGGTGATCGGCCCCTACACAACATCCATGGCGATTGATGCATTGGATGACGACGGGCCGACACGGTGATCGGCCCCTACATGCCGGATGGATTCTCTAAACTCTCATCTCTAAACTCTCATCTCAATGGCATATGCGATTGGTGCGTCGATTGGACGACGGGCCGACACGGTGATCGGCCCCTACATGCCGGATGGATTCTCTAAACTCTCAACTCTCATCTCTCAACTCTCATCTCTCTCACCCCTCCTCCAACTCCGGATTCTTCCAATTCACCAGAAATAGGGTGTGGGTGGCGCGCGTGAAGGCGGTGTAGAGCCATCGCAGGTAGGAGAGGTTGATGTCCTCGTCGGCAATGTAGCCTTGATCCACGTAAACGTGTGCCCATTGTCCGCCCTGTGCTTTGTGGCAGGTCACGGCATAGGCATATTTAATGCGCAGTGCGTTGTAGTAGGGGTCCTCGCGCACTTTCTTCATGCGCTCGCGTTTTGAGGGGATATCCCAATAATCATCGTAGATGGCTTGGAAGAGTCTTTCGCTTTCTTCCTGCGACAGTGAAGGCGATTCCGACTGTAGCGTGGAGAGCAAGACGCGGCAGTCAATCTCAGCATCGTCGTAGTCGGGCAGGCGCAAGGTGGCATCAGCAAATTGAAAACCATATTGCTCGTGCACGTTGTGCAGGTTTACCACCTCCATCATATCGCCATTGGCCAAGAAGTCGGGCAGCGTCAGTTCGCGCAGTTCCTGCGATGAAAGTCCTTGTCGTGCCTGTACGGTCCAATAGTAATTGTTTTTCACCACCATCACCCAATCGCCGCGTGTGAGGTTTTCCTCGCGGTCGAAGATGCGCGTGCGAATCCCATTGTTATAGATGTTTGCGCGTTTATTGCTTCGGGTAATTACCAGGGTTTCGTCGGTGCCAAAGTCCTGGTAGGATGAAATCAAGGCCTCGATTAATTCATTGCCAGGCAAGAACCGCACTTCGCCATGCTTTGAACCCATGATATGGGGCATGTGGAATTGTTCCTGTGCAATGAGTTGGCGCAGATACGTGGCATTGTGTAAAATGCCTGAATCACTGTCCTGACGTACCACGTCGGTTAAGGTACATTCAAAGACCTTGAGTCCGAACCACCTCAGGGTTTCGGCTCGCAGGGCTGGACTTTGTGTTTCGCCCACGGGGGGCAACTGAGCGGTGTCGCCCACGAAAAGCAGTTTGCAGTTCTCGGCTTGAAACACGAACTGCAGTAAATCCTCCAATAGGTTTCCTGTGCCAAAAATCGATTGTCCGCCCCCCGATGTTGCGATCATTGACGCTTCATCCACCACAAAGAGTAACCCCTGGCTTTTGTTGTAGCCCAGGCTGAAATTCGTGTCTTCGCCATTAAAGGTTTGTTGGCGGTAGATGGCTTTGTGGATGGTGTAGGCGGGTTCGCCGGCATGTGCCGAAAATACTTTTGCGGCACGTCCCGTAGGCGCTAAAAGGACCACGTCGCGTTTCAGGGCACGCAGATGTTTGACCAGCATACCAATAAGCGTGGTTTTGCCTGTTCCGGCATAACCACGCATAATGCACGCCACTTGTGGGTCCTGACAAGCTAAAAACTGCTTAAGCACCTCAAGGGCATGGGTTTGGGAAGGGGTTAATGCTAACAAAGGGCTTTTATTTTTAGGTGGGTTCTATATATTATATTCAACAGGGTTTTCATCAGTTTATCGCTTGCCCTGGTGTGGACGTTTTTCTTCCGTAGATTGCACGGGTTTTCACGGATTATTTTGTCAACTGATAATATAGGATGTTATAGGAAACTATAGGAATACGATAGGAGTCCTATAACTTCCTATAAGATCCTATAATTACCTATCTTTCTCAATATTTGTTGGGGATTGGTGCGTAATCCACGACGGGCCGACACGGTGATCGGCCCCTACATGCCGGATGGAATCTCTCAACTTTCCTCTCTCCTCTCTCAACTTTCTAACCGCCATAGGCGCCAATGCCCTTTTGGTTGGCGATGATGGCACCGCCCACCAGGCGATTGCCGATGTAGAACACGGCGCTTTGTCCGGGAGTGATGGCTGAAACGGGTTGTGCCGTGCGCACCAGGATGAGGTGGGTGTCGGTCAAGCGTTCCATGCGGCACGCCACGGGTTTGCTGTGGTAGCGCACCCTCACGGTGAGTGCTTCGTGAGCAAAGGCTTCTGCTTCATCCACAAACACAGGGTCTTCGATGAAAAACACCGACGTCAGGAGGTCGGCTTCATCCCCCAAAACAATGGTGTTTTTAGCGGCATTTAAGCGCAGCACGTAGGCGGGCTTACCCAAGGCAATGCCCAGCCCCTTGCGTTGGCCCACCGTGTAGAAGGGCACACCAAGATGCTCGCCTAATTTACGGCCGCTGTTATCCACGAAGTTACCCCCGCGCACCGTTTCAGCCAACTCAGGTCGTTGCTGGCGTAGGAAGTCGCGGTAGTCGGCTTCAACAAAGCAAATCTCCATCGACTCCGATTGCTTGGCGTGGACTTCAAATCCCTTTGCATCCAGATATTTCCTCACTTCAGTCTTTTCCATTTCGCCCAGGGGGAAGATGCAACGCTGAAGCGTGTCTTGCGGCACGCGCCACAGGAAGTACGATTGGTCCTTACGAAGATCGTCGCCCATCAGTAGGAAATGCTTGTGGTCGTGAACCACCTTCTTGACGTAGTGTCCTGTGGCCATCAATTCGCAATGGTATTGCTGCGCCATTTCGCTGAGCAGGCGAAATTTGAAGTCGCGGTTGCACAGCACGCAAGGATTCGGCGTCCTTCCGTTGCTGTACTCATCTAAAAAGTTTTGCACGATGGTGCGTCGGAACTCCTCGCGAACATCCACCACGTGGTGCTCAATGCCCAGATGCTGGGCTAACCTACGGGCCTTAATGATAAAGTCGGGTTCGTCGTTGTTTTCCGTAAATTGTTGGGGCAGGTCATACACACGCATGGTCATGCCTACCACTTCATGACCAGCATCACGAAGCAGCAGGCATACTGCGGAACTATCCACGCCACCCGACATGGCCACCAGTACTCGAGACATTAATGTATGGATTTAAGTGTGGGGTCTGTGAACTTATTTTGTGAGCGCCACTTCAACTTCATTCTTCAATACTTCGCTGCCAGGGTAACCACCTGTTGCAAAGTTGTCGTAAGCGCGAGTGCCATCGGCATTGATGATCATGTAAGAGGGAATACCGCGCAGGCTCAGTGAAGTGCACAGCTCGCCCCATTGCTTGTTGCTTAAGCGGTAGTGCACGCCATCGATGTTTTCAATCATAGGGTTCCACTTTTCAAGGGGTGATGTCTCGCCAGTGACGTACACGAACACGCAACCCTTTTCAACGAGTGCATCTTTGATCTCGTCAATCTGCTTCATTGCCATGCGGCAGGGACCACACCATGTGGCCCAGAAATCGATGAGCAACACCTTATCCTTGTTTTGCTTCACGATCTCAGCCAATATCTTTTCGCCGCCTGCTACCTTAGTGTCGATTGTTTTGATGGTTGGCTTTTTCTTAGCTGCATCAGCGGTTACTTGCACACCAACAATTGTTGCCTTGTTGTTGGTCTTCTGTTCATCTTGAGCATAGCAACCCATAGTGAAGATTGCTGCGGCAAGGGTGATAAATAGTTTCTTCATACTTAAATAGAATATTTTTTGTTGGTTAGAACTTCAATGTATGATGCAAATTTAGTATTTTTGTACGAACATCGTTAAAACATAAATATAAATAAATATAAAGCAATACGAAAAATTATGAATACATTCCTTCACGCCTCGGATATTGGCAATCTCTCAGAAGCTTTGGAGGCAGCTCGACTCATCAAGGATGATCGTTATCATTTCGAACAACTCGGTAAGCACAAAACCGTATTGTTGGTATTCTTCAACAACAGTTTGCGCACGCGCCTGTCCACCCAGAAAGCCGCGCGTAACTTAGGGTTGGATGTGATTGTGCTTGACGTGAACCAGGGAGCCTGGAAGTTGGAAACCGAACGTGGTGTGGTGATGGATGGTGACCGCAGCGAGCACCTCCTTGAAGCCATTCCCGTGATGTCGTCGTTCTGCGACCTTATCGGTGTGCGCACCTTCGCAGGTTTGACGAACCGTGCGGACGACTATACTGAGAATATCCTCAATCAGTTCATCAAGTACAGCGGCAAGCCCGTGTTCTCTATGGAAAGTGCGACGGCACACCCCCTTCAAGGGTTTGCCGATTTAATCACCATTGAAGAGTATAAGAAAACGGCTCGTCCGAAGGTCGTTCTCACCTGGGCGCCTCACCCCAAGGCCTTGCCACAAGCGGTGCCCAATAGCTTTGCAGAGTGGATGCGCTATGCCAACTACGATTTGGTGATTACCCATCCAAAAGGCTACGAACTCGATCCTTTGTTCGTGGGCGATGCTCGTGTGGAGTATGATCAGATGAAAGCCTTTGAAGGCGCTGATTTCGTGTATGCCAAGAACTGGAGTTGCCCTGGTGTGACCTGTCCTGAAAACTACGGAAAGATCCTTTGCAACGATCCCGACTGGACGGTGAGCGACCGTCAAATGGCGGTGACGAACAATGCCCACTTCATGCATTGCTTGCCCGTGCGTCGTAATGTGGTGGTTACCGACAGTGTGATTGAATCGCCTCAATCGCTGGTGATTCCCGAAGCGGCAAACCGCGAAATATCAGCCAGCGTTGTGCTCAAGCAGATGTTGGCGAGCTTAAGCTGATGCTTCCTATGACCAAGAAAATCCTTTATGTTCATGGCTTTAGTTCGAGTGGCTCCTCAGGCACGGTGATGATGTTGCGCCAGCAACTTTATGAGAAGCGCGTCAGTGTCATTGCGCCCGACCTCCCGGTGTTGCCGGCTGAGGCCATCGAGCTGTTGCGTCGCATCATTGATACCGAGCACCCCGACCTCATCATCGGTACTTCTATGGGCGGCTTCTACACGGAATTGCTCAAGGGCACGCCACGCATCCTGGTTAATCCCTCGTTTCAAATGTCGCGAACGCTCACCTTCAAAGGCATGGGGCGCTACCCCTTCCTCAATAAACGCGAGGATGGCGCCAAGGACTTTAAGGTGGATCGCACCATGATCGATCAGTTCCGCACACTGGAGAAGGAGTCGTTTAAGAACATCACCGCAGAAGAGAAGAATATGGTGTGGGGCGTTTTTGGTAAGGACGATAAGATTACCACAAGTTTCCAATCCGTGTTCTGCAAACACTATGGCAAGGATCACTTCGTGCTGTTTGATGGCGAGCATCGCCTGAACGATAAAATCCTGAACCACGTGGTGATGCCCCTGATTCTGGATATTCTGAATGTGGAATAACCTTTTAGTGACATAACAACGTGATGTGCGTTATGTTTGCCTTCCGGATGGCCGGATGGAATCTCTAATCTCTAAACTCTCACCCTCGTTAGTACGTTGATTGATGACGGGCCGACACGGTGATCGGCCCCTACATGCCGGATGGAATCTCTAAACTCTCAACTCTCAACTCTCCTCTCTAAATACGCTATGTCTTCCCTTTCTTTACTTGAACTCAATCAAGCCATACAAGCGATGCTTTCTAAATGCTTCGACGATACCTATTGGGTGACGGCTGAAGTGAGTGAGGCGCGTGTGGCGAACAATGGACACTGCTACCTGGAGTTTATTGAGAAGGACGAACGCAGCCAAATGGTTCTGGCGCGTGCCAAGGCCAATATCTGGCGCAACACGTATCTGCACATTGCCGAGCAATTCAAAGCAGCCACAGGCACCACCATTCAAGCGGGGATGACCATCCTTGCTGAGGTGAGCGTCACCTTCCATCCCGTTTATGGCTATGCCTTGAACGTGCACCATATTGATCCCACTTATACCTTGGGCGATATTGCCAAGCAACGACAAAAAATCTTGCAACAACTCGAGGAGGAGGGTATTATTGATGATAATAAACGCTTGTCCTTGCCCCGACCCTTGAAGCGCATTGCTGTCGTTTCAAGTGCATCGGCTGCAGGCTATGGCGATTTCATGCATCAGCTTCAGCAGTCGGGCTATCCCTTTGAATGTACGCTCTTTCCTGCCATCATGCAAGGTGATGGGGTAGAGGAGAGTTGCATGGCGGCACTCTACGAGATCTTTTCGAAAGCCGACGATTGGGATTGCGTGGTGATTATTCGTGGGGGTGGTGCGGCAGCCGACCTCTATGGCTTCGAGCGTTATGACCTGGCTGCCGTCGTGGCTCAGTTTCCCATCCCCGTGCTCACGGGTATTGGCCATGAACGCGATGAAACCGTTTTGGACTATGTGGCGCACACGCGCCTCAAAACACCAACGGCTGTGGCAGCCTTCCTGATCGAGCATTTCAGTGCTGAATGTGCCTTGCTCGATGATCTGAGTCAGCGCCTGGTGCGTGGTGCGATGGATTACCTCAATCGTGAACGCCAATGCCAGGAACAATTGTCGGTGGCGCTCGCCAACTGTGCACGCCGTTGTTTGATTCGCGAGGATGAAGTGCTCAAACGCATGAAGTTGCACGTGGCGATGCTCTGTCGCCAGCGTCTCCATCGCGAACAGCAGAAGTTGCCGTTGCTTGAGAAAATCATTGCCCTGGCGCAACCCAGCCATATCCTTTCACAAGGTTATAGCATCACGCGCATCAACGGCAAAGCCATTACCGATGCTCAGCAATTGAAGGCAGGCGATATCGTCACAACCACCTTCAGTCACGGCACAGTACAAAGCCAAGTCATAACCCCACAACCTGAAAAGTCATGAAGAAAAAAATAACCTATGCTGAGGCGATGCAGGCGTTGGAAAGCATCGTTGAGGGTCTTGAAAATAATACGTTGGGTGTTGATGAACTAACCGCCCAACTGGAAAAGGCACAGCAACTCATGAGTTTCTGCAAACAAAAACTCACGCTGACATCCGCAGAAATCGAAAAAATATTGAACGACGAAACTTCAAAATAAAAGAGAGTCCGAATAATTGGCTCTGCAGTGTATCTCGATAGATAATAATCTAGAATTAGTGAATTAGAGACGGTTTGATGAGCCTTAGCGAATTATTGGTTCTGCAGTGCATATCGACAGATAAATAATTCTCTAATTCTTAAATTCTAGAAAAAACAAGAAACAGAGGGATTTAATGTTTTTTTATCAAGAATTAGAGAATTAGAGAATTGGCTCCGCAGTGTGTATCGATAGATAAAAATTATTCGCCTAAGCTCATCAAACCGTCTCTAATTCTTAAATTCTAGAAAAAACAAGAAACAGAGGGATTTAATGTTTTTTATCTAGAATTAGAGACGTTTTGATGAGCCTTAGCGAATAATTCAGTTAGATTATTAAAAATCTGTGGGACGAGTTGATGACAACTCTGTTTGATTAATTTATAAACGCACCAAAATATACAAATGAGTAAGAATAAACTTTCTAAATTTGCCGATATGGCCAGTTATCCTCACGTGTTTGAGGCGCCCTTTCAAGCGCTCGACACTGAGGCACACTTTGAATTGAAAGGACAGTGGCACGAACGCTTCTTTAAGAACAACAACCCCATCGTGTTGGAGTTGGGTTGCGGACGTGGTGAATATACCGTTGGGTTAGGCAAACTATTCCCCAATAAAAACTTTATCGGTGTGGATATTAAGGGCGCACGCATGTGGAGCGGTGCCACCGAGAGTTTGAAGGCAGGCATGACCAACGTGGCATTCCTGCGCACCAATATCGAATTTATTCAGCGCTTCTTTGCCCCCGGCGAGGTTGCAGAGATTTGGTTGACCTTCTCCGACCCTCAGATGAAGAAGGTCACGAAGCGCCTCACCTCCACTTACTTCATGGAGCGCTACCGTGCATTCCTGCAAAACGACGGACTCATTCATTTGAAAACCGACAGTAATTTCTTGTTTACCTACACCAATTATATGGTGGCGGAAAACAAACTCCCCGTGGTGTTTAAAACCGACGACCTCTACCACCAATTGTTGGAAGAGAAGGACGAGGAAGTGAAGCAGATCTTAGGGATTAAGACCTACTACGAACAACAATGGTTGGACCGTGGCTTGACCATTAAATACCTGAAGTTCCAATTGCCTCAAGAGGGGCAACTCACTGAACCCGAGGTAGAGATTGAACTCGACGATTACCGCAGCTATAACCGTTCGAAGCGTTCCAGCCTGGAAAAGTCAAAGTAGAGAGAGTAATTTTAGAGTACAGATAACAGATAACAGAGCTGTAATAGAGTACAAATAACAGAGTACAGAGTACAACTCCGTCCGGATGGTTAGTTGTACTCTGTACTCTGTTATTTGTACTCTATTAAACGCTTTTTTATTTCTTCATCTCAACAATCGACGTGGCAGGCAGTGTGGCATTGCGGCGTTCGGTTTCCTCCACCACGCGTGCTGCTAAGTTGCGGAACGCCTGTGCAGTGAGTGTGTCGGGGTTGAGGGCAATAGGTTCGCCGCCGTCTCCACTCTCGCAAATGCTCTGTACGATGGGTATTTGTCCCAATAAAGGCACATTCATCTCGGCAGCTAATTGCTTGACGCCTTCGCGGCCGAAGAGGTAGTATTTGTTTTCTGGCAGTTCGGCTGGCGTGAACCACGCCATGTTTTCCACCAATCCGAGGATGGGCACATTCACCTTTTCGTTTTGGTACATGTCAATCCCCTTGCGGGCATCAGCCAAAGCCACCTGTTGGGGTGTTGAAACAATCACCGCACCCGTGATGGCGAGGTTTTGCAACAACGTGAGGTGGATGTCGCTTGTGCCGGGAGGGGTGTCGAGAATCATATAGTCGAGTTCGCCCCACTTAGCGTCGGCAATCAACTGCTTCAGGGCATTTGAAGCCATACCTCCGCGCCATAGCGTTGCCGTTTGTGGATTCACAAAGAAACCAATGGACAGCAATTCAATGCCGTATTTAAAGGCGGGAATTACGAGCTGGCGACCCTCCACCATCTCTGCAAAGATATCCACCTGCTCCAGGCTAAACATCTTGGGTACCGACGGACCGAAAATATCGGCATCGAGCAAACCGACCTTATAACCCATTTGTGCGAGCGACACTGCGAGGTTTGCGGCAACCGTACTCTTGCCGACACCGCCCTTGCCTGAACTCACTGCAATCACATTCTTTACTTGGGGCAACATCTTGCCGGGTTCGGGGCGTGCCGCCTGCAAGGTTTTGTAGCTTACTGCCACATTCACATCCTTGCTGACGTATGTGTGGATGGCTGCTTCAGCCGATTTCAGGACCGACTTAATGAAAGGGTCTGTACTTTTGTCAAAGATAATTGAAAACGACACGTTCATGCCGTCAATGCGAAGGTCGTCTTCAAGCATTTCGGCTTCAACAATGTTTTTGCCGTTTCCTGGATAACGCACCATGCGCAGTGCGTCAATAATAAGATTTGGGTAAAGTGTCATATACGGTTATGGTGTAAACAATTGATGAGCGGATGTGAACCACAAACAAGGATGTTTCGGGTTCAGAACAGATGCTCTTTTAGATTCTCCGCAAAATTAACAAATAATCTTGTAGGGACTTTGTCGTTCCTTCAAAAAAACAAAATGAAAACGTATTCAACGAAACAAATTTTTCAAATCGCCCTCCCTATTTTAATCAGCACCTTGATGGAGCAGTTGGTTGGGATGACCGATGCCGCTTTTCTCGGCCGTGTCGGTGAGGTTGAGCTGGGTGCCTCTGCTTTAGGCGGGATTTTTTATATCTCGCTGTTTATGTTGGCCGTGGGTTTTGCCATAGGGTCGCAGATCTTGATGTCGCGTCGCAATGGCGAGGGCAATTACCGCGCGATTGGTGGCGTTTTCTACAATGGTGTCTTTTTCTTGCTGTTGTTGTCAGCGCTGATGATTGGGGCAACGTTCCTTTGGGGCGATGAACTCATGCGGCTGATGATTAAGTCGGACGCTGTGTGTCATGCTGCCACCACCTATCTGAATTGGCGCATCATTGGTTATCCTGCCGCAGTGGTTTGTGCGATGTTCCGCGCGTTCTACGTGGCGACCACCAACACCCGTACGCTTACCTACAACTCCATCATTATGGTGGCGGGCAATGTCCTGCTCAACTATCTGTTGATCTTTGGCTATTGTGGCTTACCCAAAATGGGTATTGCTGGTGCGGCACTTGCCTCGTCGTTGGCGAGCGTGATCTCTATGCTGTTCTTCGTGGTTTACACCTTGTTGAAAACCGATTATGCCCGATACCTACTCAATAAAATACCTCGGATTCAATTTGCAAGTCTGAATGCTGTGTTGGGCGTGGGCATTTGGACGATGATTCAGAATTTCCTGGCTTTGATCACGTGGTTCATCTTCTTTATCGGTGTTGAGCATCTGGGCGAGTCTGAGTTGGCGTCGTCCAATGTGTTGCGCAATATCTCAGGGTTCTTCTTTATGAGTATTGTGGCGTTGGGGGCTACGTCGAGCACCCTTACCGGCAATCTCATGGGGCAAAAGGAAACGGCAAGTGTGATGCCACTGATGTGGCGCATCATTCGCCTGTGTTATGCCATCATGATCCCTTTGTGCCTTTTGGTATCCCTTTTTCCCGAAGTTGTTATCTGGGTGTTTACCACCGAAGCGGCATTAATCGAGATGAGCATTCCGCCCTTGTATATGTTGCTCTTCTCTTATATGTTCACTGTGCCTGCGCAGATTATGCTGCACACTGTTTCGGGCAGTGGCAATACACGTACCGCCCTTGCGGCTGAAGTGGTGACGCTGGTGGCATACGTGCTGTTCTTGATTATAGCCATCTTCATGTGTCGCTGTAACCTCACCCTTTGTTGGTTTAGCGAGGTGATCTATAGCCTGGGCATTTTCCTTTATTGCTTCATCTACCTCAAACGAGGCACGTGGAGCCAGCGCATACTTTAATCGAAAGAAAAAATCTTCCTTACTTCTTTGTGGCAACTGCGAGCAACACGCCGAGGGCAATGCCCAACAAGGCGGCAAAGAGCACGCGCCATTCAGCGGGGAGCATAAAGGTGATGGTGTGGGCGGGGTACCAGAAGAAGGGGATGGTCTTTTTAAAGACGAAACCCCATTGCTTTTGCCAATCGATTTGCGCAAAGCGTTCCGCCATGGGGATGGGTTTAATCAGTGCCTTGAGGCTACCCCCGTAAACGGCAATGTGTGCATCTGTGATTTTGTGGAAGGTCATGAATACTGGCGCAAAGATCGTGTTCATCGCCACAGAAATGGCTAAAGCCACCCACAATTTGTCCATGCAGAAGTCGGCGCCTGTGAAGCTCGCCACAGCCTGGGTCATGCCCATGTATTCCATAAACATTGGTGTGCCTTTCGAGAATATAATCATCGCCATGTTGATGCCCATCCCTAAAAAGCCCCAAACGATCATGCGGGGCATCACGCCAAAGGCTTTGGGGATGTATTCACCGCGACCAATGCGGCAACCCAACATTTCGCCAAGGGTGGAGAGAATGCCGAATTTAATGAAACTCATCACCATGCCATGTTGCGCATTAAACGCTTGGTAGGATTCATACAAGGCTTCTGAAAGCGCAAAGGGGGAGAACAAGGCAATAATCGCCAATAAGAAATATAAGTCTGTTCGTTTCATAAGTTTAAAAGTTTTAGTTTAGTGCGTCTGCAAAAGTACAAAAAAATAACAAGCAACGTGATGCGCAGAGATAAAAAGCAATCCGCATGGCAATCTTGATCCATTCGGCCCCTACATCTCTCAACGCCAATAACAAAGAAGAAGCAGGAGGCACATGTGATGTGAACCCCGAAAGTTAGACAAAAAACTTTCGGGGTTTTATTATGTCTAAAAGGAAGAAACATGGTTATGTAGAGTGCTTGAAGTACATGCATATGATTCAAGAAGGAAAGTCCATTCATTCCATACATGTGAAGTACGGAATAAATGAGAATCGCCTTCATGTATTATGGCATCGTTATCAATCAGAGGGTCAATCAGGCTTACAGAAGAAAAAGAATATCAAGGCAGATTATGCATTAAAAAAGAAAATCGTTCTTGATATTGAAGAAAAGCACTTAACTTTGCGTGCAGCGTCGCTCAAATATGGAGCCTGCTCCCAACGAATATCAGTATGGTTGCAGCAATACAGAACGGGCGGCTTGGCAGCTTTGAACAGTACAAAAAAGCGAGGAAGACCACCAGGTATGGGACGACCAAAAAAGAACAGCAAACCGCTCACAGAGCTTGAAAGGCTCCGCAAAGAAGTGCAGGAGCTCAAGACAGAGAATGCTCTGCTAAAAAAAGTGAGAGCCTTAGTAGAGGAAAGGAATGCCCGACTACGCGAGATTGGGCACGGGCCATCGAAGAACTAAGGCAAGAGGGGCATCCCCTGCAGTATATGCTGCATAGGATGAAGATGGCTCGTTCTGTATTCTATTACCATCTATCACATATGGCCGATAATGACGGATATGATGAAACCAGGGAACGTATAAAGCAGATATATGACAAGAATTATGGACGCTATGGGTACAGACGAATCTGTATGGAACTGCGCAACGAAGATATCGTTATTAATCACAAGACGGTACAGAAACTGATGAATCAGATGGGGCTTAAGGCAAAGACCAAGAAGCGACACTATCATTCCTACAAGGGGGAAATAGGCAGGATTGCTCCTAATGTGCTGGAACGTGATTTCTGCGCAGACAGACCTAATCAGAAATGGGCTACAGATGTTACACAGGTATGTATAAATGACAGGAAACTATACCTGTCGCCCATATTGGATATGTTTGATGGAGGGATTATATCTTACACTATTTCTACAAGTCCTAACTTGCAGATGGTCATCTCTATGCTCAAGAAGGCTTTTAAGAAGTATCCACAGCTGGATGGTCTCACTATGCACTCGGATCAAGGCTGGCATTATCAACATACTATGTACCAGATGATGCTTAAAAAACATGATGTCACGCAGAGTATGTCTCGTAAAGGCAACTGTCTGGACAATGCTATGATGGAAAATTTCTTTGGTCTAATGAAGAACGAACTCTTATATGCTAACAAGTTTGAAAGCATAGAGGACTTTGAAAGAGCATTAAGAAAATATATTGATTGGTATAACAATAAAAGACTAAAATTGAGGCTAAAAGGAATGAGCCCGGCACAATACCGGGCTCACTACTATAGAGAGTTGAATTATTAATGTTAATTTAATGTCCAACTTTTCGGGTTCACATCAATGGCCTCCTGCTTCTTCTTTATTTATTGGAATCATTTATTAGAATCGCATTCCTGGCATCACCATCATTTGTGGACGTCCGCCGCCCATGCCGCCCATGCCGCGTTGTTGTCCTTTTTCCTTTTTATTGTCTTTATTTTCGCCACCACCCTTGGTGCCACCGAAGATGTTGAGCTTGTAAATAAAGTGAACCATGCAGTATGAGTGGATGCCGTACGTCCATGAGTCAGAGCGTTGAAGCGCATCGATGGTGCGGCTGATGCTGCTCTGTTCGTGCAGGATATCGTAGAACTGAAGTGAAAGGGTTGCGGCCTTGTTCTTGAGGAATGAGTGTGAGATCTGAGCATTCCAGAGCAATTCATTCGTGTTCATGTTTGCCGCTGAATAACCACGACGTGAGTTCACGCGGAAGTCGGTTGAGAATGCCAAACCGAAGTCGCTGCGGATATTCAAGTGAGCACCGTAGTCGAAGTTCCATGTGTCGGGATTAGAATTCGCCTGCACGTTGTATTTAGAGTGCTGGTAACGAACGTTGCCATACACACCGAAGTCCCAATAAGTGGTGCGGTAATTCAAACGCAAATTTTCAGAGAGGTTCAAGGTTTGCGTTTTGTTCTTCATCGCCTCAGCCGACGCAAAGATGTTGCGGT
The DNA here is from genome assembly GCA_045612125.1 of Alloprevotella sp. GTDB lineage: Bacteria > Bacteroidota > Bacteroidia > Bacteroidales > Bacteroidaceae > Alloprevotella. Next base: position 17,997 of record JAZKYK010000046.1, read on the forward strand.
AGTACTCAAGCATATTTGCACCAGGTGCAGGGGCTGCAATGCCTGTGGTGTTTGTGCTGATGTAGCCCACGTTGTTGTTGAACGAAGCGTTTGTGTGGGTTGAAATGGTCCAGAGCTTTTCTTCGCCCAAACCTGTATTGAAACCGAAGTTACCCCATACGTTCCAGTTGCCGTTGATGTTTTCGGGACGTGAGAAGCGGCGACCGCTTTCTGTGTCGTACACCACTCGGTTTGAAATTGAGTTTTGGTTCATGCTACCACCAAAGCCGGTGAAGATACCACGCTGTGCATCGGCATTGTAAGTGTTGAAGTGAACGTTGAGGTTGTGGTTCCATGATGGTTCCAAACCTGCGTTACCCATTGATACGCTCAGCGGATTGCTGTCGTCAACCACTTCAAGGAGGTTGGTCATTGAAGGTTCTGAACTGTTACCGCGGTAGTTGATGTCGAGGTTCGTTGTGGTGTTGAAGCGGTAGCGCAAGCGCACTGAAGGTGCCCAGTTAAACACATCGCGTGTCACGACGGTGTCGATCTGTGATGGGCGGCTATAATCGAGTGTGGTGTGCTGAGGCTTGAGGTCAACACCAGCATTGAAACGAATTTCCTTTGTGTTGTAGCGCACGCCAAGGTTGATGTTGTGGTCGTTGTACTTATAGGTAGCATACTGACTGTTGTAGTCGTCGCGTGCTTGCATGAGGAGGTCGGCATCGTTGGGCACAGTACCGAAGATGGGGAGTGATGTGAGGTAGCTGTTGTACTCAGAGTCGCCGTTGTTGTAGGTCTCTAGGTTATAGCGCGAGCGGTTTGATTCATTGTAGCGGAATGAATAGTCGTAGCGTGCTTCAGCAAACCAATCGTTGCCCAAAGGTTCAGCATAGCTGGTGCGTATGCTGTAGTTGTAGTTCTTGCCGGGCGTTGTGCTGTATTGGTTCTTGAACGTAGGATCGCCGTTGGGTGTGCCGTTCTTGTAATACACGATTTCTGAAAGTGAGAAAGAGTTGTTCTTGCTTTCAGAATATCCCCCATTGAAGCGGATTGAGAAGTTACGACCTTCATTGCCAATGCGTCGTGTTACATTGAGCGAACCGTTGATGTTTGTTGACTCATTGTCGCCCATGGATTGTGAGAGGTTGCGGTTGACAGCAATGGCCAAGAGTTCGGGACGAATAACGCCTAACGGTGTACGGCTGTCGGCAAAGATACTGTCGAGCGGATTTTCAAATTCCTCTTCGCCCACCTTATAGGGGTCGTCGTTGAAGGTTGCAGAACTGCTCTGGCTGTCGTTTTCGCCCTTGCTGTGTGAGAAGCTGGGGCGGAACATAATCATGGTGAGTGTGTCGGGGTTCCAGCGAACACGGAAACCGGCATTGAAGCTGCCCGAGCAACTGCCTGAGCTTGACGCGCTGTTTGAGAATGAGCGGTTGTTGTTCGTGCCCGTCAAGAAAGTCTCGTTGCTGCGTGTAGAGCGTGAGTAGCTGTCGGAGTGTGAATAGCGTGCGTTACCGCCAATTTCAATACGTCCAGCCTCGCGCTTTTCCTTGCCGTTTTCCCATGAGAAGTCCATACCACCATTCTTGACATTGCGAATGCCGCTGCCGCTACCACGACCGCCGTAGCCACGGTCGCCGATGTTGTTGGCTGAACCGAAAGCTGTGATGCGTGAGTGGTCGGTGAAGTAGTTGACAAAAGCCTTGGCAGAATAGCGGTCCTTTGTACCGTAGGCGAGGTCAATGTTGCTCACCAATGTTTGGTTGAGTTCACGCTTTGTTGAGATGTCGAGCACTTGTGTTTCCTCGCCATCGTCAATACCCGTCATTTCGGTGTAGTCGCTCTTCTTCTTGTATGATTTGATTTTGCTCACCAATGTTGTGGGCAGGTTCTTCATGGCAATCTCTGTGTCGCCCTTGAAAAAGTCCTTGCCATTAATCAAAAACTCAGTAACCTGCTGTCCGTTAACCTTGATGGCGCCATTGTCGTCAACTTCAACACCAGGGAGTTGCTTAATCAACGCTTCAAGTGTAGAACCTTCGGGCACGCGGTAGGCTGCAGCGTTAAACATTGTGGTGTCTTCCTTCTGTTCCACCTTAGATACGGTTCCGGTGATTTCGGCTGTACCAAGAAGTTCGTCGTTCGACAAGCGGATGGTATCTACAACGATCACGTTGTTCTTGCCCTCCACTTTAAGGGGTATCTTTTTAGGAGGACATCCCACGTAGCTGACGCGTAGGTCGAACTGACCCTTATGCACGTTGCTGAGCAGGAAGTCGCCCTTTGATTTCGTAATGGTCGTTTTGTGAATGCTATCCCCTTTGAGCAGTGCCACTACGGCATACTCCATGGGCTCGTTGTTGGCTTCGCTGCACACAACGCCCTTCACGCTGTAGGTCTGTGCCATGAGCTGCGTACCCACCAAGAGGAACAGTAAAGAAGTTAATAATTGCTTCATGTTGATGTATTGGTTTGTAGATATTATTTCACGGTGCAAAATTACGACAAAAAACGGCAACGAGAAAGGGGCAAAACGATACTCTCGACGGAATGCTCGTTTTTCAAGACAAAACCCATAATTTTAGAGAGGTGTATGTAAACTCTCTATCAGATTAGTGCGTTGTTTGACGACGGGCCGACACAGTGATCGACCCCTACATATACAAAAGTGAGCAGCGATGCATGTGCACCGCTGCTCTTGTTTTATTATTGCCAGTTAGAAGAATCCCAACCGTTGTTGTACTTATTGGTGAGCTGAGCACCTTCTGTTGATGTGTCAACAGTCTTTTCGCTGTTGATCTGGATTGACGCTGCAATCACGCCTTGGCTTTCGAACATCACTTCGATGGTAGCAGGCTTAATATATGTCTTTTTCATAATTCGATTCGTTTTTAATTGTTGTTATCTAACGATAAACTTCTTACCGTTTTGGATGTAGAGACCACCCTTCACAGCGTTCACTACGCGGCGACCGCTGAGGTCGTAGATGGGAGCGTTAGCGTCGAATGAAGGAGCTACGACTGATTCAATAGCTGTAGTGTTGCCACCGAAGTTGAAGCGGAGAACCTGAGCAGTGGTTGTCTTGGGGAGGTAAGCCTTGAAACCGTTGTTGAGCCACTGATTATTAGTCATCTCAGCAGTGTAGAAACCTACTTGCATGTTTTCGGGTTGACCTTCTTCTGCTACGTTGATGTAACCCAATGCATACGCTTCTTTAGTTATATATGAAGAAGCAACTGTACCTTCAAGACCGCTATCCATTGTAGTTTCGGTTTCTGTAATAGCGAGGTTGTAAGTGCCTTCGTCACCACTCAGAATCACACCTTTGTTAGCAGGAACAACACCACCTTCAATTGCGTTCAATGTTGCCCATTCGCCGTTTACAGTTACTGTGTTTGCTGTAATGCCTTCAACTTGTACTGCGACAGGAGCATAGAATGTTGCATAACCAGCTTCAGTGATTGTAACGGGGAGTGAAGTAACTTCTTCAATTGTGAAATCGTGTCTATTACCGCAAATAGAAGAACAACGGTCTGCACGATTGCCAGCGTTATCATGCAAGTGTTTACCTGCATTACTAGTTGTCGATGTTTGGCTTAAAGTATATTTGCCAATTGTACGTGTAGATTCTGCAAATGCCCAAACTCCAGGAGTTGCGCCTACAGCACCAATTTCACTAGTCTGCAATACATATCTGCCTGTTGCGTAGTTTAAGAATTGATTTTGATTGTCAAGATAGAAAATTGTACCTGCAAGATTGCAATCACTACTTGACTTCATTGACATTTGACCAGTAGTAGCATTGCTCTTATTGTAGATGCTCGTTGCATCGATATAATTACCACTGATACCCTTGATTCTGTAGAACTTACCAGCAACGGGCATGTTGAGGGTAAAACTATTCTTGAATGCGTCTACGTCATTGATGCTTGTTTTAGTGTCAAGTGTAGCAAAAGCAGAGGCTTTATCAGAAACTTTAGTCTCACCATTCATGTAATAGTATGTACCTACATTTGTACCAAATTCATAACCAGCCGTCTTAACGTCAATCTTAGCGATAGCTACATTCTGTGCGTCAGTGTTTGTGTGTGCAACTTCTGTTACAATCCAACCAGAAGTGTTGTCGTTGTTGAACCAATTACCATCTGATGCTTGGTCAAAACGGACATTTTTATTTGCGATAAATGATGAGGTGCCTGTAGAGTGTCTTCTTGCAACCAAACGAAGGAGGCCTAACTGTTCTGCATTAGCATCATTCTTCTTTACGGTAATTTCATTCCAGTCTGATTTGCTGTTATAAGTAGTTGCGAAATAGTTTGAATAACCATTGGGGGCGTTAAATCCTTCTTCTTTATATGCACTACCTTCGTCATTACCTACCCAAGTTAAGAGGTGACCGTCTACTGTAATGAAAGCATAAACACCTGCTCTTAACTCTTTACATACAAATACAGAAGCGTCTTCCGATTCTGTTGAAACACTAACTTTCTTACCATTCTCATACTTCATGTAAAGTTTGTTGTTGTTCTTAAACAAAGCAGTGAAAGTGTAAGCCTTTCCATTTTCGGGAAGTTGGATGTCTGTTGTAGTCTGGTATGCGGGTTTCGCAAGGTCAATATGCTTAGTTGTAGACTTACCAACAGTCAATGCATTCATAGCTTTATAAACAGATGTAGTTGTCTTGGGATAACCAGGACCTACTGCAACAAGAGCCTTAGCAGCATTAACTTCTTCCTCTGTTGCCAAAGTGAGTTTTTCTAATGTCCACAAAGAACCGCCATCACCTTTTTGGTTATAAAAACCGACTGTCTTTTCGTCGTCGTAAATATAGGTCTTATTAGATGCACCTGCACCACCGTGGAAGTTCCAGTATGTGCCTGCTACTGTACCATCATTTTTGTATGGTTCAAGATTGTAGTAGTCACCATTTGCAACAACATTCCATGCTTGGGCACCCTCTTTATTGTCAACAAGGGTTGCTTTATTAGCTCCATCGCTATAAGAATCAGCCTTGTTGTATGAAACCCATTTCTTAGAATCTACACTATAGATCTTGTATGAATTTTCGCCTTCAGCGTAGAATGCGAATCGACCAAGATTGTATTGGGTTGAACCAGTTCCTGTTGACATGTACGCGCCATTCTTGCTCAACAATGAGTAAGTGTTTTCTGGAGTCTCAACAGAATTTGAAACTTCAATTTCCGCCCAAGCTCCCAAGCAAGGAAGCATCATGGCGAGCATAAGTAAAAATTTCTTCATTTAATTGTATAGATTTGTTGTTTGTAAATATTGCGATATAGATGGAACGTATTGAATTGAAATTCAATGCGTATCGGTCGATTAAGACCTACTACATTTTGAGCCGCAAAAATACGACAAAATAGAGCTATCGTTTTAATAAACAAACAAAAATCGTATCATTTTTTACCCCCCCATAGGTTTTGAGATGTTTGGTTTGCAAAAGAAGAGAGAAGTTAGAGTACAGAGTACAACTGCCATGCGGAACCATCATCCGCGGTGTGGTTTTTCTCACGCAAAGACACGCAAAGTTTTTATTCATACCTTGCAGTCCTCTTTTAAAATATCTTTGCGAAACTTTGCGGCTTTGCGTGAGATAAATAATGTTCATGGCGTGCCCCTTTGTAGGGGCCGATCACTGTGTCGGCCCGTCGTGGATTAACCGTCAATCCGTTATTCGGGGGTGTCGGTCCGTCGTCATTCCACGCACAATCCTCACAAATGTTTGGAGTTGATAGTTAAGGGTTTGGGGCGGAGCGATAACGGTCAAAAACATTGGGTCTGCACAACGCACGCATGGGTTTTGCGCATAACATAAAAGAGGACTGCGAAGCATTCATCGCAGTCCTCTTTTTGTTATCTGTTTTATTTCAAAACGCCGAGTTCCTTGCCAACCTTGATAAAGGCAGCGATACACTTGTCAAGGTGTTCGCGGTTGTGGCCAGCAGAGAGCTGTACGCGGATACGTGCTTGATCCTTTGGTACAACGGGATAGTAGAAACCGGTTACGTAAATGCCTTCTTCCTGCATCTTCTGTGCGTAAACCTGTGAGAGCTTAGCATCGTAGAGCATCACAGCGCAGATGGCACTTTGAGTAGGCTTGATGTCGAAACCTGCTTCCATCATCTTGGTGCGGAAGTATTCTACGTTTTCTACGAGGCGATCGTGGAGTTCGTTTGACTCGTCGAGCATCTTGAACATTTCGATAGATGCACCAACGATGGCGGGCGCCAAAGAGTTAGAGAAGAGGTAAGGACGTGAACGCTGACGGAGCATGTCGATGATTTCCTTGCGACCAGTTGTGAAACCACCCATCGCACCACCAAAGGCCTTGCCGAGCGTACCAGTGTAGATATCTACACGACCGTAAGTGTTGTAGAACTCGCTCACACCACGACCTGTTGCACCCACAACACCTGCAGAGTGGCTTTCGTCAACCATTACGAGGGCATTGTACTTTTCAGCGAGGTCGCAGATCTTATCCATAGGTGCTACATTGCCGTCCATTGAGAATACACCGTCGGTAACGATGATGCGGAAGCGTTGTTCCTGTGATTCCTGAAGGCAGCGTTCGAGGTCAGCCATATCGGCATTGGCATAGCGATAGCGCTTTGCCTTGCAAAGGCGCACACCGTCGATGATTGATGCGTGGTTGAGGGCGTCAGAGATGATGGCATCTTCAGCTGTGAGAAGAGGTTCAAATACACCACCATTTGCATCGAAACATGCAGCGTAGAGGATTGTATCTTCAGTCTTGAAGAACTTTGAGATCGCTGCTTCAAGAGTCTTGTGAGCATCCTGAGAACCGCAGATGAAACGTACTGACGACATACCGTAGCCGCGCGCATCCATCATGTCCTTAGCCGCCTGAACGAGGCGAGGATGGTTAGAAAGACCAAGGTAGTTGTTGGCACAGAAGTTCAACACTTCCTTACCTGCTACTTGAATCGCAGCTTGTTGAGGACCTTCGATAAGGCGTTCGTTCTTGTAAAGACCAGCTTCCTTGATGGCTTGAAGCTCATCTTGGAGGAATTTTTGAAAATTACCGTACATGATTAAATATGGTTTGTGAGTTAAGATGTGATTCTGAGAAACTAAGACCCAAAGGTTCTTAAGGTCGCTGGCGCCTGGAATTTTTAGAACTTTTAGAATATCAAGAGCATATAGAACTTATAAAAATCTATAGTTCCTATCGCCTCTGTCATTCAGCGTAACCTGCGCATTTGACCTTGATTTTTGCTAATCTAATGCAAAGGAACGTATTTTTTTTGGATTTATAATTTGATATCAATATTTTTTCCTAAAAAATATGCAATTTTGTATTTGAAGTTCATGTTGCAGCTGAACGCTTTAAAAAAATATGGAATTCTATGCCACTCCTTCCTTTTCTGCTTTTAATCATCATCCTTTTACCCGACCTCTATATTTGGTTTAGCTTCGTTCGGGGACAAGTGGCTCCAGTGTGGAGCGCTTTATATTGGTTGCCCTTGCTGTTGACCGTGGCGGGCATCGCATGCTTCGTGATGGGCTACGCCAACCACACGGTGCTGAAGGCGACGTTCTTTCTGTTCCTGACGTTCGCCCTGCCTAAAATCCTGTTTAGCGTGTTCTCGCTCGTGGGGCGGGGACTTTCCGTGTTTGAACCGCGCTTCACTTACATTGGTATTGGTTTTGCCGTGATTATAGGCTTTTGCACGTTCATCATGTCGATGTATGGGTTTGTGTGGGGCTGGAAAAGAGTTGTTGGGCGAACCGTTGCGGTGGAAGTGCCTCAGTTGCCTGCGGCTTTTGAGGCCTATAAAATCATACAGATCAGCGACCTGCACCTGGGCACGTTTGGGCATGATACGGAACTGGTAAGCCGTCTCGTGGAAGAGGTCAATGCTTTGAAGCCCGACCTTATCGTGTTTACCGGCGACCTGGTGAATATTGCCCCTGAGGAACTAAAACCCTTCACCGCCGAACTGTCGCGCCTCAGTGCCCCCGATGGGGTGCTGTCGATCTTGGGCAACCACGACTACAGCACGTATCATCCCAATAAATCGAAAGCAGGACGCCAGACGCGCCTGAATAAATTGATTGAGATGCAACGTGCCATGGGCTGGCAGTTGCTGAGGAACGAAAGCTATGCTATTGTGCGCGGTGGCGATACGCTGGTCATTGCTGGCGTGGATAATGTGGCACGGCCGCCCTTCCCTTCATACGGCGATCTGAAGAAAGCCATGGCTGAGGTGGCTCCCGAGGCTTGTGTGGTTCTGCTGTCGCACGACCCCACGCATTGGCGACGCGAGGTGCTGTATCATTACCCAAACATAAAACTCACCCTGTCGGGACATACCCATGCCATGCAGTTTAAACTCGGAGCATTCTCGCCTTCACAATGGATTTACGATGAATGGGGTGGGCACTACGAAGAAAACGGTCAGCACCTGAATGTATCGACCGGAGCAGGCTCGAACATCCCTTTCCGCTTCGGTGCATGGCCAGAATACGTGGAACTCGTGCTCAAGAAATAAACACCGTCCCTCCTGACTTCATCAAATCGTCTAAAATTCTTGAAAATAAAAAAACTTGAAGGTAACTTGATTTTATGGACTAGACGTTTTGATGAATAAAAATTCTCTAATTATTCGCCTAAGCTCATCAAATCGTCTAAAATTCTAGGAAAAAACTTTAAAACACTTGGTTTTATGGTCTAGAATTAGAGAATTAGAGAATTGGCTCCGCAGTGTATCTTGATAGACAACAATCTAGAATTAGAGACGGTTTGATGAGCCATAGCGAATAATTGGCTCCGCAGTGTATATCGATAGATAAATAATTCTCTAATTCTAAAATTCTTGAAAATAAAAAAATTTGAAGGTAACTTGATTTTATAATCTAGAATTAGAGACGTTTTGATGAGCCTTGGCGAATAATTGGCTCCGCAGTGTATATTGATAGATAATAATTCTTTAATTCTAAAATTCTTGAAAATAAAAAACTTGAAGGTAACTTGATTTTATGACCTTGAAAAGAACGAGAAAGCAGAAGGACGCAATGTCTAAAAAAATCCAGAAAATAAAACATCGGTTTGCGGCACCCAAGGCTTCCTGTTTAGAATCTCTAACTTGATGATTTTCAAGATTCGTTGTTTAATGGACGTAAAAAGTGATGACGTTTGGAGCACCGTCCACCTTTTTCAGGTTTAATTCAGAATTAATGATTTAATTTGCACCAGGAATCTTAGGAAATCCAAGGAGTTTCAAGGAATTTCTGTAAAATCCAAGGAAGAAAATCCTGTCGTTTCCTATAAAATGCCTATACCCTCCTATAATTTCCTATTTCCTCCTATCCCCCCTGCAATAATTATGAAAATTTTAGTGATTGAAGACGATAGTGATTTGCGCGAAATCATTTCGAAGTTTTTAGTTTCCGAACGTTACGTGGTGGAAACCGCTGAAACGTATCGCGAGGCACGTAGCAAGGTGTTTGGCTATGAGTACGACTGCATCCTGCTCGATATTATGTTGCCCGATGGCAATGGCCTTAAAATACTCTCGGAACTCAAGAAGAGTGAGCGCCCTGCCAATGTGATTATCCTCTCGGCTAAGGACTCGCTCGACGATAAAGTGGAGGGACTCGACCTTGGGGCGGACGATTACCTGCCTAAGCCCTTCCACCTGGCGGAACTCCATGCGCGCATCAAAAGTGTGCTTCGACGCAAACAACGCGATGGCGGACGAACATTGCAGTTGGGCAATGTGGCAGTGAATCCCGATTCGTTTAAGGTGATGGTGGGCGATAAAGCGCTCGACCTCGGCAGAAAGGAGTTTGATATCCTGGTGTATTTCATGATGCGCCCCAATCGATTGGTGGAGAAGCATATTATGGCAGAGTCGGTGTGGGGCGATTACATCGACCAATCGGATAATTTTGATTTTATCTACGCACAGATGAAGAATTTAAGAAAACGCTTAAAGGATGCTGGCGCTGATATCGAAATCAAAACCATCTATGGATTGGGCTATAAAATGGTGGAAATCTAAAGGCATTTACAGAACATACCTACAGCTGCCTATACTTAACCTCAGCACACATTATCAGGAATGAAACTTTTACATGTATTTACCGTACGCCTGTCGGTTTTGGCGATCATCGTACTGGGATTGTGGTCGGTTTTGTTTTACTACGGCATCATTGCTGAAATACGCGACGAGACCGACGATGCCTTAGAGGACTATGCCGAAACGATCATGATACGCGCCCTCTCGGGTGAAGAACTGTCGTCGCTCTCGGCAGGAACAAACAACCAGTATTTCATGCACCCCGTGACGGCGGAGTATGCGCAGAAACATCTTCACGTGTACTACGAGGACCGCAACGTGTACATCAAAGAAAAGAAAGAGTATGAGCCAGCGCGCGTGTTGACCCATATCTTTCAAATGGACGACGGTTCCTGGATGAGCCTGGAAGTGTCCACACCTACGATTGAGAAAAAGGACTTGATTGAGGCGATATTTCTGTGGATGGCGATTCTTTATGGGGTGCTGATTGTGTGCGTGGTGCTCACCAATTACCTGGGGACACACCAAAACATGCGACCGCTCTATAAACTGCTGAAGTGGGTGAATAGCTACACGCCAGGCAAGAAGAATGAGCCACTGAACAATCCAACGAAGATTAAGGAGTTTCAACAGCTCAATGAGGTGATCAGTAATGCCATTAAACGCAGCGAGGATCTACACGCCCAGCAAAAGCAATTCATTGGCAATGCCTCGCACGAGATACAAACCCCATTGGCGGTGTGCATCGGACGCCTGGAAATTCTGATGAACGATGAAGGACTGACCGAGCAACAGATGATGGAGGTGATAAAGATTCGTCGCACGCTCGATAACCTGTCGAAGATGAATCGTTCGTTGCTGTTGCTGAGTAAGATCGAGGGCGGGCAATTCGCAAAGAAGGTGAACGTGGACTTTGAAACCATACTCAAGAACAGCGTGCCTGACTACGACATGGTGTTTGGGCATCAGAATATAAAAACAACGCTGACGTGCGAACAACCCTTCTGCCACGACATGGATGAATCGCTCGCCACAACGCTGATCAATAACTTGCTTAAGAATGCCTACATCCATAATGTGGAAAACGGAGAGGTGCAGATAAGACTCTCGCAGTATGGCATGCGCATTGAAAATACTGGTGCGGCAGAGCCTTTGCGTGAAACGGAAATCTACAACCGTTTCTACCACACCCCAGGCAAGAAGACATCCACGGGATTAGGACTGCCCATCGTGCAGGCGATATGCGCCCTGTATGACTTGAACATTAAATATCTATTTGAGAACAACAGACATTGCTTTGTGATTTCAAAATAAAAAACACGCTCTGAGCCGGCTGGCTCAGAGCGCTCTTTTTATGGTATAGATGCTATAGCTCTATATAAATGCTATTCTTGCTCGGTGCAGAGACGCAGGGCTTCAATCAGCTTATCCACGTTCTCGGGGGTGGTGGCCCAACTGGTGCAGATGCGCACCACGGTGGTGTGGTCGTCCAGGCTCATCCATTTCGTGAACAGGAAGTCGTGGCTGAGGCGGTCGATAACCTCATTTTTCAGGATCGGGAACAATTGGTTGGTGGGGCAGTCCAGGAGCATGGGCACCTTTAACGCTTCGAGCGCTGTGCGGATGCGGCGTGCCTGAACCATCGCCTCTTTTGAAATCTCAAAATAAAGATTGTTGGTGAACAGTGTTTCAAACTGCAAACCCAGCAAACGACCTTTGGCGAGCATGCCGCCATGTTGCTTGATGCTGTAGCGGAAGTCGCGCATTAAAGACTTAGAACGGCTCACAACGGCTTCGCCGAAAAGCGCCCCGACCTTGGTGCCACCAATGTAAAAGACATCGGCAAGGCGTGCTACATCGGCAAGGGTGACATCGCAGTCAGGACTGGCGAGGCCATAGCCCAGGCGTGCGCCATCAATGAAAAGGGGAATGTCGTAAGTGGCACACACCCGGCTCAGGTCGGTCAACTCCTCTAAGCTGTAAATGGTGCCCAATTCCGTGGGGAAGGAGATATAGACCATGCCCGGTTGGACGGTGTGTTCAAAACTGCTGTCGGCACGATGTTCCAAAACCAACTGTTCCACCTGAGCGGCGGTAATCTTTCCGTCGTCGGTGGGGAGTGCCAATACCTTATGGCCGGTGTGCTCTATGGCACCGGTTTCATGCACGCTGATGTGGCCCGACGCTGCGGCAATCACGCCTTGGTGGGGGCGCAGGATATGGGCAATGACGGTGGTGTTGGTTTGCGTGCCACCCACAAGGAAATGAACGTCCAAATCTTTGTTGCCACAGGCTTCGCGAATTAATTGACGTGCGGATTCGCAGTAGGCGTCCTCGCCATAGCCCACGGTCTGCTCCATGTTCGTGGCAATCAGGCGTTCCAGAATTCGAGGATGAGCGCCCTCGTTATAATCACATTGAAATTGAATCATAAGTGTATGGTTTTATTATTGAAAATACAAAATGATGAATAGCGCTACAAAATTAATAAAAAAGAAACAAGACGCGATTAATCTTAGCTCTGCTTTATCACAGCAATCGTCAGAATAATATTCATCAGTGAATAATTAGGCTCCGCGGTGTATCTTGATAGACAATAATCTAGAATTAGAGAATTAGAGAATTGGCTCCGCAGTGTATATCGATAGATAATAATTAGAAATGGTTTGATGAGCCTTAGCGAATAATTGGCTCCGCAGTGTATATCGATAGATAATAATTCTCTAATTCTCAAATTCTAGAAAAATCAAGAAACAGAGGACTTTAATGTTTTTAATCAAGAATTAGAGACGGTTTGATGAGCCTTAGCGAATAATTTGGCTCCGCAGTGTATCTTGATAGACAATAATTCTCTAATTCTCAAATTCTTGAAAAAACAAGAAACAGAGGGATTTAATGTTTTTAATCAAGAATTAGAGACGGTTTGATGAGCCTTAGCGAATAATTGTCTCCGCAGTGTATATCGATAGATAAAAATTCTCTAATTCATTAATTCTAGAAAAAACAAGAAACAGAGGGTGTTTTTTTTATCAAGAATTAGAAACGTTTTGATGAGCCTTAGCGAATAATTGGCTCCGCGGTGTATATTAATAGATTCAAGCTGATTTATTGAATCTAACTTCAAAGTTTTTCATAATTTTGTGTGGTCACTAAAAACTTTGAACGATGAGAATGCTTTCCTCTTTATTAATCAAGACGCTGATGGCGATGTTCCTAATGACGCTGCTGCCACTTAATATGGCGGCAAAGGAACTTTGGGATCCTGTGGATTACGTGAATCCCTTGATGGGAACACAGTCGGAACATGCCCTTTCAACGGGAAATACCTATCCTGCCATAGCCATGCCGTGGGGCATGAATTTCTGGATGCCTCAGACGGGGCGCATGGGGGATGGATGGGCGTACACCTACGATGCGCATAAGATACGTGGGTTTAAACAAACGCATCAACCTTCGCCGTGGATCAATGACTACGGGCAGTTTGCCGTGATGCCCACCATCGGTACGGTCTTTCATGAAGATGAACGTGCCTCGTGGTTCTCGCATAAAGCAGAGACGGCAACGCCTTATTATTATAAGGTGTATTTAGCTGAGCATGATGTAACCACGGAGTTGGCGCCCACGGAGCGTGCTGTAGTGATGCGCTTTACCTATCCCAAGAGTGATGAGGCGCGCATTGTGATTGATGCTCTTGACGGCGGGTCGTATGTCAGGATTATCCCTGAAGCACGACAAATCGTGGGCTATACCACCAAGAACAGCGGTGGGGTGCCTAAAGGATTCAGAAATTACTTCGTGATTCAATCTTCGCACGACTTTACCTACGCTTCGGTGGTGGATAATGGCAAGATCAGCACGAAAACCCATGAGGTGGTTGCCAAGCATGCTGGGGCTGTGGTGGGCTTTGCCACGGAACGTGGTGAGCAGGTGACGCTGCACATCGCCTCTTCGTTTATCAGTGCTGAGCAAGCGGCACAGAATTTAAAGGAGGTGGAGGGGCGTACGCTTGAGGACGTGGCGGCGGCTGGACGTCGATGTTGGAACGAGGTGCTGGGGCGCGTTCGGGTGAAGGACGATGATGTGGATCATCTGCGCACGTTTTATTCCTGCCTGTACCGTTCAGTGCTGTTTCCCCGAATGTTTCACGAGGTGGATCAACACGGGGGTATCTACCACTACAGTCCTTACAACGGAAAGGTTCTTCCCGGGCGAATGTTTACCGACACGGGATTTTGGGATACGTTCCGTTCGCTCTTCCCTTTGCTCACTCTGCTTTATCCGGAGATGAATGCGCAGATGCAGGAGGGATTGGTGAATGCTTATCTTGAAAGCGGTTTCTTGCCTGAATGGGCGAGTCCGGGTCATCGCAATTGCATGGTGGGCAATAACTCCGCCTCGGTGGTGGCTGATGCCTACCTCAAGGGCCTGCGTGGTTATGACATTGAAAAGTTGTGGGAAGCCGTGGTGCATGGTGCGAATGCCACGCATCCCAAGGTGAAATCTACAGGGCGCCTGGGGTATGCGTATTACAATGAACTGGGTTATGTGCCCTACGATGTAGGGATTAATGAGAATGTGGCGCGGACCTTGGAATATGCCTATGATGACTGGTGTATCTACCGCCTTGGACAGGCGTTGGGTAAAAGTGAGGCGGAGCTGCAGCCCTTCCGCCAACGTGCCCTGAATTACCGCCATGTGTTTGATTCGGAGACGCGCTTGATGCGTGGACGCTGCAAGGATGGTGAGTTCCAGACGCCGTTCAACCCCTTGAAGTGGGGCGATGCCTTTACGGAGGGCAATGCCTGGCATTACACGTGGTCGGTGTTTCACGACCCCGCAGGATTAATGGCGTTGATGGGTGGACAGACTACTTTCGTGCAGATGCTCGACTCCGTGTTCAGTGTGCCACCGCTTTTCGACGACAGTTATTACGGGGGTGTGATTCATGAGATACGCGAGATGCAAATCATGAATATGGGCAACTACGCACATGGCAATCAGCCCATACAACACATGATATACCTTTATAACTATGCAGCGCAACCCTGGAAGGCGCAATACTGGGTGCGCGAGGTGATGGACCGCCTTTACAGCGCCACGCCCGATGGTTATTGCGGTGATGAGGATAATGGCCAAACCTCTGCATGGTATGTGTTTTCAGCCTTGGGCTTTTACCCTGTGTGTCCAGGGTCGGGGCAGTATGTCGTGGGGACGCCGTACTTCGATGAGGTGGAATTGCTGTGGCCCAATGGCAGGCGCTTGCACCTGATTGGTAAGAACAACAGCATGAAGAATCGTTATATTGGCGCGGTGACCTTTAACGGCGAACCATACACCCGTAATTACGTGGACCATGAAGCTCTAATTCAAGGCGGAACCCTTTGCTTTGACATGCAAGCCACGCCACAGATGCAACGGGGAATAGCACCTGAAGATGCGCCATACTCCTTCTCAAATGAGAGATAGATGGGCTTACAATGCACGAAAACACAGCGATACGAAACATTTTCAGTGTAAAGTTGTTATTCTTAAAAAAAGTTTATCTAACTTTGTAGCAATATAGTGCGAATATTTACAAATACTTAACCTATAAAACCATAAGACAATGAAAATCCTCCTAACAGGTGGTGCAGGTTTCATCGGAAGCCACACCTTGATTGAGCTCACTGAAGCAGGCCATGAAGCAGTTGTAGTGGATAACCTTGATAACTCTTCACCCATTTCTTTGAAGCGTGTTGAAAAGATTATCGGTAAGGAAGTGCCTTTCTATAAGGTTGATATCCGCGACCGTGAAGGCTTGCAAAAGGTTTTTGACGAACATAAGTTTGACGCTTGTATCCACTTCGCAGGTTTGAAGGCTGTAGGCGAAAGCTGCGCAAAGCCTCTTGAATACTACGAAAACAACATGAATGGTACGTTTGTGCTTGTTGACGTGATGCGCAAGAACGGTTGCAAGAACATGATTTTCTCTTCAAGTGCAACAGTGTATGGTGATCCCGCAATTATTCCTATCACAGAAGAATGTCCTAAGGGTCATTGCACGAACCCCTACGGCCAAACAAAGTCAATGCTCGAAGAAGTATTGATGGACGTTCAAAAGGCTGACAATGAATGGAACATCGTATTGCTTCGCTACTTCAACCCCATCGGTGCACACAAGAGCGGTACAATTGGTGAAAACCCCAATGGTATTCCCAATAACTTGATGCCTTACATCACACAAACTGCAGTAGGTAAGCGTGCTGAACTTGGTGTGTTTGGTAATGACTACGATACACACGACGGTACAGGTGTTCGCGACTACATCCACGTGGTTGACTTGGCACGTGCTCACGTTGCAGCGCTCAAGGCGATTGTAGCAAAGAAGGGTATTGCAATCTATAACGTTGGTACTGGTCACGGTTATTCAGTGCTCGACGTTGTTAATGCCTTCGTTAAGGTTAATGGTGTTCCCGTTCCTTATGCTATCAAGCCACGCCGCCCGGGTGACATTGCAACATGCTATTGCAACCCTGCTAAGGCTGAAGCAGAATTGGGTTGGAAGGCTGAATTCGGTATTGAAGAAATGTGCCGCGACAGCTGGAACTGGCAAAAGAATAATCCTAACGGATTTGAAGAATAAGATTATTTCTTGATGATTGAGAAAAGTCGTAGTGCGCTCAGGCGCACAACGGCATCTTATTTTTTTGGGGGGGATTTTAGGAGGGGTAGGAAGTTCTAGGAAATTCTAGGAAACTTTAGGAGGCTCTAGGAGCTAGGAAGTTTTAGGAAGTTCTAGAGGATTTTGCTAATTGACCCTAAAGACCCTAACGACTTTAAAGCCCTTAAAGACTTTAACGAACCTTATTTCTTCCCTTTAACCACAGAAAAAGGCTGCCCGAAAGGACAGCCTTTTGTATTTGTGAGATTGTTGTTCTCAAAGATTAGAGCTGAGGACCAGCAGCTACGAGAGCTTGACCAGCTTCGTTGCCAGCAGTGTACTTCACGAAGTTCTTTTGGAAACGTGCAGCGAGATCCTTTGCCTTTTCTTCCCATTGGCAAGCACATTCGTAAGTGTCGCGTGGGTCGAGGATAGCTGGGTTAACGCCAGGAAGTGCAGTAGGAACTTCGAAGTTGAAGATAGGAATCATCTTAGTTTCAGCCTTGAGGATAGAACCGTCGAGGATAGCGTCGATGATACCACGAGTGTCCTTAATAGTGATACGCTTGCCTGTACCGTTCCAACCTGTGTTAACGAGGTAAGCCTTAGCACCGTGTTGGTTCATCTTCTTAACGAGTTCTTCAGCATACTTAGTTGGGTGGAGTTCGAGGTACGCCTGACCGAAACAAGCTGAGAATGTAGGAGTAGGTTCAGTGATACCTCGTTCTGTACCTGCGAGCTTAGCAGTGAAACCAGAGAGGAAGTAGTACTGAGTTTGTTCAGCGTTAAGGATAGATACTGGAGGAAGTACACCGAATGCGTCAGCAGAAAGGAAGATAACGTTCTTAGCGTGACCTGCAGCAGAAACTGGCTTAACGATGTTGTCGATGTGGTTGATAGGATAAGAAACGCGAGTGTTTTCAGTTACGCTCTTATCGTCGAAGTTGATCTTACCTTCAGCGTCAACAGTTACGTTTTCGAGAAGTGCGTTACGACGGATCGCCTTGTAGATGTCTGGTTCGCTTTCCTTGTCGAGACCGATTACCTTAGCGTAGCAACCACCTTCGAAGTTGAAGATACCGTTGTCGTCCCAACCGTGTTCGTCGTCACCGATGAGCATACGCTTAGGATCTGTTGAAAGAGTTGTCTTACCAGTACCAGAAAGACCGAAGAAGATAGCTGTTTCGTCCTTTTCGTTAGTATTTGCAGAACAGTGCATTGAAGCGATACCTTGGAGTGGGAGGTAGTAGTTCATCATTGAGAACATACCCTTCTTCATTTCACCACCGTACCAAGTGTTGATGATAACTTGTTCGCGGCTTGTGATGTTGAAAGCAACGCAAGTTTCAGAGTTAATGCCAAGTTCCTTGTAGTTTTCAACCTTTGCCTTAGAAGCGTGGTAAACAACGAAGTTAGGTTCGAAGTTTTCGAGTTCTTCCTTAGTAGGCTGGATGAACATGTTAGTAACAAAGTGTGCTTGCCATGCTACTTCAACGATGAAGCGAACAGACATACGAGTGTCCTTGTTAGCACCGCAGAAGCAGTCAACCACGAAGAGGCGCTTGTTAGAAAGACACTTCTTAGCGATGTCCTTCAATTCAGCCCAAGCAGCTTCAGTGATAGGCTTGTTGTCGTTCTTATAGTCATCAGAAGTCCACCATACAGTATCCTTAGAGTTTTCGTCCATAACGATGAACTTATCCTTAGGTGAACGACCAGTGTAAACACCTGTCATTACGTTCACTGCGTTGAGTTCAGTGTTTTGACCTACTTCGAAACCTTCGAGACCAGCCTTTGTTTCTTCTTCAAACAATACTTCGTAAGAAGGGTTGTGGACAATTTCAGTAGTACCGGTAATACCGTACTTGCTCAAATCCAATGTTGCCATAATTTTTAAATGATTTATTAAATGGTATTTGTAATTAGAATTAGTTGCGTGTTTCGCAGAGTCTGGCGCAAACGTGTTATTATATATATATAAATATATACCGACCTTTGCACGTCGTTTCGTTATTGCCTTTCTCTTCGCATAGCAAATTTACGAATTTCTGAGGTACTGAAAAAAAAAACGGTCACTTTGTTGAATAAAAAGTTTCAAATTTGTTTTTTTTCCTCTGTTGTGTGTGTTTCGTGATTTTATTTGTCATGTTTGCTTGTCAGAAAAATGAAGATTTCGCACTGATGGGGTTCGGGGCATGAATTAACGCTTGCGGGGCGGTGAAGCATAAAAAAATGCGGTTTTATTTCGTGGCTTGCGTGCAAAGTCGTAAATTCGCAAATATTATGTTGAATCATTTACAGAATTCATAAATATAAACAACAATAAATCTATTACGTATGAAACAATCCATGATTAAGCACCTGGCAATGGGTGTGTTGGCAGCTGGAACACTTTTTATGGCGAGCTGCAATGAAAAGGCTGAAGCGCCTTCACCTTTCGTAACAACCGAGGGTACACAGTTTATTAAAGATGGCGAAGCTTATCGCTATATCGGTACAAATTATTGGTATGCACCAATCTTGGGCTCTGTGGGCGAAGGTGGCGATCGCGAGCGTTTGTTGAAGGAATTGGATGGCTTGAAAGAATTTGGCTTGAAGAACTTGCGTATCCTCGTAGGTCCTGATGCGGGCAGTTGCCATGCCAATACGGTGAAACCTTACTTGCAACCTGAGTTGGGCGTGTTGAACGACACCATCCTTGAAGGTCTTGACTTTACGCTTGCTGAAATGGAAAAGCGCGACCTTACAGCGGTGATTTACCTGACTAACTCATGGGACTGGAGTGGGGGCTTCGGCTTCTACTTGCGTGAATGTGGCTATGGCGATTCGCCCTATGCGATGGATGGACCTGGCTACGATGCTTACCTGGCATACAGCGCCAACTTCTCACGCGAAAAGAAAGCTCAGGAAATGTATCAGGACTTTGTGCGTAAAATCGTGTCACGCACCAATACGGTGACAGGACGTGCGTATAAGGATGAACCCGCCATCATGGCTTGGCAACTTTGTAATGAACCACGTCCCTTTGCAGATGATACAAAGGAACAGTTCACGGAATGGGTGCTCAAAACAGCTGCGATTATCAAGGAGATTGACAACAACCACCTGGTGTCAACCGGTAGTGAAGGTTTGATGGGGTGTGAAGGCGATTCTGAATTGTGCGAACTCATTCATGCCGATAAGAATATCGATTACCTCACCATTCATATCTGGCCGCTTAACTGGGGTTGGGCAAGTCGCACTACACCCGACGAAGACATCGATCAAGCGTGTGTGAAGGCTGGCGAATACATTGCGCACCATGTTGAAATGAGCAAGCGCATCAATAAGCCTCTTGTGATTGAAGAATTTGGTTACTGCCGTCAGGGCAACAAGTATGATTTGAGTTTGCCCGTTGACAGTCGCGATAAGTTCTATGAATATATCTTTGAACATGTGAAGAAGAGCCATCTTGAAAACGGGCCTATCGCAGGTTGTAATTTCTGGGGCTGGGCAGGTGCTGGTCGTCCCGACAGTGTGGTATGGAGCGCAGGTGATGACTTCCTTTGTGACCCACCTCACGAACCACAAGGCTGGTACTCTGTGTTTGATTGCGACACAACAACTGTTGAATTGATTAAAAAATACGCTCAAGATGTACAGTAACGATCAACGCATTGTGGCGACGCTTGATGCGGGCGGCACAAACTTAGTGTTTGGCGCGATGCGTGCCAATGAATTTGTGATTCCACCTATAACCATCCCTTCGCAGGCGCACGACCTTGACCTGTGCCTGCAAGAAATGGTGCGTGGCTTCCAGCAGGTGTTCGATCAGTTGGATGAGAAACCTGTGGCGATTAGTTTCGCTTTCCCCGGACCTGCCGACTATCCCAATGGTATTATCGGAGGGTATTTGCCCAACTTCCCATCATTCCGCGATGGCGTGGCGCTCGGTCCCTTCCTCGCAAAGAAATTTGGGGTGCCCGTATATATAAATAATGATGGCGATTTATTTACTTATGGTGAGGCGCTCTGCGGCGTGCTCCCTGAGATTAATAAGCACCTTAAGGCGGTGGGCTCGCCAAAGCAATTCAAAAACCTGGTGGGATACACACTGGGTACGGGCCTTGGTATCGGTATTGTGGTGAATAACCAGCTGAACCTTGGCGATAATAGTTGCGTGGAGACCTTCTGCCTGGAACATCCAACCCTTGCCAATACGATTATTGAAGATGGGGCATCGATCCGTGCCGTGTGTCGCGTGTATGGCGAAAAGACAGGAAACCCCAACCATGGTTTGACTCCTAAAGACATTTGCATGATTGCCGATGGCGTGCAGGAGGGTGATGCTGAAGCGGCACAAGCTGCATTTGCAACGATGGGCGAAGTGACAGGGCATGCCATTGCTACGGCATTGACGTTGATCGATGGTATCGTGGTGATTGGCGGTGGTGTGATTGGTGCACAGAAGTGGATCATGCCCGCCCTGATGAAGGTGTTGCGCAGTCAGCTGAAAACCCTTTCAGGCGATAGCGTGGACCGCATCCAACCGAAGGTGTATAACCTGGACGACCCAACAGAGTTCAAACAGTTTACACAAGGTAAGGTGGAACGTATTAAGATCTATGGCACCGACGATGAGTACGTGGACTTCGATAAGGAAAAACGTACAGGGGTGATTATCTCTCGTATGGGAGCCAACCAAGCCATTTCAGTAGGGGCATATGCCTATGCCCTGAGTCAGCTTGACCAGAAGGGCTAAAGGTCTGAACATGGACTTGAAGAGTTATACTAAAAATGAAATAATTAGAACATACCCTAAATGTGTTCAATGAAAAAAATCCTTTTATTATGTCATGTGTTTCTGCTCCTCGCCCTTACGGGTAAGGGGCAGAATCCTATTGATTGCGTGAACCCCTTTATTGGAACAACCAATTTCGGGACGACCAATCCTGGTGCGTTAACCCCTAATGGCATGATGGCGGTTGTGCCATTCAACGTGATGGGGAGCGACCTCAATACCTATGATAAAGACGGCCGTTGGTGGTCAACCCCCTATGCCGTTGAAAATTCCTATTTCACCGGTTATGCCCATGTGGCGCTGAGTGGGGTGGGGTGCCCTGAAGTGTCTTCATTGCTGGTGATGCCCACGAGCGGCAACTTAAATGTGGATTACCGTCATTACGGTTCCACCTACAGCGCGGAAACGGCACAGCCGGGCTACTACACCAATACGCTCACGAAGTATAACATCAAGACGGAGGTTACAGCCACACCACGCTCCTCGCGTGAACGCTATACCTTTGCAGCAGGACAAGGGCATGTGTTGCTGAATCTTGGTGAGGGCCTCACCAATGAATGTGGCGCTATGGTGCGCCGTGTGAGCGAAACGGAGATTGAAGGCTTTAAGTTGATGGGCACATTCTGTTACACCACGCAAGCCGTATTCCCCATTTATTTCGTGATGCGCGTATCCAAGAAACCCTCGAAGGCGGGGTATTGGAAATACCAACCCACACTGAATGGGGTGGAGGGTGCATGGTGTCCCGACGATGGTACCTACAAACTGTATGAAAATTACTACCGTGAACTGGCGGGCAATGATATTGGTTATTATTTCAGTTTCGACGACCTCGCTGAAGGCGAACAGATTGAAGTGAGCATGGGCGTGTCGATGGTATCTACTGAGAATGCACGTTTGAATTTAGACACAGAACAACAAGGCAAGACCTTCGACAGCATACTTGCTGAAGCTCAGGAACGATGGGCATCGGACCTTGGACGTATTCGCGTGACGGGAGGTACGAAGGAGCAACGCGAGATTTTCTACACCGGCCTTTACCACGCACTGATTCACCCAAATCTTATCAGCGATGTAAATGGGGAATACCCCATGATGGAAAATCCCAATGTGGGTC
Organism: Alloprevotella sp.; assembly: GCA_045612125.1. GTDB lineage: Bacteria > Bacteroidota > Bacteroidia > Bacteroidales > Bacteroidaceae > Alloprevotella. Next base: position 40,586 of record JAZKYK010000046.1, read on the forward strand.
GCAGCGCGCATCCGCGCTACTCTGTGTTCTCATTGTGGGATACTTATCGCAATCTTCATCAACTCCTGACTTTGGTTTATCCTGAACGACAAACGGACATGCTGCGTTCAATGGTCGGCATGTATGAGGAATGGGGATGGTTGCCACGTTGGGAACTTTTTGGACGTGAAACCTACACAATGGAAGGCGACCCCGCAGCGATTGTGATAGCCGATAGTTGGATTAAGGGCTTGCGTGACTTTGATGTGAAGACCGCTTATGAGGCGATGCTGAAATCGGCAACAACACCAGGGAAGGACAATCCTATTCGCCCTGATATTGATCCTTACATTGAAAAGGGATATATCCCCCTTTGGTTCTTCTCAAACGACCTTTCGGGCGATAATTCCGTGTCGCATGCCTTAGAGTATAGTTTGGCGGACTATGCCATTGCTCAATTGGCAGATTCGCTCGGCGATAAGGCACGTGCGCAGGAATTTTTGCAACGCGCCATTAATTACCGCCAGTACTATTGCTCGGAACATGGCACATTGCGCCCCTTAACTAAAGAAGGGACGTTCTTAGGCGATTTCGACCCCACTACGGGTAAGCACTTTGAGAATATTCCCGGTTTCCACGAGGGCTCGGCATGGAACTACACCTTTGCAGCGGTTCACGACGTGGAAGGTTTGGTGAAACTCATGGGCGGTAAGCGCAATTTCATCAATAAGTTGCAAAATGTGTTTGACCAGGATTACTACGATCCGACGAATGAACCCGACATTGCTTATCCTTATTTGTTTAGTCGCATCAAGGGTGAGGAATGGCGTACGCAGAAGGAAGTGAAACGCTTGTTGGAAAAACATTACCGTGCAGCGCCCGACGGACTCCCTGGCAATGATGATACGGGTACGATGTCGGCATGGGCGGTGTTCTCCATGATGGGCTTCTATCCTGATTGTCCCAGTGAACCTTTCTATACCTTAACCACGCCTGTGTTTGATAAGGTAGAGATCGACACGCCACAAGGGGTGCTGACCTTTACAACCACACGCCCATCAGCTGATGCGCACTACATCAAGACGATTCAACTGGGCGGAAAGAAAACGTCGAAGTTCCGCATATCGCATCAAGAATTGCTGAACCAGCGTCACATACATTTCACGTTAAAAGAGAAACCCTAATGAAAAAAACAATATTACTATTTGCTGCACCGTTGTTGTTGACAGCGTGTGGCGCACCACAGGAGGAGTCGCTCACGGCTTACGTTGATCCACTCATTGGTTCGGGTGGACACGGCCACGTTTTTGTGGGGGCCAGTGTACCTTTTGGGATGGTTCAGTTGGGACCGACCAGTGTTTCGCAAGAGTGGGACTGGTGCTCAGGCTACCATCAAGATGAACAATCGGTTATTGGATTTTCACACACACATTTGAGTGGAACGGGTATCGGCGACCTCTTTGATATTACCGTGATGCCCGTTGTGGGCGAGGTGGTTTATGAACGCGGGCGCTTAGACAGTATTGGCAGTGGACTGTGGTCGCCAGCTGACCGTACAAAAGAGGTGGTTACGCCAGGGTATTACAAGGTGCCCCTTAAACGCTATGGCATTACGGCTGAGCTTACAGCTACTGAGCGCGTGGGCTACCACCGCTACACCTTCCCTGAGTCGGATCAAGCAGCGCTGGTGTTTGATATGCAAAATGGAGGATGTTGGGACCGAACCACAGAAGCACATGTGCAGGTGACTTCAGATACCACTCTTTGTGGTTACCGTTTCTCGCGCGGATGGGCCAATAACCAACGCGTGTATTTCTCGGCAGTCGTTTCAAAACCTATCGCCTCGGTGGAACGCCATGGACAGGATAGTCTTTACACACGTTTGAATTTCAGCACGACAGAAGGTGAGCAGGTGTTGCTCAAAGTGGCTATCTCTTCAGTGAGCATAGAGGGTGCACAGCAAGCCTTGATTGAAGAAGGGGCGTCGTGGAATTTTGATGCCACCCATGCTGAGGCGGTACAACGTTGGGAAGATGAATTGGCATGCATTCGCATTGAGTCGAACGACAGCGTGCAAAAGCGATTGTTCTACACGTCGCTCTATCACAGCATGATGGCGCCTGTGCTCTTCTCGGACCGTAATGGTGATTACCGAGGTGCCAATGATAGCGTCTATAACTCGCCTGTGCCCCACTTCACGAACTTCTCGCTTTGGGATACCTATCGTGCCAAACAACCTTTAATGACGATCGTGCAGCCTGAACGCGCTGCTCAGTTCGTGCAGTCGATGGTGGATATCAGTGCGCAGCAAGGACGTTTGCCCGTATGGCATTTGTGGGGCAATGAAACAAACTGCATGGTGGGCGATCCTGGTATTCCTGTAGTGGCAGATGCCATCGTGAAACAATTGCCGGGCATTGACGCAGAAGCGGCTTATCAATCGATATTAAAGACCCTTGCTCAGGATGGTCGCGGTAGAGGTTTGCGTAAGCAGTATGGTTACATTCCCTGCGACCTCTTCCAGGAAGCTATTGCTTATGATATGGAATATGCTTTGGCTGATGGTGCAGCTGCAAATGCGGCCTTTGCGCTGGGGTATAACGATGAGGCTGAAGTGCACGACAGCATCTCGCGTTCGTACCGTACATACTTCGATCCAACGACGAAACTGATTCGTGGGGTGGACAGCAAGGGGGCTTTCCGCACACCCTTTAATCCTTTCTTTGCGGACCACCGTGCCAATGATTATTGTGAAGGTAATGCTTGGCAATACACGTGGTTGGTGCCTCATGATGTGGAAGGCTATGCTGAGTATTGTTTTGGGGGTAATCAAGCCATGATTGCTCAGCTCGATTCATTGTTCCTCCTGCCTTCTGAAATTCCGGGACATCCATCGCCCGATATCTCTGGTTTGATCGGACAGTTCGCACACGGCAATGAACCCTCGCACCATATCCTTTACCTTTACACCATGCTTGGCGCTCCTGAAAAGGCGGCACAACGCATTCGCGAGGTGATGACGACGCAGTATCGTGATCGTTTTGATGGCCTTTCAGGTAATGAAGATATGGGACAGATGTCGGCTTGGTACATTCTTTCGGCACTCGGTTTCTATCAAGTAGAACCGGCTGGCGCTCGTTATTGGTTTGGCTCGCCCTCTATTCCACGTGCTACATTGCGTGTGGCTGGGGGTACCTTTACCGTAGAAGCTAAAAACTGTAGCGACAAGAACATCTATATTCAAAGTGTAACGCTGAACGGCAAACCCTACACGTTGCCTTACATTGAACATACTGACCTTGCAGCAGGAGGTACACTTGTTTTTGAAATGGGCAATACACCTGTGGCGATTGAAAATTAAAAAAACATAAATGAGGATATGCTGACGTGGCATATCCTCATCTGTTTGGTGAAGTGTAAAACAAAACTTTCAACACTTTTTTACTATGTGGTTTTTCCTTGCAATTACTTCGGCATGTTTGTTGGGCGTTTACGACGTGGCCAAGAAAATATCATTAAAGGGTAATGCCGTACTTCCTGTGTTGATGATCAACACGGTGGTATGTGCCATGTTCTTTATGCCCCTTATCGTGCAATCGTTTGTGAGCGACGATGGGGTGTTGCCACGTGCCGATGGTGTGGCGCATCTCTATGTCTTTGTGAAAGCGATCATTGTGCTTTCTTCATGGGTGTGCGGTTACTATGCCATCAAACATTTGCCCCTGACCATCGTTGGTCCCATCAATGCCACGCGTCCAGTGATGACCCTTGTTGGGGCGTTGCTGATCTTTGGCGAACGTTTAAATCTTTGGCAATGGGTTGGTGTGTGTATCGCGATTCTGTCGCTGTACCTGTTGAGTCGTACAGGAAAGAAGGAGGGGATTCGCTTTACCCGTAATTATTGGATCTTGCTCTTGCTAGCTGCAGCTCTCTTGGGAGCGGCAAGTGGACTGTATGATAAATTCTTGATGTCGCCTGTTGAGGCTGGTGGTGCAGGACTTAATCGTTGGTTTGTACAGGGGTGGTACAATACGTATCAAGCCCTGCTCATGACTTCTGTGATGCTCTTGATTTGGATGCCCACGCGCCACAATACCACACCATTCCGTTGGAAATGGAGCATTCTCTTAATCTCCGTTTTTCTCACTGCGGCAGATATGGCCTACTTCTATGCCTTGACTGACCCCGATGCCATGATTTCAATCGTGTCGATGGTGCGGCGCGGCAGTGTTCTGGTGTCCTTCCTCTTTGGGGCGATATACTTCAAAGAAAAGCATTTGGGCGCCAAGGCTTTCGACCTGTTCTTGATTCTCATCGGTATGCTTTGCTTGTATATCGGTACGGTTTAACTATATGCCCATTGCGTTGACCCCCATAAGAACTATTGCACATGGATCAAAAAGAAATCAACAATGATAAGCCCCTTATGTGTGAAAAGATACCGTCAATGAAGCGGCGTAGCGTGCATAACGACTACTACGGCAGACGAGTTTATATACTTACATTGGCTGTTGAAGGACGACGGGCTATTCTCGGTAAGCTTGTTGGGGATGTCAATGATGAGGCTAATCCGCCCCGCATTGACTTATCACCCTTGGGGAAGGCCGTACAAGTTTGTTGGGATAATATCCCGAAGTATCATCCCGAAGTTAAGTGCTTGAAGCTTCAGATTATGCCCGACCACCTGCACGGCATTCTCTTTGTGGAACGAGCAACCGATATTCACATGGGGCAAGTCGTGAGCGGCTTCAAGGCCGGATGTAACAAGGCTTATAGGGAGATTTACTCAGAGGCGGTGCCTCTGAGCACGAGAAGGGCGGTGCCTCTGAGCCCTGGGAAGGCGGTGGTGCCTTTGGATAAGGAAAACCAGGCGCCTTCTTTGTGCTATACGGCACCGCCGTATAGCAATCTTCCCCTCCCTTCGCAAATGAGCTTAAAGAAGGACGATCGAAGCAAGGGGCTGCTCTTTGAGCGTGGCTACAATGACCTCATTAATAAGCATTACGACATGCTTCCCCGCATGCTAAATTATTTGGATGACAACCCGCTCCGTTTAGCGATTAAGCGCGCACACCCCGATTATTTCAAAGTAAGATTTGGCATACGCATAGGTGAGCAAACGTATGCTGCCATTGGAAACCGCTTCTTGCTGGATCATCCCGATAAATTGCAAGTGCAATGCACACGCCGATTAACAGATGATGAAGTACGATCCACCACGGAGCAGTATATCAGCAAGGCGCGTCAAGGCGCCATACTCGTTTCGCCAGCCATTTCCAAGGGCGAACAACATGTTATGAGAACCGCCCTTGATGAGCACCTGCCCATTATATTCCTCACGCCATGGGGATTTACAACCTTCTCTAAACCTGGTCATCAATATTACAATGCCTGTGCGGAAGGACGGCTCCTGATTCTTGCGCCCTGGGAACATCAAACACAGCGTATCCCGCTCACTCGAGCCATGTGCTTGCAATTGAATTCAATGACCAAAGATATCTGCCAATTATAACGGGCAATATCCGACGCTTTCAGAAGACTGCAACCTCCTGTCAACCAATTATCTTTTACTAAATTTCTCAGTTCAATGAATTATATGTAACTTTGCAAGCAGATATATATATATGAACATTAACAATATATTTGAAATATGAAGAAATCCCTTTTGATTCTTATTGCTCTGATTGTGGGTGTAGCCATGCAATCGAAAGCACAACTTCCTTCGGTAGCCTTGAAGGATATCAACGGTAAAGCCATTAATACTGCAAAACTTTCAAATGATGGTAAGCCTTTTATCATTACCTTCTTTGCAAAGTGGTGTAAACCCTGCAATCGTGAATTGAATGCCATTAGCGAAGTTTATGAAGAATGGCAGGAAGAAACAGGCGTGAAGGTGTTTGCCGTGTCAATTGACCAAGCACAGGATGCTTTGAAGGTGAAGCCTTTCGTTGATGGCAATGGTTGGGAATTCCACGTGTTGCTCGACCCCAATGGTGCGTTTAAGCGCGCTTTGGGTGTAAACCTTATTCCACATGCAATTGTGTGCGACGGCAATGGTAAAATCGTTGAAAGCCATAGCGGCTACACTGAAGGTGCAGAAGAACAACTTATTGAAAAGGTACGCGAAGTATTGAAAAATAAAAAGTAACCCACTTCGTACAAAGTCTTGGGGTTTTGAAGTTATAAGGTTCCTTGGACCATACGGTTTGGATACCCTCATAACCTCAAAACCTCAATCTGTGATTTAAAGATATGTGTGGCGCATGGTGTCGCAACGCTTAAAAGAAAAACTTACTAAAAACTATATGAGAAAATTTATTTTATCAGCGCTTTGTGCTGCATCGCTTTCCGTTTATGCACAGCAGGACGATGGCGGAATAACAGTTACAGGTAGTATCCAAAGCGATATGCTCGTTTTCCCAGAAAATGACGCAGAGATTGGAACAAACTACGGAACGAACAAGGATTTCTTGACCAATACGTACGTTAACCTGAATCTGCAAGTCAAGAACTTGACAGTGGGTGGACGCTTCGAATATATGGAAAATCCATTGCCCGGTTTTGAAAAGGACTTTGCAGGATGGGGCGTGCCTAATATGTACGTGAATTATACGTTTAAAGGTGGCGATAACATCACCGTGGGTGACTTCTACGATCAATTCGGGTCAGGACTCATCCTCCGTGCTTATGAGGAACGTGCTTTAGGTATTGACAATTCCATTCGTGGTGCCCGCATCAGCACTTCGCTTTTCAAGGGCGTGAACTTTAAGGTGCTCTCTGGTTTGCAACGCGAGTATTGGCATAGCCGCACAAAAATGGAGGGTAAACCTATTGTGAGCGGTGCCGATCTTGAAGTGAATCTTGATCAGCTGATTAAGAAAATGGAAGAGAAGGATGTGCGTTTGATGCTCGGCTTCTCTGCGGTGCACAAGCAAGAGGATAAGGAGGATATTGTTGTGATGAAAGAAAACCTTCCTTATAAATTGAACTTGCCTGAGAACGTGATGGCTTTTGATGTACGTGCCAACCTACAGACAGGTAATTACAATTTCTTGGCTGAATATGCTTGGAAGACCCACGACCCCTCATCGTGCAATGATTACATCTACCGAATGGGTAATACCTTGCTCCTCTCGGGTTCTTACTCAAAGAAGGGCTTTAGCGCCTTGCTCCAGGCTAAGCGCACTGAGGATATGGCCTTCCGCAGTCAGCGTGCGATGGACAAAGCAAGCACTGCACGCTTCATCAACCACCTCCCTGCCTTCTCAATGCAACACACCTATGCCCTTGCAGCCCTCTATCCTTATGCCACTCAGAATGCACTTGGTGAATGGGCATTCCAAGGTGAATTGGGCTACAACTTCAAGCGCAACACCGTGCTTGGGGGTAAGTATGGCACAAAGGTAAAGCTCAATGCATCGCACATCCGCGGCATTGACCGTCGTCCCTTGGATGGTCAAACAGCCACGCAAGGTTCTCAATTAATGGGTACCGATGGCTACAAGAGCAAGTTCTTTGAAATGGGCAATGAAACCTATTATCAGGACATTAACCTCCAGGTTGAAAAGAAACTTACGAAGGATTTTAAGCTGAACTTGATGTACATGAATCAACGCTACAATCAGTTTGTGATTGAAGGACACGGCGATACATTCACATCAAACATCTTTGTGGCTGAAGGTAAGTGGAATATCTCTAAGAAGGTGGCACTCCGCGCTGAGGCGCAGTACCTCACAACCAGTGGCGACCAGCATGATTGGGCATACGGCCTTCTTGAACTCTCGGTGCTCCCTGGTTTCATGTTCACCGTGAGCGATATGTACAATGCCAATGTAAAGGGTAGCGATGGCACAACCAGTGCACAACACTTCTACAATGTGGGTGGTGCCTACACGTACAAGGCACATCGCCTTCAACTCAGCTATGGCAAGACACGTGCAGGGTTTAACTGCTCGGGTGGTGTGTGCCGCTACGTTCCCGCTTCAAAGGGTTTCAATGTATCCTACAACTTTAACTTCTAACAGCAATTATGAATCTTAAGAAATATCTAACAATGGGTGTCATGGCAACCGCATTGGTTGCCTGCGACAATGTGGATGAAGACGAACGTTTCATTCCTATAGAAGGCGGTACGCCCACTGCAGGTCAGAAAAACATCCTTATTGAGGATTTCACAGGTATGCTTTGCATCAACTGTCCCAATGCCGCAGCTGAAATCCAGACATTGAGCAAACGCTATGAAGGACGCGTCGTGAGCGTGGCACTCCATCCCGAGATGCAAGGCTTCTCAGGACCCTTGGCAAATCAACTGGCTACAACCTACGCTGAACACTACGGCATTGAGTCTTTGCCCAAGGGTATGGTTGACCGCCAGGCACCCGAGGACTTCGATAAGTGGTCAACAACAGTGTATCAGCGCTCATTAATTGAAGAGCCTGAAGTAAATATTGAGGTGAACAATATCAACTTTGCTGAAGCAACACGCCAACTCACCATTGACCTCGACCTCACGGCAAAAACGGATATGGATGCGACCCTCCAGGTTTGGCTTACGGAAAGCAATATTACAAGCTTCCAAAGCATGCCTGATGGTTCAATGAACAGAAACTACACGCATAACCATGTGCTTCGCGATGCTGTTAACGGAACTTGGGGTGAAATCCTTCAAGTGAGTGGTGATGCTACAAACGTGACTTACACCTATACAGTGCCCACAGATTGGGACGCTCAGAATATGGATGTCGTAGCTTTTGTGAGCAACGAAAGCGGCGTGCTTCAGGTTATTGAATATGGCCTCTTTGAAGATGATGAAACAGAAAATCCCGTAGCACCTCAAATGGAATGGACGTGGAACGGTTCTGCAGTGCCCTCAGACATCACTCTTCAGGCCACAGATGGCGTTGCAACTTTGAAGGACTTGCTCCTTACCAACGCAGGCGGAGGCACACTTGCTGCTCAGATAGCAGTTGAAGTTATTGAAAACGAACCCAACGCTGATATTCAGTTCACACTCAACGGGCAGGCACTCAGTCAATCGACTTTAGTATCGCTTGCCAGCGCTGAAGTGGCAAACATCGGTGCGGTGGCTACCTTCGCCCCCAATACCTATGGTACTGCTCAGGCTAAGGTTACCGTTACTTCAGGCGATGTGACAAAGATAGTTCTTCTTAACTTCAATGCAATCGAAGAACAACCGCAACCCCAGTCGTTATTCTCAATCGTGAATAATGGTGAAATCGTTGTTGATGGCGCAACCATTGAGGTCAATTCAACTTGGTTTGAATTTGCACCAGGCATGGGCGTTGTGACGTCTTCAACCAACAATGTGGAGAACGGCCAGCAACTCATGGTGAGAAACAATACGGCAGAAGATCTTCAAGCTACTTACAGCGTAGAGGTGATTGAACAAGGTGAGGCTCTGGGCTTCCAGCTCTGTGCCTTTGGCGACTGCTTGCCTTTGAATGGTACAACCCTCCGCAAGTCGGGCACACTCGCTGCTAATAGCGAAACCACTACCGACTGGCACGCAGAATTTGAGTATGGCACGCATGGCACAGCCAAAACAAAGTTTACGGTTACTGTAGGCGACGAGCGTCAAACAATTTATGTGAACTTCAATTATATCGAAGAGCAACCCGCACCCACGACAGCCTTCTCCATCGTGAATAATGGTGAAATCGTTGCCGATGGTGCTACTATTGAGGTGGCTTCAACTGTATTTGAAATTGAAGATATGGGCTTTGTGACGTCTTCAACCAACAATCCTGACAATGGTCAGCAACTCATGGTGAGAAACAATACGGCAGAAGATCTTCAAGCCACTTACACCGTTGAAGTGATTGAGCAGGGTGCAGCCCATGGCTTCCAGCTCTGTGCCTTTGGCGACTGCTTGCCTTTGAAAGATAAAACGCTCCGTAAGTCGGGCACGATCGCTGCCAATAGCGAAATCACTACCGACTGGCATGCAGATTTCGAATATGGCACTCATGGTACCGCAAAGACTAAATTTACGGTAACTGTAGGTGATTTGAGCCAAACCATTTATGTGAACTTTGTATATTAAAAAAAACGCTCGCGGTGAAGATTCCTTCATCGCGAGCGCTTTTTTGTGCTCATGCTTGATCTGTTCTTTGGCTTTAAATTTGCCTGATGTCCCTAAAATCTATTTCAGGAGAACAACTGTTTTTGTTTTGAGGTTTACTCTTGAGTTAATGCCTCGCACACTTTATCTTGGTAGGCACGACCGTGTGCCACGCGTAGGAGTCCTTGATTAAAGATGGTGAAGCACAGGGTGTGGCCGTTAGGGGCCTGACAATATCCTGAGAGTGTGCTGATGCCTGTTACGGCGCCTGTTTTAGCTCTGATATTCCCCGCAGCAGCTGTGTTCGCCATGCGTTTTTTGAGGGTGCCGTCCTTTGAGGCGATGGGCAGGGCTTGAAGCAATGTTTGATAGATGTTGGGATTAGAATAAGCATAGCGCAGGAAGGTGAGCATGAGCTGAGGCGTGGTATAATTGTAGAGCGAAAGTCCACTGCCATCCGCTATTTTGTAGTGCTTAGGATTAAGTCCTAAAGAGTCTATTAGTGCTTCAATGTGCTCAATTGCATCAGAGGCGGATGCAAAAGGACGTCCTTGACGTGCAGCCAATTGGTAGAAGATAGATTCAGCACAAAGGTTGTCGCTGTCCTTCATCATAAAATGGAGTACCTCAGTTATGGGGCGTTGGCAATGAATGAGCAGTTGTACATTCTGAGGCACTTGCTTGATGGTGCGTACGTTGCCTTTGAATTTTATCCCAGCATTGAGCAAGTGTCGCTTGAGTGCTATGGCGAAATGGGGCTCTCCATTGTAATAAAGTGGATTTAAGGGTTTATCTTTATCGTCCCAGCACCATCCTTCGCCTTTCTCCAGATTATCTTTGAAGGATAAATCCAACAGGATATTGCCCTGGATGCTTTCTATGCCATTGTCGCGCAGGGCTTGAACCACCGCCTGCATATCGGCATAGTTAAATAAAGGGTCGAAACCACCGCGCACGATGAGGTTACCTTTCAGTAGGTTATTCTTTACCTCGCCTTGGGTGTAGAAGGACGTGAAGAATTGATAGTCCTTACCTAAATAATGTAACGCTGAAACGGAGGTAATCACCTTTTGGCAGGACGCAGGGCGCATGAGTTGCAATTCGTTGTGGCTGAAGAGCATGCTGTCGGCTGTGAGGTCGTAAACCATCATAGCCATTTGAGAATGGTTGAGTAGGGAGTCGTGCGTCAGACTATCTAATCGTTCAATGATTTTAATGGTGATTGAGTCGGCTGCAAAGGTGGGCGTGCCTGTCGTGATGATCAAGCTTAGCCAGGCGATAAGCGAGCGTAATGTTCTTTTCATTGCGGTTGAACAACGAGCGATGAATGTTGAAGGATGGATGGCATCCGCTCAACATTCATCGCTCAAAGGTTAATACAACGGTCTGTAATCTGTGTGAGTGGTCGTGTTTGCTCTCAACTCCGCCGAGATTAGCGACCTTTTATGTTTGCCCTGTCAATTAGTTTGCTGCAGGACGTGCAGGAGCAGCATTGAGGGTTACGCCCAACTTCTTAGCGATTTGGTTGGTTACATCTTCGTTGAGTGTTTCGTTCAAGAAAATGTAAGTGCCTTGTGCTGCTGACTTATCAATGATGTAAACATAACCACCTTCTTGAGCAAAAGCCTTGATCACTTCTGTCACCTTTTGGTAGATGGGTTGCAACTTCTGTTGCTTTGCATTTTCGAATGATTGGCTGTTGTCCTGTTCTGCTTGTTGGTAGCGTTGATACATATCCTGTAATTCCTGTTCACGACGAACGCGGATGTTTTCAGGAGTTTGTGCCGTTGTTTCGCTTTGGTACTTTTGCGCTTTTGTTTCTAATTCAGTACGCAATTCAAGAAGGTCCTTTTCGAAGTTCTTGCCCATTGTTTCAAGTTCTGCCTGTGCTGTCTTGAATTCGGGAGTTGCTTGTACGAGTGCGAAATAATCTACTTGTGCATACTTCTGTGCGCAAAGTGCGATAGGCGCTGCAAGCAAGAGCAGCATAATGATCTTTTTCATTGTTAAGTTTTTTTGTTTTTGTTTGTTATTTAATGTTTTTTGTAAACAAGGTGTTTTGACATCAGCAAACGCGTATGTTTTTATTTGTTGTAGCCTAATTTGGCAAGGACGTCAACACTGATGTCTATTGAAGGCGAAGCAAAGATAATGCCATTGTCGGAGGCTCTGTCGAGCACCAGCTGATAGCCTTTCTGTTGAGCCAAGGCCTTCACGGCGTTGTAGATCTCTTCCTGGATGGGTTCAATCAGCGATACACGCATCTTGTAGAGCTCGCCTTCAGGACCGAAGTATTTGCGACGGAGTTCGCTGGCTTCCTTTTCTTTGGTGATGATGGCTTCCTCGCGATCTTTCTTTTGTTGTTCTGAAAGGAAGATTAATTCGTTTTGATAATTTTTGTAAAGCGCCTTCGCTGCATCGTCGATGGCTTCAACTTCAGCTTGCCAGCGCTTAGACACTTGATTGAGCTGCTCATTGGCACGTTCGTAGTCGGGAATATTGCTTAAGATATATTCCATATCGACCAAGGCATATTTTTGAGCGACTGCCGAGCACGCAAAAGCCATTACGGCAAAGAGTGAAATAAAAATCCTTTTCATGTTTTCGTGGTTTTGATAAAGGTTAAGGTATTGTTGCTTGATGGGCACACGTGAGCTTGAGCGTGTCACACAGGGAGGTGCTCATCAAATGTTTTTTAGAATTCCTGACCGATGATGAAGTGGAATTGTGAGCCACCGATCTTTTGTCCCAAGGCATTGTTCTTTTGGAACCCGTAGGCCCAATCGATACCCATGAGTCCAACCATAGGCAACAGGATACGCACACCGAGTCCGGCTGAACGCTTCATGTCAAAGGGATTGAACTTATTTACGTCTGCCCAGGCATTACCCCCTTCCAGGAAGGCCAATGCAAAGATTGATGTGGACGTTTCAAGCATCAGAGGATAGCGTAACTCAAGGGTCATGCGGCTGTAGGCGTAGGCATTGTTGCCATCGGCACCACCGAGCGAGCCGTTGTCGTAACCTCTGAGTCCGATGGTTTCTGTGGCATAGCCCGTTGAATAACCCGACATACCATCGCCCCCAACGTAATAGGTTTCGAAGGGCGATTTCAAATGGCGGTTGTAGGCGCCAAGAATACCCATTTCAAAGCGCGTCATGATGACGGGGCACTTCATCTTTGATGTGAGCGCTGTGAATGAACGGAACTTAAGTTTCCATTTGTGGTATTCAATCCAGCGGTATTTCTCTTGTGCCTCTCTCTGGTAGGTGCTGCTTTGATAGTTTGTTGCAAGGTTCTTGTAATCCTTCTTTTCCCAAAGTGAGTAGGGTGGTGTGAAGGTCGCGCTGAGCAAGAATTCCGAGCCTTGACGGGGGAAGAACGTATTGTCGGTTGACGTACGGTTCAGCGTGAACGTCATGTTGATGTTGTTACAATTACCGTCGGAAATCAAGAAGTACTGCCATGACTTCAGCATGTAGCGTGTGTACGACAATTCTGCCATAAAGGTGAAGTAGTCGTCGGGCCAACGTAAACGTTTACCGAATCCGATTGACGCACCAAACATCTTCACGTATTTGTCGGGGTCGTAATAGTTCGAGTAATTGTAGTAACTGCTGTTCGAGCCATAACCATACAAATAGTTGTAGTAATTGTTGTAATAGTTCGAACTGTAGTAGTTTGAGTTAACGTCGCTCTGCTTAGAGTAGAACACCGAGAAAGAGAATTGGTTGGGGCGCTTACCACCAAACCAAGGGTCGATGAACGAGAGTGAATAGCTTTGGTAGTACGTACCATTGGTTTGTCCACTTAATTGCAAGGTCTGTCCGTCGCCTTGTGGGAAGAATCCGCCTCGCTTATAGCCCTTGCCAAAAAGGTTTTGGATGGAGAAGTTTGTGAACGTCAATCCGATGCGTCCCACGATACCCGTTTGTCCCCAACCTCCGGAAAGTTCAATTTGGTCGCCTCCCTTTGTGACGAGTGGCCATGTGATATCTACTGTGCCCGAAGCGGCATCCGTGTCGATGTTCTTAAACAATTCCTGCTGCAGGAGTTCTGAGTCGAACTGATTCATGGCCGACAATTCGCGCAATGAACGTTTAATGGCATCCATTGAGAAAAGGTCGCCGGGTTTAGTGCGCAATTCACGACGAATCACATTTTCATATACGCGGTCGTTACCGGTGATGTTGATTCGGTTGAATGTGGCTTGTTGCCCTTCTGTGACGCGCATTTCAAGGTCAATAGAGTCGCCCACGATATTAATTTCTACGGGTTCAATGCCGGAGAATACGTAGCCATTGTCGTAGTAAAGGTTACCAATAGCGTCCTCATCCACCTGAAGGCGATTTTGTAATTGTTCTTGGTTGTAAACATCGCCCTTTTCCATTTTGAGCTTGCTTTGAAGCGTTGCGGCATCGTAAACGGTGTTGCCCACCCAATGAACATTGCGCAAGTAGTATTTATTGCCTTCGTAGAGGTTCAGGTGCACGTTGACGTGTGAATCATCAATCTGCTCAATACTATCGGAGAGTAAGAGCGCATCGCGGTAACCCCATGAGTTGAGTTTGTCAATCACAAAACCCTTGTCCTCTTCATACTTCTCGGGCAGGAACTTCTTTGATTTAAAGATGTTACGCCATGATTTTTCGCGTGTCTTTTTCATGGCGCGTTTAAGCTTGCCCTCATGCTTTGGGTCAACGCCACTGATGAAGATTTTGTTGACCTTAATGCGGTTTTGCTTGTTGATGTCAATATTAACCAGAACCTTATTGGTGCCAGTGACGTCCTCGCGTTGTGTGATTTGAACCTCAGCGTTTTTAAAACCACGTTCGTCGAAGTAGCGCTTGATGATGCGCTTAGCGTCGTCGGTCATGTTGGGCGTGATTTGTAAGCCCACAAGAAGGCCAAGGCGTTCTTCCAAGTCTTCGCGTTCTGATTTCTTGATGCCCGAATAGGAAATGCTCGACACTCTGGGGTGGGGTGTGAGGTGGATATGCAGGTAAATCTTATTGCCCACAATACTATCAGCTTCCATGCGTACATTCGCAAAGAGCCCTTGTTTCCAATATCGGTTCACCACCTCGGTCGCTTCCATGCCAGGCACTTGTATGCTTTGGCCGATAGAGAGTTGTGAAATGCTGCGCAACACGTTTTCGTCATATTCCGAAACGCCCGACACTTCAAGACCGCCTAAGGTGTATGTGGTGTGGTTTTCTGAATATACGATGTTGGGCTTGACCGTCACCTTCTCCTGTGCGCAAAGCACCATGGAGCATGTGGCCAACAGCAAGGTGAGAAAATATTTGTTGTAAAACTTCATAGTTTATGTATGTTTCAATCTACTGGATGACTTGCTCACTTGTTTTTCCGAAACGGCGTTCCTTACGATTGAAATAATCGAGGGCTTTTTGCAAGTCTTCTTCGTGGAAGTCAGGCCAGAATGTGTCGCAGAAGTAAAACTCAGTGTAAGCGCATTGCCACAGCAAGTAATTGCTGAGTCGGCACTCGCCTCCGGTGCGGATCAGCAGGTCGGGGTCGGGCATGAAGTTTGTGGCCAGGTTCTTGCTGATGGTTTCTTCTGTGATGTCGGCAGGTTGGAGTGCGCCTTCCTTCACCTGTTGTGCGATGCGTTGCACGGTGTCGGTAATTTCCCAGCGTGAGGAGTAGCTCAAAGCGATGATTACCGTCATGCCAGTGTTCTTTGCTGTGCGTTCCTGGAGTCCGAGAATACCTTCGCGAACATGGTCGGGGACGCGTGTGAGGTCGCCTATCAAGCGCATTCTTACGTTGTTCTTCATGAACAATTCGTCCTCCATCGCTGAGAGCACCAACGACATCAAAGCAGAAACCTCTTCTTCGGGGCGGTTCCAGTTTTCTGTGGAGAAGGTGTACAGGGTGAGAAACTTAACGCCCATCTTTGTGCATGCCGTTGTAATTTCCTTAACTGTTTCCACACCTTGTTGATGTCCAAACGAACGATTTAAGTTGCGCGCTTTAGCCCATCGTCCATTACCATCCATGATGATTGCGATATGTTGGGGAATTGTTGCCATAAGATATTAATCGATTGATGTATGTTTGTTGTTGATGTAATTTTCTCTCCTTGTTAACGATAACGGTTGCACGTGGGGCATTTAGGACTTAGATCGTACGTGACGGACAATTGCAAAATGTTGTAATGGTCTTTCTTCTTAAATCCTGATGTTGTAATGCCATGTGGGGCTTCTAAGCCTTCAAGTTTATCGCTCGTTGTGAAGTTTATGCGCCAATCCAGGCCAAGGTTCCATCGGCGTGCCAATTTGTATTTGATGCCCACGCCCAAGGGGATAGATACGCATGCGGCTTTAGAAACGGTGCTGTAACTTGTGCCGAGGCCCATTTGTATGAAGGGCACGATGCGCGAATAGCCCAGATATGAAGGCAGATAGCCGTAGGGCAGGAAGTGGAGTTCATACATGACCGCAAGGTCGAGTAAACTGCCTGAGTAGTTGTACTTCAATGCTTCAGGACCAGCAATGCCTGGTTGTGCGGGGTAGAAGTTCGTGACTTTACTAACGTCGTTTTTAGAATTTAAAAAGCCCAATTGCGTTTTAATCGCCATTCTTGGGTTTAAGGGAAATCGTGCAATCAGCGATGCGGAAAAACCATTGTTGCCAAATGCCTTGTCGTTGGTGTCGTCGAGCATGGAACCCAAACCTAACCCACCGCCTAATTCCAAGCGATACCATGCATCATCGTCGTCCTGCGCTGCGGCACGTGGTCCAAAGCTCAAGACGATCATGAATAATATGAGTGTTTTGCGTAGCACGTTGAAACAGAGATTGCTTACGATGATTTTTTATCAATAGTTGATGTACATCCCCTTATTTATTAATATCAAGGAGAATTAATCGGATTTACAGCTAAGACAGGAAATTCCTCGTTCTTCTTTACACCACAAAATCGACGCAGGGGATTATTGAAATACAACATCCTGGCGCACCCAACCCAAACGGTTGTAGCGTCCGCGATACACTTCGCCTTGTTGGCTGATAAGCCAAACGAAGTGGTTTTTGTCAACTGCGCTAATGGTGCGGCTGTTGATGGAATCGCATGTAGGAATGATTTTATTGTTCCAAGTGCGACCACCATCCTGACTCATGTATAACGCATGGGTTCCTTCATTATTGTTGCCAGTCATTAAAATGGCGCCATCGTAAGCGTAGAGTTGACGGTTTTCCAAGTAAGGCGCCTTTTGTTTGTTGCTGGCACTTTCGGGGTAGTAGTTCCAAGCGTAAGTGTCGCCTGCCATAAGATCGAGGTTGTGCTTCCACACTACGGTTTTAAGGGACGTTTCGCCTACAGCATAAACCTCAATGAAGTTGGGGTCGTATGAGGCGTAGTTGAACATCATTGCCACGTTTGAAGTTGGCATGAATTCAGGTTCATCAGCCATTTCGCTGGTCCATGTTGTGCCATCAGCCGACGTGTAGAAACTAGTGGAGGTAGCCATGGTCAAAGCATTGGGTTGCGCCAAAACGGCGTGAACGCCCTCGGGGGCTGTAGCTATGGTTGCCCAGGTGCGCGCGTCTTCTGAAACGACGAGGCGCTCTTGACTTACGGCATAGAATTTATCGTTGTAAGTCACAACCGATGCGAGCGGCATGTTCAAAGCTGTTGTGGTCCAAGCGCTGGGGTTGTTTAAGGCTGTGGCACAAAGAACGTGTTCGTCATTACGTGTTCCGAAAACGTAAAGTGAGTCGGTTGTGGTTAAAGTTGCTGAGGCATTCATGTTTTGCAATGCTTCAACAGGTTCGCATGCTTTGCGCCAGATGAAAGAGTCGCCGTATTCCTGATGCACGCGCACTTCCATCATGTAGGAACGCGATGATAAATTGTCCAGTGCGAAAACGGTCACCTTGCGGGGATGTGTGAAGTCCGTTGAGTCAGTGGCTACAAAAAGGGTATCCACATTGCTGTCCTCCAATGTTGAGATGGCCAAAACGCCAGAACTTGACAAACGGTAGAAAGTGACCTTTGCTACATCGGTGCCGTAGGGCAGTGAATCTACGTTGAAGATGCGACCGTTGTAGTGGTCGATGGTCATGGGGTAGTATTCTCCGGAAATGTTCGCAACGTAAAAGCTGTCGGTGCCTTCCGATGAGATGGCGCGCACCACGCATGGTATTTTACCCAAGGTTACCCCTGACACGATGCACGCAGAACTTGCGGGGGCAGTTTCTACAATATCGTCGCTGCTACATGCGTTGAAGCATGAAGCCGATGTTGCTAAAGCCAATAATGCGAATAGTATTTTTTTCATTGATTTGAGTTCGTCTAGTCGTTAAAATGGTGCGTATTTCGCCCTTTTTTAGGAGGTATACGATGTTTCAATTTGCAAAAATACGCACATTTTTTTCAATACCGAAGAAAGAATTTGTTTTTTAGCATATTTTAAGTATTTGTTTGTCCCGAATTTGTTCCAGACTTCCGTTTAATTCATGTCAAGTAAAAGGACGATTTGTTCAAGCCAATACTGGTCGGTTTCGTCAAAGGTGTTTAGATGTTCGCTATCAATGTCGAGCACGCCAACGACATGACCATCTTTCATGATGGGCACCACGATCTCAGAGCGTGAGGCACTGCTGCAGGCGATGTGACCCGGGAATTGTTCTACGTCGGGCACAACGATGGTGCGTGCTTCTTGCCATGCTGTGCCGCAAACGCCGCGTCCTTTGGCAATGCGCGTACAAGCCAGTGGTCCTTGGAAGGGACCTAAAATCAATTCGTTGCCCACAACGCGGTAGAAACCGACCCACCAAAAATGAAAGGTCTCCCACAGGCATGCGGCGGTGTTGGCCATATTGGCAATGCCGTCGGTTTCGTCCGATAAAATTGCTTTGAGTTGAGGGAGCAGTGCAGCATAACGTTCTTCCTTGCTGCCTGAGTGAATGCTGAGGTGTGATGACATGATGATATGAGGTTTTGATGTTGGGCGAAACAGGTTTAGAAAGTCTTCAGGGGTGTGATGCGGAATTGCACTGTTAGGGAGAAGACGTTGCTTGGGGTGTAGCTGTCATGCCGTACCTGCGTATGGGTTAATCTGATTTTGCCCTGAAATTATCGCATAAGAATAGAAATGCAAGTTGTTTTTTAAGCGTTACTTAGGCAAAAGTAGAATAAATTATTGGTACTTTTTGTTTTGTGGCGAAATTATGTTCCGTTTGCCGCTTTGTGTAAATAGAATTTTACTAACTTTGCCCCGATTTATACACTATTTAATACATTGTATATTACATTACGATGAGCGGAGTAACTTCGTTCCTCATTATTTTGAAATCATAATTCCATCACACAATGGTGAAGATATTGAAGAAAATAGCCCCCGACGGGCTTGTTGTTATTGTGTTCTTATTGCTCAGTTTCGTCTATTTTTCCCAACCTATAAGCGAAGGCTTGGTTTTGGGTGGACACGACACTGTGGCATCCATCGGTCAAGGACGTGAACTGATGGATCATTTAGAACAAACAGGTGAGCGCACGCGCTGGACGAATACTCTGTTCTCTGGGATGCCCACCTATCAGATTGCGCCAACGTATGGTTCCGATGTTATTCTTTCGGGCGCCAAGAAACTTTATAGTTTAGGCACTACAGGGGCGTTGAACTATGTGTTCCTCTATTTATTGGGCTTTTACATCTTAATGCGCACCATGCGTTTTTCGCCGTTGCTCTCGTTCCTTGGTGCTGTGGTTTGGGCATTTTCGTCCTACTTCTTCATCATTATCGCTGCGGGGCATATTTGGAAGGTGTTGACGCTTGCGTTTATTCCACCCACAATTGCAGGTTTGTTGCTGTGCTATCGGGGTAAATTGCTTTTAGGGGGTGTTGTGACGGCATCGTTTACAGCGTTGCAGATCTACAGCAACCACGTGCAAATGACGTATTACTTTGGTTTCCTTATGGCGCTTGTGGTACTTGGCTTTGGCGTTTCAGCCTTACGGGCTCCCCAATCTTTCCTTGGATCTCAACAGGCTTTAACCTTAAAGCGCTGGGCCAAAGCAACGGGTGTTATTGTTTTTGCTGGTGTTGTTGGGCTTTGTGCCAATCTGCCAAACTTGTATCACACCTATTCTTATTCAAAACTCTCGTTGCGCGGCAAGGCGGAACTGACACCCTTACCATCGCAACAGCATGCGCCCACTGAAGGATTGGATCGCGATTACATCACGCAGTGGAGTTATGGCATTGATGAAACCATGACCCTTATGATTCCTGATTTTAAGGGTGGTGGTTCAAAGAGTATCCTTGAACGTCAGGATGTTGAGTCGTTGGATGGTTTTGAACAGTTCCGAATGTCTGCCTATCAGTTCCAGCAAATGACGCAAGGACAGGCTTATCCTCCAGGTATTATTGAATATTGGGGCGATCAGCCCTTTACCGTAGGTCCTGTTTATGTGGGGGCTATTGTGTGCTTCTTGTTTGTACTCGGTGCTTGCTTTGTGGGCGGTCCATTGAAATGGGCGCTTGTTCTTGCAACAGTCCTTTCATTCCTCTTTGCATGGGGTAAGAATTTTATGCCCGCTACGGATTTCTTTATCGATTACTTACCCATGTACAATAAGTTCCGTACGGTAAGTTCTGCCTTGGTTATCGCTGAGTTCACCATGCCTTTATTGGCGATGATGGCCCTGGCGAAGGTGCTTGGAAGTCCTGAGCAACTCCTGGGCACGAAGCGTGGACGCATCAGTTTTGCCGTGGCAACAACACTCACTGCAGGTGTTTGTTTGGCTATAGGCTTGTTCCCTGCCCTTGCTGGTGATTGCCTTTCTGCCAACGATAGTCGTACTTTTGCAGCTCTGCTTAATGGTGGTGTTCCTGCTGATTTCACCATGCGCTTTAAAGAAGCTGTAGTTGATATGCACCATGACATTCTTTCAAGCAGTGCATGGCGCTCAGCATTATTGATTGGGGTGGCGATTATCGCTTTGCTCGTTTATGTGCGCAAATCTATACCAGCATGGAGCGTGGTTGTGGTATTGACGGTTGCGTCGCTGGGAGATATGTGGAACATCAATAAACGTTACTTAAACGAAGAGTCGTTTACCACACCAACTGCGCAGATGAATGGCTTTGCCATGACACCTGCCGACCAGGAAATTTTGCGCGACACTGCGCTTAGCTATCGCGTGGCAAACTTAGGTGCAGGAAATCCCTTTAATGAAACCACCAACGAAACGAGCTACTACCACAACAGTATTGGTGGCTACAATGCCGCGAAGCTTCATCGCTATCAAGATTTGATTGATCGCCATCTGTCGCGCGAACTCTCAGCCTTTACGGCAGCCTTCCAAAAAGCAGGCGCAGATATGGCGCAGGTGAATATGGACTCTGTGGCTCCCGTGCTGAATATGTTGAACACCAAGTATTTTATATTTGGACAAAAACAACAGGCGATCGCTGTTCAAAATCCAGCAAACAATGGCAATGCGTGGTTTGTGAAGCAGTTGAACTTCGTGGATAATGCCGACGCTGAAATTGCAGGTCTTTACGGACTCAACACCAAGATGGCAGCCGTGGCCGACAAAATCTTTAAATCAGCCCTCAGTTGCGATGTCTTGGGCGATGGTACCATCGAAATGACGGCTCAAACCGCTAATGAAGTTCATTATAAAGTGAACAGTGCCCAAGGTGGGGTAGTGGTGTTCTCTGAAATCTACTATCCAGGATGGACCGCCTATATTGATGGCGAACCTGCAGAAGTGGGACGTGCCAACTATGTGCTACGTGCCCTGCGCGTGCCAGCAGGACAACATGAAATCAAGATGGAGTTCCGCCCCACAACAGAAACATTTACCACAACCGTGGCGTTCGGTGCCTTCCTCTTAATTTTTGCAGCTCTTGTGCTGTTCTTTATTAAACTTTACAGAAAGAATAAATCATAACGATAGATAAGCAGAACATCGCGTATTGTTCTGTTCTAACCTTATTAATTTGCTTACAAATAACTAAAAACAATGGAATATAATTTTATTGATATTGAAAAGAAATGGCGCAAGCATTGGGCCGAAAACAAAACTTACTGCACGACTGAAGATGCGAGCCGTCCTAAGTACTACGTGCTCAACATGTTCCCTTATCCATCGGGAGCAGGTCTGCACGTTGGTCACCCCTTAGGTTATATCGCATCGGATATCTATGCGCGCTATAAGCGTCAAAAGGGCTTTAACGTGTTGAACCCCATGGGCTACGATGCTTACGGACTTCCCGCTGAGCAGTATGCCATTCAAACAGGACAGCATCCTGCCATCACAACATCGGAAAATATTAACCGCTACCGCGAACAACTTGATAAGATTGGCTTCTGCTTCGACTGGAGCCGTGAGGTGCGCACCTGCGAACCCAACTACTACCACTGGACACAATGGGCATTCCAGCAAATGTTCAATTCTTTCTATTGCAATACCTGCAAGAAAGCACAGCCCATTGCGAAGCTTGTGGCGCTCTTTGAAGAAAAGGGCACAGCCCACGGCCTTGACGTGGCTTGTAGCGAAGAACTCCATTTTACTGCTGAGGAATGGAAGGCGATGACCGACGTGCAAAAGCAGGAAATCTTGATGAACTACCGCATTGCCTACCTTGGCGAAACGATGGTGAACTGGTGTCCAGCGCTCGGCACAGTGCTCGCTAACGATGAAGTGGTTGATGGCGTGAGCGAACGTGGCGGATATCCTGTCGTTCAGAAGAAGATGAAGCAATGGTGCTTGCGTGTGTCGGCCTACGCACAACGTTTGCTTGAAGGTCTGGATACCATTGATTGGTCGGACTCAATCAAGGAAACACAACGCAATTGGATTGGTCGCTCTGAAGGTACCGAAATGCAATTCCGCGTGAAGGACAGTGATGTTGAGTTTACCATCTTTACCACACGTGCCGATACAATCTTTGGTGTGACATTCATGGTGCTCGCACCCGAAAGCGAACTCGTGGCTCAACTCACTACACCCGACCAAAAGGCAGAAGTAGAGGCTTACATTGAAGCGACAAAGAAGCGCACGGAGCGCGAACGTATTGCCGACCGTAAGGTGACGGGTGTCTTCTCGGGTTCATACGCCATCAATCCATTCACTGGCGATAGCATCCCCGTTTGGATTTCTGACTATGTGCTTGCTGGTTATGGAACAGGCGCCATCATGGCAGTGCCTGCACACGACTCGCGCGACTATGCTTTTGCTAAGCATTTCAACCTCCCTATCATTCCGCTGATTGAAGGCGCTGACGTGAGCGAAGAAAGTTTCGATGCCAAGGAAGGTGTTGTGATGAACTCACCCGCCGAAGGCAAGCAAGCCCTCAACGGATTCTCGCTCAACGGACTTACTGTGCTTGAAGCGATTGCTGCTACCAAGCAGTTCGTTAAGGACAATAACTTAGGCCGTGTTAAGGTGAACTACCGCTTGCGCGATGCCATCTTTAGTCGCCAGCGTTACTGGGGCGAACCCTTCCCAGTATATTATAAGGATGGTATGCCACAGATGGTGCCTGCTGAATGCTTGCCCCTTGAATTGCCCGAAGTGGATAAGTTCTTGCCCACTGAAACAGGCGAACCTCCCCTTGGTAATGCCAAGAAATGGGCTTGGGATACAGTAAATAATTGCGTTGTAGAGAACGATAAGATCGACAACGTCAATGTGTTCCCCCTTGAACTCTCAACGATGCCTGGCTTTGCAGGTTCTTCAGCCTACTACCTCCGTTATATGGATCCCAAGAACGCAGAGGGATTGCTCAGCGAACAAGCCAGTGCATATTGGCAAAACGTTGACCTCTACATCGGAGGTTCAGAACATGCTACGGGCCACTTGATTTACTCACGTTTCTGGAATAAGTTCCTCTTCGATCTCGGTGTGAGCAAGAAGGAAGAACCCTTTAGCAAGTTGGTGAATCAAGGGATGATTCAGGGTCGTTCAAACTTCGTTTATCGCATTAAGAACACCAATACCTTTGTGAGTCTTGGCTTGAAGGATAATTACGATGTAACGCCCCTCCACGTTGATGTAAACATTGTTGAAAACGATGTGCTCGATGTTGAGGCTTTCAAGGCATGGCGCCCTGAATTTGCAACGGCTGAGTTTATTCTTGAAGATGGCAACTACGTTTGTGGATGGGCTGTTGAAAAGATGTCCAAGTCAATGTATAACGTGGTGAACCCCGATAAGATTGTTGAACGCTATGGTGCCGACACACTTCGTCTTTACGAAATGTTCCTCGGTCCGATCAACCAAAGTAAGCCTTGGGACTCAAACGGTATTGATGGTTGCTTCCGTTTCTTGCGTCGTTTCTGGAATTTGTTCTTCGACAAGCAAGATAACTTCTGCGTGGTGGATGAACCAGCATCAAAGGAATCACTGAAGACGCTCCACAAGTTGATTAAGAAGGTGAGCGAAGATATTGAAGTGTTCTCTTACAATACTTCAGTGGCTGCGTTTATGGTGGCCGTGAATGAACTCACACAGCAAAAGTGCAACAACCGTGAAGTGCTCCAAACGATGGTGGCGCTCCTCGCACCTTTCGCCCCCCACATGGCAGAAGAATTGTGGGAAAAGTTAGGCAACAACGGTAGTGTTTGCGATGCTGCATGGCCCGCATTCGATGAGGCAAACTTAAAGGAAGATAACGTAACACTTTCTGTTTCGTTCAATGGCAAAACGCGCTTCACGCTCGACTTCCCTGTGGATGCCACTAAGGAGCAGATTGAAGAAACGACCCTTGCCAGCGACCTTACAAAGAAGTATCTCGAAGGCAAAACCATTGTGAAGATGATTGTGGTGCCTGGTCGTATTATCAATATTGTTGTTAAGTAATCTTACTTATATATATTGTAGAGTCTTCAAACCGATAAAAAGCAAGTGGTGGGCGAGGCATCGTCCCTCGCGCCCCTGCTTCGCTTGACTTTAAATAGCTACAACTATGAAGCCTTTAAAAATCAACCTTTTTCAAGAAATTAAAGCTTATGTCATCATTACCTTTGGTTTGCTTTGCTATGCCATCGGTTTTGACTGTTTTCAGTTGCCCTACGGTATTGTGGGTGGCGGCGTAGCAGGTTTCGGTTCAATTGTGTTCTTCGGTACGGGGTTCCCAGTGCAGTACACCTTCTTCATTATCAACGGTATTCTCTTGTTGGCTGCCGTAAAGGTGTTGGGTTGGAAATTCTGTCTCAAAACGATTTATGGTGTTGTCATGCTGTCGTTCTTCCTGGGTCTTGTGAAAGAGGCGATGGAATACTACGGCACACTTAACCCAGAGCTCAACGGCATTTACAAACTGCCTTTGCTTGTTAACGACAATAAATTCATGGCTGCCCTTTTTGCGGCAGGTATTGAAGCCTTTGGTTTGTCTTTGGTGTTCTTGCAAAACGGTTCAACTGGGGGCACGGATATCATTGCTGCCATGATTAACAAGTACAAAGATGTGACCCTCGGACAGATGATGATGCTATGCGATATTATCATCGTATCGTCATGTATGGTGTTGCCCGACCGCACTCTTCCCGATTTGCTTTACGGTTTCACCATTCTCTTCACGCTCAATATCATGGTCGATTACTTAATTGACCGCAGCCGTCAATCAGTGCAATTCCTGATTATCTCGCGCGAGTACGAAGAGATTGCTGCTGCCATCAATGCTTGTGGACGTGGGGTTACCGTACTCAACGGTACGGGATGGTACACCAAAAATGAATCAAAGGTGTTGCTTGTCTTGGCACGCAAACGCGAAAGCGCTAACCTCTTCCAAATCATTCAAAGCATCGACCCCAAGGCTTTCGTGAGCCAAAGTAAAGTGCTCGGTGTGTTTGGTGAAGGTTTCGACAGAATTAAGGTGAAGGCTAAAAACAAAACTGAAAAATCAACATCAAACCCATCATGAAACAAGGCAGATTGTGCAATCTATCTATAGGGTTGTACAATCTGCCTTTGTGTATCACACAACAGTTAAGTGATTTTTTCATAAATCACCAATACTAAACACTGTACTCCATTTTGAACTTGATTATGAATAAACTCGTTATTGCCACAAATAATGCCCATAAACTTTCGGAAATCAAAGCGATTTTGGGCAATCAAATTGAAGTGTTAAGTTTGGCGGACATCAATTGCTTTGATGATATCCCAGAAACGGCTGAAACACTTGAAGGTAATGCCCTCCAAAAGGCGCGTTACATCTATGAAAAATACGGTTGCAATTGCTTTGCCGACGACACGGGCCTTGAAGTGACTGCACTTAATGGCGCACCCGGTGTGCACACCGCACGCTATGCCTTTCCCGATCGTCACGATCCCAAGGCCAACACACTTAAACTGTTGAGCGAACTTCAGGGCGTTGCCGATCGCTCAGCACGTTTCCGCACGGTTATTGCACTTATCTTGGAAGGCAAGGAATACCTTTTTGAAGGTATCGTTGAAGGACATATCCCCACTGAAGAACGTGGCACGGAAGGCTTTGGCTACGATCCCGTTTTTGCACCCGTTGAGATCGGCAAAACCTTTGCAGAGGTAGGGGTTGAAGTTAAGAACGAAATCAGCCATCGAGCACGCGCCGTGAAGAAATTAACCGAGTTCTTGCTTCAGAGTAAATAAAGATTCAAGGGCTTCACGTATCATTAGCCGTTTTGATTGATCAAGTAGCCGATTAACGTTGCCCGTTGTTTGTTGTCCTTCCATTTACAATAATGTCGCAACTTTTGCGTTTACAAATAAGTGACGTGAAAAGTTTAGAGTTTAGAGAGGAGCCTTTGGCTCAGTGAGGAGCTTCCAGTTCGTTTAAGAGGATTTCTCACACAAAGTCTGCAATTTGCATTCTGCTCAGCCATCCCTCTCAACTCTCAACTCAATGGCATATGCGATTGGTGCGTCGATTGGACGACGGGCCGACACGGTGATCGGTCCCTACATGCCGGATGGATTCTCTCAACTCTCATCTCTCATCTCTCAACTCTCTCCCCGAAGGGTATGCCCCTGCATCAAGACAAGGACATTCAAAATAAAGTGAAGCAATAGCACTAACTGCTCTTCTTATATTCGTATGAAAAAACTACTTATATTTTTTGCAATAATCTATTGTATGTCGTTCCAAGCTCAAAATATCGGTGATTGGAACTATTACTACGCCTATCATAAAGCCACAGAGTCAATTCCTGTGGGTAAGGAGGTGTATGCGCTTTTTGAGGGTAATCTTCTCGTGTACAACACCGAAGATGGTGAGGTTCGAGAAATTACAAAACTCAATGGATTGAGCAGTAAGAATATTGTGAAGATGGCTTATTGTGCTCAGCAGCAATGTTTCTTGTTGGCCTATGTCAATGGATACATTGATCTGTACACCCCCCAGCACAATGAGAGTAGTACGTTTACACAATTGGTGAATCGTTACGACGATGTGCAGATCAACGACATCAATGTCGTGGGTGATGAGGCTTTTCTCTCAACCAATAAAGGTTTGCTCCATATCGATGTGAAGCGACAATTGATTATCGGCTTTTACCTGGCTGAAACCCCAATCAAGAGCGCCACGCTTTATGAAGGCATGATTTACGTTGCAACGCCAACGGGCGTATTGTGCATCAACAAAACGAATAATATGCTTGATGCCTCACAATGGAGCACTTGGATGGATCAGGCGGTGAACCACCTTAAAACATTCGCCAAGCGCATGCTTATTGGGTTAAGCGATGGTACGTGGCAGGTCTTTAATGCTGCGAAACAGGACCCCTATACGCTCACCACGGCAGTGCTCAACCAAGTGTATGTGGCTCAGGATGCGGTCCTCTTTTTTGATGCGTTAAACAATAATAAAGTCTATCAACTCACAGCCTCTGCTCCCGATGTCTTGTCAGCAACTTTTACGCTCGACGTGCCTTTTAATCATATTTCTGTGGCGAGTGGGGCATTGTATTGGGTGGTTGACCATAATGGCCAGTTGCGTCCTTGTCAGGAAAAGGATGGCGTACTGTTGCCTTCGGAGCAAGTTATTGCAGGCTATGGTCCTAAGCGCGACCTATGTTATTTTCTCAATTATGCTGGCAGTCGCTTGCTTGTGGCTGGGGGTAGGTTAGACCCCTACGACCGCTTGCACTATGAAGGTACCATAATGTATTTGGAAAATGGACAGTGGCACATCTTCCAGGAAGAGGGCATCGCCGAACAAACTGGGGTGCGTTATCGCGACATGACGAGTGTGGTTCAGCATCCCTCAGATCCCACCTTGCACTATGCCTCATCTTCTCATTTAGGCGTGTATTGCTTTAAGGATAAGCAACTCGAAAGTTTTTACACCACCAGCAATTCACCTCTGGAATCAGCTGCTGCACCTCATAAAGATTATGTGCGTACCGATGGACTAAACTTTGACGCAGATGGTAATCTTTGGATGGTGAACAATGGTGTGGATTCGGTTGTGGCTGTGCTTAAGGCGGATGGCACATGGAAGAAATTCTATTTCATGCCTTTGGAGAAAGCCCCTACGATGGAGAAGACTTTGATTGACCGCAACGGCCGTTTCTGGGCTTGCTCACGCCGCACGGTCGAGTATCATGAGGGCGGACTCTTAGGCTTTGATTTTAATAAAACCGTAAGCAACGACAACGACGATATTTATCTATACCGCTCGTCAGTAACCAATCAAGATGGCACGGTTTATTCTCTTGAAGGTGTATATGCCGTGGCTGAAGATCATGACGGACAAATATGGGTGGGTTCGCGTGTAGGTTTGTTTGTGATAGATAATCCCGATGATTGGTTTAACACCAATTTCAGAATAACGCAAATCAAGGTGCCCCGCAACGATGGCACGAACCTCGCCGATTATCTCCTGGCTAATGTAAGCATCAACACCATCGCTGTTGATGGGGCTAATCGTAAGTGGATTGGTACAGAAGGCAACGGCCTTTATTTGGTTAGTGCCGACGGCCTTGAAACGATACATCACTTTACGAAAGAAAATTCGCCTCTGCCGTCAAACACCATTTATAGTGTAGCGATCAATCATGAATCAGGCGAAGTCATGATCGGCACCGATTTAGGCTTGGTGTCATACATGAGCGATGCCAGTGCGCCTGCCGAAGATCTGTCGGAATCAACATTGCAAATCTATCCTAATCCATTGCGCCCTGAGCATCAGGGTATGGTCACCATTAAGGGACTCACCGCCGATGCTGATGTAAAAATCATTACAGTTGGCGGACAAGTCGTTGCTGCGGGCACCTCCTTGGGGGGTACTTGGCAATGGGACGGCTGCACCTTTGCAGGCAAACCTGTTGGGTCGGGCATCTACTATGTTGTCGTTTCCACAGCCGATGGTAATTCTGCCATTTCTGGAAAAATATTAGTGGTGCGATAAGTGCAACGATAAAAAATCATATTGTAGGCGACCAACTCAATATTTATTTGTATTTTTGCACCCGAAATCGGATAGTAGCGCAGTTGGTAGCGCACTACGTTCGGGACGTAGGGGTCGGGCGTTCGAGTCGCCTCTATCCGACACAAGGCGACAAACGGTGAAAATCGTTTGTCGCTTTTTCTTTTTCATTTATATTAGGTTAAGTAGAAAAAGAGTAAATAGTAAGTAACTTTTTTGAAAAAATTATTTTTACCTGAAATGATAAACAGATTTTTACCTATACTACTAAAATGTTTTTTTGATAAGCGAAAGGGGTTAGATACATAAAAACGCCCCAGAGGGGGCGTAAATGCAATCTTAAGATTTGATACCATTACCAACCTTGTAAGGTTTTAGAAAATATCTCTTACAAAAGTTGCACAGTTATACAACTTTGCTTATATTTGCAACACTATGAAAAAGATAATTGCATACAAACGGTATTACGCCGACTTTATGGCGAAATTATCCCAACTTGAACGAATAAAAATAATGCGTGCATTGTTGTTATTTGAAACAGAGGATAAAATACCGCACCATTACATAAAGTACATTCGTGATGGGATATATGAATTCCGAGTGAACTACGGCAATAATGAGTTCCGTATCTTTTTCATATACGATGGTGACACCATTGTGGTTTTGTTTAACTGTTTTAAGAAGAAAACCCAAAAGACACCCGAAAGTGAAATTAAAAAAGCAGTACAATTAAAGAAAGAGTATTATGAGCAAAAAGAATGATATTTATGATGTAAGTGCCGAACTTGCAAGGGAGTTTGGAGAGATTGGCACTCAAAGTCGTGCAGAGGCTACTGCAAAGGCTTGGGAGGAATACAATGCGCAGATACTGCTTGATGCTCGCAAGAACGCTCGTTTGACACAAGCTGAACTTGCAGAGCGTATTGGCGCAGACAAAGGTTATATATCACGCATTGAACGAGGCATAACAGTTCCCACGGTTGCAACCCTTTATAAGATTGTAGCTGCAATGGGATTGACTGTTGAACTGAAACCTATTTGATAATAGGATTATTTAGTTGGATATATCTCCACCCAATCTTTTAGAGTGATGTTGCTGTAAGTAATGAAATCGTTTACACGCTCCATATCCCTATAAACTTGTTAGATAATTTATAAGTAAAGGCGACAAAATCGAGGTAAACATCTTGAAAACAAGGTGTTAACCTCGGTTTTTTGTTTGTAGCCACAGACATATATAAGACATGTACACCTCAATGCCTTTTGCATCGCCCATCCTGAATGCATCCAGCTTCTTTTGCTTGGCCACATCCAGTTGCTTGTTGAATTCTGCAGCATCAGCCGATGGCACGATTGGATTTGATGAATAAGTCAGACAAAGAAAATCCCATTTTCTTTTACAAGTCAGTCACGACAAGTAAAGAAAATGGGATTTCTTTTACGCCAAATGATCAAAAGCCACCGCGAGCGAATCTCCTCCTTTTTTAGTCAAATAAACCTTATTTTTTGCTCCATTTTAGTTCTTCCCCCAAAAAAGTGGTTTTGTCACAATTTCTTTCCGTTTTTCGTGATTTTTCAACTTTTTTTCAAAAAGTGAAAAATATCATTTTGTCACATTGTTAAAGTTTATAGAAAAAAGTTAAACGGGCTTCGAGGGATCAAAATCGGACCTTCGGCGAACGACTCGGCGGGAAATTTTTCCTAAGTCGGACCAAATTTTTACTACATCAAACCAAATTTTAACGACATCAAACTAAATTTCGCAATATTTTTGATCCTTTTGACACGAAAAAAGGGGGCTTTGAGGCCCCCTTCTACTTTCTACACAAATTTACTATATATTCTAGGAAAATCCAAATTTCAGAAACCGTGCCAAAACCCGAAAGGATCAACGCCTTTTTCAAAAACTTTACAAAATGAAACTTTTTTGATCCTTTTACTTTCATTTTGATTTTTCGGGCTTTTTAGGAAAATGACGAAAGGATCAAAGCAAAATGTTAAATGTGTTATGGGGCTGTTACGGAATGGCAACCAAATCAAATAGACCTCGTTTCATTTGGTAAAAAAATAAAGCCACTAAAGGTGACTATAAAAAAGTGCCCCCGTTAAAGGACGAGGGCAACCTAATGTTTTCACAACGGAATAATCCTTATTGTGAATTGCTTCAAATTATATCCGCAAAAGTATACATAATTATTTTGATATACAAATAGAATTAAATAAATTTGGAGAATCTAAAACAATTAAATGAAAAACACTCTTCCTTATGAAAAAAATATTAGGTCTTGACCTTGGTACCAACAGTATAGGTTGGGCTGTGGTAAACGAAATAACCAATGATGAAGGATTTTCCAAACTTGTTGGAATAGAAACTGCTGGTAGTCGTATCATTCCGATGGATGCCGCGTTGTTGGGAGATTTTGATAAAGGTAACTCAATTTCTCAAACTGCAGAAAGAACACGTATTCGTAGTGTAAGACGTTTGCTTGAAAGATGCTTGCTGCGCCGCGAGCGTCTTAATCGTGTTCTTGATATTATAGGTTTCTTACCCAAGCATTATTCAGAAAAACTAAACCGCTATGGTCAAATCATCAATGGCGAAGAACCCAAAATAGCTTGGGTAAAGAATGGTTTTGGTCAAAATGAATTCTTGTTTAAAGACTCTTTCAACGAAATGTTGAAAGAATTTAAGACCTCTCAGCCTGATTTTGCAGATAAGAAAATCCCCTACGATTGGACCCTGTATTTTTTACGTAAAAAAGCACTTTCACAAAAGATAGAGAAAGAAGAATTGGCTTGGGTTTTACACAATTTCAATCAAAAGCGTGGGTACTATCAACTTCGTGAAGAAGAAGCAGAAACGAGTACAAATAAAAAAGTAGAATATATTGCACTTAAGGTTGTTTCTGTTGAGGATACTGGACAGAAAAAAGGCAAAGATACTTGGTATAATGTTCATCTTGAAAATGGTTGGATATATCGTCGCCCAAGTTCTTCTCCATTGGATTGGACTGGTAAAATCAAAGAATTTATAGTTACTACTGAGGTAAATGAAGACGGAAGTCCCAAAAAGGACAAAGAGGGAGATGTTAAACGCTCTTTCAGAGCTCCTAAGGAAGATGATTGGACATTGATAAAAGAAAGGACTCAAGCTGATATTGAGCATTCAGGTAAAACCGTAGGCGCATACATCTATGATGCTATTCTTGCAAATCCCAAACAAAAGATTCGCGGTAGGTTAGTGCGTACTATTGAACGTAAATTTTATAAAGAAGAACTTCGCTTGATTTTGACAAAACAAGCTGAGTTTCACCCTGAATTGAAAGATACAAACTTATACCAAACTTGTATAGAAGCACTTTATGCTTCAAATGAAGCATACCGTCAAAGCATTGCTCACCGCAATTTTACATATCTATTTTTAGATAATATTTTGTTCTATCAACGACCGCTCAAGACGAAGAAACACCTTATAGCTAATTGTCCTTACGAAGAGCATGTTGGTTTTGACAAAGATGAAAATAAAGATAAAAAAAGGATGTATGGTCTTAAATGTATAGCCAAGTCGCATCCTTTATATCAAGAATTCCGTTTGTGGCAATTCCTCAGTAATTTGCGTATTTACAAAAAAGGTTTGAACAATGATGAAGATGTAACCCAAGATTTCTTAAAAACAGAGGAAGATTATGTTGCGTTATTTGATTGGCTCAATAGAAGAAAAACTATAAACCAGAAGGCATTCTTGGCATACACTCCATTTGCTCTAAAAAAGAATGCAGCAAATTATCGTTGGAACTATGTGGAAGATAAGGATTATCCTGCCAATGAAACAAGAGCGCTTTTACTGTCTTATTTATCAAAGGCAAATGTAAAAGATGATTTTCTTTCGATTGAAACAGAAGAATCTTTGTGGCATCTTCTTTACTCTATTGACGACAAGCAAGAATTAGGCAAGGCGCTTAAGAAGTTTGCTAATAAGCATCATTTAGAAGACACATTCATAGAAACTTTCCTTAAATTTCCTCCATTCAAAAATGAGTATGGTGCTTATTCATTCAAGGCCATAAAGAAATTGCTTGCGCTAATGCGTATGGGGAAATATTGGAACGAAACTAACATTGATACATTGACTCGTGAGCGAATCGATAAGATCATTAATGGTGAGTATGATGAAAAGATAAAAGACAGAGTTAGAGAAAAGGCATATAACTTAAGTGAGATACGCAACTTTAAAGGTTTACCTCTTTGGTTGGCTTGTTATATCGTGTATGACAGATATTCTGAAGTCAAAGATGTCACAAAATGGGAAACACCATCAGATATAGAACTTTACTTAAAGTCGTTTAAACAACATTCTCTGCACAATCCAATTGTAGAGCAAGTGGTAACTGAGACTCTTCGTACGGTACGTGATATATGGAAGCAAACTGGACACATTGACGAAATTCATGTAGAACTCGGGAGGGAGATGAAGAATCCTGCTGACAAACGACGCCAGATAACTCAACAAATTACAGAAAACGAAAATACGAATCTTCGAATCAAGGCATTACTTACTGAATTCCTTAATCCAGAATTTGAAATAGAGAATGTTCGCCCTTATTCACCAAGTCAACAAGATATATTGCGAATTTATGAAGAAGGAGTGCTTGGAAGCGTTAATGAAATTCCAGAGGATATTGAAAATGTACTCAAAAAGTTTAGGGAAAGTGACATTAAAAAACGACCAACCAAAAGCGAGGTCCTTCGTTATAAACTATGGTTGGAACAAAAATACCGTTCTCCTTACACGGGGCAACCCATCTCATTGAGTAAACTCTTTACGCCTGCTTATGAGATAGAACACGTCATTCCTCAATCTCGTTATTTCGACGATTCACTATCAAACAAAGTGATATGTGAAGCCGAAGTAAATAAACTTAAGACCAATCTTTTAGGTTACGAATTTATTAAAAAGCATTCAGGTGAAAAAGTTGAATTAGCTTACGGAAAAACAGTTACAATCTTCACGCCCGAAGACTACGAGCAATTTGTCAAGGACCAATATAGCCGAAACCGCTCAAAGATGCGCAAACTTCTTATGGAAGATATTCCTGAAGAATTTATTGCGCGTCAGTTGAATGATAGCCGATACATCAGCAAACTCATCAAGGGGTTGCTGTCTAACATTGTGCGCGAAGAAGGTGAGGAAGAGGCAACTTCTAAAAATGTCATAGTTTGCACAGGTGGAGTAACCGATAGACTAAAGAAAGATTGGGGCATTAACGATGTTTGGAACAAAATCATCTTGCCACGCTTTGAACGCTTAAATGAGATTACCAATACACAGCATTTCACAACTCGCACAGCTAATGGTCACCTTGTGCCCTCAATGCCCTTTGAACTTCAAAAAGGTTTTAATAAGAAACGCATAGATCACCGCCACCATGCAATGGATGCAATCGTGATTGCTTGTGCAAATCGAAATATTGTGAATTACTTAAACAACGAGTCTGCAAGTAGTAAATCAAAAACTTCGCGCCATGATCTTCAAACGTTGTTATGCGTCAAAACAAAAACTGACGATAAGGGCAATTACACTTGGATGATTGGCAAACCATGGGACACCTTTACTCAGGACGTGTATCAAACGTTAGAGCGTATTGTAGTAAGCTTTAAGCAAAATTTGCGTATTGTCAATAAAACATCTAATAAGAATATACGTTTCAAAGAAGGAGAAAAGAAACTTGTGCCTCAAAAAGGTATCAATTGGGCAATACGCAAATCAATGCACAAAGATACTGTATTTGGCGAAGTAAACCTTCGTAAAGTGAAAACAGTATCGTTCAACGAAGCGCTTAAGAAACCCTCACGTATTGTCAACAAAGACTTTAAGAACGAAGTGCAGAAACTTATTTTGCAGGGAAAGAACAATAAGCAAATTAAGGCACATTTTGAGGAGAACAAAGACGTATGGCAAGATGTCAATCTCAGCAAGATTCATGTTTATTATTTTACGAAAGAAACAAAAGATAGATATTTTGCAACCAGAGAATACTTGATTAAGTTGTTTAGTAGTGTTTCGGATAAAGATAAAGCAGAAGCAATCATAAAAAAAATAACAGATACAGGTATTCAACAAATACTATTGCAACATCTTAAACTTAATAATTACAATCCTACGCAAGCATTTTCTCCAAAAGGTATAGAGGATATGAACAATAACATAACGATACTAAATCAAGGGAAATTGCATCATCCTATTATTAAAGTTCGTAAATATGAAAAGGGAAATAAGTTTGCAATAGGAAAAATTGGAAATAAAAATACAAAATTTGTAGAAGCAGATGATGGAACAAATCTTTATTTTGCCGTTTATGAAACCGAGCAAGTTAATGAAGAAACTAGATGTGTGATTAAGAAAAGAAGTTATGAAACCATTCCTTTAAGTACGGTTATTGAAAGACAAAAACAAGGATTATCTCCTGTACCCAGTGATAAGAATGGAAATGAACCAATCTTCGTTTTATCTCCGAATGATTTGGTTTATGTGCCAGAGAATTCCAAGAGTGATATTAATCATATGAAATCTGTACGAGTCTACAAATTTGTAAGTTGTACAAGAAATGAAGCTTATTTCATTCCGTGTAATATAGCCAATCCTATTATAGAAGTTCAAGAATTGGGAAGTAACAATAAAGCTCAAAGAGCTTGGACAAACGAAATGATTAAAGAAGTCTGTCTGCCAATAAAAATGGATAGATTGGGTAACATCATAAAAGTTGGTTATTAGTATGGACACACTCAATAAAGGACAAATCACTCTCTACAGTACAGCAATGGTGTAGATAAGATATAAGTCGCGCTTGCCAACGACACCATTCGGCGAATTAAATAAAGACGTGGTTGTTGCAAAAAATGCAACAACCACTCTATGCGGAATATCATTCGTTTGAGTCTACCCTTCTCGTTTACTCGTTTACTATAAACTTGTCTACTAAGCTTATGATTAAGAAAACGCTTTATTTTGGAAATCCCACCTACCTGTCATTACGCAATGCGCAACTCGTTATTAAGTTGCCCGAGGTGGAAACAAACGAATCTTTGACCGATACGTTTAAGAAACAAGCAGAAGTAACTAAGCCGATAGAGGACATAGGGGTGGTGGTGCTCGATAATAAGCGCATCACCATCACCACAGGGGCAATGGGCGCTTTGCTCGACAATAACTGTGCACTCATCACTTGCGACGATCGGGGTATGCCCGTCGGCATGATGCTGCCATTGTGTGGCAATACCACGCAAAATGAGCGCTTCCGCCTGCAACTGGATGCTTCGTTGCCTTTAAAGAAACAACTGTGGCAACAAACGGTGCAATGCAAAATCAATAACCAAGCTGCAGTGTTGCAAGCTTGCCGAGGCACAGAGGTGGCATGTATGCGCAAGTGGGCAAGCGATGTGCGCAGTGGTGATGCCGACAATCAAGAGGGGCGAGCAGCGGCTTATTATTGGAGAAATCTCTTTGGGCAGCATATGGATGGCTTTACCCGCGACCGTGAGGGTATTCCGCCCAATAATTTATTGAACTATGGTTATGCCATATTGCGCGCCATCATAGCTCGAGCATTGGTGTCCAGTGGTTTGCTCCCCACGTTGGGTATTCACCACCATAACCGCTACAATGCCTATTGTTTGGCCGATGATATTATGGAACCCTACCGCCCGTATATCGACGAGCATGTGTTTCGCCTGATAGAGCGCAAGGGGCTTCCCGAAGCCGAACTGACCCGAGTGTGGAAAATGGAGATGCTTGCTATTCCTACCCTTGAGGTCGTGATAGGGGGCAAGCGAAGTCCGCTCATGGTGGCAGCCACGCAAACCACCGCCTCGCTCTATAAATGCTTCAGTGGTGAATTAAGGAAGGTGACCTATCCTGAAAAGTAAAGGCAGGGAGTTATGGATCGTTTCAGTGAATATCGCGTTATGTGGGTACTTGTATTTTTCGATCTTCCTACCGAAACCAAGCGCGACCGCAAGGCGGCAGCCGAGTTTCGCAAGAACATCATGCGTGATGGCTTCACCATGTTTCAGTTCAGCATTTATGTGCGCCATTGTGCCAGTAGTGAAAATGCGGCGGCACACGTAAAGCGAGTGAAGTCCATGATGCCTGAATACGGAAAGATAGGCATCCTTACCATAACAGACAAGCAGTTTGGAGCAATTGAATTGTTTTATGGCAAGAAACCTATTGATAAATTCCAGCCGGGCCAATACGTGCAGCTTGAATTTGACTTTGAAGCATATTAGTCGCAGGGTTATAAGAGGTCTTAAGGTTAAAGGTTTTAAGTTTCACCATGCGGTCTTTCAAACTTTAACGAAAGGTAAAACAAAAAATAGGATGGTTCTTTTTGAAGGAACCATCCTATTTTTTATAAAAACACCTAAAGTTTTTGTTTTTCTAAAACCATAGATAACTAACACTGTATCATGTGTTTATATATAATGAGGTGTTTCTATCTATGCAAAAATAATAATTTGAAAGCAATTCACAACTTTTGCGCTCTCTGACATATTGAACACCTCGGTGTTTCTATCTATGCAAAAATAATAATTTGAAAGCAATTCACAACCGTATATCGTTTTCGCACGGGGTTTTTCAGGGTGTTTCTATCTATGCAAAAATAATAATTTGAAAGCAATTCACAACGAAATTGAAAGTATTCTTGGGCATTGGGCGGGTGTTTCTATCTATGCAAAAATAATAATTTGAAAGCAATTCACAACAGGCAAACCATTACATTACGCATTG
This sequence comes from Alloprevotella sp., assembly GCA_045612125.1. GTDB lineage: Bacteria > Bacteroidota > Bacteroidia > Bacteroidales > Bacteroidaceae > Alloprevotella. The sequence goes on from JAZKYK010000046.1 coordinate 78,821, forward strand.
CATAAGGTGTTTCTATCTATGCAAAAATAATAATTTGAAAGCAATTCACAACCGTAGCGCTGCAGGATATAGAAAACGTGGTGGTGTTTCTATCTATGCAAAAATAATAATTTGAAAGCAATTCACAACCATTCAGTCTTACGGCGAAGACAACCTATAGGTGTTTCTATCTATGCAAAAGTAATAATTTGAAAGCAATTCACAGCTATATCTCTTTAATATTGTTTTTGAAATTAGATTTTGAGCTCCCTATCTCTAACAATATCTTGTGTTTTAAATTCTGTGTAGTTAGAAAAATGGGATTTTCTTGGATTTATTCTTTGTCTTAATTTCTACTCAGTCAGTGTGGATGGAGCCGTGCACTCGGCTATTTTTCATAAAATGTTGTTCGTGGCACAAAAAATAAAAGTTTACGCTGAGCATTTCGAAAAATAGCACTACTTTTGTCGTCAATATTCAAATTGAAGTTTTCTCAATTTCATCTTATTCACAATTTTAGTTTCACTTAGCAAAAAACAAAAGGATTATGGAAGAACACATTATTCAGATTGCAGAACGCTTACGCGGTCTTCGTGACGCACTCGACCTTACGATTGACGATGTTATTTGCGAGTGTGACATTTCGCGCGAGGAATATGAAAAAGCTGAAAATGGCAGCTCAGAGATATCGGTAGGGATGTTGCAAAAGATTTCGCGTCATTACAATATTCCCCTCGACACCCTTATGTTTGGTGAAGAACCAAAGATGAGCACCTATTTCTTGACCCGTGCGGGAAAGGGCACGAGCATAGAACGCTCAAAGGCTTACAAATATCAAGCCCTTGCAGCGTGCTTCCGCAACCGTATTGCCGACCCCTTTATTGTGACCATTGAACCAAAACCTGCCGATCAGCCATTCCACATCAATACGCACTCAGGACAGGAGTTTAACTATGTTATTGAGGGGAGTATGGAAATTAGTATTGGTGGAAAGCTGTTGACCCTTAACGTGGGCGACAGCATCTACTTCGATGCTCAACTACCGCATGGTATGCGTGCTTTAAATGATAAACCCATGAAACTACTCGCCGTCATCATGTAACGGTGAGAAATTTCTTTAGCATTCACGGTCACAATGATACATAGATTTCTTAACCAAACAACTTTTACTTCACAAGAAGATTTTCAACAAAATTTCCACATCAACGTTCCCGATAACTTTAACTTTGGCTACGATATCGTTGATGCCTGGGCAGAAAAAGAACCTAATAAATTAGCCATGCTCTGGACAAACGACAAGGGCGAAGAACGCCGCTTTACGTTTGCCGACATGAAGTACTACACCGATCAAACTGCTTCATACTTCCAACAACTTGGAATAGGCAAGGGCGACAAGGTGATGCTGATTCTCAAGCGAAGAGCCGAATTCTGGTTCTCAACCGTAGCCTTGACGAAATTAGGGGCTGTTGTGATTCCCGCAACACACTTGCTGACGAAGAAAGATATTGTTTATCGCTGTAATGCCGCCAGCATTAAGATGATTGTTTGTGCAGGCGAAGATATTATCCTTGATCACATCAACGAGGCGCGCCCAGAATGTCCCACGTTGCAGTATGTCGTAAGCATCGGTCCTGTTTTGCGTGAGGGTTTAGAGGATTTCCAAACCGGTATCAGCCATGCTGCGCCTTTTGTGCGTCCTGCAGAGGGGAATACGAACGACGACACGATGATCATCTACTTTACCAGCGGTACTTCTGGTCAACCTAAGATGGTGGCGCACGATTTTACTTATCCCCTCGGTTTGATTTGTGTGGCACACTTTTGGCATAATCTTAAGCCCAACAGCCTTCACTTGACCATAGCCGACACAGGATGGGGAAAGGCAGCTTGGGGCAAGATTTACGGACAATGGATCAGTGGCGCAACGGTGTTTGTGTACGACCACGAGAAATTTACACCCGCCGATATCCTTCAGAAAATGCAGGACTATAAGGTGACCTCGCTCTGTGCGCCTCCAACAATATTCCGCTTCTTAATTCACGAGGATTTAACGCGTTACGATCTCTCTGCGCTTGAATACTGCACTATTGCCGGAGAGGCCTTGAACCCTGCCGTGTTCCACACATTTAAGGAACTTACGGGCATTTCGCTTATGGAAGGATTTGGACAGACAGAAACAACGCTGACGATAGGCAATATGCCTTGGGTAACTCCCAAACCCGGAAGTATGGGACTCCCCAATCCGCAGTATGATGTGGACCTTATTGATGCCGACGGCCGTTCGGTTGAGGCTGGTGAACAAGGTCAAATCGTGGTGCGTTTTGGTGATAAGAAACCCGTGGGGCTCTTCCAAGGGTATTACCGCGACCCTGAACGCACCGCCGAAGTGCTTCACGATGGCATTTACTACACTGGCGACGTAGCGTGGAAAGATGGCGATGGCTACTACTGGTTTGTGGGACGTGCCGACGATGTGATCAAGAGTTCGGGCTACCGCATTGGTCCTTTTGAAGTGGAAAGTGCGCTGATGACCCATCCCGCCGTTCTTGAATGTGCCATAACGGGCGTGCCCGATGAGGTGCGCGGTCAGGTGGTTAAGGCTACGATTATCCTGACGAAGGAATACAAGGAGAAGGCATCGCCTGACCTGATCAAGGAACTTCAGCATCATGTGAAGCGCGTTACAGCGCCTTACAAGTACCCCCGAGTGATTGAGTTTGTGGATGAACTGCCCAAGACCATTAGCGGTAAGATTCGTCGCACGGAGATTCGTCAGAAGGATTAAGTGAACTGCAAAGACATCAGTTACTTGACCTTTTAAGTCACACAAGAGAAGTGGGTGTGCCAAAACCGTGATTTTGGTACACCCACTTCTCTTGTTGTGTTAATGCTTTCAATATAGTTAAGAACAGAGTTTTACACCGTGGTTTGCTGCGCTTCAAAGCCAAGCGCTTGGAGGGCTGAGGCGATGTCCTGGGGCGAAGCATCGCCCTCTACAATCATGGTGCCGTCGGCAAGGGTGATTTCCACGCGCTTCACGCCTTCAATTTGTGCTACAGCCTTTTCTGCATTGGTCTTGCAGTGGTTGCAATGCAGACCGCTCACCTTATAGGTTTGCGTGGCTGAGGCTGTGGCGCAGGAACAATGGTCGTCGCAACCACAACCGCAAGCGTCATGGTGGTGATGGTGGCATCCGCATCCTTTGTGGTGGTGCTTGAGCCAAAAGGCATGGCCAAGGAGCAGGAAGAGGATAATGGTGCACACCATGTTGAACCATTCAATGTGGTCGTGATGGCACGTTTGCAATGAACGCAAGGCCGATGTAAACCATTCTTGAGGCAAGAACAGGTCAACCACGTAGGCCGATCCCACAGATACTGCCACGATGGAAAGGACGTAGAGGAACAATGTGCGTCGGCCAAGCACCTTGCCCACGATGAGCAAAGAAGCGAGGTTGCATGCCGGACCTACAGATAAAAGCACCAACGCTGCACCGGGCGATATGCCTTTGAGCATCAATGCCACGGCGATGGGAATGCTTCCTGTGGCGCAGAGATACATCGGAAAGATAAACACGAGTACGAAAAGGATGCTCAGGGTGGTGTTGTCCTTAAAGTACATGAAGAAACTATCGGGCACAAGCATGGTGATGGCACCTGCAATGAGCAGACCGATAATCAACCATTTACCGATGTCTTGCATCATATCCACAAAACCGTAATTCAAGGCAATCTTCATGCGACTGATGAAGTTTCCTTGGATATCAGAGGTTTGGGCTTGTGCGGCAACGCTTGCTGTTTGTGGTTCGTTGTGGTCAAAACGATTGCAGAGCAAACCGCTCAGGATGGCGGTGATAAATGCCACGATGGGACGAATAATGGCAAAGGGAAGTCCCATGAGCGAGTAGGTGGCGATAATGGAGTCGATGCCAGTTTGGGGTGTGGCGATCAGGAAGGCGATCGTTGAACCCTTGCTGGCGCCTTCTCGGCGCAGCGACATCGCAGTGGGGATCACACCACACGAGCAGAGGGGCAAGGGAATGCCAAAAAGCGTGGCATACAATACCGAACGCCAATTATTAACTGAAAGGTACTTGCCGTAAACGGAATGAGGAATGAAAGCGTGCATCAAACCCGCGAGGAGAAAACCCAAGAGCAGGAATGGCGACATTTCATTCACCAGTTGAATCATTTCATGCATGAGCGTATGAATTTAAAAAGATGGAACTGAAATAATGAGTATGGCCGGTGTCAAGCAGAAGCGTGCACGCAGTGCAGATCGAGGTGCACGCCGCAGAAGAAAATTCACCGTGTGGTGCTGCTGTTCCGCTGACTTCGGACTGCAAAATTACATACAACATTTTTTATAGACCTTCAAAGAATGTTAATTTTTTAAGGGTGTTAGAAGATTATAGGTGGTGAGCGGCCGACAGCTTTGGGCGAGTCGATAAGAGGGTGGGGCGAGCTATAGCCTAACAGATGCTGTAGGACCATGTTGTGGCGTTCCGTTGCCAAGTGGGGCGTAACGTTTATTATATCATGAAGAGGATGTGTCAAAAGAAATTTGGCACATCCTCTTATCTATCGCTAAAGATCGGTTCTATAAATTAGTTGTGTTATTTTTTAGGTTGATTCCAACTAATTTTATAGAACCGACCTTAAAAGATACTATCGGTGTTATTCTTCCTTGATGTGGATTAAAGCATTCGACAAAATGGCTGCTACACCTCCTGTGGTGATGCCCGATGAGAAGATGTTGCGCACCGTTTCTGGTAGCTGAGTGAGGATCTCAGGCACGAGTTCTACGCTTAATCCAAAACTGAAGCTGATGGCAATGACCAATGTGGCTTTACGGTTAATGTTTTGCGATGCAATGATGCGCACACCAGCTGCTGCGACCGTACCAAACATCAATAGCGTGGCGCCACCTAATACGGGTTCGGGCATGAGTGAGAAGATTAAACCCACTACAGGGAATAAACCTAAGAGCACCAACATGCCAGCAATGAAATAACCAACGTAGCGGCTCGCTACCCCCGTGAGTTGAATCATACCGTTGTTTTGGGCAAAGATTGAGTTGGGGAAGGAGTTGAACACACCCGCTAATGCAGAGTTGACGCCATCTGCCATAATACCGCCTTGAGCGCGTTTCATGAATGCCTCGCCTTCAACAGGCTGTCCTGAAATTAAGGAGTTAGCGGTTACATCGCCGTAAGCCTCAATTGCTGTGATCAAATAAACGAGTCCTAATGAAATAATGGCAGAAAGGTCGAAAGAAACCCCATACTTGAAAGGAATAGGGATGTTCAAACTGCTGAAACTGGGGATGTTTGAGAAATTGACCATGCCCAATGCCCATGAAATAATATAGCCAATGGTAAGACCAATGACAATAGAACTCATGCGCAAGTAAGGATTGCTGCTGCGGTTAAAGAGGATGATGAGGCCTAAAACAAGGGCCGCAAGACCCACATATTCAAAAGAACCAAATGTGCCAGCTTCCTGAGCCGAGACTCCGCCACCACAAGCCGTGATGCCCACTTTAATCAAACTTAAACCAATAAGCGTAACCACAATTCCCGACACCAACGGCGTGACGATGCGTCGCATGTATTTCAAAACGCGGCTCACGAGGATTTCAACGACAGAACCAGCGATCGTGGCACCGAAAATGGCAGGGAGCCCGCCTGCTAACCCAGCAGCGATGATAGGGCCGATGAATGAAAAGCTTGTGCCTTGAATACAGAGCAGACCGCAACCAATAGGACCTACCCTACGGCATTGAACGAAGGTGGCAATGCCCGATACAAATAAGGCCATAGACACCAAAAAACCAGTAGTTTCCAGATCAAGCTTTAATGCTCCTGCAATGATAAGCGGAGGCGTGATGATGGCCACGAAAATGGCTAAGAGGTGCTGTAGTGCCGCAAAGATTGTGTCGCGAAGGGGTGGACGATCCTCCAACCCATAGATTAAACCTTTTGGTTTTTCGCTGAGCTGTTGTTCTGGTGTTTCCATCTGTTGCATGTGTGTTTCAGGTATTGTGCTACTTTAATTTAATCTCGCAATTATCAAGGCTTTCAACAATAGCTAAAGACTCTACGTGAATACCCGCATTACGGAGGTATTCGCCGCCATCTTGGAAGGCTTTTTCAATTAAGAAACCCATGCCTACCAGTTCAGCTCCAGCTTGTTGTACTAAATCAATCATGCCCTTAGCAGCATTGCCATTGGCAAGGAAGTCATCGATGAAAAGCACTTGGTCGCCTGGGCAAAGGTAATCCTTGCACACACATACTTTATAGGTCGTGTTTTTCGTGAACGAGAAAACATCTGTGACGAGCGTATTTTCCATGGTGCTTGGCGCTCTTTTTTTAGCAAACACAACGGGAAGTTCCAATAAGTTGCCCACCATGATTGCAGGGGCAATTCCGCTGGCTTCAACCGTCAGGATTTTGTTGATCTTTGTGCTGGCAAAGCGACGCACAAACTCAACGGCCATTGACTTCATCAGAATGGGGTCCATCTGATGGTTGATAAAGTTATCTACTTTAAGGATTCCGCCAGGAAAACAACGGCCGTCCTTTAATATTCTGTCCTTTAAAGCTTTCATTGTTGTTGTTTTAAAAATAGAATACAAAGATACATCTTAAGTGACACAAAAAAGCAACTTGCGCCACTTTTTTTATGCTTATTTTTTACGTCCAATTCATTTCGCGCTTGCCTTTTGTTACCTGGGTGCCCTATTGTCGCACCCTGAAGGGTGTGCCCCGACATTTGCTGATGCTCTTGAAAACAGACGTTTTTTTTGGCGAGACTAATGATACCAATGTACATTGAAGAAGAGTGTAATCTGTGAGATAGATTGGCGCGCCCTTCGGTTCGTGTTCAAAAAACTTAGCGTTTCTTTGCGCCTTTGCGTGAGAGTTACAAAACTGAAATGCAAGCCGCATGGGCTCACTTTCGTGAGCAAAAAATCGGGTAATTCGAGAAATTCGTGTTCAAAAAAATATATTGCCGTTTGGTAAAAAAGTCTCACGCGGAATACGCAAAATTCGCAGAAGCGCACACACTTTGTTTGTGCTTGCCATCCGGATGGTGGCGCAAGCGTAGCGTGCGCCTCCGAGTATTCCCACATGTGATAGCATTTCTATTCCGCATGGCTTCCGCGATTTCTGCGTATTCTGCGTGAGAAAAAATATCTCCAACGGATCACGAGGATCTACACGTATCATTTATTAAAGTGTAGATATTATTATAAAATACTCGTGATACGTGTGATACCTTCGGCATTTTGCAAGCCGCATGGGCTCACACCGTGAGCGAAATCCGTGTAATCACGTTGGTAAATAAAAAATCAACAGATGACACAGATGACACAGATTCTTGTCCTGGATAGCAAAAACTGTGTAGTCACGTTGATAATAAGTAAAAAAACGGTGGAACGGTAATTGGCAGGTACGTGATTGACCTCGGGCAGATGCGGTTTGGTGCGATTTCCGCGTTGATCCACCACGGGCCGACACGGTGATCTGTCCCAACCTCTCATCTCTCATCTCTTCTCTCTCCTCTCTTCCAAATACAAAATCGGGCATGCCAAGCGGCACGCCCGATTTTTATTTGGGGATAAGAACTTCTGATTAGTCAGCAAGCTTAGCCTTGATGAACTCGCGGTTGAGGCGAGCGATGTTAGCGATGCTTTCGTTCTTAGGACAAACAGCTTCGCAAGCGCGAGTGTTTGTACAGTTACCGAATCCGAGTTCGTCCATCTTAGCAACCATTGCCTTAGCACGCTTTGCTGCTTCGGGGCGGCCTTGTGGAAGAAGAGCGAATTGAGAAACCTTTGAAGAAACGTAGAGCATAGCAGAACCATTCTTACATGCAGCAACGCAAGCACCGCAACCAATACAAGTAGCGCAGTCCATAGCTTCGTCAGCGTCTTGCTTAGGAATGAGGATTGCATTAGCATCTTGAGGTTGGCCTGTACGTACTGTTACGTAACCACCAGCTGCTTGGATCTTATCGAATGCTGAACGGTCAACCATACAGTCCTTGATTACAGGGAATGCAGCTGAACGCCATGGTTCAACAGTGATGGTGTCGCCATCGTTGAACTTACGCATGTAAAGCTGGCAAGTAGTAGCGCCAGTAGCTGTTTTGCCGTGGGGTGTGCCATTGATGTAGAGTGAGCACATACCGCAAATACCTTCGCGACAGTCGTGGTCGAATACAAAAGGTTCCTTACCCTCGTTAACGAGTTCTTCATTGAGGATGTCAAGCATTTCAAGGAATGAAGTATCATCAGGTATGTTCTTCATTTCACGCTGTTCGAAGTGACCCGCATCCTTAGGACCATTTTGCTTCCAGTATTTAATGGTGAAAGAAATATTTTTAGCCATTTGAAAAATTCTTTTAATTGTTCTACGAATTAGTTCTTGTAGTTACGAGTTTGAACCTTGATTGCTTCGTAAACGAGAGGTTCCTTGTAGAGAACGGGTTCTTTGTCGTCGCTGCCTTGGTATTCCCAGCAACCTACGTAGAAGAAGTTTTCGTCGTCGCGCTTAGCTTCGCCTTCTTCAGTTTGGTATTCTTCACGGAAGTGACCACCACATGATTCGTTACGTGTGAGCGCGTCGTGTGCGATGAGTTCGCCCATGATGATGAAGTCTTCGAGGCGGATAGCCTTTTCGAGTTCAACGTTTACGCCTTCAGCAGTACCAGGAACGAAGAGGTTTGCGTAGAATTCCTTGCGGAGTTCCTTCATCTTAGCAAGACCAGTCTTCAAACCTTCTGCAGTACGACCCATACCTACGTAGTCCCACATGATGCGACCGAGTTCCTTGTGGATTGAGTCAACAGAACGCTTACCCTTGATGCTGAAGAGCTTTTGGATGCGTGCCTTAACTGCTTCTTCTGCAGCCTTGAATTCGGGGAGGTCTGTAGAGAAACGTGGAACGGTGATTTGGTCAGAGAGGTAGTTTTGGATGGTGTAAGGAAGAACGAAGTAACCATCAGCAAGACCTTGCATCAATGCAGATGCACCGAGGCGGTTAGCACCGTGGTCAGAGAAGTTACATTCACCGATAGCGAAGAGACCCTTGATTGATGTCTGGAGTTCATAGTCAACCCAGATACCACCCATGGTGTAGTGAACCGCAGGATAGATCATCATTGGTGTTTCGTATGGGCTTTCGTCAGTGATTTCTTCGTACATATCGAAGAGGTTACCATAACGAGCTTCAATTTCCTTGCGGCCGAAGTCCTTAATAGCCTGTGAGAAGTCGAGGAATACAGCGAGACCAGTGTTGTTTACGCCGAAGCCCTTGTCGCAACGTTCCTTTGCAGCACGTGAAGCAACGTCACGGGGCACGAGGTTACCGAATGCGGGGTAGCGACGTTCGAGGTAGTAGTCGCGGTCTTCTTCAGGAATATCCTTACCTTGGATCTTGCCTTCTTGGAGCTTCTTAGCATCTTCCAACTTCTTAGGCACCCAGATACGACCGTCGTTACGGAGTGATTCAGACATAAGTGTGAGCTTAGACTGCTTGTCGCCGTGAACGGGGATACATGTGGGGTGAATCTGTACGTAAGAGGGGTTAGCGAAGTAAGCACCCTTACGGTAGCAAGCCATTGCAGCTGAACAGTTACAGCCCATAGCGTTAGTAGAGAGGAAGTATGCGTTACCGTAACCACCAGTACCGATAACTACTGCGTGAGCAGCGAAGCGTTCGATAGCACCAGTTACGAGGTTACGAGCGATGATACCGCGAGCACGACCGTCGATGATAACAACATCGAGCATTTCGTAGCGAGTGTAGAGTTCTACAGTACCTGCATTTACCTGGCACATCAATGCAGAGTAAGCACCGAGGAGGAGCTGCTGACCTGTTTGACCCTTAGCATAGAAAGTACGGCTTACCTGTGCACCACCGAATGAACGGTTTGCCAACATACCGCCGTATTCGCGAGCGAAGGGAACACCCTGAGCCACACACTGGTCGATGATGCTTGCACTTACTTCAGCGAGACGATAAACGTTAGCTTCGCGAGCACGGTAGTCACCACCCTTTACAGTGTCGTAGAAAAGACGATATACAGAGTCACCGTCGTTTTGATAGTTCTTTGCAGCATTGATACCACCTTGTGCAGCGATTGAGTGTGCACGACGGGGAGAGTCCTGGATGCAGAAGTTCTTTACTTTAAAGCCCATTTCACCGAGTGAAGCAGCAGCACTTGCACCAGCAAGACCTGTACCTACAACGATAACATCGAGCTTACGCTTGTTCTTGGGGTTCACCAACTTTTGGTGAGCTTTATAGTTGGTCCACTTCTCTGAAACGAGACCTTCAGGAATTTTAGAATCTATTGTAGCCATTTGAAAAATGTTTTATGTGAGTTAGGCTAACTTAGTGTGTATGGTTTTAAGTTAACCATGCTCGTTTACTATTCTGTGTGCACTGAATTAGCAAGCGCCACCGCAGCATAAGCTTGCAACGTAGAACCAAACTGCTACGAGTGCGAACAAACCAATGATGATTGTTGAATAAATGTAAGAAATCTTCTTCCAACGGCAGAACCAGATCTTACCATTCCAACCCATTGTTTGCATTGCGCTCCAAAAACCGTGAGTGAGGTGGAACCAAAGCGCAACAAGCCACACAAGGTAAATTACAGTGTAGATGGGGCAAGAGAATGTTTGCTTGATCCAATAAACACCATCGGCAGCATAAAGATGTGCACCATTGGGAAGGAGTTCTTGGAGCATCATGTTGTACCAGAAATTGTAAAGGTGGAGCAACATACCAAGGATAACAATAACACCGAGCACAAACATGTTTTGTGATGCCCATTCTACCTTTGCAGGACGGTCGGTCACTGCGTAAGCACTGTTACCACGCGCTTTCTTGTTTTGAAGCGTGAGGATAATCGCATAAGCGAAGTGGAGTACGACTAAAGCAGCAAGTCCGGCAGTAGCCACAACTGCGTACCAGTTAGCACCCAACATCTCGCAGATCATGTTGTAGCCTTCTTCTGAGAAGATTGCAACTACGTTCATGCAGGCATGGAACGTCAAGAACAAAATAAGTGCTACGCCTGTTACTGACATAATCACCTTTCGTCCGATGGATGAATTACATAACCACATAGATTGAAGTTAATTGATTAAATTGTTAGTAAATAAAATGTTTGTCAAATTTCGGTGTTGAACTCCGCCCTTTCGTGGTCAACAACTCATCATGAATGAACTTGCTGGCTGAATAGCGAAGGATGTGATTGCCCCTTGCAAGGGGCGCACCACACACAATATGCTTATGCAAAGTTAGTGTAAGGCATCAAAAGTGCAAAAAATATTGTACGAAAAAATATAAAAACCTTAAAAAGATGTATCTTTCTGAGAAAAAGAATAAAAAGATTTTGCTGTTCGCAATAATATTTGTAATTTTGCACTCGCTTATGAAAATGAGCACTTTTTAATTATTTATTCATTCAAACTTTTTTATTATGTACTTGGATTCTGTAAAGAAGCAAGAAATCTTTGGACAGTACGGAAAGTCTAACACGGATACTGGTTCTGCTGAAAGCCAGATCGCCTTGTTCTCATACCGTATTTCCCATTTGACGGAACACATGCGCGCAAACCGTAAAGATAATACAACTAAGCGTGCACTTGTTAAGCTCGTAGGTAAGCGTCGTGCGCTCCTCAACTACTTGAAGGATCGTGACATCAACCGCTACCGTGCTATCGTTAAGGCACTCGGCCTCCGTAAGTAATCACGAGTTTTCTTGCAAAAAAACAAAAGTGGATATTTCTCAAGAGGAATATCCACTTTTTGCTTTTATGGCTATGAATTGTCGATTATATGATGGTAAAACTTAAATTCATTTTTACTTTTGTCTTTCTATGGTTGTTCGTGCTGCTTGGGGCAGATGCGATGACGGGGATAAACCCAGACACGCGGTTTTTTGAACCTAAGCGACGCACTGTGATTGAGGAAGGCACCGGCATGTGGTGCGGTTATTGTCCCTTGGGGATTATTGCCATGAAACGCATGCGTGAGAAATACCCAGATGATTTTATTGGCATTGCGGTGCATTATGATGATGCGCTTGAGGTGGAGGGTTATTCGCGGGCTTTGGGTTTTAACAGTTTTCCGATTGGTTTGGTGAATCGAAAATTGCAGGTTCCGCCCATGATGTTGGCGCCTGTTGATGGCAAGATGGATTATTCCATGAGCCATGGTGGTTTTGAAACCTTCTTTTTGCAAGCGCAGGAGCAACCCACGGTGGCTGATGTTGAGGTGTCGGCTGTTAGGTCGGGGCAGCAGTTGGAAATCCATGCCGAAACGCGTTTTGCAGTGCCTTTTGATGATGCGGATTTCCGCTTGGCCTTTGTGGTTGTAGAGGATCAGCTGACGGGTGCGGATTTTTATCAAACCAATTATTTAAATGGATTGACAGAATATACGCTCGATGGTTTTGCTGAGATGGCTTATAAAATCTATCCCTTTACGTTTGATGATGTTGCGATTGCTGTGGCGGGGCAGGTGGATGGCTTTGAAGGATCAGTGCCGAGTGTGATTGAAGCGGGCGAGTGCTACGCCTTTAATTATAATATGGAAGTGCCTCGTTTAAGTGCTCCGGAAAAGGCGCGCGTCGTGGCGATGCTTTTGGATGCGCATAGTGGTGAGGTTGTAAATGCCAATCAGTGTGCGCTGACGACAACTGGGGTAGGGGCGCTTGCACCTGATGTTCCAAAGCGGTCAGCGATGTATGATTTAGGCGGAAGGCCAGTGCTTGGCTCTTTTGTGCCTACGCTTTATATAAAGGATGGCAAGAAAATTTTAGGCCGTCGCTAAAACGATTGAAAATCTTGTTGCGGGAGGGGGCGTCGCGCTTGCTGTTCTGTTTTTTTACACCCCGAAAGTATTTTGTCGTCTGCAGGCAAAGCCCGCGGATTATTGCAAAAGAAGAGGACTTGCCATTCATTTATTTGGCAAGTCCTCTTCTTCTTTTTTTTTGTTTAGAATTTATTTTTTACGAACATAGTCGGTGAAGGTGTAGGGGCACTCATTCTTCTCATCAGCCTCGTGGTGTTCTTCACTGGCTATGTGCCAATCGTCAGCGCAAAATGCTGGGAAAAAGGCATCAGCATGGCTGGGTGTGGCATGTACATGAGTCAGGTTGAGGCGGTCAGCCAATGGTAGAGCCTCTGCATAGACACTTTCGCCGCCAATAATGAATACTTGTTCTTCGGGGCTGCAATGCTCAAGGGCTGCAGTTAATGAGCCGAAGACTTCAGTGTTGGGAAACGTGATGTCTTTGTTGCGCGACAGTACAATGTTGCGGCGGTTGGGCAGGGCGCCTTTGGGCAGTGATTCAAAGGTTTTGCGGCCCATGATTATGGTGTGGCCCGTGGTGAGTTCTTTGAAGCGCTTGAGGTCGGCACTTAAACGGAACAATAAGCGGTTTTCAAAACCGATAGCTCGGTTTTCAGCTAAAGCACAAATGATTGAAAGCATAGGGGCGTGTTGATGTGTGAGGTTTTGAGATTAAGACGTTGAGAATTAAGACCATGCAGTGTGTCGAAATTCTCGGATCCTTTCGTTTACTGTAACTCAATGATGACCTGCGGATTCTTAGGGTCATTGGTGATGAGTAGGATTTTGGGATTGCCCTTGTGTTTGTTTTGGGCAAACAGGGTGATGTTGAGCTTTGCGGTGTCGCCAGGTTTGATGGTGGCTTTGTTTAAGCTCACTTTCATTCCGGGGTTGTACAGCTGTATGCGTTCTATTTTAAGGTTCGAAACGCCCGTGTTTTTCAGTACAACTTTTTTCTTGATGGATTTCTTGGTGCCCCAATCGCCGATGGTGAGGAGCGTGTCGGAAACTTCAATGTGGGGTGCAACCTTCAATTCTTCGGGCGAGGTCGATAATTGTGGAATCAGCGTGGTTGAAATACTGATTTCGTTTTCAGGACTGATGCGGTCGCCCATAAATCGTGAAAGATATACGCTGGTTTGTGTGAGTCCGAAGTTTCTGACCAGATTTGAATTGAGTTCAATGTGTAGTTCCCCAACATGACCAGGTTCGATGTGTTCGGGCATGGCTACTGCTGAGAGGTATTCGGGGAGGTGCATGAGTTCGGGGTGGAAGGCATGCGAACTGCCGTTAAAGATGGTGAGCGTGAATTTCGGCAAATCGCCTTTCTGAACGTGGTTAAATTCAATAACGTCGGTGCTGGTGTGAATCTCTCCCATGTGGGCGTTGAAGTCAGCCGATGTGTATTTGACGTCCTTAACCACTCTGCCCGAGAAACTGAGGCGTGTAGGTTCCTGATCGTCGTTGGTCAGTACCGTGAGGGATTTGTGAAAAGACCCCAGTAGCGTAGCGTCAAACACCACGATGATTTCTCCTTTCTTGCCTTGTTCAATGGGCGTTTCTGTCCATTTAGCCACGGTGCAGTCGCAGTCAGGGAGAACCTCAACAATGGTAAGGGGGGCATCGCCGATGTTTTGTACTTCAAATTGTATTCGTGTGGGCATTTGCCATTTTATATCTCCGAGATTGCTATGGGGTAGGCGGAACTCGGCTTTTGGTTGTGCAATGACCCAGGTCGCAATGCACGAGAATATCAAGGTGAGTAGGTTTTTCATACTAACAAGTCTTAAAATTAAGAGCAAAGTTAAGGAAAATCCATCAAAAACGTGTAAACGTGAAAGATTTTAACTACTTTTGCGTGTAAGTGTCAACGAATTCAAAGGCAGACCCTCGTAAATGTAAGTCATTAGGTGGCAGATTGAGTGGTCGGAACTCGTTGCGGTTATAAAAAGCTGATTGTAAAAATGAAATTTATATCATGGAATGTGAATGGCATCAGAGCGTGTTGCGATAAAGGTTTTCGTGACGTCTTCAACGCTTTGGATGCTGATGTGTTCTGCTTACAAGAAACGAAAATGCAAGCCGGACAATTGGATTTGCAGTTTGATGGCTATCATTCGTATTGGAATTATGCAGAAAAGAAAGGGTATTCAGGTACTGCGATATTTACGCGTCGCGAACCCCAGAATGTGGCTTATGGCATTGGAATTGAGGAGCACGATCACGAAGGTCGTGTCATTACCCTTGAGTTTGATGCGTTTTACATGGTCACGGTTTACACTCCCAATGCGCAAGATGGCTTGAAACGCCTGGACTACCGTATGCGTTGGGAAGATGATTTCAGAGCATATTTGAAAGCGCTGGATGCGAAGAAACCCGTGCTTGTTTGTGGTGACCTTAATGTAGCGCACCAACCCATCGACCTTAAAAATCCTAAGGGCAACACCAAGAATCCTGGATTTACGCCCGAGGAGCGTGGCAAGATGGATGCGTTGCTCGAAAGCGGCTTCGTGGATACCTTCCGTCATTTCTATCCCACACTTGAGGATGCCTATACGTGGTGGAGCTACCGCTTCAGTGCCCGTCAAAAGAACATCGGGTGGCGTATTGACTATTTCCTGGCTTCAGAACGCCTGCGCGCTCAACTTACTGGCGCACGTATCCACGCCGATGTGATGGGGTCGGACCATTGCCCAGTAGAGGTGGAGGTTAACTTTTAACCCCAGATTATTGAACCTACAATGAATGTTTAATCAAAGCGATAGAATTCCGCTCGTTTGTTAGCGCTATTGACTCGCTACCAAAAATAAAAAAATGGAAAATAATACAACTATGCCTCCAATGCCTTCTGCTAATAAGAAGGTGGTTTTGGAAAAGAAATCTTGGTTCTATGGTTTCTTTCAAGCGCTCTTGGCTTTCGTCGTGGGCAATGTCATTATCGGCATTTTCTCATTCATTATGTTCTTCTCATTGATGGGCACGATGCTCGCCTTGGAAGAAACTACTCCCGTTGTTGAAGATAATTCAGTATTGCACATCTCGCTGAACGGAGCTATCGTTGAGCGTGCTGAGCATAATCCATTCCTGGAACTTATGGGCAATGACGCGCTTATTGAACAGGGTATGGACGATATCTTGCGCGCCATCAAGGAAGCAAAGAACAATGACAAGATTAAGGGTATTTATTTGGACGGTGGTGCATTAGCAACCGACTTTGCAACGCTGGAAGAAATTCGTGCTGCGTTGATCGACTTCAAAACGAGTGGTAAGTTCGTGCTTGCGTATGCCGACCAATTCACTCAATATGGCTATTACCTTGCTGCAACGGCCGACCGCGTGATGCTCAATCCTTCTGGTATGTTGGATTGGCACGGTTTGGCTTCACAACCCATCTTCTATAAGGAGCTTTTGGATAAGTTGGGCATTCACATGGAAGTGTTCCGCGTTGGTACCTTCAAAAGTGCTGTAGAACCATTCATCTGTTCAGAAATGAGCGACCCCAACCGCATGCAGGTGCAGTCGTACCTCAACAGCATTTGGAATAATCTTTTGAATGACGTTGCTGAATCACGCAACATCTCAACAGAGGTGTTGACAGCCTATGCCAACGATTATGGTTTCGTGAAAGGCGCTGCGTATGCTGTAGAACAGGGTATGGTTGACACCCTCGCCTATGTTGATGGCGCTCGCGAAGTGTTGCGCGCTGCTGTAGGTGGCAATAAATTGAAATTCATCGAACCTGCTGACTTGGCAAAGGTTGAAGCTGCTGCGACACCCATCATGACTCAAGGCATTGCCGTGTACTATGCATTTGGTGATATCGTTGATGAAGCCGCAACAGGATTTGGTGCGACTGCAGCAGAGATCGTTGGTGGCACAGTGGTTGAAGACCTCGATAAACTGATGAACGACGATAAGATCAAGGCCGTGGTGTTGCGCATCAATTCAGGCGGTGGTAGTGCCTATGCCAGCGAGCAAATGTGGAATGCTATTGAGCAACTGAAGAAGAAAAAGCCAGTTATCGTTTCAATGGGCGGTATGGCGGCTTCAGGTGGTTACTATATGTCATGTAATTCTAACAAGATTTTTGCTGAGCCCACCACGCTTACAGGCTCAATCGGTATTTTTGGTTTGGTGCCTAACTTCTCAAATCTCTTGACCAATAAATTAGGTCTTCACTTTGATGTGGTGAAAACCACAGAATCCAGCGACTTTGGCACGATGAGCCGCAGGTTCAACAAGGCTGAGGCTGCTGCAATGCAAAATTACATTGAAAATGGTTATGCCCTTTTCTTGAAGCGTGTGGCTGACGGCCGTGGTATGACTATTGAGGATTTGGATAAGATTGCTCAAGGTCGTGTTTGGACCGGCGAACAAGCCTTGGAAATCGGTTTGGTGGATAGCCTTGGCACGCTCAACGATGCCATCCAATATGCAGCTCAAGTGGCAGAATTGGGCGATGATTATCAAGTCAAGTCTTATCCTGAAGCAACAGGTCTTGCACAGAACCTCATGGATGCTGTGAAAGAAGATTATATGGAACGCGAGGCTAAGGCGCTCTTGGGTGAACATTACGAACATCTTCGCTTTATCAAGCAAGCCAGCCAGGGTGTGAGCCTCCAGGCACGCATGCTTTATGATCCTAATATCAAGTAAGTGATCGGTAATTTATAGAACCCACCTTATATATCAAAAAAGAAGATTCTTTATGCTGAGAGGGATCATGTCGTTCCGCAATTTCCTTTTTGACAGGAATTGCATTTTGCACCCCATGTCGTTTGAACTTCCCATTATCTCTGTGGGAAATTTAGCGGTGGGCGGTACTGGCAAAACCCCACACACAGAATATTTGTTGCAATTGCTACAAGGCCAGGGTATGGCTGTAGCTGTGCTGAGTAGGGGCTACGGACGACGCACGAAAGGTTTCTTACCCGTACAGCTGCATTCCACGGCTACAGAGGTGGGCGATGAACCCTTGCAAATCAAGCAGAAATACCCCGAAGCCATCGTGGCGGTTTGTGAACGCCGCGTGGTGGGGGTTACCAAGTTGCTGGAAGGTGCCTGTCAAGGGCGTGTGCCGCAGGTGGTCCTTTTGGACGATGCCTATCAGCACCGCTATATTAAACCCGGCTTCAGTATCCTGCTCACGGACTATCACCGCCCCTACTACGCCGACCAGGTTATGCCTTGGGGACGACTGCGAGAAAGTGCCTCGGGCAGTAAGCGTGCCGATGTGATTGTGGTTACGAAATGTCCAAAGCATCTGAGCGCTGATGAAGCGCAGCGCATGCAGCGTCAACTTCATGTGCACCCCCATCAAAGGGTGTTCTTCACGACCTTCGCTTATGCTGTGCCAAGGTCTTTTACCACAAACGAAACCATCGCTGTCCTGCCACAACATCTGTTGGTACTTACAGGCATCGCAAAGCCTGAACCGCTCTACAGACATTTTGAGCAACAAGGAAAAACGCTCTCAAAACTGGCATTCCCCGACCATCATGCCTTTACGGCAAGCGATGTGGCGCGCATCAACCGCATGGTGGATGAACTGCCCGAAGGTGCCGCTGTGGTGACCACGGAAAAGGATGCCGTGCGATTGAAGCAATTGGAAGGACTTAACCCCAGGGTTTTGAACCTGCTCTTGGTGCAACCCATAACGGTGGAAGTGCTTTTTGGACAACAAGAGTCATTTAATAAAATAATACTTCAATATGTTCGAAAAAATTAAAGAAACAGCGTTGTGGTTGAAGAACCACACACAATCACGCCCCACAACAGCCATCGTTTTGGGCACAGGCTTGGGTCGATTGGCTGCAGAGATTGAGGTGATTGATGAATTTCCCTATGCGGATATTCCTAATTTCCCACTTTCAACCGTTGAGGGACATAGCGGGAAGTTGATCTTTGGTTTATTAGGTGGCAAGGAAGTGTTGGCGATGCAAGGTCGTTTCCACTTCTATGAAGGTTACAACATGAAGCAAGTCACCTTCCCCGTGCGTGTCATGTATGAACTTGGCATTAAGAATCTATTTGTATCGAATGCGGCGGGTGGCATGAATCCCGATTTTGAAATTGGCGACCTCATGCTCATCACCGATCATATTAATTTATTCCCCGAACATCCACTGAATGGGCCTAACTTCCCAACGGGCCCCCGATTCCCTGATATGTCGGAAACCTACGACAAGCAATTCCTAGCGCAAGCCCGTGCAATTGCTGCAGAAAAGGGCATTAAGGTCGTTGAGGGTGTTTATGTGGGCGTGCAAGGTCCAACGTTTGAAACACCTGCCGAATATAAGATGTATCGCATTATGGGTGGCGATGCAGTGGGAATGTCCACTGTTCCCGAAGTGATTGTGGCACATCATTGCGGCATCCGTACGTTTGGTATTTCGATTATCACCGACCTCGGGGTAGAGGGTAAAATCGTAGAAGTGAGTCATGAGGAAGTGCAGAAGGCTGCCAATGCCGTGCAACCCTTGATGGCAGACATCTTCCGAGCGCTCATTCAGCACATCGCATAACAGTGTGAGCGGTGCGCGCTCAAAGCTCTGGAATCTTAGGCACGCTCTAAGCTTTCCTGAATAATCATGCTTATAACAACAACATTTAATATATTATGGCAAAAGGAAAAGTTGATGCCCTTCTTGGCATCGTTTTTGGTGACGAAGGTAAAGGAAAAGTCGTTGACTACTTCACACCGCAGTATGATGTGATCGCACGCTTTGCGGGTGGTCCTAACGCAGGTCACACCATCATCTTTGAAGGTAAGAAGTTTGTGCTTCGTTCTATCCCTTCTGGTATCTTTGATGAAGGTAAGATTAACATCATCGGTAATGGTTGCGTGATTGCGCCCGACCTTTTTATGGCAGAAGCTCGTGAACTCGAAGCAGCAGGCTACACCCTGACGGATCGTCTTCACATCAGCCGTCGTGCCCACCTTATTCTTCCCACCCACCGTGTACTCGACCGCGCTTATGAAGCAGCGAAGGGTAAGGCAAAGGTTGGTACAACAGGTAAGGGTATTGGTCCTACTTATTCAGACAAGGCAGCGCGCGTAGGTCTTCGCGTAGGCGATATCCTTGATAACTTCGAAGCAAAATATCAGGCGCTTAAGGCACGCCACGAACAAATCCTCCGCGACCTCAACTTCACAGATTACGACATCACTGAGGAAGAAAAGAAGTGGATGGAAGGTGTGGAATACATGCGTAAGTTCCCTCTTCGCGAAACAGAAATCGATATCAACAACTACCTCGCAGAAGGCAAGACCGTCCTCGCAGAAGGTGCTCAGGGTTCATTGCTTGACATTGACCATGGTACATATCCCTTCGTTTCTTCAAGCTCAACAACCAGTGGTGGTGTGTGTACAGGTCTTGGTGTAGCGCCCAATAAGATCGACCGCATCTTCGGTATCTTTAAGGCTTACTCTACACGCGTAGGTTCTGGGCCCTTCCCCGTTGAACTCTTCGATGAAACAGGCGACCTCATTCGCCACATCGGTAATGAATATGGTGCTGTAACAGGTCGCAATCGCCGTTGTGGTTGGGTGGACCTCGTGGCGCTCAAATATGCCATTATGATTAACGGTGTAACAGATCTCGTGATGATGAAGGGCGACGTGCTCGATGGCTTCGACACCATCAAGGTATGTGTGGCTTACGAAAAGGACGGTGAACGCACCACAACAATGCCTTACGACACTGAAGGCTGGACTGCCGTTTACGAAGAAGTTCCCGGTTGGAAGACGCCTCTTTCTGATCTTCGCAAGGAAGAAGACTTCCCCGAAGCATTCAAGAGCTACATCGCATATCTTGAAAAGGAATTGGCTACGCCCATTAAGATTGTCAGCGTAAGTCCCGACCGTGCCGCAACAATCGTGCGTTTCTAAACAATAAGATCAGATATTTACACAACTCAAAGCGGGTTTGCCAAAATAAATTGGCAAACCCGCTTTAGTTGTTTCTTGAGTTCGTGATCGTTGGCTCAGAGGCTATAGCTTATTATTGCTATAGGAGCAATAGATGCTATAGATTTTATAGAATTGATGCAAGCGCGACCTTAAAGATTTTAATGACTTTATCGCCAAATAATAACCTTATCGCCAAGGCGCTCTTCTCTCAACTCTCCTCTCTAACCGCTCGATTAGAAAATAGCTTTCTGGCCATTAACAATATAAACGCCCTTTTTAGCCTCTTTCACGCGACGTCCAGAGAGATCGTAAATGACCGTAGGACGCGCAGTGGTGGGTACGTCGTTAATACCTGTAGAGGTGGTGTAGTTTACGATAGCCTTGGCGTTGTCCTTATCCAATGTGACAGAAGCGGTGTAACCCTCAACTTCCTTTGCTGCAACGTCTGCTGCAGTGAGGAACTGTGTAGAGGTGAACGATGCACCATTGGCGTATTCCTTGCCTTCAAAGCTAAGACTTCCTTCTGTGCAACCAAGAACCTCAACCACGTATTTCAACGTGTAAACATTGGGATTTTCAATGATCCAAAGCACTGAACCGTGGTCACTCCATGTCCAGTTACGTACACTGGTTTGCGCTTCGTTGGTCACGATACACGCAAAGTTCGTCGAACCATCGTTGTAACCGCCACCGGCGTGGATACCAAAGGTGCCTGCATGGTCGCCTGTGTTCTGGCGGATGGCATCCAAGGCTGTCTTTGTTTCAGTAAACTTATAATCGCGACCGCTACGTGTGACGTAGGCTTTTCTTTCGGGCTGATAGAGGTAGAACTTGCCGTCTTCCTGAATGATCTGCCATACGACAGTTGCATCAAAAGGGTCAACTTCCTCCTGGAAGATTCCAGCAACAGTGGCATTACCTGGGAGGTTGTTGAAAGAATAGTTGGTTACACCGCGCAGACTTACATACTCTTCTGTAACGCTGCTGTTAAAAGCCCAGTAACCTTCACCACTCTTTGCTGCAATCTGATAAAGTTTGTAGTTCTTTACTTCGTCAAGTGAAGCGATTTGTTCACAGGGTTGAGGACCTGCCGTGTAAGTTACCACAATCACACGGTCTTCAAGGGTTACCGATGCTTTGCAACCATCCACAGTAATAGGTGTTACCTGTTCAACAGTGAAGAACTGCGTAGCGCGAACAGTGCCGCCATCAAAGGTTTCGATGTTTGCATAAATCACACCGCCCTTTTCTTCAGTACCTTCTACCTTTACAGTGTAGAGCTGTTCCTGTTGCATGTCGCCCTTGATGCTCACCTGAGCGCCGCGCATGTATTCTGCAGGAATGGTGTAAGTGCCGTCTGCTGCAATCGCTGTGTAAGGCACGTTGACTTCAATCCAGTTGGGGTTGCCGTTGTCGTCAAGCTGAGTAGCGGCATTCACGTTGTAACCGTACTTCAACAAGAAACCGTATTGCACGAAACCAGGAGCAGGAATGTCCTTCACGGTCAAGGGTGTTGCATAGTCAGAAACGTAGCCCTGCAATGCACTTTCGTCAGAAGCGAGCACGATGTCGCCATTGAGCTGAGAAGCATTGACCGTAACTTGATCGCCATGAACGTCGAGCATCACGTCAATATAGCCACCACCGTCGGAAACAATTGTGTTGCCACCTGCGGGATTGAGGTTGTTCCAATCCACCTTGTAACGCATGCGGTAAAGACCAGCGGGTGTGCCTGCGGGAATGGTGAACTTAGGCATAGGATTACCGATGGTGTTACCATTTGCAGTTGTTGTGCCATCGCTCTTGTACCATGTTTCGCCAATCATTGCAGCGCTGTAGCTCACGATTTCGCTACCTTCAGCGGGCGTACCATTATCGTTAACCGTAAATTCAAACTTACCATCGTTGTTCCAATCGATATACACATAACCGCTCATCCATGAACCAGTGTAGTTAAATGTGGGTTGCACTTCTTCGCCAGCCTTGGCTGAGAGAACGCCAACCGTGGTGTTGTCGGTGTAAACCTTACCATCGGCACCCTTAGATGTGTAAGTAACGCCACCCGAAGTAAGTCCAACGCTGTTCAACTTACGGTCGGTACGTGTGCTTGCCATATCCTTGTCATAAGTAAGGGCATACTTGTCGGTTGAGAAACGCTTGTCGGGGTTGTTGTCCACCACGATTTCGTCGAAGTAAGCATACCAGTCGGCAGCGTCAGCATGAGGTGAGCGCACGTCGGGCACGATGACGAGCGAGTAGATGTCGATACCGCTGTTGGCATTTTCTTCCTTAGAGTAAGAGAAACCCTTGAAGCTGACAACAACGTCCTGCCAACCTTCCTTGGGCGACACCTTCGTGCTGGTCACTGCCCAGAACTGTTCGTCTTCGCCCGTTTGCCAGTTCCAACTTTCTTCAAGGCGCTTACCGAGACCAATGACCATCATGCGGCTGTCAGCAGGTTTGTCCTTGAGATAAGTCATGATGTGGATGTACTGCAACTGCTTGGTCATGCGGATGGGTTCCTTCAGGTCGATGCGCACGCCAAAGGTGTTACTACCATGGCGACTGCGGCGCAACTTTACCACATTTTCCGTGCTGTTTGGTGCTACACCCATCACGGCGTCCACCTTTGTATCGGGATTTTCTACAACGGCAGCATCAAAGTCGATGACTGGATTTTCAGCGCGGAAGGGGCTGCCTTCCCAAGCGTCGTAAACGCTAATTGCCTTGTAATCCTCGCTGTCAAATGATATTTTAGTTTGTGCCTGTGCGGTGAGTCCGAAAAACATCAACGCAGCAGAAAGGATAATATTCTTTTTCATAATTTTCTGTTTTTATATGACTATGTGTTGATGTTCTGTTAGAATACACTCAAGTTAGAGAGCAAAGGACAAGCGCGGCTGTCGAGGATGGTGATGCGCAATTGCTTAGCGTTGTAGCCATTGCCGTAGCTTTCTGTCGTTTTGCCATTGAGCGGAATGATGCGCTTGTAACCTACGGTTGTTGTTTCCATGTTAGGGCAGAGTTCAGTCCATGTTGCACCGTCTTCAGTATATTCAATCTTGAAGTCCTTAATGCGCTGACCCAACTTGATGGGTTCCTGCATCACGAGGTAGCGGAGCGTTTGTGGTGCTTCCCAAGTGAGGGTGATGGTTGCTTCAAGGTTACCATCGTTTGTTGCCCAGTATGTATCCTTATTGCCGTCTGTGAGGTTTGCTGCTTCGTATTTGCCGCCAGAGCGTGTTTCGCTCACTTCGATTGTTGCAGCCTTAGCGAGGTCGGTCGCTGCCGTTTCTTCATCAAGACCATAAACGGGCACTGCGAGACGTTCGTGGAGCATCTGACCCAACTTCTTCAATTCGTTCACCGTGTTTGCGGGGAGCACACCATGTTGGTTGGGTGGGCAGTTAAGAATGAGGGTAGCGTTGCGACCTACGGTTTCGAGGTACATTTGGAAGAGGCGTTCAGCGCTCTTCATTGATTCGCCGTTGTGCCAGAACCAACCAGCGCTTGTTGCCTTGGCGTCACTTTCGCCGGGGTTCCAGAACCAACCATTGATGTCGCCTTCTTCGCGCACTACAGTTTCAGACAAGTAGTCGGTCATCGCCCAGTTGGTGTTACCAGCATAACCTGATTCATTACCAATCCAGCGCGCTTCACCACCCACACCCCACATCACGCAGTTGGGCGCAATGCGATGCACACGTGCACGGAGGTTGGGTACGTCGTAATAGATTTCGGGGTCAATGTCGCGGTTGCCACCTTCGCCACCGTAGTAACCATCACCACCGCGAGCGCCGTCGAACCACATTTCAAACTGGTCAGAACCATACTCTGCCAATTCTTCACATTGCTTGAGGAACACCTCTGTAACGTATGTGTCCTTACCATAGTGTGCCGAGTTGCGGTCCCATGGTGAGATGTAGAAGCCGTACTTCATGTTGTGCTTTTGGCTGGCTTCCGCAAAGAGTTGTGGGATGTTTGCTGAACGACCATTTTCGTTGCCCGCATTTGCGATGCTGTGCGTCGTCGTCTTTGTAGGCCAGAGGCAGAAACCATCGTGGTGCTTCACCACGGCGATACCGCCGTTCATCCCTGCCGCCTTAACCGCCTTCACCCATTGTTCGGGATTGGGCAAAGATAATGGCGCGTATTTCGATTCCGGTTCGTTACCGAAGCCCCATTCCAATCCTGTAAAGGTGTTCATGCCGTAGTGGAAGAAGGCATAGAACTCTGTTTCGTTCCATAAGATCTGTCGTTCGCTGGGAACGGGATGACAAGGCGCAGGCGCATTGTCGGAGTTGGGCAAGTCGTAATTCTGAGCAAACCCAAGAGCCGGAATTGCTAAACCGACCAAAAGTGATTTGATTCTCATAAGATTATCATTAAAGTTAGTAATAAAAGTTTTATTGTCGTGCAGCGCGAAAAACCACGCCGTGTTTTATAAAATTAAGGAAATGTATCCTCTGTGCAAAAATACGCAAATTTACTTGGATGAGCACAGAATGGTCGTTAACAGATTCAAAAAGAGGATGTGCCAAAATATTGACACATTCTCTAATTTTAAATCTGTTATTTTGATTTAGAAAATAACTTTCTTACCGTTCACAATGAATACACCCTTAGTTGCCTTTTCAACGCGGCGACCAGAGAGGTCGTAGATTTCACCGTTTCCGTTAAGTACGTCTGTTGGCACTTCAATGATGTCGGTTGTACCGTCGTTGTTTTCGAAGCGAATGCGAATAGCCTTCATGCTTTCGGGAACGTTAAGGTACGCCTTGTTGTTGAGAACATAGAAGGCAGCGTCCTTCTTGTAGAAACCAGCAACATTGTTTTCTGCTGTGAGTACGTAGTTTGTTGTTCCATCTGAAGGAAGTGCAACTTTGCTTTCAAGGGTTGCGTCTGTATTGTTCGCTTCCCAACCCTTAAGCATATTGCCCGCAACTTCAGTGCCATAGCTGATAGAAGGCATGAACTTGTAGTCATTGGCTGTAGCACGGAGTACAACACCAGTCTTAGCAGGAATAAGATTTTCTACTTCACGCATAGTGATTGTACCTACTGGATTGCCATTTGCGTCAGTACCGTCCATAACCGGTGTTTCATCTGCTACGTATGCCTTAACGCCTTCAGGAATCAGCATCGCTTCAGAAGCATAGAACGTACCGATTTCGTACTGACCGATAGTGCTGGTCACGGTGTAGAGGCTGTACTTATCTGCTGTAAGGTCTTCCAATGTGTAAGGAATATATACGATGCAATAACCACCAGGTACTTCTTCAAACAAGAAACCTATGCGACCGTCGGCCTGAAGTATCATTGTAGAGTAACAAGCATCGGTGTAACTTACATGCTTACCCACTTGCCAACCTTCAGCAAACGTTGCAGGAGTGTACTTGTTCGTACCGTCAGTGTTATACTCCATTTCCTTGTAGTACACCTTAACATTCGTACGACCAGGACCTGCAGGGATTGACTGCAACATAACATCGCAAATCTGACCATCGTCCTTGCGGATTGCCTTTACCTTATAGATTTCTCCGTTCGTACCATTGCCACTACCATCATAAGCAGATGTACTTTTTACTGCTTGTCCCCAGGTTCCTGTTGTGTATTTTTCTGCATCTGATTTACCTTCATTGTTGAATGTAAAGATATTGAACCAACGTCCACCAGAAACACGGCTACTGAGGATTACAGAACCATCGGGCAGTTCTTCACACTTAGGTTCGTCACCACCTGAAGCAGGACGGTCAGCAAGTGTACCGAGTACGTTCCATGTTTTACCAAAGTCGTCCGAATAGATAACACGGTTACCACCATTGTTGGTCCATATTGCGCAGTAAAGACGATAGTATTCACCCTTCTTCACCACACGACTCTGACAAATCTTACCGGAACCAATAAACATTGAAGGAACTGTTGGATTATCGCCATCAAGGAAAATAGAATACATGTGGTCCGTCACTTCTTCGGGTTGTGTCCACTTCCATGACTCAGTAGTTTCATCGTATGTACCATAGATACGAGCAACACGGTTAACTTCGGTAGCATCTTTCACACCAGCCTTGTCTTTATTCCAGCGACCATTATGGCAAACAGTACGTCCGCACACCATCATTACGAGAATCTTATTGCTTTCGCGGTCTGCAACAATTGCAGGATCGCCATATCCCGTTTCCATAACATTGGTGTTGCCACCCTTGCCATCAGCAAGCATTAACTCATTGCCCCATGTTTGTCCATTATCTGTAGAGATACGGCATACGATATCTACTTCACCATAACCAATATCACTACCGCAAGGACGGTGGTCACAAATTGCAAAGATATGACCATTGGGAGCAGTTGCGATAGCAGGGATACGATAGGGATGACCTGTTGCACTGGGTGAATAGAAAAGTGTCTTTTCCTCGTTAGCAACAAATGTCGCTTCAAGTTCAAGATTTTCTTCCAACATTACATCTTCGTATGTTTCCTCAAAACCGTTGAATGTATAACCACGATAAGGCAGACAGCTAAGCGTGAAGCGTTCACCCTTAGGAAGGTAAGACTTATCTATAGTTGTATTGCCTGTAATTGTTGTTGTTGAAGTAAGTCCTCCTGCATTCAAAATCAAGCGAGCTACACCATGGCGTGCATCCCATGCTTCACCCTCAACCGTAACATCAACACTAATTGACTTTGTAGCATCAATGAGTGTGGGCGTCCAGTAACTTCCCTTATCTTCTTTACCAGTTGTGTAAAGGTTAAGATAACCTCCGTTGCCGCCATACATATTGATAGCCCATTCAGAAGCATTTGTCTTTACGGTAGGAACCAAAGCAACACCATAGTGTCCCATCTTCAACTTCCAAGTACCCTTGTCGGTAGTCATCTTTGATCCCACATTCTGGGCATAAGAAGCATCAGCAGCAAGAGGTACGTTAAGCGCATAGGTTTCACCCGCAGCCTTGTTGTAAAGTACGAATGATTCGGCAGTACCAACGAGACACCACAACTGGTTTTCCGCAGAGAAATCCATGATAGCAGTTTTACCCTTACGGTCAGCATAACCTCCGTCCACAACTTCAAGACCTGCGCTATAAGCCGTGTTTGAACAGTTGGTGAAGCGCACCCACTTTTCACCATAAACCGAAGACATGAATGTGGGAGTAAATGTTGCTGTTAATACTACGTCCTGAGTGGCATTTGCCAAATCAGCGACATTGTAGGTATTACCTTCCTCATCTATAAAACCAGCAAACTCAAAATGCTTATTGCCTGTAGCAATAGAAATTGTGGGAGCGACACCATCAGTTAATTCTGTCTTCGAGGTTGAAGTGTAAGCAGTGCCGTCAATAGTCAATGTAGCATTTGCATATACAGGCAAATTGATAGTTAATAACTTAGTGGTTTGCAAACAGAATTCAAACACGAAGTCTGTAGAAAAGTCTGAGTTGCTCTTATTGGTTTTATTTTTGGCTTGATCCAATGTTCCATTATTCTGGATACAAAGGAAGCGACCTCCGTTTGAATCCACATTGTCAGTCCATAAGGTTGCACGACCAAAGTTATTTGCATTCTCAGTTGTTACCTTGAAATCGTGTGCTGCATCTTTGAGTGTCTTGTGAGCAAGCCATTTACCCTCCAAGTTCTTGAAGCGATAATTGTCGCCATATTTCTGACAAACAAAAAGGTGTGAGTCAATGAGAAGTTTACCTTCCGTTGCCTGAAGCGTTCCGTTATTGTTGTTCAAATAAAGAGGCGTGTCGTTGTCATTATAAATATGGTAGGTCATACCATCTTGGGGTAACTCTGAAAATTCTTCAAAACAATAATCACTTGAATAAGTTTCATTGTAGTAACCAGCATTACCAGCTTGGTCCCAACCTGTGGCATTCTTCACTACAAGTACATTTG
The DNA here is from genome assembly GCA_045612125.1 of Alloprevotella sp. Classification (GTDB taxonomy): domain Bacteria; phylum Bacteroidota; class Bacteroidia; order Bacteroidales; family Bacteroidaceae; genus Alloprevotella. Next base: position 107,491 of record JAZKYK010000046.1, read on the forward strand.
AACCATCTTGGTTCGCTGTAAGCGTCACACAACCCTCATTCACGACTTTGTTATTGCCTACGGTCTCATCTACAGTCCAAGCTAATGCCGTTGTAGAAAGTCCCTTCCATACGAAATACTTGTTTGTGCCAAGATTCTTGAAGGTTACCATCTCAGGATTGTTAGCATCTTCTTCGCAAAGCCAAATGTAATTCTTGTTGAATGCGTCCTTTGTAGCGCTAAAACCAACACTACCGTTGTTATCGTAGAAATACTTGTCGCCCTTGAGGTGCTTGTTGTAGAAATAATAGTACTTGCCAGGTTGTGGCTTGTGAGTGTATTCTACAAAGCAGAAATCGCTTGAATAGGTATTATCGTTATAACCAGCTTCATTTGCTTGGTTGAAACCACCTATCATACCGACCAAATACTTTGATTTATCTCCATTTTGGAGTGTCAGACAGCCATCATTAACAACCTTACCGGTGCCCTTCTCTGGACTAACATTCCATCCGTAAGCGCTACTTGAAAGCGATTGCCAAGCGAAATACTTATTCGTGCTTACATTCTTGAAATTGAGTTTCTCACCATTTGCTTCGCACAACCAGATGTATGCCTTATCATCGTATCTACAAGCAGGGGCAAAACCTACACTTCCATTGTTGTCATAGTAATACTGATACCCTGCTTGGTGCTTGTTGAAGATGTAGTATTTCTTACCGGGAACGGGACGAATGTCAAGCGCCATATTTACAGTATAAGTAGTTCCTTCAAGTGTAGAACTTACGATAAAATATCCTGCGGGCGCCAAAGTCTTAATCAAGTTGTTGCTTAACGCAATGTCTGAAGGATATGTATAACTACTTGTCTGAATAGTTTCACCATTCATCACAAAGTTGATCGTGTACGTTGTTTCAGGTAGGTCAACTTCATAGAATTGTGTAACTACAACAGTACCTCCTGCATTACAATCATTCCAATAACTTAAAGCGAGGAAACTGGGTTTGTTACAATGCACATACAACTTTTCTCCGCTATGCGTATAATTGGTTTGATACATATACCAGGAGCCCTTTGTAGTGGTTTCTGTAAGGTTGAAATAGCCGACAGCATCGGTGCGCTGTTGCATGTTCTTGTTACGTTCACGGTCTGCTGGCAAATAGATATCAGAACCGATGTTGAACAGTGAGATCGAACCGTCAGAATTGGTTGTGAGTTTCCAGACATAAGCTAATTGTTCTGAAGAAACTGAATTGGCTAAGTCAAGTTCCGCGCTAGTATCAACACGGAATGGACGGTCTGTTGTAGAACTATTGTACCAATACCAACCGTCTCCATGGCTACAAGAACCCTTGATGACGTAGTAACCATCTTTCAAAGGTGTACTCGTTGCTTTTGTAACCGTGTACGCCCACGTCACATTGCACACCAATCCCAGCAGGAATAAGCACAATGTGAGTCTCAATGAAAGGAATCTTTTCATTTTTTTAAAATTAAGTTATTAAATAGTTGTTAAAATTTCCATGATTATGGATGGGGGAATGCGCTATGCACACACCACCAAATGTTCTACAAAATTACGGATATTATTTGAAATATGTGAAAAAAGTTGCGATATAGCAGGTGGGTGTGCCATTTTAACGCTTTGTTATTGTCGGGTTGAAATATTGAATTATCAAAAACTGTAAAGAAAAGAGAAAGCGGATGGAGATTTGCGAAATGCACTGAGCAGTAGAGGGTAAAGAGAGTTTAGAGTTTAGAGATGAGAGAGGAGGCTTCGCCTCGTTAAGAGGGACCTAAAGGTCCGTTAAGAGGTTAAGAGGAGCCTTTGGCTCGTTAAGAAGTTTAGAGTTGAGAGAGGGGAGAGAAGAGAGATTAGAGATTATGACTTTCTGCTAAACCTTTGAGGAGCAACGGCCTGAAGGGCCAGCAAGCACCCAGCCCAGGGCAAGCGAACATTGTGAGCGACACCCTGGGTATGAACCAGAGGATGAGTTCGCTCTGAAGGGGCAAAAGCATTCAAGTTTAGGTTTTTATAATTGCTTATCCTTCCCTTCCTGTGCTTTTGCCTTCCTCTGATTGACTACGGACAACACGGATTTCTACTCTTGCTCACGACGTGAGCTCATGCGGCTTGCAAAACGCCGAAGGTGTTTCCGCTTGATATCTCGGGTCGTGCTTAGTTGTGTGCGAGCACCCTGAAAGGTGTGCCCCAACAAGAGTGGATGCGCCTCTCTCACACCTCTTCACGTTTTAAGACGCAAAAAAGCTGTGCCGTAAGATGAATTACGACACAGCCTTTTTTATAGATCTGTTATTCTACGTTAGAAAATAACTTTCTTACCGTTCACGATGAATACACCCTTAGTTGCCTTTTCAACGCGGCGACCAAAGAGGTCGTAGCATTTAGCATTGGCATTAACTCCTTCTGTAGGAATTTCAAGGATGTTGGTTGTTCCATCGTTGTTTTCGAAACGGAGGCGAATGGCTTTCATTGCACTGCTTGCTTCAGGAACATTCAAGTAAGCCTTGTGGTTGTACACCTTGAAGCCTGACTCTTTCTTATAGAAGCCAGCCTGTTCGCCCTTACTGGTTAACACATAGTTGGTGGAACCATCTGTAGGAACTTCCACTTCTGTATATTCTGCAACACCAGCGTAACCACGCAAAAGGTTTCCATCAACGGGAGTACCCGTTTGAGAAGTGTATTCAAAAGTATAATTGCCTTCTTCTCCACAGATGACAACCCCTGTCTTAGCAGGAATGATACCGTCGGCAATCTCAGTCATGGTGATGACGCCCGTTCCGTTTTCCATTACAGGTGCTTCAGTAGCAACATATGCTTTCACACCTTCTGTAATCGTTGCAGGCGAGTTGGCATAGAAGGTAGCCAGACCCATTTCGTTGATGGAGAGCAATTCCTTTGAAGATTGTTTTGTAAAGTCAATGACAACAATATCATCTTCCTCGCAAGGAATTGTAGCAATTCCATTCTTTATTTCAACAGCAACTTCATTGTCGTTCACTGTAATCTTAGCATCTGCAAGAGCTATAGCACCACGGTTGCAACGTACCTTGAGGGGAGCACCCTTGTGACTTACGATTGTTACTTGCTGTGCCTTACCTTCTTCCCAGTTGATTCTAACTGTGAAGTTGCCTATCGCCTTAAGACCAGTGATAGAACCCTTTTGCCATACACTGGGAAGTGCAGGAAGAATGTCAATCACTCCTGTGTGGCTTTGCATCAACATTTCTGCAATACCAGCGCACGCACCGAAGTTACCGTCAATCTGGAAGGGAGAGTGAGAGTCGTAGAGGTTGTAGTACACACCACCACCGCTCACGCTGTGGTGACGCAATGCCAATTCAAGGATGTCGTGTGAGTGGTCGCCATCAAGCGCACGCGCCCAAAGGTTAATCTTCCAACCCATTGACCAACCTGTAGATGCATCGCCACGGAGGAGCATAGAGTTGATGGCTGCGTTGAAGAGGTCAGTACCTTCTGTAATCTGATTGAAGGGGTAGAGACACATGAGGTGTGACATGTGGCGGTGGCCGTTGGCGCCAGCATAGTAGTTACTGGTCTTCCATTCGCGGAGGAGTGTTGAACCATAAGCTATAGCACCTTCGCCCCATGCTCCTGAGTCTCCATTAGGCGTATATGTTTCAGTTGCAAGTCCGGTATCAAGCTTTGAGAAGCGGTCACGCAATTCAGCGAGATCGTCAGCATTTACCTTTGACTCACCAAGGATTGCAACTGCCTTAAGCGTATTGTCAAAGAGTTCCCAAACGAGCTGCTGTGAGTGAGCTGTTGCATTTTCAGCACCAGGTCCGTGTTCAGGAGAATATTCGTCAGGACATTCGTAAGTGCCATCTGTTTCGTTGAGAACAAGGCGGTCCACCCAGAACATAGATGCACCCCACATTGCGGGGAATGCCTTTGCCAAGAATTCTTGGTCAAGCGTGTAACGATAGTGTTGCCACAAGTGTGACACATACCATGCATTGTTGATTACAGCATTCTGAGCAAAACTACCAAAGCCACCGAAGATATTGTTTTCGGTCAACATAGTCCATGCGTCAGGGTGTGTAGCACCCTTCTTTTGTGCCAAATTCTTCCATTCCGCACTCTTTGCCATGTTGATGATATAGTTAAGGAAAGGCATATGCATTTCGCTGAGGTTGGTAGGTTCAGCTGGCCAGTAGTTCATCTGCACATTGATGTTGGCATGAATGTCTGCGTTCCATGCAGGTTCAGAACTGTTGTTCCAGATACCCTGCAAGTTAGCGGGAAGGTCAACACCACGTGAAGAACCGATTTCAAGGTAGCGACCATAAGCGAAGTAGAGCTGTTCAAGCATCAACGCATAGTCTTCAGTACCTGTACTGCGCTTTGCATACTGGCGGATGAGTTCGTCGGTAGGCATGTTGTTTACAGCACCATCGAGCACGAAGTTACAACGGTCGAAGTAAGTTTTGTGGTCAGCAACATGATCTGCATAGATTGAGTTCCAACCCTTTTCTGCTGCTGCATCTACACGGTCGCTTACGAGACTTGTTAAGCCTTCTGTACCTGAAACATAGCTTGCACTGTGTGCATCAAAGTCAGTAGCACCACCCAAGATGATGAGCACTTCATCTGCATCCTTAACGGTGATGCCGTCTGCTGTAGTAGTCATTGTACCGCCAGTGGGCACAACCTTTGCCAACGCATTATAAGTGATGGTTTCAAGCTTGCCGCCGAAGGTAGCCTTACCATCTGCATAGGTAGTTGCAGCACGAAGACCGGGACGACCAGCCTTCAAAGTAACCTTGATACAGATCTTCTTTTCTGCATCAGCTTTAAGGCGCATTGCTACCACCTTGTCAGGATTGCTTGAAATATATTCACGAGTGAAGTTGATAGCACCATCCGTGCTTGTATAGTGTACGCTTGCAGTTGCATTTGAGAGGTCAAGCTGACGGTAGTAATTCTTCACAGCCTTTCCTTCACCAAACACTTCACTGATATCATCAATATAGAGGCTACCGAAGTTTTCGTAGTCGCCATATTCCGAACTATTGTCGTTCTTCGTACCGCTCCAAAGTGTCTTTTCATTGAACTGCACTTCTTCGCGTGCTACACCACCAAAGATGCTGGCACCAAACTGTCCGTTACCAATAGGAAGTGAATACTCCATCCACTGGTCGCTTACTTCCATATTGCTTGCGGCATTCTTGTACCACAAGGTAAGCGGACTTGTAGGTATGTAACTTGAAATGCCTTCAATGTCGAATGGGCTCAACAAGTTGGGGTCGGGCATATAGATAAAGAGGGGGTTGTTGCCGTCACCTATATTCCATACGCCAACAGACTTTCCAGCACCAGCGCCACCCCACTGATTGAATGACTTTTCTGGTTCACCATTCCAGATGATTTCGTAGGTGTTGGGGTAGTTGGCATTCGTTGAAGCTACAATGCTGAAGCCCTTAGCATCAGGTTCTGACACCATGTGAAGCAAATTGCCAGTTTGGCCGTTAGTCGCAGTGCCGCTCTTAATTGTTACATAGCGACCATCCTTGCTTACCAACTGGAAGTTTTCTGCAGTACCAACAAACTTCCACCACTGTGAAGAAACGTTGCGCAAGTTTGCAGTAACAGCTTGGTCGCTTGCGCCGTTAGAAGCGAGGTGTGCATTGCCATTGGCAAAGCGAATCATGAACCAATGTTCGTTGTTTTCGTCGCTGTACACGGGCTCAATGAAGTGGTCGATAACTTCTACCTCATTTAAATAGAAGGGGTTGTTGCCATCGCCAGGAGTCCATTCACCAAGTTCTACACCTGCGCCAGTGCCACCATGTTGGTTCATGCAATTTGTACGACCTACACATTTCAATTCCCATGTGCCTTCTGTCTTACCAGCAACGAAGCACAAATTAGACGCCTTGCTTGCATCGTCTGTAGTGCAGAAGCGAGAGTTTTCAGTGTTGAAATATACGTAGTTGCCGAGGCGGCTCTTCATTTTGAAGCTTTCGCTGTGGCCGATGAACATCCAGTATTCCTCATTGCTATCAGCAGCCTTTGCTGTAACAAGCTTATTGCCGCTGCCCTTATCGGTGATAAAATTGCCACCTGTCTTAAATTCTACAGAGTGCCACAAAGGAGACGCTTCAGTAGAGAAGGGAGGAACAACAGGAATGGGTTGGATGGTAAGTGTTACGCTTGCAGTCTTGCCAGAACCATCCTTTGCTGTAGCTGTGATGGTTACTGTACCTGCCTTCTTGGGTACTACGAGACCACCTACTACAGTAGCTACTTCCTCATCAGAAGAAGTCCAAGCCAAAGCTGGGAATGTAGCATCTGCGTTTACAGCAGCCTTAAGTACCAATGTCTTGTTTTCTACAACTTCAGTAGCGTTGCCTTCTGTCGTAAGCGTGATGCTGCTTACGTTTGTTGCAGTACCAGTAATACCTTCAAAGCCATATACACTGCTACCGGGGAGGGTAACTGTGATAGACTCGTCAAGACCATAAGCCTTACCTTCAGTGAGACCTTCGAGAGCAGCCTGGTCACCGAATGCACTGCGCAAGATGATGCTACCATTTACATTTGCGGGGATGTTGAGTGCCTGACGTAATGTAAATGTATAGGTCTGTGCATCGTTCGCACCATTACGGAGAGCAAGTGAAGACTTAGTGCCGTTCCATGCTGCCCAACCATATACCTGAGCCGCTGAACCTGTCCAGGGGTTACCACCTACCCAGTGAGCATCGGGAAGGACATCCGCATTGCGCTTCTGCCAAGCGATACATTCTGCGAGGTCTGCCCAAAGTGCACCACCATTGATGCTGTTCATCAAGTCGTAGTCGTTGTAAAGTTCCACCATGCCTGAACCACAAAGGAAGGCTGCGCGGAGTTCGTTACGAACGGGGAGGTAGTCGCGTTCGTCGCTTGCGGGAGGACCAAACTTCGTGAGGATGAACCCGTGCGTCATCAACGTGTTGATAGGACAGATGGGCGAATTCTTCACGTAGTTCTGATAAACGAGACGGTCGCGGTAGGTAATCCAGTTTTCACGATTAACGGTGTTGTCACCTGTGCGGTCGTGGTCGTTTTCCTGACGCCATGTAGCGTCGGTAATCTGATACCAGAAGGGTGAAGCCCAAGTACCTACAGAAGTATTGAAGAAGATATCTTCACGAAGCTCTTCACGAACGAAGCGTTCGAGGCGGATGATACCTTCCGCATTTTCATTTCCTGTGTCGCCATTATCGGGACCTACAGCAGAGAACTGCGCAGAAATACCGTCGAACTTAAAGAAGGTGTAGTTGTCACTACCGAGTTGATAACCTTCTGTGCCGTCTTGATTGCACACAAGATTGGTAGCCGCTTTCTTAAACGCTGCATAGTAGTCAGGGTTAGAGAGTTGCATACCTCCCTTATCTGACCAATAATCACGACGGTAACCACCTGATGTACCATAACCACCTACAGGACCGAGCCATGCACCTACGCCAGCACCGCCAAGTTCCTTAGCTGCAGCTGCGATGTCGCGCATTTCATTAGGGAATCCTGAGTGGAAGAGCCATTCACCGTAAGTATCCCATCCATCATCGATGACATACATATTGGCACCTACGCCGTAGCGGTCGTACATATCGCTCTTCCAGTGAGCCAATACGTCAAGCACTTGGTCTGCCGTCATGTTGGTGGGTTCCGAACCAGGTGCCGCATTGTTGCGGTTGATGTTGAGTTCGTACCAGCTGATATAGCAGGGATTCGCACGCCAGGGCACAGCACGCTCACGCTCAGAGTAAGCGAGGAACGAACGACGCTTCTGGGTAGAGTGAATGTCAAGGTTTTCTTGTGAACCATCTTGTGCAATAAGACCTACGACAGCACCCACCTTCCACGTTTCACCCGCAGCGAGCGTTGTGTTACGACTCCAACGACCCTGAATGCCTACGATGTCGGTATTGATTACCACACCTTCCTTGGGAGTATAGATCTTTGTAGTGAGTTCACTCTTAGCGTTGATAGCTTCCTGCTTATTGTGTACAAACACGCGGATAGTATAAGTTCCCGTGTGAGGAGCTACAATAGTGAACACGTTCTTATCATGGCTGCTACCAGCATAACCTTCGTGGTAATCGTTAGCAGCGATACTATTGTTGCTGTCATAAAGGTCAGCACCAGCGAGATAGAGTTTATTGCTACCGCTCTTGTACTCTACCTTCACTTCTACCTTCTGACCTTCCTGAAGTTCAATGTCAGTTTGCTTATGAACATGAACGTTGGGGTGGCCTGCGCCAGTAACCTCAGTGAGGCGTGCAAGAGCTCCATCACCTGCTTCCAATACTGTCCATGCAGATGCTTCAAGTGTTACAGGAGCAACAGAAGTAGTAAGGTTCCACTTATCTTCTTCACCCGTAGCATCACCCACAGTGTTGTAAGCCGTAGGCGTTTCAAGACCCGCAAAAATCTTGTTGCTCATGAGCACAGCACCACGCGTGTTACCAACGACAGCAGGAGTAGAACCAGCCGCCTTCGTATCTACGTTGTAAATCATGGGGATGATGTTGAACATATCTACATCATTTTCGCCCGTGAGTTCCATTTCTGTGCGGAGGTAGTGAGAACCATCGCGGAGTACAGCACGCCATACGATTGTCAACTTACTACCCTTGTAGGTGTACTCATAGTTGGCTACAATAGCCTTACCAGCGTAGTGTTCAGCACCGCCGACAGCGTTATTCTTCGCAGAAAGATTCTGCAACGCAACGCTCTTGAGTGTCATGGCTGACGCAGGAACATTGTCACCACTACCAAAGGCAACAGTGAAGGGTTCTGTACCGGGCAAAAGGTCCATAGCCTTAGAACCTGCGAAGTAGAGCGCACCGCCCATCTTGGCAAATGATGCTGCCAACACGTTGTTGCTAAGCGTATAAACACCGTTAGACTCTGCTGACTGCGCAGCGCCTACAGCAGTCTGTTGCAAAGGATAGACTACGGCATTCGTGTAAGTAGCGCTCGCTGTCTGGTCAGGAATCGTTGCGAAATATACATTCACAACGCCGTTCACATCGTCGATAGACACAGCAGCAAACTGCCCATTGGGAGCAACAACTGTTATGTCACCCTTCTTCAACGTACCTTCTGTAGCATAGGTATCACCATCGCTATAGGTCTTGTCACCAATCTTGATGGTCTGACCACCTTCAATGTTAATGGTGTACGTTTTCTTTTCAACATAAACGTCCAAACCAGTAACTGTGATGTCACCATTGGTCTGACTAACCTGGTCACCGTCCTTACCTGCATTACATACGAAATAACGCAAAGTGTAGTCACCAGCAACTACATTAGATAATGTGTACGTGTTGTTACTGTGGCTACCACCTGTAGTACCATGGTGATAATCTGAAGCAACAACTACACCACTGGCATTGATAAGGTCAACGCCAAGGATGTTCAACTTGTGACTGCCACCGGTGTACTGAAAAACGACAGTAACGGTGCCATCACTTGGAGCGGTTACTTCCGTTTCAGCCAAGCGCACGGTTCCTCCAGAACTTGCTAAAACAGTACCAACCCCTTCTGGATACTGGGTTGCATCCGTTGTTCCCCAAGGGGAAGGAGCGGAAGTCCACTGTTGCGTGATGTCCGCCCACGCCACATTGCACACCATCCCTAATAGGAATAGGCACAACGTGAGTCTCAATGAAAGGAATCTTTTCATTTTTTTAAAATTAAGTTATTAAATAGTTGTTAAAATTTCCATGATTATGGATGGGTGGTCGTTATGCACACGTCACCAAATGTTCTACAAAATTACGGATATTATTTGAAATATGTGAAAAAAAGTTGCAATATAGCAGGTGGATGTGCCATTTTAACACTTTGTTGTTGTAGCGTTGAAATGTTGAACTATCAAAAATTGTAAAGAAAATGAAAAGCGGATGAAAATTTGTGAAATGCACTGAGCAGTAGAGGGTAAAGAGAGTTGAGAGATTAGAGTTGAGAGAGGAGGCTTCGCCTCGTTAAGAGGGACCTAAAGGTCCGTTAAGAGGTTAAGAGGAGCCTTTGGCTCGTTAAGAATTTTAGAGTTTAGAGTTGAGAGATGAGAGTTGAGAGTTGAGAGAAACCATCCGGCATGTAGGGGCCGATCCCCGTGTCGGCCCGTCGTCATTACCCCAACAGATCTGTTTTATTTATCAACGTGATTAAACAGAAACGGTTACTATGCAGGACATGAATCTGTGTTATCTGTTTCTATTGATTTTTAATTTGTCAACGTGATTACACGGTTTTCGCTCCCGACGTGAGACCATGCGGCTTGCAAAACGCCGAAGGTGTTTCCGCTTGATATCCCGGGTCGTGCTTAGTTGTGTTCAAGCACCCTGAAAGGTGTGCCCCAACAAGAGTGGATGCGCCTCTCTCACACCTCTTCACGTTTTAAGACGCAAAAAAGGCTGTGCCGTAAAATGAATTACGACACAGCCTTTTTTATAGATCTGTTATTCTACGTTAGAAAATAACTTTCTTACCGTTCACGATGTACATACCCTTTGTTGCCTTTTCAACACGGCGACCTGAGAGATCGTAGTATTTACTATTGGCATTAACTCCTTCTGTAGGAATTTCAAGGATGCTGGTTGTTCCATCGTTGTTTTCGAAACGGAGGCGAATGGCTTTCATTGCACCGCTTGCTTCAGGAACATTCAAGTAAGCCTTGTGGTTGTACACCTTGAAGCCTGACTCTTTCTTATAGAAGCCTTCCTGTTCGCCCTCAATGGTTAACACGTAGTTGGTAGAACCATCTGTAGGAACTTCCACTTCTGCATATTCTGCAACACCAGCATAACCACGCAAAAGGTTTCCATCAACGGGAGTACCCATTTGAGAAGTGTATTCAAAAGCGTAATCGCCTTCTTTTCCACAGATGACTACCCCTGTCTGAGCAGGAACGATACCATCGGCAATCTCTGTCATCGTGATAATGCCTACACCATTTTCCATTACAGGTGCTTCAGTAGCAACATATGCCTTCACACCTTCAGCAATTGTTGCAGGCGAGTTGGCATAGAAAGTAGCAAGACCTATTTCGTTGATGGTTACCACCTCGGGAGTAAGGTAATCCTCGAAATCTACTTCTGTGATATAGAACTGACTTCCGCTATTGCCGAGGGCTGCACTATGATTCCACAAAGCCAGGAATTCATCGCGATAGTTCCAATAGTTATTACCATCGCTTGACAATTTGAAATATGAAATATCTTCGTTTTCCGAATCGATATCTTTGTAGAAGGTAGTCGTATGTGTTGTGTTGTCAGGACTTACCATTGACGCACGTGCACCGCCTTCGCTACCTGTCATACCCAAAACCTTCGCAAGACCTGTTGTGAAGTTGTAAATCTTGTAGCCACCATCGCTTTGCTTTTCAAACGCCCACAAGCCCTTGGTATTCTCAACGGCTTCCTTGTTTGTCAACTTCATGTTCCCATTGCCGTCGGTGTAACCAGCGTCAAGGCTGACGTATGCATTGCTTGAATGTTTCAATGTATAGAACTTTGTGTCTTTGTTAACATAGCTCACATAGATGTTCATGCCGTCGATGTTCACAACAATCATCTTACCTGCAACTTCAGGAACGAAGAGGTCTTCGCTCTGAATGAATTCCAGCGTTTCGATGGTTTCGCCGTTTGCATATTCCTCACCGTTGTAAGTCACGGCTGCTGTAGCGTCACCCAACACGGTCAACAAATAATTGTTGTAATCAGGTTGGAACTCGCACATTTCCCAAAGCGAGCAGGCATTGGTGTTGCCAGGGCCTCCAGCATGAGAGTTGGGCTGGAGATTCACGCAAGAGCCATCGCTTTTAGTACCATTGTTATTGAGGTACTTGTCGCCACTGATGCCGAAAGTCACCAGGTTCGCTACATTATCCTTGCCGCCTACGCCAAACGTCCAAGCTGTTGCTTTCTGCGTGCTGGCAGTAACCTGCTCACCGTCGCTATTGATGTACTTGCCAGAAACCATGCTCTTAATATAATATGTGCCTTCAGTTTCGCCGGGCTCAAACATCAAATAGGTAGGTTCTGCCGACTGTCCGTTAATCACCGTACCATTATCGCCAATGAATCGTGCCGTGTTGTGTGCATTGTCTGAGCGACATTCCAAAGTGTAAAACATCTTGGGGTTGATGGCTGTTACAACTGTTGGCGCAACGTACTCAACAATGACCTTGGCATTTTCCTTGTCCAACGTTACCGTTGAAGTGTATCTGCCCACCTCTTTTGCGGCAACATCTTCAGCCGTAAGGAACTCAGTAGAGGTAAACGTAGCACCGTTGGCATATTCTGTGCCTTCAAAGACGATACCACCTTCAGTAGCACCAATCACTTCTACGGCATATTCAGCAGTGTAAACATTGGGATTTTCAATGATCCAGAGTACAGAACCGTGGTCGTTCCAGGTCCAATTGCGCACTGCAGCTTGTGCTTCGTTGGTTACGATACAAGCGAAGTTTGTTGAACCATCGCTGTAATCACCACCTGCGTGGATGCCGAAAGTACCAGCGTAGTCGTCCGTGTTCTCACGGATGGCGTCCAAAGCTGTTTTCGTTTCGGTAAACTTATAGTCGCGACCATTGCGTGTGACGTACGCCTTTCTTTCGGGCTGGTAGAGGTAAATCTTACCATCTTCCTGAAGAATCTGCCATACAATGGTTGCATCAAAAGGGTCAATTGCTTCCTGATAGATACTTGCAACTGTTTCATCATTAGGAAGGTTGTAAGAAGTATTGGTTACACCACGCAGACTTACAAACTCTTCTGTAATGCTGTTGTTAAAAGCCCAGTAACCTTCGCCACTTTTTGCTGCAATCTGATAAAGCTTGTAGTTCTTCACTTCTGAAAGCGCAGCCACCTGAGTATAGGGCTCAGCGGCAATCGCGTAGGTAACGATGATGTTGCGATCTTCAAGGCGAATTGAGCCCGTATATCCTTCAACAGTCATGGGCGCAACCTGTTCTACAGAGAAGAACTGCGTAGCGCGAACCGTGCCACCGTCCTGAGTTTCGATGTTCGCGTAAACCACGCCACCTTGACCTTCAAGACCCTCAACCGTAACGGTGTAGAGCTGTTCCTGTTGCATGTCGCCCTTGATGCTCACCTGAGCACCGCGCATGTATTCAGCGGGAATGGTGTAAGTGCCGTCGCCTGCAATCGCTGTGTAAGGCACGTTGACTTCAATCCAGTTGGGGTTGCCGTTATCGTCAAGTTGTGTTGCGGCATTCACGTTGTAACCGTACTTCAACAAGAAGCCATACTGCACGAAACCGGGAGCGGGAACGTCCTTCACGGTCAAGAGTGCGCCATAGTTGGTTACGTAATTCTGCAAGGCGCGTTCGTCTTCAGCAAGTACAATGTCACCGTTGAGCTGTGAAGCGTTTACCGTTACTTGAACGTCATGAACGTCGAGCATGACGTCAACGTAACCACCACCGTCAGAAATGATGGTGCTACCACCTGCAGGATTGAGGTTGTCCCAATCCACCTTGTAACGCATGCGATAGAGACCTGCGGGAGTGCCTGCGGGAATGGTGAACTTGGGCATGGGACTACCGATGGCATTACCATCTCCTCTTGTCGTACCGTCGCTCTTATACCATGTGCCGTCAATCTGCGCAGCGCTGTAACTTACGATTTCGCTACCTGCAGCGGGAGTACCGTTGGCATTAACGCCATACTCAAACTTACCGTCGTTGTTCCAATCGACATAAATGTAGCCGCTCATCCAACCACCTGTATAGTTAAATGTAGGCTGCACTTCTTCGCCTGCCTTTGCGGAGAACACGCCAAGAGTCGTGTTGTCGGAATAAACCTTGTTCGTAGCAGCTGAAGTTTGTTCGCCAAATGTAGAATTGAGACCTACACCGTTGAGTTTGCGGTCGTTGCGAGTACGGTCAGCATCCTTTTCGTAAGTGAGTGCATACTTATCGGTAGAGAAGCGCTTTTCGGGATTGTTATCCACTACGATTTCGTCGAAGTAAGCATACCAGTCCTGTGTGTCAGCATGGGGTGAACGCACGTCGGGAACAATCACCAGCGAATAAATGTCAATACCGCTATTGGCATTCTCTTCCTTGGAATAAGAGAAACCCTTGAAACTTACCACAACGTCCTGCCAACCTTCCTTGGCCTTCACCTTCGTGTTGGTCACTGCCCAGAACTGTTCGTCTTCGCCAGTCTGCCAGTTCCAACTTTCTTCGAGGCGCTTACCGAGACCGATGACCATCATGCGGCTGTCGGCGGGTTTGTCCTTGAGGTAGGTCATGATGTGGATGTACTGCAACTGCTTGGTCATGCGGATGGGCTCCTTCAAGTCGATGCGCACGCCAAAGGTGTTACTACCGTAGCGACTGCGACACAACTTCACCACCTTTTCAGTGTTGTTAGGAGCTACGCCCATTACTTCGTCCACCTTAGTGTCGGGGTTATCGACAACAGCTGCTTCAGAACTTATCGTGGGATTTTCAGCGCGGAAGGGACTTTCTTCCCATGCGTCGTAAACGCCGATGGCCTTATAGTCTTTGTCTTCGCTGTCGAAGGATATCGTGGTCTGTGCCTGTGCGGTGAGTCCGAACAACATCAACGCAGCAGAAAGGATGATATTTTTTTTCATAAATTTCTGATTTTATAATTCGTGTTGATGTTCTGTTGATTAATACACATTTAAGTTAGAGAGCAAGGGACAAGCACGGCTGTCGAGGATGGTGATGCGCAACTGCTTAGCGTTGTAACCATCGCCGAAACTGCTTGATGTGCTGCCGTTGAGGGGGATGATGCGCTTGTAGCCCACAGTCGTAGTCTGCATATCGGGGCAGAGTTCTGTCCATGTAGCGCCGTCTTCGGTGTATTCAATCTTGAAGTCCTTGATGCGCTGACCCAACTTCACGGGTTCCTGCATTACGAGGTAACGAATCACCTGAGGAGTTTCCCAAGTAAGTGTGATGGTCGCATCGAGGTCGCCATCGTTGGTTCCCCAGTAGGTATTCTTATCACCATCGGTGAGGTTTGTTGCTGCGTACTTACCGCCGGTGCGTGTTTCGCTCACTTCAATAGTCGCTGCCTTTGCGAGGTCAGTAGCTTCTGTTGTTTCGTCAAGACCGTAAACGGGCACTGCGAGGCGTCCGTGGAGCATCTTACCTAACTTTACCAATTCATTAACGGTGTTTTCGGGGAGCACACCGTGTTGGTTGGGAGGACAGTTGAGGATGAGCGTAGCATTGCGACCTACCGTTTCGAGGTACATTTGGAACAAGCGTTCGGCGCTCTTCATCGATTCGCCATTGTGCCAGAACCAACCGTGGCTGGTTGCCTTCGCGTCGCTTTCGCCGGGATTCCAGAACCAACCGTTGATGTCGCCTTCTTCGCGCACCACGGTTTCAGACAAGTAGTCGGTCATGGCCCAGTTGGTTTCACCGGCATAACCCGACTCGTTACCAATCCAGCGTGCTTCGCCACCTACGCCCCACATCACGCAGTTGGGAGCAATGCGGTGTACACGCGCACGGAGGTTGGGGATGTCGTAGTAGATTTCGGGGTCGATGTCGCGGTTGCCACCTTCGCCGCCGTAGTAACCATCACCACCGCGAGCACCGTCGAACCACATTTCGAACTGGTCAGCACCATACTCCGCCAATTCTTCACACTGCTTGAGGAAAACCTCCGTAACGTAAGTGTCCTTACCGTAGTGTGCCGAGTTGCGGTCCCAAGGTGAGATGTAGAAACCATACTTCATGTCGTGCTTCTGGCTGGCTTCTGCAAAAAGTTGGGGAATATTTGCCGTACGACCGATTTCATTTCCTGCATTTGCAATGCTGTGCGTTGTTGTTGCTGTAGGCCAGAGGCAGAAACCATCGTGGTGCTTCACCACAGCGATACCGCCATTCATACCCGCTGCCTTCACCGCAGTGACCCACTGCTCGGGATTGGGCATTGACAAGGGCGCATAGGTAGATTCCGCTTCGTCACCGAAGCCCCACTCCTTACCCGTAAAGGTGTTCATACCATAGTGGAAGAAGGCATAAAATTCAGTTTCGTTCCACAAAAGTTGGCGTTTGCTGGGAACGGGATGACAAGGCGCAGGCGCATTGTCGGGATAGGGATAGTCAGAACTCTGAGCAAACCCAAGAGCTGGCAGTGCCAAACCAAGAAGTAAAGATTTTACTTTCATAAAATTGTGATTGAGATTAATGTTTCCTTTAATTATGTGATTCAACAAACTTGTACGAAAAACATCCTTCTAACACTATTTAAGGTGTTTAGAATCAGGGTGTAATTCGCACATTGCAAAATTAAAAAAAACTACCTATATCGCCAAATAAAATCAGGGGAAAAGCTGAGGAATTAGAGTACAGGATATAGAGTACAGGATATAGAGTACAGAGAACAGAGTACAACTGCCGTGCGGGCTATTTTCCCTGAAGGGGATATCATCCTTCTTTTTACAATTTTGAACACCCTAATGTTGTACAAAGATTAGAAGATTGTAGGGGTTGACAAATCTAAAAGGTTAGTATCCCAAATCCTCGTGTATCAGAATAATTTCAAATTCTCCGGTCATTGGTTTGCACCATAACACGGATAATCCTCTGCAAATGCGTTCGGGGCTGTCGCAATTATAACAACGGTCTGCTTTTATGGCGCAGGGTGTTTTTACTCCTAATCGTTTTGCGTTTAAAGGGGCTGCAATGTTTCTTGCCCGATATAACGCGCTGTCGTAGTCTTTTGCTATCTTATTTTCGCCGATTACAAAATACACCTTTTCATGTCCATAGAATATGGAGGCTACACGATTGCAATTCGCATCGATATTAACAATCTCGCCCGTTTCCGCAATACCGTTGACGGAAGTAATATAGATGGGGGCGGCATTCGCCAATAAGCGCACTTCCTGACTTGTTTTTCCTTCAGGTATTCGCTGGTGCCAATGCACTTGGTTGTGTGTACGTAGTTGTTCGTAAAGCCTCATTTTCTCTAAAGTCATAGAACCAGCAAAACCAACCGTTTGTTGATGAATTTGAGTGTTTAGATATTGCGCAGCTTCCGATGCAGTTTCAAAACAATTTACTGTATATCCTAATGACTGCAGTTTTTTCTGTAATAAACTAAAA
This sequence comes from Alloprevotella sp., assembly GCA_045612125.1. GTDB lineage: Bacteria > Bacteroidota > Bacteroidia > Bacteroidales > Bacteroidaceae > Alloprevotella. The sequence goes on from JAZKYK010000046.1 coordinate 124,629, forward strand.
TCTTTTTTCTCCATAATATATATATTAATTTGATGTTAATTGTGCAGGGTTTAGAGAGTTGAGAGAGTTGAGAGTTTTGAGATCCCATCCGGAAGGTGTAGGGGCCGATCTCTGTGTCGGCCCGTCGTCATTCCACGCAAAATCGCACACAAACTAAAAAAAATAATCTGTGTTAATCTGCAATCCGTGGGAGAGTAAACGCCAATAATTTTGAATAAACCTTTTTTTGTTGGGCATTCTCCGTTGGTTGTTCTCCGAAAAGACGTGCTAAAATTACAGCTTTTTATGGTATGAAGGACGAGTTTTTAAGAATATTTCAGTGTCGCGTTCAAATCAAACAGAAAGGTGAAGACGTTTCCTTATTGGAATGTCTTCACCTTCTGTTTGATTATAGAATTGTTTTTTCTGTTATTCTGCTTCGGGGCGTTGGATGTAAGCGATAACGTCGCCCTTCTGTACGTGTGCACCTTGGTCAGCGTTGATTTCCACAATCTTGCCACCCATTGCTGCGGGGAGTTCATGGATTTGACCGTAGTTGTTTTCGATGTAGCAGAAGAATCCGCCTTCCTTGTACTCCTTGCCGATGTAGGGCGCAATAGCCTTAACGCATTCACCGTCGCCACCAATTTGCCAGAGTACGGTACCTGCTTCGGGTGCTACAATAGCATCCGCCTTCGCGTGCTTGAACGCTGCTGCTTCTTCGGGCGTCATGCTACCAGCATTCGCCTTATCCTTTGCAGCCTGGAGGTCTGCAAGGAAGCGCTTCTTGGCCGCACCACTCATATAGTCGCGGTACTGCGTTTCGTGCATCGCAAATTCAAAGAGTTCTTCTTCGTCTTCGCCGAGAGGCCAGCCGTTCGCTTCCATTTCATCGCGGAAGCGGTCGAGGTCGTCGGGGTAGAACGTTTGAGGATCTTCCGTTGAGAATTCAAAGCCCTTTTCCTTAGCGAGCGCAATGATTTCTGGATCGAGTTCGCCAGGGAGCTTACCACTCTTACCGAGAATCATACCCCAGATAGAGTTGTCCATCATGGTGTAGCGAGGCTTGCCCATTGATTCTGTGAGGAGGTTCATGAGGGCGATGTTCTTCACGTATTGTGAGAAAGGCGTTACGAGAGGAGGATAACCTACGCGGGGCCATACGTATGCCACTTCATCGAAGAGGCGCACGAGGAGGGCATCTTCAGAAAGTGCTTCTTCGCCCTTCGCCACGCGGTTGTTGTTGATGGCTGCCATAACACCGGTCAAGTCGGCCATCATTGATCCCATCATACCGCCAGGAAGACCGCAGCCGAGGAGCAATGAACTCATCAACTTATTACCAGAGTTCATGAAGTAGCCGAGGAAGTCATCGATAAACTCCTGTGTCAACTTACGTGCCTCCATGTAGGCTTCCATATTGATCTCGGGAACGTCGAAACCAGCATTCTTCAACATGCTCTGCACAGAGATAATGTCTGGATGCACTTTACCCCAAGAGAGCGGCTCAATGGCTGTGTCAATCACATCGCAACCATTGCGACATACTTCAAGGATTGTTGCCATTGAAAGACCAGGGCCAGAGTGGCCGTGATACTGGATAATCACTTCAGGGTGCTTGTCCTTAATCATCTTACAGAGTTGACCGAGCATAGCGGGCTGACCGATACCTGCCATATCCTTCAAGCAGATTTCAGGTGCTCCAGCTTCAATAAGTTGGTCCGCAATGTTTGCATAATACTCTGCAGTGTGGATGGGCGATGTCGTGATACAAAGCGTAGCTTGTGGGGTCATGCCGCCTTCAATAGCGTATTTGATTGAAGGGATGATGTTGCGCACATCGTTCAAACCGCAGAAGATACGAGTGATGTCCACGCCTTGTGCGTGCTTAACCTTATACATTAATTTACGAACATCAGCAGGAACGGGGAACATACGCAAAGCGTTCAAGCCACGGTCGAGCATGTGGGTTTTAATACCTACTTCGTTAAAAGGTTTTGTAAAAGCACGAACGGCCTTATTAGGGTTTTCGCCGTAAAGCAAGTTGACTTGCTCAAAAGCACCACCATTAGTTTCTACACGTGAAAAGCAACCCATCTTAATGATGACGGGCGCAATGCGCTCCAACTGATCCTTACGGGGTTGGAACTTACCGCTTGACTGAAACATGTCGCGGTAAACAAGACTGAATTGTATTTTTCTTGCCATAATTTCAATATTGGTATTTTGCCAACTTTGCAAAATTAAGGATTTATTTCCAAGTAGATTTAAAAAAAAGGCCACAAAGTCATATTTGTCTGTTAAAAAATGAGTAAAAAGGCTGGGGTTGGATTATTAAAGATGAGAGTTGAGAGATGAGAGTTGAGAGATTCCATCCGGCATGTAGGGGCCGATCACCGTGTCGGCCCGTCGTCCAATCGACGCACCAATCGCATTGCCATTGAGTTGAGAGATGAGAGTTGAGAGATTAGAGAAGAGCTTTCGGCTCGTTAAGAGGGACCTAAAGGTCCGTTAAGAGGTTAAGAGAGTTGAGAGGTGTAGGGGCAGATCACTGTGTCGGCCCGTCGCCAAACAATGCACAAATTTTATATACAATTGGTTGGTAGGGACGCATGCGTCCGCATACCGGATGGGTAAAGGATTGCTCACGCCATTGATGATATTTATGTCTCACGCAAAGATACGCAAAATCTGTAATCAGTGGAAAATGAAACGCAAAACCATCTTAGCGTGGCGGTTGTCGTGGCTAAGATGGTTTTGCGTTTATAAGGTGTTACCGATGAACTGGTACAACGTGTTTGCCGTAACTTAAATTAATGAGTTCGAAGTAGGGCACGTGTTGATCCAGACGTTCCACGAAGTTTTTGTAGTCGCGACGTTTTTGAATGGTCCATCCAGCTTCAGCCACTGCAATGAGGCGTGGGAAGGTGAGGTATTCTAAGGTCTCGTTTTCAAAAACGTATTCAGTCCAGAAATTGGCTTGAACACCCATGTATTTGTTGAGTAGGGTTTGGTCAATGCCGTTGGCCGGAATGTAGCTGTACACACGTTCCAAGGTTTCGGTGCCATGACCTTGCGAGCGGGGCTCGTTGGGGTCGGTGCTTTGCTTGCGGTTGATGTAGTAGGGGATTTGGGGTGAAAGGATGGTGTTGAATCCGCGCTGTGCGGCTTCTTTTGCGGCGCCATCCGCGCCAATCCAAGCCATCACGGTAATATCCTTGAGTTGTGAGGTGTTGCCGTGTAGCATTTCGTTCCAGAAAATCAGTTTGCGTTGTTGGTCCTGTGGCTTAGCAAGGATATGGTCCTGTACTTGCTTGTAGAAGTCAGTTTGCAAGTCGCGGTAGTTCTTGCTGCCAATTTCAGCCAATCGTTTTTGGCAGAGTTCATTCTTCTCCCAGAGTGTTGTGGGGCATTCATCGCCACCTAAATGGAGGTAGCCAAAGGGGAAGAGCGTGATTAACTCGTCCACAACATCCTTGGTGAATTGAATGGCGGCAGGAGCAGCAACATTCATGACATCGGCAGAGACACCTTGCGAAAGCCATACTTCGTGCTTTTGGTTGGGTGTGCACGATAACTCGGGGTATGCAGCTAATGCGGCTTGGAAGTGCCCTGGCATATCAATTTCAGGAAGAATTTCAACGAAACGTTCTTGAGCGTATGCTACAACTTCGCGAATATCGTCTTGGCTGTAGAAACCACCATAATATTCACCGTCGGTGGGGTATTCCTTGCCCCAACCTAACTTCTTGGTGTTGCGCCATGCGCCCACCTCAGTGAGTTTAGGGTATTTCTTGATTTCGATGCGCCAACCTTGGTCTTCTGTCAAGTGCCAGTGGAAACGGTTCATTTTGTACATCGCCATGATGTCGATGATGCGTTTCACTTCTTCCTTCCCAAAGAAGTGGCGACCCTCATCGAGCATGAATCCGCGCCAACCATATAGGGGTTCGTCTGCAATGCTTACGCAAGGTATCGTTGTGTTGCTTTTTTCTTCTTTAGACTTTCCTGCCATAGCTTCGGGCGAAATCATTTGCTTGAGTGTTTGAAAACCATAGAAGAAGCCTGAAGGTGAAGAAGCTTCGATGATAATGGCTTCGTTTTCAATTTCCAAACGGTAACTTTCGGCGGGGAGTAGGGCGTTGACGCGCAAATCCATCACGGCGCGTTCGGGATATTTGGTGTATTTAATCTTCGTGCCACATGCGCTTTTGAGTTGCGTCGCAAACATCTGTGTTACCTTTTTGATGCTATCGCCAGCGTACTCGGGGCAGTAAACCAACAGTTTTTTAGGCATCTTAAATGTGCCGGTCTTTAAAGTGACGTTCTGTGGTTGGGGTATCAAAGGTAAAACGGTTTGTGATGTAGCAAGCAGGGGAATGCATAACATCAAGATTGAAAAAAGAAATTTCTTCATAATAATATAAGGTGTAGATTAATGATTCTCTTGGCAAAGTTAAGCATATTCTTTAAAATAAAGGGGGTCGCAAGCAACAGACTTTTTGGGCAACTTTGTTTTTAAACGCGAGCTATGGTTCTTCTCTTTTGTAGGATGCTTATTGTTTTGTGTTCAGAGCCGTTGTTGTTTGTTTCTGAAAAATATAGCGCAAGGTGACAAAAAGTACGAATAATGAAGTACCCCAAAAATATCATTTTGTCACATTGTTAAAGTTTATAGAAAAAAGTTAAACGGGCTTCGAGGGGTCAAAATCGGACCTTCGGCGAACGACTCGGCGGGAAATTTTTCCTAAGTCGGACCAAATTTTTACTACATCAAACCAAATTTCGCAATATTTTTGATCCTTTTGACACGAAAAAAGGGGGCTTTGAGGCCCCCTTCTACTTTCTACACAAATTTACTATATATTCCAGGAAATTCCAAATTTCAGAAACCGTGCCAAAACCCGAAAGGATCAACGCCTTTTTCAAAAACTTTACAAAATGAAACTTTTTTGATCCTTTTACTTTCATTTTGATTTTTCGCCCTTTTCAAGAAAA
>JAZKYK010000047.1:0-26639 GCA_045612125.1 Alloprevotella sp.
GTTAATCTTTTTACGTACGAACATGGCGCAAATTTACTAAAAAATAGGTTTGCGTCACCCAAAGTCACCCATTCAAAATAGTTAACTAACTGATTTTCAATATCCGCTATTTAATAGCAAGAAAAAGTGATGAAGTCAGGACGGAAGGAATACTTCGACCGAGATATCTTCTTCCAAACATACGTAAAATATTTAATTGCTTTTAAACATCTGATTATGAAAAAGATTTGGAATCATTTGCACCTCTGGGTGCTCGCCCTCTTGCCAATTTGTGGTTGTTCTTCTTCCAACTCCACAGTAACTGCCAATGATTCAACGTCTGTTGACAACTCAACTATTGAGCAGTTGAATATAACCAGTTTTATGGGTAAATGGTATGAGATTGCACGCTATGAAAATCGCTTTGAACGTGGAATGACCCATGTTAGCGCCACCTACACTCCGACTTCGAATGGAAAACTACAAATTATCAATAAAGGTATAAAGAAGGGAAAAATTCATAAATCCAAAGGGCGTGCCTTCCGTCCTGACCCCGCCAACATGCCTGGTCGGTTAAGGGTGAGTTTCTTCTTGTGGTTTTATTCAGATTACTATATTCTTAAATACGATCAAATTGACTCCCAATATGCTGTTATTGGTAGTAGCGACCCTGATTATCTATGGATTCTCTATCGTGAACCACTTATGCCAGATTCATTGTTAATTAATTTGCTTGACCGAATACAAAAACATGGTTATGACACATCTAAACTTCTGTTTGTAGATCAGTCTTCAGTTAATTCCTCAAACTAATATTTCTAAAATCCTACTTAATCATGAAATAGGATGAACCCCAGAAGTGTTTTGCATACTTCTGGGGTTCACTCTATTTACAAGAAAAACAAATGATTTTGTCTTACAATTAAACCTATACTTCAAAAGACCATTATCCTAACAAATAATGTTTCAGATCATTTAAGGTTGGTTTTAATTGAACTGTGTTCTTTTCTTTTATCATGAAGGCTTGCAACTTCTCGGGCACTGCAAGGTCTATGTTTAGAACTCTATCGATTGTATCTTTAAATTTTGCAGGATGAGCTGTTTCAAGGAAAACTCCAACTTCGTCTTCATAAAGTTCATCAGCAAGGGCTTGGTATCCACAAGCACCATGTGGATCTAATAAATAATTATTTCGGTCCCATACATTTTTTAAAGTTTGCTCAATCTGTGCATCTGAATATGTCGCACCTGTCATGTCTTTGCAAATCGCCTCATAACTATGAGAATATAATTCCAATATGCGTGCAAAATTACTTGGATTACCAACATCCATTGCATTCGCAATTGTTGCCACAGAGGGACGTGGGTTATAATGACCTGTTTTCAAATATTGATACACGATATCATTACTATTGTTTGCCGCGACAAAACGCTTTATTGGCAACCCCATGTGCTTAGCAAAAAGTCCTGCTGTAAGGTTACCGAAATTACCACTGGGCACTGCGACCACCATATTGTTTTCATGACCTATTCGCTTTAGTTGTGCATAAGCATTAAAGTAATAAAACGCTTGAGGCAAGAAACGCGCAATGTTTATTGAATTGGCGCTGGTTAACTTTAAACGCTTGTTAAGTTCTTCATCCATAAACGCAGCCTTTACCAATGCTTGACAATCGTCAAAAGTGCCATCAACCTCTAACGCTACGATATTTTGTCCTAAAGTTGTAAACTGTTTTTCCTGTATTTCGCTTACCTTACCTTTAGGATAAAAAACATAAACTTTGATACCAGGAACCCCCAGGAAACCGTTTGCTACCGCACTTCCAGTATCCCCTGAAGTAGCTACAAGCACATTTATGCACTCATTATTGTTTTTATTTTGGATAAAGTAAGAGAGCAAACGTGCCATAAAGCGAGCGCCCACATCTTTAAATGCCAATGTTGGACCATGAAACAACTCTAAAGAATATATGTTATCCGCAACCTTGGTTAATGGGGTTTCAAAGGTAAGCGTTTCATACACAATTTTTCGTAATTCATCAGCAGGCACATCCTCACCAAAAAATTTTTGGGCAACATGATATGCTATTTCTTGGAAGCTCAATTCATCGATATGGTCAAAAAAATCATTTTCCAAAGGAATTATTCGTTCAGGCATATACAGACCTCTGTCTGAGGCCAATCCTGTAACTACAGCTTCTTCTAAAGTGATATTGTTTACCTGTTTATTTGTGCTATAATATTTCATTACCTATTTCAATACTTTTATAAATGATATTTAAAACTAAAATAAATATAATCCTTGGAAAGAAAGATATTTATATGAAAAATCACAGATTCATGAAGTTTTCTATAAACTCATCTTTTTTCAACAAGCCATAAGCACCGTTTATCGCTGTAGTTTCATTGAAAGCCTCTACATCATCCGGTTCTATACCTGAATGCCAAATCAAGAAAGGAACAGGTTCTGCGGTATGTGTTCTTAAGCTGCATGGCGTAGGATGATCTGGCAATACCGCTATAGCCACAGGAGTATCCCATTCCTTAACAGCATTATAAATCGGAGCGACCACACGTTTGTCCAAATTCTCAATCGTTTGTTTTTTTAGTGCAGCATTACCTTCATGCCCTGCTTCATCACTCGCTTCAACATGCAAATAGACAAAGTCTTGCGTTTTTAAAGCATTCAATGCAACTTCCACCTTATTTTCATAATTCGTGTCATAAAGACCAGTTGCTCCTTCTATTGTTGGGATTTCCAAACCCGCATAATGACCAATTCCACGAATAAGGTCAACGGCAGTTATCACCGTACCCGAATGTACATGCATAAACCTGTTACTCAACCACTCCATTTGTGGATGATACCCCCCACCCCAAGGCCAAATACTATTGGCAGGATCTTTACCTTCAGCGATTCGTCTAAGGTTGAGAGGGTGCGTCATCAGGAGTTGCTGTGATTTCAATATCAAGTCATTCAGCAAATCAGCCGTTTCTTGCGCATCTGGAACTTCAGCATTCACTAAACGCGGACGAAAAGGTTGACCAGGAACATCATGAGGTGGCGTACACGATATACGCTTGTCCGCACCATCAATCACGAGTAGATGCCGATACTGCACTCCTGTATAAAAATGCACTCTATCAGAGCCCAATTGACTTTGTAGATGTTTTATAAGCTCGTCTGCCTCTGCTGTTGTTATATGTCCCGCTGAGTGATTTTTTATATTATCATTTTCTATACAAATTAAATTGCAACGCAATGCTAATTGGCCTGGTTTTAATTCAACCCCAATACTCGCTGCCTCAAGCGGTCCCCTGCCTTCATAAACTTTTTCAAGGTCATACCCCAAAATAGACATATTGGCAACCTCGCTACCAGGATGGAATCCTATTGGAACAGTCGTCAAACGGCCGCATCGTCCGCGTCTCGCCAATTCATCCATGCATGGTGTATGAGCAGCTTGCAATGTAGTCATTGCACCCATAGATTTTATGGGCCATCCCGCCATACCATCACCTAAAATTATGATATGCTTCATAAATCAAATTTAAATCTTAAAAGTTTAGTTTTTTGTGTATATCGGTATAGAAAACCATTTACAATCTCCCGATACAAACAATTGTAAATTTATAATTGGCAAAAATATAAATAAAAACATTAAATCCTAACGTTTTGTAATATATTTTAATTAAAAAGGCGGATTTTGATAAACTTAAGCAAAATATCTTTGTTTCCTTGTTTTAAAAACACATTTATGAAGAAATACAAATGTTAAAGATTCCTCTCAACTTAAATTTCACTCTCAAAATTATTTGGCGCATAGATCAATTATTTTGAGTATTTTGTGTTTTTTTTCAACATGAAATAAATTGTAAACCGAATCTTTTTTCTCAGGATAAATTCAAATTAAATCCCGATTAGTTTTGACTAAATCCTTATTAGTTTCAACTAAATCCCGATTAGTTTTGACTAAGTCCCTTTAAGAAGCACCAATCAAGAAAACAAAAATTTGTGGAACACAAAACCCAAAAGCAACCGTACTAATCAAGAAATGTGAACCAACGTGAGTGAAAGTTGAGTTAAATACAAAACAAACAAGAGTAAAAGAAAAAAATCACTCCATAAAAAACCATCTTTAAGATAATTTTTATGGAGTGACTTTTAGTATAACAATAATATTATACTGAGTATATCAACATGTGAAACATCAAATACGAACAAGGTTATCAGATTGGTTTCAATTATCCTTAATATTTAATTTTACCCAATTAACAAGTCTCAAGTTATATGTTCTTTTCGTACCGCATGTAGTTACAGAAAGGTCGCTCCATTTGAAGGATTTTTCTGCATTTTCACATAAATATCTTACGGATTCGCCATCATCCAGGATTGGAATACCATTCGCCTTCAAATTTGCATTTACTGACGTCAGTTGCCCTTTTCCTAAATTATTGATTATCATTTTTGCTTCACTTGCAGTAGGTATATGCCAATTTGTCAAACCATTATCTACATAAGCATTACAAGTATCTTGCGCCATTGTTGGAAATTCCATAGATTCAGCACTACAAACATTCTGCCAGTCTTTTGCACTCAAAAGCAATACTTGCAAAGAGCTTTCATCCTCTTCACCATATGCCGCAACAATACGCCCTTCCCAGATATCACCAATATTAGGTCTGGCTAAAACCTCAAATTCTTCAATTTCGTCTTGAATATCAACAGGCGAATCATTTGGTATATCATTGCTTTCATCATCAAGATCTTCTCCTGATGAAAAACTGGAACCAAAAGAAAAATTCACTTTTTGAGTTTCATTCCAACCCCTTAGGTTGACTTCTCCTTCAACTGAAAATCCTTTTTCAAAACTGCCATAAAACTCGTATGGTGTATTAGCAGAAATTCTACCATTATATTTGTAACCATAAACATTTTGTCCTTGAGGACTTGTTGTGTTAATGGTAAATGTCAAATTTTCAGTTGTGGAGGGCAAAGTGTAAAATAAGTCCGACTTCCATTGCTCATTATCTTTTTTCAACGTTACCGAACAAGCTTCTGGATTCCATGCAGTACCTGTAATATCAAGTTCAGTAGGAAATGCCGACAAATTAACACTCACATTTTCTACATCCTGAGGTATATCTGTTAATGTTATTGACAAAGCCGCGACAGCATGAGATAACGTTATTTGTACGCTAACATCTTTCTTTAAATCAACATCTGCTCCACCAATCTGAAGCGCCTGAGATAATATACCTGACGATGGCACTATAATTCTTCCATTATTCTGAATTAACTTTGTTAAATCACAATTGCCAACATTAGCTATTGCGGCTATATAATAAGATCCGCTGTTTAAGGCTATTGAAAAATTGTTTTGTTCATCTTCAATTACTTTGTGTTGCACAATTTTATCTGTATTATTATTCAAAACAAACACATGTAAAGGATAACCAATTTCTACCCCGGATGTTGACCTAAATTTAAAAACGACATCATTGATATTTTTTGAATCGCTTACAGGCTCTAATTCATCCATATTAATTTTTTCACATCCCATCGTACAAAACACAACAAATAGAGATAGGAAAAACTTAAAACATTTAGAGTTCAAAATACTTAACATAATCATATACAAGTTTAGAAAATATACTCGTTATTCATTTTTGTGTTTGATAAACGTCTTTTCACGATTATCCCAATCATAGATTAAGGGGGGAATACTATATTGTGAATACGTTGGATTATAAATGTTTATTCTTTTTAACTGTAAATCAAATTGGGCAAACAAACCTTCTTGAATTAACTGATGCTTATTTATAGATGAAATGTGCAGTTTTTCTATTTCTTGCTTAAAATACTCAGAATCAAAATTCAAAGACTGAGCGGGTTTTGAATCAAAATACATCTGCACTTTAAACATTGCGATAGGAGCCTCTACTTGAAGAAGTTCAATCATTATAGTATCAATTGTATCAACATAAAATGTGTACAATTCAAATGTACTCAATGGCGTAAGTTGCAACTTGATTTTATCTTCATCTTTATAAATTAACCGAGTTTTTCCTTTGAAGGAATTCTCAACAATCGCATTAAAACCAGCATCATAATAATCCAATAAATCAAGTCTTGCATTTTGGGGTAAGATCTCAAGATGTGGCGATTGACTTTTTACGAACCAATCTGATAATTTATTTTGAGCACAAACATGCAAAACAAATAACTCAAGAAAGAATAAGAATAATACGTATATGCTTCTCATAGATGCGAATTTAAGTACAAAATTTGAATATCACATCATATTTTTCAGAAAAAAACAGAAAATAATTTGTCACAATATAGTTTTTTAGTACTTTTGCGTTGAATTTTAATGACCATTACACAATTGTTGTTACCAAACAATTAGTAAAACAATAAAAACACTCTGAATAAAATGAAAAAAGGTCTTCATCCTGAAAATTATCGTCCTGTAGTATTTAAAGACATGTCAAATGGAGACATGTTCCTTTCACGTTCAACTTGTAAGACTAACGACACAGTTGAATTTGAAGGAGAAACTTACCCTGTTGTTAAGCTCGAAATTTCTTCCACATCACACCCATTCTACACTGGTAAGTCTAAGCTTGTTGACACAGCTGGTCGTGTTGATAAGTTCATGAGCCGCTACGCACAAGCTCGCAAAAAGTAAGAAAATCTTTTTGATTTGTTATCATAACAGCGTAGGAGTAAAATCCTACAATGTCTTAAAGACTCTGTCTTTATGACAAGTAATTTTTAAGGGTTAATAAAACAAAAGGTGTGTCTGAGAAGATGCGCCTTTTTTTATTAAAGATTTCAAAGAAAAAAAGTTTATAACTATGGGCTTCTCTCCTATTCCACACGTAAGAATTGCTTTAATTGGTTTGGGAAGGCGTGGCATGAAAACTTTAGAACGCTACGCTTTTATACCTGATGCATCAATTGTGTACATTGCAGACATTGATCAAAACAAGTTAAATGAAGCTAACGCAAAACTAGAAGCTTCAAATAGGCCTAAGGCTAAAATAGCTTGTGGAGCTGATGCCTGGAAGTCTGTATGCCTGGAAGATGATATTGACCTTGTTTATATCTGTACTGATTGGGACACACATGCAGAAATTTCAATTTATGCAATGAAAGCGGGCAAACATGTAGCCGTAGAGGTACCTGCGGCACGTACCATTGAAGAATGTTGGAGTCTTGTCAAAACGTCAGAAGAAACAGGTAAGCATTGTTTCATGACGGAAAATTGCTGCTATGACAATTTTGCACTATCAACCATTGAAATGTACAAACAAGGATTACTTGGGGATATTACTCATTGTGAAGGAGCATACATTCATAAAATCGAAAACCTAAGTGCCAGCTGGATGGAAAAATCGTGTTCATCACATGGCGGCAATGCATATCCTACACATGGAATTGGCCCAATAGCACAATTATTGAAGCTGCAAGGAAATGACAAGATGGATTATCTTGTTTCATTAACATCTTCAATGAAATGCAAAAAGAACGAGGAAAGCAAAGTCAACACAACCCTCATACACACCCAAAAAGGAGTAAGCATTTTATTACAACTTGACGTCACCACAAACAGACCCTACAATCGTTTACAAACGATATGCGGCACAAAAGGTTTTGTACAAAAGTATCCACTGCCCACGATACAGTTGAGAGATGAAGAGACTGCCACATTAGGCGAAGAAGCCGAAAAAAGAGCTTATACTTTTTTAAATGGCGAAAGCGCACAAATATGGCTTAAAGGCAAGGAAATGGGAGTTCCCAATGAAATGAACTACACAATGGATTATCGCCTGATAAAAAGTCTCATCAATGGTGACCCATTGGATATGGATGTTTATGATGCTGCCACATGGTCGTGCATCGCTGAATTAAGTAAAAAATCAGCAGAGAATGGAAGTATTCCTATTAAAATCCCTGATTTCACAATAAACAAAAAATAAAACTTCATAGCATGACAATAGGAATTCTTACAGCCATGAAATCAGAATTTGATTTATTGGCAGATCTATTGGAAAATTCACAAATCATACATTCCAATCAATTTGATTATATCAGTGGACATTTAGGACAAAACCAAATCATTCTACAGCAATGTGGCATTGGAAAAGTAAATGCAGCCATTGGCACAACTGAATTAATCAAAACCTTTTCACCGGATTGCGTAATCAGTACGGGTGTTGCTGGCGGGATTGACAAAAGTATAGGAGTAATGGATGTTGTGGTGAGTCAAAAAACGGTGTACCATGACGTTTGGTGTGGTATGGGATGCGATAAAGGACAAATCCAGGGCTGCCCCACATACTTCACTTCGGACCAACGACTGCTTGATGTTGCCAAAAATCTGCAAAACACCGAAACCCGCATACATAGTGGATTAATTTGCACTGGCGATCAGTTTATTACAAACCAAGATGAATTAAGTCTGATAAAAAGCGACTTCCCGGAAGGATTGGCTGTTGATATGGAATCATGCTCAATAGCACACACCTGCCACATTTATAATATTCCATTCATCAGTTTCCGCATTATTAGCGATACACCGGGCGTTGAAAATCACACACAGCAATATGAAGATTTTTGGGAAACGATGTCTCAGCGCAGCTTTAATGTTACCAAAGATTTTATCAAGTTAATATAGCACATGAAAACTATTGCAAGTTTTACAATTGACCATTTAAAATTAAACAGAGGAATCTTTCTTTCGCGTCAAGACTGGGTAGGCGAAACTGTAATTTCGACATTTGACATCCGAATGAAATTACCTAACAGAGAACCTGCTTTAGCACCCAACGCCATCCACACCATAGAGCACTTGGCCGCAACATTCTTGCGCAACCACCCTCAATGGAATGATAAAATCATATACTGGGGACCCATGGGATGCCTGACAGGCAATTACCTAATTGTAAAGAATGCAGTCAGCCCACAAGAAATTCTTCCCTTAATGGTTGAAACCTTCCAATTTATCGTTAACTTTGTGGGCGAAATACCAGGAGCAACCGACAAGGAATGCGGCAACTACTTGTTGCAAGATTTACCCATGGCAAAATGGGAAGCAAACAAATTCCTTACAGAAACTCTACTCAACGCCACCGAAGAGAACTTGAGATATCCTGACAATTAATTTATCGGGGGCAAACACACACCTTGATTTTAGCGTTCATACACTCCGCCATTCTATTAAAACACATTATCCACATCATTCATATCTACAATGACACCAAACAACATCTCTAACCCACCTTATGGCGAAAAAGATTCCCTTGTGCTAAGAACAGAAGGCCTCATCAAGCAATATGGCAAAAGAACTGTCGTTAATGGTGTATCTTTTAATGTCAAGCAAGGAGAAATCGTTGGACTTCTTGGACCAAACGGAGCAGGAAAAACCACGTCATTCTATATGACTACTGGATTGGTGGTGCCAAATGGTGGTCGTATTTTTCTTGGCGATGAAGAGATCACTAAGTACCCCGTGTTTAAACGCGCACAATCAGGCATAGGCTATTTAGCCCAAGAAGCCTCTGTGTTCAGGAAGTTAACTGTCGAGGACAACATATCCTCTGTATTAGAAATGACAGGCAAACCCAAAGAATATCAACGCGAAAAACTTGAAAGTCTCATAGCGGAATTCCGCCTCCAAAAAGTGCGCAAGAATTATGGCGATCAACTTTCTGGAGGAGAACGCAGAAGATGTGAAATCGCACGATGCTTGGCTATAGACCCTAAATTTATTATGCTTGATGAACCCTTTGCTGGCGTTGACCCTATTGCCGTAGAGGATATTCAATTTATCGTTTGGAAATTAAAAGACCGAAACATTGGCATCCTCATCACCGATCACAACGTAGAAGAAACGCTCTGTATCACCGACCGAGCATACCTTCTTTTTGAAGGAAGAATTCTTTTCCAAGGTACTCCGGAAGAACTATCTGAAAATCAAATCGTTAGAGACAAATATCTCACTAATTCGTTTAAACTAAGAAAGAAAGATTTTCAGTTGTTAGGTCAAATAAGAGACGCAGCACAAAACCCACAATAAATTACAATACAGAAAAAATAGGCAAGAGTCTGATGCGCATTTCAACTCTTGCCTATTTTCTTTTTTTAAAACCTGCTATTATTTATTATAATCTATCAAGAACTATTTTTATTAAATTTTCAATACTTGAATGATACATTGTATTAGCTTGATGAGAAAATCTATTAGCAATAACCATGCACACCGTGGTAGCCCTGTGTCCAAGAAGGGCAGCCAATCCTGAGATAGCACTACTTTCCATTTCAAAATTCAAGATCTTTTTCTCATCGTAAACAAATGATCGAATTTTATCATTTTGCAGAGAATCAGCCAAAGGCAAACGGAGCACCCTACCCTGAGGACCATAAAATCCTGGACATGAAATGGTAATACCTCGAAGCATATCATTTTGAGCAATACGTTCTGTTAGACCCACATCAGCATGAACCACATAAGGATTAGGCTGACAGATGTGCCCATTCCATTGCATGTGCTCCAAAAATGCAGATTCAACATTAAGATTACACACTTGATTGCGGTTAGCATAAAAATTCAACAATCCATCAAAGCCAATACTCATTTCACTGACAACGTATGTACCTATAGGATTTTCAGGTTGGAGACCGCCACAGGTGCCAATACGAACGATTTCCAAAGAGGTTGTAGTGGTTTTAACCTTGCGTGTAGCCAAATCTATATTTACCAATGCATCAAGTTCATTCATAACGATATCAATGTTATCACACCCGATACCCGATGAGATAACTGAAATACGTTTGCCGTCATACGTACCCGTGATGGTTTTGAATTCTCGATTTTCTACACAACATTCTTGAGTATCAAAAAATGAAGCAATTAAATTAACACGCGCAGGATCGCCCACGACAATAACCTTATGAGCAAGTTGCTCTGGTTTTAAATGTAAATGAAAAATGCTTCCGTCAGAGTTGATGATTAATTCTGACGATTGTATTACAGAACCAGTCATACTTAAGTTTTAAGTTTTTCAATAAAAAAGAGGTAATATGAAACGTTGTTTAAACGATATTCCGCCATCGTTTTTTCTTTAAACTTCATTTCAATCTAACTACTCATACATTTCTTCTCCACCATCCCAGGTCAACTCGCATTTTCTAACCTACGCATTTCTTTTTCAAGTTTTTGCAATTGTTGGGTAATTTGCATAAGTTCATTTTCTGTCTTTAGAATCTCTTCTTTCAGGACTTGCGTATTTTCTTTTGCATATTGAATTCTAAGGATATCCAATATTTTAATGGCATTTTCCTTCTGCTGTCTTAATTTTAGTACTTCTTCAGCTTTTTCCCTTGCGACTGTATTTTTAAATTGGCCAATCGAAGTGTAAATCAGTTCTTCATTGATAACAAACTCATTGGATACAATTTTTGAATCAAATTTCTTTGTCTTTTTCTTTTCAATTTCCCATTGAGCAATTTCTTTGCCACGTCCCAATTGAGTTTGACGAATGTCACTAATATATGCAGCACTCAAAACTTCACTAAAAGATGTTTCATGCGAATACGTAACATAAATGTTGGAAGGAATGAAAGTGTAAACACACACACTATCGGGACCATGATGACGATCCGTAGCAAAATAACCCGTGTGGGTTGTTTCGTCAATAACATAAAGATAGTCGTTATATTCAGTATTAAACGGCATACCTAAATTTTGGGGTCTCAGAAATGAATTTGAGTCTCTGTCATATCTTGTTTCAAAAATATCCCATCCTCCATAAGAATCCTCTCCTTGAGCAGCATAATAGAGTGTTATGCCATCTGTAAGCATAAAGGGATACCCTTGAATAGAATCTGTATTTGCTACGAAATCAACCAATTGGGGCGTTTCCCATTTATTGCCATATCTAACACTGTTATAAAGCATCAGATTGCCATTTGAACATTCTTTTGAGAAAAAAGCATGATCATTCAGTTCATTGACAAAAGCAAGTGTTCCATGCGGATTGAACTGATTTTTGACTAAAGACATCAATTTAGTTGGCAATAACACCTGCCCCACATCTTTGCTTAGATGGATTCCATCTAACACTTTACTCTTTGGCAAAACTAGACTATCGAGCACTACGATTCGTTGGGTATTGCGGATGCGCATCATAGAAACTTGAGCCGAATCAACCATAATCTTCATTCGTTCTACATCTAACTTTGGTTTCCGAAGTTTTTGTTGCTTTTCTATTTCGGTTTGTAGAACTTCAATTGCTTGAGGATAATCTTTATTTGCAAGAAGCAACTGAGCCTGCTCCATGGCATTAAGTTTTTTTGTTTTGGTGCGTCGTTGGGCACCCACTTCTGTCACGAGAACCAAGCCTAATAGGAGGCAAAAACAAATCTTATACATAATTATTTGACTAACGTGTTGTAGTATATTATTAATTTTGAATTCAAAAGTACGTTTTTATTTTATTAAATGATTACTTTTGCGTAATATTTGTCGTTATCAAGACCTTTTAAAGTTAATTATTTTCATATCGGTTAACAAAATGATTTTTAAAATTTTTATTACCTGCATTCTTACACTATCATTTGCATGTTCATTATCTTCACAAAAAAAGATATTAGAAGTATATGAAGTTCAAAAAGGAGAAACTTTACAGATGATTGCTAATAAACATCATGTAACTATAGAAGAACTTAAATTGGCAAACCCTGACATTAAGAAAAAAAAAGAAGGGACAAAATTAAGTCAAGGTTATTTGTTAAACATACCCGTGCAAGACACGCAAAACATTTTAGATAGTAAAAAGGTTACAAATCTGCCCAATGCCATTGACACGATTAAACTCGCAGTCATATTACCTTTCTCTGGTAAGGGTGCGATAGCCGAAAGAGTATTAGAATATTACAGAGGTTTACTCATTGCAGGATTCGCCGCAAAGGAATCTGGTTATGTTGCGATATTCAACACCATAGAAGAACCCAATCAAAACGAACCCATTATTGATTCTTTGGTAAAAGTATGCTCTACCAAACCTGACTTTTTAGTAGGACCATTATATCCCAGTCATTTTCAAGAAGTGAGCAATTTTGTTCAAGCTAAAAAGATAAGAACACTAATCCCTTTTTCATCAAGAACGACAGAGGTCAATGAGAACCCATTTCTTTATATTTTAAACACCCCAGACAATATCATTACGGAAAAATCCAAACAATTGTTTAACAACACTTTCACAAAAAGTTCTCAAATAATCATTGTTCGCACACCTAATCCAAACAAAAAATCATTTATTCAAGAAATGGAAAACCATTGGGGTGCAAACAAACTTAGCGTAAACACTCTTCCTTCCAGATATGTAGCAGAAGATTTAGTGCGAGTATTGCATAAAACCAAGCAAAACATCATAATGCTTGATGGCAACGACGAAAAAGAAGCTATGTTTACACTCAATTCGATTTCTGAATTTAAAAAACAAAATCCGACATATAAGATTTCAGTTCTTGGTTATGGTGAATGGCAAAGTTTTGCCATGGATGAATCCGATTTATTTTTTAGTACTGACACGTATTTGTTCTCTTCAGATTATTACAATGCATACAATTCAGGTGTTATCACATTTGAAGAACGCTATTTTAAATGGTTTGAACAATATCCTAAAATTCACAATCCCCGTATGGGAGAATTAGGATACGATAGTGGGATTTATATGCTCAACGCCATTGCTATCTATGGAAACAAATACATTGATCAATCATTTAGCGCTGATTATCTGCAAACAAATTTACGATTTGAATCATTCAACTCAAAAGGTGGTTATGTCAATACAGGTTTAATCTTCATACACTACAAACCAAACAGAAAAATTGAAATAATTCAAATATAATGATATAAAGACAAAAGAGTTGTGATTATTTTAAGTCAGGAAAATTACTACACAACAAAGTATAATTATAGTGAACTATGAAACAGGAAATGAACCATTAGGTAACAATCTGTCTCATATTATTATTTAAAATAAATAAGTTTTTATATCACATAATCCAACACGTTGTCTAATTCGTGTACACAGCACTTAACACCCCCAATATCCTTATGTTGTCTATTATTCAGAAAAACATAAAAAAAGTCCTTTTGCTTACATTATCCCTATGTATCAATAGTGCAAAAGCTCAAATAGGCGAATACAGAAATGATTTGTGCATTGGTATCAATGTTGGTTTGACCATGAACGAAGTTGGATTCGAACCGCTTATCGCACAAAAAATGCTTACTAAACCGACCTTTGGGCTAACATTCCGATACACCAGCGAAAAATTTTTCAAAGCATATTGCGCTTTTCAAGCGGAATTAAACTATACACAAATTGGATGGAAAGAAAACATCATGGACTCAAAACTGATGCCACTTCCTGACACATATGAGCGTACAATAGATTATTTACAAATACCATTTATGGCACGATTGGCATGGGGAAAAGAGTCCAAAGGGGCAATGTTCTACATCTTGCTCGGACCGCAAATTGGCTTTGCTATTAATGACCATACAAGTAAAAGTTCAACATGGACTACCCTACAAGATGGCACCTCTGACCGTCCCAACTATGTAACAGCTCAATACGACCTACCTATAAAAAACAAATTCGACTATGGAATAACGGGTGGAGCTGGTGTTGAAATATCAACATCAATAGGTCATTTCTTGCTTGAAGGAAGATATTATTACGGATTGGCAGATATCTTTGGTAATTCAAAAAGAGATGTTTTTTCGCGTTCAAACCACACTACCATTGTTGGAAAAGTCAGTTATCTCATAGATTTGTAAACAAACATGAAACTATCAGACTTAACTACAGGACAAATCGCCATTATAGCCAAAGTATCAGGACATAGTGGATTCAGGAAGCGTATTGTTGAAATGGGATTTATTAAAGGTACAAAAGTCAAGGTTGTCCTTAACGCTCCCTTACGCGACCCTATTGAATATGAACTCATGGGCTATAAAATTTCCTTGCGCAGAGCTGAAGCAGCATTGGTTGAGGTTATTAGCGAAAACGAAGTAAAAGAAGATTTATTCAATAAAATTGAAGATTTGGATGCCATAACCCCCTCATTGCAAGATCAAAAAGAGATTGACCTTAGAATGCAGAAAATGGCAGAACAAAAAGGTCACAACATCAAGATCGCATTGATCGGAAATCCGAACTGTGGCAAAACCTCGCTATTCAACGTTGCATCTGGACGCAGCGAACACGTGGGAAATTATTCTGGCGTTACTGTCGATTCACGAACCGCAACCTTTACGCACGTTTATAATAAGGGAGAAACAGACAACGAAAAATATAAAATCGACTTAGTTGACTTACCTGGTACATATTCGCTGTCCATTTACAGCAATGAAGAGGCCTACGTTAGGAATTTATTAATAGAAGAAACACCTGATATCATCATCAATGTCATAGATGCTACAAATTTAGAGCGTAATTTATACCTTACGACGCAATTACTTGACTTTAACATTCGTATGGTCATTGCGCTTAACATGTATGATGAATTTAAGGTCAATAATGACGAATTGGATATTTGGCAATTGTCGCAACTTTTAGGTACACCAATCATACCAACCACATCACGAACAGGCGAAGGTATTACTGAACTTATAAATTGCGCCATCTGCACTTATGAAGGAAAATCAGAAGTGGCACGCCACATCCATGTCAATCATGGTCCAAGCTTAGAAAGTGGTATTAATAGAATTAAAGAATCGCTACAAAAAAACGAACAAATACGCTATAAATACTCTACACGCTATCTTGCCATTAAACTTTTAGAAGGCGATACCGAGTATAATTCCTTTATAGATGAACTTCCCAACCATGACGAGGTTGTGAGCATCAGATATGAAGAGCAACAGCGCATCGTTAGTGAACATGGGTGTACTGCAGAAGAAGCCTTTGTCCATGCTAAATACGGTTTTATTCAAGGCGCTTTAAGAGAAACTTACCAAAGAAGACAAAAAAGTGGGAAAGTGCAAAATATAGCAGAACGAATTGATGCTATCGTAACGCACAAATGGTTTGGTTTTCCTCTTTTGTTTTTGTTGCTTTACCTTGTGTTTGAAGCCACATTTACATTTGGCGAATATCCAATGCAATGGTTGGAATCACTCATAACTCTCATTAATAGTTTTATCACGTTCTCAATGCCTGAAGGTATTTTTCGTGATTTGATTACAGACGGAGTGATTGGCGGAGTTGGCAGTGTAATTATATTCTTGCCCAACATTCTAATCCTCTACATCTTCATTTCAATGTTAGAGGATAGCGGATATATGGCACGAGTAGCCTTTATCACAGACAAACTCATGCATCACATAGGACTGCATGGCAAATCCGTAATACCATTAATCATGGGGTTTGGTTGCAATGTACCAGCGATAATGTCAACACGAACCATAGAGCATCCCCGCAGTCGGCTCCTGACCATGTTGATTTTGCCTTTTATGTCATGCTCTGCCCGCTTGCCGGTTTATATTCTATTCTTTGGCGCTTTTTTCCCGAGTATTGGAGGATTGGGTATCTTACTCATTTACATATTGGGCATCGCTGTAGCTTTAGTTTCCGCTAAAATTTTGAGTCGGACCCTACCCCTACCTACAGACGTACCATTTGTAATGGAACTCCCCCCTTATCGTATTCCTACTTGGCGCAGTATTTTTAGGCATACTTGGGAAAAGACCCAGCAGTATTTGAAAAAGATGGGAGGAATTATTCTAGCCTTCTCAATTATTATTTGGGCTTTAAGTTATTTCTCACCAAACACATCAGATACACCCAACCACAAGTCAACCTCTGATATTGAAAATTCATACTTAGCATACATTGGTAAAAGCATATCGCCTATTTTTAAACCGATGGATTACGATTGGAAACTCACCGTAGGGATTATTAGTGGAATAGGTGCAAAAGAATTAGTAGTAAGTTCATTAGGGGTACTTTACACCGGTAATGATTTTGACGAAAACGAAGCAGACAAAACGTCAAACCTATCAACAATTCTTCATAACCAAATAAGCACTCCTACTGCCATTTCTTTCATTGTTTTTATTCTACTTTATTTACCTTGTATTGCTACAATTGCTGCAATAAGTTACGAAAGTGAATCTTGGAAATGGGGCATATTTTCGGCTTTATTTAGCACATCGGTAGCTTATATTTTAGCGTTTGTTACATACCAGATAGCAAACCTTTGCCTATAAACGATGTTCTCACCGAAATATAAAAATCTATATTTCATTATTCAAATTATGATGAGATGATTACTTTTGGTAGTCATCTCATCAATTATTTTGTAAAAAACATCAAAAAAATCATTAAATTATTTGTCAAATTACAATAATTACTAACTTTGCGTCCAAGTTTTCACATCTAACAAAGTGTGTGATAACATCATGTATCTTTGATTGTTTTCACACATTAACAAGTATTTATTTATTACAACATAAAACCTAATTAAACTTATAACTAAATTATGAAAGCATCAGAAGTTTTAGACAAACTCAAACTACGTTTTCCAAACGAACCTGAATACCATCAGGCAGTAGCTGAAGTATTAAGTACTATTGAAGACGTTTACAATCAACATCCCGAATTTGATAAAGTAAACCTTATTGAGCGCCTTTGCATTCCCGACAGAATTTATACTTTCCGTGTGACATGGATGGATGACAATGGCAATTATCACACTAACATGGGTTACCGCGTGCAACACAACAATGCCATTGGTCCCTACAAAGGTGGTATCCGATTCCACGCTTCTGTAAATCAAAGTATTCTTAAATTCTTGGCTTTTGAACAAACATTCAAAAATTCTTTAACTACGCTTCCCATGGGTGGCGGTAAGGGCGGTTCAGACTTTTCTCCACGTGGAAAATCAAATGCTGAGATCATGCGTTTCTGCCAAGCTTATGTTGAAGAACTTCAACGCCATATTGGTCCAAACACAGACGTACCTGCTGGTGACATTGGTGTCGGTGGTCGTGAAGTTGGCTATATGTTTGGTAAATACAAGAAAATGACACGCGAGCACACAGGTACTTACACTGGTAAGGGTCTTGAATTTGGTGGTTCGCTCGTACGTCCAGAAGCTACAGGCTTTGGAAATGTTTATTTCTTGCAAGAAATGCTTAAAACACGCAATATTGATATTAAGGACAAGGTGGTTTGCGTTTCAGGTTCAGGCAACGTAGCTCAATACACAGTAAAGAAACTTATTGAATTGGGCGCAAAGGTTGTTACCATGTCTGATTCTAATGGTTACATCTACGATCCCGATGGAATCGATGCAGAAAAGTTAGCCTATATCATGGAGCTCAAAAACCTGTACAGAGGTCGAATTAAGGAATACGCAGAAGAATACGGTGTTAAATATGTAGAAGGCGCTCGTCCTTGGGGTGAAAAATGTGACATAGCTCTCCCCTCTGCCACTCAAAACGAACTTAATGGTGAAGATGCACGCATCTTGTTGGAAAACGGTTGCTTTGCAGTGAGCGAAGGTGCAAACATGCCTTCTACTCCAGAAGCTATCGAAAAATTCCTTGAGGCTAAAATTCTCTATGCCCCAGGTAAAGCTGCAAATGCAGGAGGTGTTTCTGTATCAGGATTGGAAATGGCGCAAAATGCCTCAATGATTTCATGGTCGGCAGCAGAAGTTGATGCTAAACTTCACACCATCATGGAAAACATCCATACACAATGTGTAAAATACGGTAAAAACGAAGATGGCACTGTCAACTACGTTAAGGGCGCTAATATTGCAGGATTTATGAAAGTTGCAAAAGCAATGATGGCACAAGGTGTTGTATAATCACTGCATTTTATTGCTATCAATAACAAACATACTCTCCCAACTTCCTATCAGGTAAGTTGGGAGTTTTTTTTATGATGCATCAAGCACTGATTGTTCATATACAGTCACGGGTGTACAATAAATACAGGGTGTGCCAATTTAATGACACACCCTTACTATTCTGTACAAAAAATAAAAAACGCTTGATTATTTCTTTTCCTTAAGCAAATCACGAATTTCAGTCAGCAATACTTCTTCCTTTGAAGGTGCTGGAGGTGCTGGAGGAGTAGCGGGCTTTGCTTCTTCTTTCTTCTTGCTCAACTTCATGATTAAACGCACCAATAAAAATACGCAAAATGCAATAATGATGAAATCAAGAGTAGTTTGAATAAAGTTACCATAATTGATAGTAACGGGAACAGGTTCAATTCCTTCTTTAATGCTCAAAGGATTGATTGGCAATTCAAATTTCAAATCCTTGAAATCAACTCCTCCGATAATCCATCCGATAGGAGGCATTATCAAATCATTCACAATAGATGTCACTATTTTACCAAAAGCACCACCTATAATAACACCGACAGCCATATCAATGGCATTACCCTTCACGGCAAAAGCCTTGAAATCTTGTAAAAAAGTAGATTTTGACATGTTTTTTTAATTTTTATAGTGAAATTACTATGCAAAAGTAAAAAGGTTTTTGTAATTTTGCCTTGCGAAAGGTAGAAAAATGTGAATAAATCTGTTTTTTTACTGTTCAAGACAAAGTTTAAAGGTATTTCATAACCATTTAATAATTTTTAAACCAATGATTAAAGTAGGTATTAACGGTTTCGGTCGTATCGGCCGTTTCGTTTTCCGCGCAGCTCAGACTCGCAGCGACATTCAAATTGTAGGTATCAACGACCTTTGCCCAGTAGATTACTTGGCTTACATGCTCAAGTATGACACAATGCACGGCCAATTCGAAGGCTCTATCGACTTCGACGTTGAAAAGAACTTGCTTATCGTTAACGGCAATCCCATCCGTGTAACAGCAGAACGTAACCCAGCTGACCTCAAGTGGAACGAAGTTGAAGCTGAATACGTAGTTGAATCTACAGGTCTCTTCCTCTCTAAGGATAAGGCTCAAGCTCACATCGAAGCTGGTGCTAAGTACGTTGTAATGTCAGCTCCTTCTAAGGACGACACTCCAATGTTCGTATGTGGTGTAAACTTTGACAAGTACGTTAAGGGTACTCAATTCGTTTCTAACGCTTCTTGTACTACAAACTGTTTGGCTCCTATCGCTAAGGTATTGAACGACAAGTGGGGTATCAAGGACGGTTTAATGACAACAGTTCACTCTACAACAGCAACTCAGAAGACTGTTGACGGTCCTTCTCTCAAGGACTGGCGTGGTGGTCGTGCTGCTGCAGGCAACATCATCCCTTCATCAACAGGTGCTGCTAAGGCTGTAGGTAAGGTTATCCCTGAACTCAACGGCAAGCTTACAGGTATGGCATTCCGCGTTCCTACTCTCGACGTTTCTGTTGTTGACTTGACAGTTAACCTCGCTAAGCCTGCTACATATGCAGAAATTTGCGAAGCTATGAAGGCAGCTTCTGAAAACGAACTCGCTGGTGTACTCGGTTACACAGACGAAGATGTTGTATCTGCAGACTTCCTCGGTGATGTTCGCACTTCAATCTTCGATGCTAAGGCTGGTATCCAACTCACTGACACATTCGTTAAGGTTGTATCTTGGTACGATAACGAAATCGGTTACTCAAACAAGGTACTTGAACTTATCGCTCACATGAAGAAGGTAAACGGTTAATCTTTTTACCCATAACAAGAAAGGAGACGTACTGATACGTCTCCTTTTTTTTATTGTTCCCTACGACACGAACAAGACATGCGTAGAAAATATATAGAAGACAGAAGTCTTGAATAGTTCTGGCAAATCAAGCCCCCAAAAAACCTCAAGAAGCCATAAAAATCAACCCCAGAACAATATTTTCAGATAAATAATCCAATTTTAAGCCGCTAATTCGGTATTTTATTTATTTTTGCAAACTGTAACGTATTTTTAATTGCATCACACAAATAAAATTATACTATGGACAACAAACTAAAAATGAATCCCAACACAATCGTGGCTTATTTAGGTAAGCCCAACAATGAATTCACAAAAGAAGACATTATTCGTTTCATTGAAGAAAATGAAATACGAATGGTCAACTTTATGTATCCAGCAGCAGACGGTCGTCTTAAAACGCTCAACTTCGTCATCAACAATGCATCATACCTCCATGAGATTTTAACCTGTGGCGAGCGTGTTGACGGCAGCAGCCTTTTCCCTTTTATCGAAGCAGGCAGCAGCGACCTTTACGTTTTGCCACGTTTCAGCACAGCTTTTGTTGATCCTTTTGCAGAACTCCCTACCCTATCAATGCTTTGCTCTTATTTCAACAAAGACGGACAACCTTTAGAAAGTTCGCCTGAACACACCCTTCGCAAGGCATGCCTGGCATTCACCGATGTTACCGGTATGGAATTCCAGGCTATGGGTGAATTGGAATATTATGTTATTGCTCCGGACTACGAAATGTTTGCCGCAAGAGACCAAAAGGGTTATCACGAATCTGCACCCTATGCTAAGTTCAACGAATTCCGCACACAATGCATGGCTTACATCGCACAAGCTGGCGGACAAATCAAATACGGCCACTCTGAGGTGGGCAATTTCACAATAGACGGCAAGATCTACGAGCAAAATGAAATTGAATTCCTTCCTGTAAATGCCAATGATGCGGCAGACCAATTAATGATTGCCAAATGGATTATTCGCAACTTAGCCTTTCAGTTTGGTTATGACATCACCTTCGCGCCCAAGATCACAACAGGCAAGGCAGGTTCGGGATTACACGTACACATGCGCATCATGAAGGATGGCAAAAACCAAATGCTCAAAGACGGCGTTCTTTCTGAAACAGCACGCAAAGCCATTGCCGGCATGATGGAATTGGCAACGGCAATCACTGCATTCGGCAACACCAACCCAACATCCTATTTCCGCTTAGTACCTCACCAGGAAGCGCCTACGAATGTATGCTGGGGCGATCGCAACCGTTCTGTACTTGTACGCGTTCCACTCGGCTGGGCTGCAAAGAGTGATATGTGCAGCATTGCCAATCCCTTGGAAAAGGAAAGCCAGTACGACACCACACAAAAGCAAACTGTGGAAATGCGTTCACCAGATGGTTCTGCCGACATTTACCAACTCATGGCAGGTCTTGCCGTAGCATGCCGACATGGTTTCGAACTCCCCAATGCCTTAGAAATAGCAGAACGTACATACGTTAATGTCAACATTCACCAAAAGGAAAATGCCGACAAACTCAACGGCCTTGCACAACTCCCTGATAGTTGTGTAGCCTCAGCTGATTGTCTTGAAGCAACACGCGCTATTTTTGAAAGGCACAATGTATTCAGTCCTGCTATGATCGATGGCATCCTGTCTCAACTACGCGCTTGTAATGACTTAACACTCCGCGCAGACATAGGCAACAATCAGGAAGAAATGCTCAAGCTTGTACAAAGACATTTCCATTGCGGATAAACTTTGCATCAATCCACACTTAAACAACCTTATTTCCTTATGAGTTGAAATAAGTGTCAAGCAACATACTTAATAACAAAAAAAAGCGAGGATGTGTCAAAAAATAAATATTCGACACATCCTCGCTTGTATGCTATAGATGAAAGTATAAAAATATTTAACAGAAAACAAAAACAGAAATCCAGGAAGAAAGGATTCAAACCCGTTAAATTTAAAAACTAAACGCTTTGCACGCAACATTAAACTTTTATGGTCAATATGCGCTCACCTATCAATGGTGACAGTTTCTGTTTAAGCATATTTAAATCCATAAATTCCTTCATATTTTTTTGCATCATCTCTGAATCTTGTTGCACTTCAGGAATATTCATCTGCTCCAGCAACTCCTTCTGTCTTGACTCAACAATACTGAATTTGAATTCATTCAACAACCTCGAAACGATTTCCACCAAACGTTCCTCGTCAGGCTTGTGCATTTCTTTTTGCCTAAAAGAAAGTTCATAATTATCATCAGCCATCTGTGCTGCAATCTGCTGTATTTGGGGATTCTCATTATTTAGAAAATAATGCATCGTAGACTGCACTCCCTCAGATGGCTGCAACACTGCTGCTAAATCCAAAATTTCTTGATATATATTCTTAGAGAATTGAATGCCATCGTCCCTTAAATTAGCTTGAATAAACGTAGCTACCGTCCATAGATACTTTTCACCATTCTCTGCCTCATCTTCAAACAAAGATGAAGAACCATGCCTTATCACAATTTTCAGCAATTCACTCTCAATTGCATTCATGCCATCAAGAGTGAGTGGTTTTTCAGTTTTTTCAACTTGCACATTTAATGTAGTCTCTGTCTGACGCGCCGCTTCAAAAGTACCCTTTATCTTTTGAATTTCTTCATAAACTTCTGTGGCAATAATTTGTTCTTGAATTCCCACTTGCTTAGCACACTGACTCACAAAAGCCTGTTGTGTAATCCGATCTGGAATTACCGCTATACTCTTCACAATTTCCCTGATTGCCTCTGATCGTTTTTGTGCATCACCTTCAACATCCTTCAACAAAAGATTCGTTTTAAACTGTATAAAATCCACCTCATGGCTTTCTATATACTCTAAAAACGATTTTGAATTTTGTTTTTTAGAAAAGCTATCTGGATCTTCTCCTGCAGGTAATAATAAAACATGAACATTCAGTCCTTCCGCCAAAAGCATATCAATACCACGTAAAGAAGCTTTAATACCCGCAGCATCGCCATCATAAAGCACAGTCACATTCTTCGTAAATCTATGCAACAAACGGATCTGCCCTTTCGTTAACGAAGTTCCTGAGCTTGCTACCACGTTTTCTATTCCCACTTGGTGCATTGATATCACGTCTGTATAGCCCTCCACTAAATAGCACTTCAAATTCTTAGAAATCGCATGTTTAGCCTGAAATAAACCATAAAGTTCCGAACTCTTATCATAAATTTCAGACTCTGGAGAATTCACATACTTTCCTACATGTTGTTGCTTAGCATCATGGCCTAAAATACGTCCCCCAAAACCTACTACTCGCCCTGCTATTGTGTGAATTGGGAAAATAACACGTCCTGCAAATCTATCATAAAGATTCCCCTGCTCTGTTTTAAACGACAAACCTGTTTTTAACAAAAAATCCTCACCAAAACCACGATTAAGCGCTTCTTGACTCATTGTATCCTTACCAGGCAAACAATACCCAAGGTGAAACTTTTTTATAATGTCATCACGAAAGCCACGCGATCTAAAGTAAGCCATACCAATTGCATTGCCGTCTACACTTTCATACAGCACATTTTGAAAATAATCATCAGCCCATTGATTCAAAGCAAACATAGATTCCCTTACAGAAGCCATTTGCTTATCTTTATCTGTAAGTTCACGTTCCTCTATATGAATACCATACTTTTTTGCAATCCACCTCAAGGCTTCCGGATAAGTCATTTGCTCATGTTGCATCACAAATGTCACCGCATCACCGCCTTTTCCGCACGAAAAACATTTAAATAATTGTTTTGCCGGACTGACTACAAACGAAGGCGTACGCTCATCATGAAAGGGGCAAAGGCCCTTGTAATTGGCTCCTGCCTTTTTAAGCGACACAAAATCCTTTACAATATCATATATATCTGCCGCACTTCTAATTTTATCAATTGTATATTGGTCTATCATACATGCAAAATTACTACAATATTCATAAACGTCATTTAAATAATAAAAATTTTAAAGAATATTTGTATCTTTGCACGAAATTTGCACTTCTTCTTGAAAAGAAGTATTTTATAACTATAAAACACTGTGTATAAATATGAATATCAGTTATAAGTGGCTGAAAGAATACGTTGACGTAAACCTTTCAGCAGAAGATATTGCCGTAGCGCTCACTTCTATTGGTTTGGAAGTTGGTGGTGTGGAAGAAGTCCAGGCAATTAAGGGTGGACTTGAAGGTCTCGTTGTAGGTCATGTCCTTAGCATGGAAGTACACCCCAATTCTGACCACATGCACATTTGCCAAGTAGACCTCGGTCAGGGCGAACCCGTACAGATTGTTTGCGGTGCCGCAAATGTAGATGCCGGTCAGAAGGTCATCGTTGCTACTTTGGGCACAAAACTCTACTCTGGCGACGAATGCTTCACCATCAAGCGCTCAAAACTCCGTGGCGTAGAAAGTCTCGGTATGATTTGCGCAGAAGATGAAATCGGTGTAGGCACCAGCCACGACGGTATCATCGTGCTTCCCCAAGATACTCCCGTAGGTATGAAGGCTGCAGACTATTTCAACATTCAGAGCGACTGGCTCATCGAAGTTGATATCACGCCCAACCGTGCGGATGCTTGTTCTCACTGGGGCGTAGCGCGCGACCTTTATGCTTGGCTCGTTCGCAATGGTTACGAAACAAAGTTGCACCGTCCTTCTGTTGACGACTTCAAGGTAGATAACAACAACTTGCCCATCGCGATTGAAGTAGAAAACGCTGAAGCATGTCCCCGCTACTGCGGTATCACTATCAGTGGTGTAGAAGTTAAGGAAAGTCCTGAGTGGTTGAAGGAGAAACTCGAAATTATCGGTCTTCGCCCCATCAATAATATTGTGGACATCACCAATTATATTATGATGGCTTACGGTCAGCCCCTCCACTGCTTCGATGCAGATATGATTGAAGGTGGTAAGGTGGTTGTGAAGTCAATGCCCGAAGGCACGCCCTTCGTTACGCTCGACGGTGTAGAACACAAACTCTCTGACCGCGACCTCGCCATCTGCAATGCCGTAGCGCCCATGTGTATCGCAGGCGTATTTGGCGGTAAGGGTTCGGGTACGTACGAAACTACAAAGAACGTGCTCATCGAAAGTGCTTACTTCCACCCCACATGGATTCGCAAGAGTGCACGCCGTCACGGACTCCAGACCGACGCATCTTTCCGCTTCGAACGCGGTATCGATCCCGACGGACAAATCTATGCCCTTAAGCGTGCTGCGCAATTGATTAAGGAACTCGCCGGCGGCGAAATTTCTATGAATATCGTAGACGTAGAAGCCCCCGAATTGGTAAAGAAGTTCTCAGTAGATGTAACGTACGACTACATCTACAGCCTTATCGGTAAAAACATTGGCAACGATGTGGTGAAGGAAATCCTCGCATCGCTCGAAATGAAGATTGTCAACGAAAGCGAAGAAGGTCTCTCGCTCGAAGTTCCTGCTTACCGTGTGGACGTACAGCGTGCTCCCGACGTGGTAGAAGATATCCTCCGCATCTACGGATACAACAACGTGGAAATCCCCACTGCCCTGAACTCAAGCCTCACCATCAAGGGCAATGTGGATGCTGCATACAAGTTGGAAAACCTCGTGAGTGAACAACTCGTAGGTTGTGGTTTCAACGAAATCTTGAATAACTCATTGACGCGTGAGGCTTACTACGATGGACTTCAGACGTACAAGTCAGAAAATCTTGTGCGCCTCATGAATCCCCTCAGTTCTGACCTCAACGTAATGCGTCAGTCGCTCCTCTTCGGTGGTCTTGAAGTAGTGCGTCACAATGTAAACCGCCGCAATGCCAACCTTCGCCTCTTTGAATTTGGTAACTGCTACTACTTCAACGAGGGCAAGCGTAACCCCGAAAAGGTGCTCGCTGCATATAGCGAAGACCAGCGC
>JAZKYK010000048.1:0-36483 GCA_045612125.1 Alloprevotella sp.
TGTGAATGTTATTCTTGCAGCTGCTGCATATAACTTCAAAAGAGCAATGAGAGCTCTTTTGTGGCTTATACAAAAAATCAGAGAAATCCTAATTAATGATAGAATTTCTCTGAAAATGGATTTTTAAGGGACGACTAATTATTATCGCTAAATCTATTCTATTTTAACTGGTTTATATTTAGCAATATAATACGGGTATTTGTATTTTATGTCGGGATTTAAATTGGGCGTGAGTTTATCTATTTGTAGCATATTCTCAGTATTCCAAGAACTCTTAGGGAACCAGCATTCACCACAATGCCACAACCCATTCTCATCTTTTTCAAGAACAAACTCTTGTCCCTCATATTTTTCTAAAATATCTTTCTCAATTTTAAGAAGAGTACAGAAGAACAAGTTTATTTCCTTATCGTCGTGTACTGAAACATATTTAGCTAACCATGTTATAACTTCACATAATTGAAGCATTAATCCAAAAATAAGGAAATTCGACTGTGATGAGTGTAAGATATTCTCGATTTTTATGATATCTTCATTTTCTAACTTTACTGTATGAGAATGCACATTCCCAAACGACAAAACAGAATGAATTATTTGTTCTATAT
Source organism: Alloprevotella sp. (assembly GCA_045612125.1). Lineage (GTDB taxonomy): Bacteria > Bacteroidota > Bacteroidia > Bacteroidales > Bacteroidaceae > Alloprevotella. The sequence continues at coordinate 606 of JAZKYK010000048.1, forward strand.
ATTCAGGAATAATTTTTTCACCAATTCCCCCATAACGTACTCCAGCAACTTCTGCAGGTTTGCCTGATAAATACATTAAACATTGGTTCAAATTAACTAGACCATTTGGAACGCATTGGTCAGGAACTAGTCCAACTTTATAGCAGGCTCGGAAAAGATATTCAATCAATATTCTCAGTTGTGTGTAATGATGAACAGGCTTAAATGAAACTTGCTTTTCCGGATAATGTAGTGGTAATAAAATATCTAGTAGAATAGATTCTGTAAATTCAGAGATTCCTAAATTCTCCAAAGAAATGAAGACATTTTTGTAGATATCGTTTTTAATCTGGAATTCCAAAGAACTACAATAATGCTCTTTAATTCTAGTAAAAAGTGCTCCTCGGTCTGTTTCTTTAGAATAGAATTTCTTATTCGTTGAATCAGTCCAATCTCTATCCCATGCTAGACGAGTGTCTGGGATTGCGTCACTAATTGCCTCCTCGCCTTGACCAGACAGAATATACCACTTAATCGTTTTATTATTATCTTTTGCTAATTCTGCAATTCTGTTAGTAGATTGTGTTAGAAAAGGAATTGCTTTATCTACATCAGTCTCCTTTACTTTGCATTTAGCATCTAGAATAATAGCATCCCATCTATTATAATCTTCGCGAAGCGCCGTATATGCATCGTCAAAGCATGAGAATGGAACAAGTTGCACACCATATTCTTCTGCTTCGAGAGGATATGCTTCAATCACAACTGGGTCGTTCTCAACCCATAAAACCTGAATAAAATCTTTGATTTGCATATATCAATAACTAATTTTCGTATTCTTAAACGTAAGTTTATAGCCTACAGGAAAAGTATCTTGAGGATTTGAAATAATTTCAACACTGCCTAATTTGGACATGATTGTTTTTATTTCGTCTCCACCAATGCCTTGATGTCCGCCAAGATTGAGTGCTGTGCTGAAACCATCTGTTAATACCATTTCTCCTGTTACTTCTTCGCCTAATGGATTACCATTATTCGAAACAACGACCACAATGTTGCCCTCTTGTTCAAAGACATCAAATTTTATTTGATAGTCATTTCGACAAGAATCGGTAAAACCATGTTTAACCGCATTGCTTACAATGTTTAAAAATATACGTTCAATCGCACGAACAGGAGCCTTAATGATGCACTCATCATTATCACAAGATGAAGTGAGATACATCATATAATCGTGGTTAGCATTCTTCTTGATATACTCTTCGATAAAAGAAGAAATATTAATTTCAACATTATCCCCCCAAGAATAATCCGTGTCAGTAAGATGCATTACAGCATTATTGATAGATTCAATAATATGGGTAATTGCATTAAATTTGGATTCAACTGACATCGGATTGGCAATTCCAATTTTGGAAGAGCAATCTATTACCCCATTGTTCTTGATACGCAAGTTATTAATAACAAACCAATGGGAAGCTAATGCAGATATACTTTGAGCTAATGCATGTTTTCTCGTATGAAAGTCTTTCTTTAAGTTTTCTATTTTACGTTCCAATTCGATGTTCAGAGCATAAATATCTTTTGCCATGTCACGAATTATCACATTTTTCTGCTTCTCAATTGTTGGAATAATAACACGTATATTCGACAAATCCTTGAGATTTACGGAAGCAACCAATGATTTTGTAAGAATTGCTTTGATTTGCTTTTTTACATAATCTGATTGCAATTGTAACATCAAGAATTCAGGAAGAACTTGTTCTTCATTAACTTTGAAGAAAAACGTATTTCTTTTGCACTGAACCAGGAAACTGCCTTCTTCATTAATTTTACCCACCTTTATTGCATCTCCAACAATCTGTGCAGCCCATGAAGGCCCTTCCACTATTTCAAAATGGTAAACCCCATGTTTTGGCATATAGTACATTCCTGAATCTTCATAAGGAATTGAATCCAGTTCAACTTCACAATTATATGGAACGTCAAAAAGTTGTCTAATTGTGTGTTTGACAGGACGACTTTTGTCTTTTCCCAAATTTCTTGGACGTGTTGAACAGGAGGATACGATGTCGCTGAGTTGATACAATCTTTCTCCTTCAGAAAGTTGAACAACTTGTGACAATGCCAATTGAGGTATTAATAGACTATCGTTTTTCAAGACATCCTCAACCGGAACTGTTATACAATAGTCAGGAGTAAAATTTCTGACGACAGTAGAAAGTCTGTCTTGCAAACGACCGCCACCATTCTCTTTACGTCCAGGAGTTAAAAAGTTTGTGCCGTCAACCAATTTGATTTTAGATTGGTATTGCTTTCTTGCTACAAGAAGGACAGTATTAATGTTAGTATATGGAGAGAATATTTTAGGAAGAGATACAATTGTATCAATATATCCATTCCTAAGAAGATATTCTCTCAATCTTCCTTCTTTACCAATGCCTGCTAAAAATGCAGCAGGTAATATGCAACATACAGTACCTCCATCAACCAATTTGTTTTCAATAGCCATACGGACTGCTTCATATTCATTGCATCCGTTCTCTGATTTTACTCCAAATGGAGGAGTGAAGACAACATAGTCGTATCGTTTATTAACTTCAGATAAGTTCTGATAGGAATTACCTTTGACAATGTTGGTTTTTGCCTTACAAAGGTCGGTAAATAAAGCATGCGAGTCAAGTCGTAACATAGAGATTGCCCATGCAAAATCAGAGATTTCATCTGTATCAATCTCACATGTTACTCCTTTCTCTCTACATATATCATCAATGCAAACAACCTCTGAGCAATAACCAGCAAATGGCATATAGACAGAACTTCCATCTTTAAATTTATGTTCTGTGTTCTGCGTCAAAATGTCACAAATGAATTTTGTCAATTCTCGAGGTTGAGCATGTAGTGCTACATTATTTTTGAGAATATCTCTGTCAAACATGTTGCAACAATGTTCAATAATATTAGTGTAATCACTATCGTACATTGTTTTGAGTTCTTGTGGTTCGAACTCCTCTTCCATGTCGAATATATAGTCTTTCAGAATATCAAAGACTTTATCATCTATAACAACATCACCTGTATTAATTTCAACCCAGTAATAAGCTGCTGAAACTAATAATCTTGTCCAGCAGTCATCAAAAATATTTTTCTTCCAAGCTCTTGTTGCGTATGCGTTAAGAATTTGCTTTACTTTCGCAGATGTCATGTTGTTTGTTACTGTCATAGGAAAAATGTTTTTTTGGTTTCTGGTGCAAAGTTTTTAACCTGATGTGCAACCATTCTGCACAATAAAATATTTTTTGTAACAGTCTAGTATTTTTTTAGAAAATTCTTCTCTTAAAGATGGCGGTTCTAACACTTCAACGTCTGGACCAAATGACAGAAGCAGAGCTATTAACTCATTATTCGGTATAACATCTATTGATACAATTCTGTTTTGTTTGTCAACAAATTTCATTGTTTCATGCAGTGGTTTCGAGACTATATAAGGATATCTCCATTCTGAAAACTTCAGTTTAACACATTCAAGTTTCTTCTTTTTAGGTATTGTAACTCCTATAACATCTGAAAAATATTCATCAAAATCATCAATCATTACATTCTCTTTATAAGGAATAGAAGACAAATGAAGTGATTCTATTCTATCTAAAGCTAAATTCGTAATTTTATCACATTCATCGTTGTTTAGTCCTATTAAGAACCAGCGATTATTATATTGCTTGATAAAATAGGGATGTATATCCCATGAACGTTCTCCATTATGATAAGTAGAGTATTCTATATGTAGAGGTTGTTTATTAATAATCGCATTGAAAATTTCAGAAATATATTCAATTCCATGAGAGTATTGATTGGACTCCATTGAAATGACACTTTTAACTGCTCCTTTTAAATGAAATTTATCTTCAAGGTTGGTTATAATTTCTTCCATCCAGGTAAATTGTGGCAGTCCCTTAAATCTATTAAGGAACAACATCATTTCGCGCAACTTATTTACTTCTTCGTCGAGCAGTGGTTGGTTATTAATGCTAAAATCTTTCTTTGCATATCTGTAATATACTTTTTTACCATCAAATTTTCGTTCCAAAGGAATATTCCACCCTTGTGAACTCTCCATAAATCTAATATCATCGAAAATTTGTCGACGAGAAATGCCTGGTTCATTATCATTTTTGTATTTTGAATCGCCAGTAAATTCAAATAAAGCTCGATTACAAGCAATAATAAGGTCACCGATAAAAAATATTCTACCAAAGTTACTGAAACATTTATCAAGAGTTTGGTAACGGATTATTGCATGATTATTTGTTGCCATATAACCTAGTATGTAAAAATACCCGAATCCAAGGAGTGCGATCCTTTGAAACAGGCATTCATTGACACAATTTGTGTTTTCTGTTCGTAGCGGTGCGACCTGCACACCGCCACCCATTTTCCTTCCTCGCAAAATTACTTAATTTATTTTAAATAATGAGTTTTTTTATTTAAGTAATTATTCGGTGTTTTTTGTTGAAAGTTTAAAGTTTAGAGGGAGAGAGCAGCCTACGGATGGTTCTGAGGAGGCTACGCCTCGTTCAGAGGGACCTGAAGGTCCGTTATGAGGAGGCTTCGGTTCGTTATGAAGAGATGAGAGATGTAGGAGAGAAAATGTGTGTGACGTGTCACATGTCACAGAATGGAGAGTAATTTTTGAAAGTTGAGAGGTTGAGAGGGGTGAGAGGCTTTGCCTCTTGGGGTATGTAAGGCAAGAGCCATCAACCGTTGGTTTGGTTGATGGCTCCTTTCTTTGCTGACGGGGACTGTATTCTCGAAGGCAGGCTATCTATAGCTTGGAGGCTAAAGGGCTGGGTCGTGATGGTCGCGTTCAGCTGGGGTTACTCGCCCGACTCGTCGGTCGCCTCGGTCTTGTTCACACACTGGAAGGTGATGAACTTCTTCGAGAGTTGGCGCTGGGTGCTTGCCGAAGGGGTGTAGCGAATGCGGATGCCTTCGAGCAATGAGGCGTCAAACTCCTCGGGCGTATCAGCACCCTTCGACACGATGCGGGGATGGAACGAACCGAAATCGCCAAAGCGAATGCTATCGCCGTTCACGACGTGGCGCAAAAGCGCTTCGTCAAGAGCTGAAAGCACGGCCTTGATGTCGTGCGCGGTGAGCGTACACATACCGCTGATTTCATTGGCAATGTCACTGAGGCTCACGGGATTCACTGGTTCGCCCTGTGCGTAAAACTTCTTTTCCTTCGTTTGAGGATTCTTGCGTCCGATAATTCTGTACTTGAACATGGTTTTTTAGAGTTTAGAGATTAGAGTTTAGAGTTTAGAGAAGAGCCTTCGGCTCGTTAAGAGGGACCTGAAGGTCCGTTCAGAGGAGCTTTCAGCTCGTTCAGAGGTTAAGAGGTTAGAGTAATTTTTGAAAGTTGAGAGTTTAGAGTTGAGAGTTGAGAGAATCCATCCGGCATGTAGGGGCCGATCACCGTGTCGGCCCGTCGTCAAACAACGCACCAATCGCATTATTGAGGGGTTGTAAAAGTTTAGAGTTTTTTTGAAAGTTGAGAGTTGAGAGTTGAGAGAATCCATCCGGCATGTAGGGGCCGATCACCGTGTCGGCCTGTCGTCAAACAACGCACTAATCGCCTTATTGAGGGGGGTAGGGGTTAAGGTTAGGGTTTGCGTCAAAGGTTAGGGTTTACAAACAGGATTGCATACCGAAGGTGGTGGCGATGGCGGTGAGGATGGTGATGACGATTTGGATCACCTTGCCCCAGAGGTTGCTTTTAACATTTTCCATGGTTTTTGATCGTTTTATGGGTTAATTTAATATTAGGGATTGGCGCAGTAAGTAAAGCCGATTGAGTTATTTTAAACGGGGGTTAGTTTTAACTAATTGCCGTTTAGTTTATGAGTTTTTCGTGAGGCGAGCGTGGCGGTGGCGTTGGCGGCGTTGCATGGTGTGGCGTGCGAATGAAATCTGCGTTATGCTTAGCGCGCACAGGATGATCATTTGCGCCTTTGCTTTGCGTGTTTTGTTCTTGCGCGTTTTATTCATGTGTGTGAGTGGCGTGTGTGGTGTTTGTTGTTTGTTGATTGTTGTGTTTTCTTAGCATGCTGTTAGGTGTGTGCCCTCCCCTATCCCTTTCTGTTTGCAAAGTTACAACGGCGGGGAGGGCGTTTGGCAATTATTGGCAATTAGCATCGTGAAATGTGGCGACATATCGTGCTTAACGCCTTGTTTTTCAATGCGATATAAGAAATGAAAATATTTTTCATTTTTCCACTTCATTTTGCAGCACCATGAGGCATGGTCGCTAAATCGGGGGGGAAGGTGATGATTCGAAAAAAGTTTGTGACATGTGACACGTCACAACAAAAAAGGAAAGGGTATGCACTGCCCTTCCCTACCCGCGCGATATACCTCTTAGATGTATAGTATATATTTAAATATATACTATAACTTTTTATTTTATATATGCTTTTCTTTCATGTCACCTTTTTTTCATTTTTCATGCCTCTCCCCTCGCCTTTTTTAAAGTTGAGAGTTGAGAGATGAGAGTTGAGAGAATCCATCCGGCACAAGGATGGACCCAAGGTAAGTACTTTTTTGCTGTGACGTGTCACATGTCACAAATTAGAGTACAGAGAACAGAGTACAGAGTACAACTGCCGTGCGGAATATTTTCTTAGATACTTGTGATACGTGCAATTTAGAGTACAGAGTACACCTTCCGGATGGCATCTCTAAACTCTCATCTCTAAACTCTCCAATCAGGCCGCATGTATAGCAAGCGGTTGCAGATTAATCTTGCTCATACTTTTATCGTTTCAGGAACAGACAAACTTATAAGCTACAGAACTTATATTTTAAAATTATAAGCCAAATCACTTATAATGCGGTTTTATAAGTTTTTTAGCTTATATTTTTGGATAAGAAGAATAATGTGAGTATATTTGCAGTCGAATAAAAGATAAATAGTATGTACGCAACACTATCTGCCGATATCGTTTCTTCTACTTCTTTTTCAAGAGAGGGAACTATTGAGTTGAAACAAAAAATTGAAAGTTTGTTTCAGTTATTAGGAGAAAAGTTTCCAGGCTTTTGGGGACGGCAAATTAAAGGAGATTATATTGAATGCCTGACACCTAACGTATCAGATTCTTTTCGCATTGCACTGATAATCAAATCTTACATTAAATCTATTACACTACCAGTGATTAAGCAAAGTAAGAATTTTCAGACTTATGGAATACGAATAGCCATTGGTATTGGAGGAATGAGAATTATGGATAGGGAGGCTGGTATTTGGGATGGAGAGGCTATATATCTTTCAGGTAGAGCCATTGAAAATATGGCTTCTCCCAATAAGGGTACATTAAGCATTCATATCAAAAATAACGTTCACCCAGCATTGAATACTATTGCAATTCTGACTGATGCTTTAATGAACAATGCTACGAAAAAACAAAGCGAGGTTTTGTTCTATAAACTATTATCTGTTAAAGAGGAAGATATTGCCGATAAATTAGGCATTTCACAACCTGGAGTAAACAATCATTCATCTTCAGCGAAGTGGTACTGCATCGAAGAGGCTCTAAACTATTTTGAACAGATTAAATTTGAAAACTATGAATAGCACCTTATTTTTGAGCTTAGTATTGGCTCATATCATCGGAGATTTCTATCTGCAAACCGACAAATGCTGCGAACAAAAAGAAACGAGAAAATTCAAGAGTTCGTTCCTATATATACATGCGATAATCATAGGTCTGTTGTCTTGGATGATAGTTCCGTCTTTTAACTTTGGGCTATGGACTCTGTTGATTGCCGTTTCTCATTTTGCAATAGATGCAGTAAAGATTCACTGCCCAAAAGGTCTGTGGAGTTTTATCATTGACCAATTGTTACACTTGAGCATATTGGCTACAATATCCACCCTTTACATAACTACAAGTGAATTGCCTTTGCAGACGATTAATTGTTCAAGTTCATTCTCCACACCACATTTAATCTTGGCAATCCTTTTGTGTGTAAAACCAACGAATATTCTCATTAAATTAATTTTGCAGAAATACCAAGTTGGAGCATCCGCATCTTGTGATAATATAAAAAATGCAGGAGCATTGATTGGAAATTTGGAACGAATGTTAACCATCGTATTTGTGTTGCTTGGGCAGTTCGAGGCTATAGGCTTTATAGTGGCAGCCAAATCAATTTTGCGATTCAAGGATACAGACACAGCCAAGACGGAGTATGTATTGGCTGGAACATTCCTAAGTTTCGGCATCGCGATACTCTGCGGATTGATGGCCAGAATATAACATTATTATTCTGGGGGAGACAGTTTCTTGTCTGCCGAATTATCATGATTCCTAAAAATATCCCCTATAAATATTTTGCTATTGCTTTTATATGGTGAGCTACTATCAGTTTAATCTCCCCTCCTTTCGCACACATTTAATATTTTATGCTATCTTTGCAAGCATAGTGCAATGAGTAAAAATAAAAACAGAATACGTTATGGCGAATCCTAACGAACAAGTTGCAGAACAATCTCAAAAAGGTTCCAAAGTTATTATTGCGGTGAATACACCCCACGGTATTGGGTATTTTGCAGATAGCGAGGGACGCTTTCTCTTCAGAAAGCAGTTTGATGGGGTAAGTAGTTTCTCTGAAGGCCTTGCGGCGGTCTATCAAAACGGAAAACGGGGCTTTATCAACACCAAGGGAGAGGTAGTCATTCCTTGTGTTTACGACTTTGCGTTGAAATTTTCTGAAGGCCTTGGCGGTGTCGAGCAAAACGGCAAACGGGGCTTTATCAACAACCAGGGAGAGATGGTCATTCCTTGCATTTATGACGGTGTAGGGCGGTTCTCTGGAGGCCTTGCGGCGGTCTATCAAAATGGAAAACGGGGCTTTATCAACACCAAGGGGGAGGTGGTCGTACCTTGCGTTTATGACTGGGCAGATTATTTCTCCGAAGGTCTTGCCCGTGTCGAGAAAAACGGCAAATATGGCTTTATCAACACCAAGGGTGAGGAGGTTATTCCCTGCATTTTTGACAAGGTATGGGGTTTCTGTGAAGGTCTTGTCCGTGTCGAGCAAAACGACAAAACGGGTTATATAAACAACAAGGGAGAAACAGTTATTCCGTGCATTTATGACGAGGTGTGGAGTTCCACTGAAGGTCTTCTCCATATCAAGTTAAAAGGCAAATGGGGATATATCAATATGAAGGGTGAGGTAATCGCTCCTTGCATTTATGACGGTGCGCGGTATTTCTCTGAAGGCCTTGCCCCAGTTGAGCAAAACAACAAATGGGGCTTTATCAACAACCAGGGAGAGGTGGTCATTCCTTGCATTTACGACTTTGCGTGGGGGTTCTCCGAAGGCCTTGCCCGTGTCCAGCAAAACGGAAAACGGGGCTTTATCAACACCAAGGGTGAGGTGGTCGTACCTTGCGTTTATGACGCGGCGTTGAAATTCTCTGAAGGTCTTGCCGGTGTCAAGCAAAACGGCAAATGGGGATTTATCAACACCAAGGGGGAGGTGGTCGCACCATGCATTTATGACGATGCGCGGTACTTCTCCGAAGGCCTTGCCCGTGTCAAGAAAAACGGCAAATGGGGATTTATCAACACCAAAGGAGAGGTGGTCGTTCCTTGCATTTACGACGAGGCGGAGAGCTTCCATGAAGGCCTTGCCCACGCCGAGCAAAACGACAAATGGAGCTTTATCAACACCGAGGGAGAGGAGGTCATTCCTTGCATTTATGACAGTGTGAGGGATTTCTCCGAAGGCCTTGCCTTTGTCAAGCAAAACGACAAATATGGCTTTATCAACACCAAAGGAGAGGTGGTCGTTCCTTGCATTTATGACAGTGTGAGGGATTTCTCCGAAGGCCTTGCCGAGGTCAAGCAAAACGACAAATCTGGCTTTATCAACACCAAAGGAGAGGTGGTCGTTCCTTGCATTTATGACAAGACGTGGGACTTCTCCGAAGGTCTTGTCCGTGTCGAGCAAAACGGAAAACGGGGCCTTATCAACACCCAGGGTGAGGTAATCGCACCTTGCATTTATGACTGGGCGGAGAGCTTATCCGAAGGCCTTGCCCGTGTTGAGCAAAACGGCGAATGCTCCATCATCAATAAAGATGGAAAGGTCATTGTGGCTGAGTGTGACTGGCGGAACACCGATTGGTCAAAAGTAGAAATGTAATTTTGACAGCGTACAGATAACAACAGCCATTCGGCATAGAAATACACTTGAATAAGTAGGGGCGCACCATTCGTGCGTCCCTTATTTTATTGTGTCGCATGCAAGCGCATGATTTTCTTCTTTTTCAAAAGCGTGACATGTGACATGTCACAACGATGAAGCGATGGTTACGCGCGTAAGTGATTGTTTTTGAACTGTACCTTACATACACAAAAAACGTTTGATTAAGTTACAATATTATAAATATTAGTTAACTTTGCGAAGATTAAGAACCATCAGTGGTTGTTACATCTAAACACATCATAAAATAATAGATACTGTGAAAAAATTTTTGCTTACACTATTCTTCTTACAATTTGCATTGTTATCTTCTGCATATTTTCGTCCTTGGAATATTAAATGGATAGCAGAAGATAATGTATATGTTACAACAGTTGCTAAAGCTGTTGCATATAGGCTTCCTTACTGTCGTATTTTCGAGGAAAAATATTTGGAGAATAAAGAATTCTATAGAGAATGTATACCATATACCAATTACAAAAAAAAGAAAATTAACAAGCCTAAAACTTTTAAGGTAAGGGGATATGTGAACAGAACAGAACAGTTACACTATGATACATATGTAATAGAAATTAAAGAGGTTTTGTATTTTCTTCCTGCGACATCGGTGCAGGATAATAAGGCAATAGATGCTGTAAATAAAGCTTTGACAGACCAATTAAATTCACTAACACTTGCTATTGAACAAGCAAAAAAAGATTATAAAGAAGCATATCTTTCTATAAGAAATGCATATACCGATTCATTGGTTTACTATAAGCATTTAAAGAAAACATTACCTGATAGCATTAAATCAATTAAGGAAAAGATTAGGGCAGACTTTAAAACTATAGAGAAAGAGGAATTTAACAATTGGTATAATGGATTATCTAAATCAGCAAAAAGGACATATGATAATGTTCTAGCTTTATCTAGTTCTCGTTTACGTTCTCCTAATAGTGCCGGTGGATGCGACTACACTATTTATTATAAAAATAAATCCCACAAAACTATTAAATATGTAAACTTCTCAATAGACTTCTATAATGCAGTAGATGATAGAGTATATTGTGAAATTAGAGGTAGAAGTTCGTGTTCTTGCAAAGATACAGGTCCGATTTACCAGGATGAATGTGGAGGAGGAACATGGGACTGTGTTATTTATAATCATTCTGCGGATTATGCAAAGTTAACATCTCTCTCTATTATATATACAGATGGTACGCAAGTTTCAATTACAGTTAGCGATATTAATCAGTTGCTGACAGAGCCCAATTTTTTATTTGGTTCTCAAAAAGCAATAGAAAAATTTGGAGGTAACGAATCTTTCGTTACAGACAAAGCTATAGACCATTATGAACGTCAACTAAAAAATATAGATAATGAGATAGAGAAATGGTCTAAAAGAGTTGAGGATATCAATGCTGAAGACTTTTCTGTGTCATATAAAGAAAGAGATGATAAACACAAAAACACATTTTATACTTTAAGAGATTTGAAATCTATAATAGGAACAAAGGAGAAGGAGTTAAGAGGTTTTAAGATTTGTAATTTTCTCTATATAAGATGAAGGTATTGCTTATAGATGTTGCCCTTGGAATGACACCAGGAGCCGAATGGTTAGGTAAATACGATGCCAATGGCGGTTACTTGGTGGTTCGTAAGGACGGCGAAATTGTTTGTTACCACTTCTATAACCGCAACGATATTGAAGATTATCTTTATTACAATACAAGGTTTGAAAGAGCGAGCCGTAGCAGATATGGCTTTGATTCGCTCTTCCGAGGTGAGGATGGAAAAGTATATATCAAACTGAATCTTCAAATTCGCTTTCTGAAATAACATAATTCCAATTATATTTTCTTATGCACCCCTACCCTTGGGGTGCATTCTTTTTTATATCTTTGTAAAAAATAAACACTCAAAGAATCTAATACCCCAAAATGGCAAAATTTGCACAGTACTACTTGAGATACAATTTAGAGAATTTATTTGCTGACGAATTTAAGGATCAGAGGCAACAGATTTTCGGTGCTTTCTTCGAGACGAACGAGAGCATCGTTTTCACTTCGGGAGAAGGCGACGACAGGAAGGTGTATAAACACCAAGTCTATCACCTGGCGCAAAACAAGAACATTATCGTGATGCGCATTGCGAACGACAAGAAAAAGACGGTTGAGCAAGACTTTAAGGAGGTGGAGGTGAAGCACGAACCTTCGTGTTATGTCGTTATTGACAACCGTGAGCAGTGCCGACGCATAGCGATACAGAAAAACAAGGCTTTCGCGGGAAGTAAAAATGTTGGGGAAATCATAAGAAAATGCATTGACACGCAGATGATGAATACGCATTACATCGGGTTGGAATTACACCCACAATATTACCCCAAAGACTTTTATAAGGCATGGCGCGCACAACAGCATCACACGGCAAGAATACGATTTAACCTGTGTGAGGGTGCATTGCCCATAGATTTCCACGTCAAAGAATGCGATGACGACACCATCATGGCATTTGCCCGTAAGGTCAATGAGGAGGAGATGCGCAGTAAATATCGCCCTGTGTTGGAATTAAATCCGCCCAACAACGAAACTTGCTTGTTTGTGGACGAGGAGAGCACATATATCAAAAACCTGGTGCGCTTTAGTTCCTGCACGGGAAACTCCATTGAAATCGTTACGCACGACGGCTCAAAATTCACCTGCTTTATCGACAGCGATGATGAGAGCGACAAAGTGGTTTCTAATGAACTTGACACGGGCTATTTTGAAATTCTTTTTAACGCTGACGCAGACGCTAAAGAGCGAGAAGGCGCAGAGCAGAAGATGATGGAATTTGTGAATGGCATGAAATACATTGTTAACGACGAAGAAGAAAAAGAGGAGGCTGTGGCATGATACGCTGGTTAAATAACAACGAGGAGCGAAGAAGCGTGCGCTTAAACCTCTTTCATGACGATGTGTTTGCAATTGCCCATAAGGCATTAAGCGCATATCCTTGCAAGATGAGCGTGGAGGAGATTTTTTGTACGGCCGACAACGTGGTGCATCATCTGCTCACCCATGAACTGACGGACGCCGATTTCATTGATTACGAAATAGATGAATTTGAACGGGACTTGCATGATGAACAGGCTTCTTTCCTGGTGCTCAGCATTGCATTTGTGAAGTTGTGCGCCCTTCGCAAGGTTAAACCTATAGCAGGAGATATGGCAAGGGCGTTGGTGCGTCGCTTGCAAAAGTGTGAAGCGTTTCAAGATTTGTTAAATAAATTGAGCGATGCCGAGGATAAACGCCTCGTTGAAGGCAAGCGCATTGACTTGATGAAATATGAGTTAAAAACATTAAGCCAGGAGGAGGGCGTTCGTGATGAGCAGATCAATCAGTTTGTCAACGCTACTTTAGAGTGTAGCCCAAACGTAATTGAAAGCACTATCGTTTCGTTTACAACGTTCAACCATAACATGAATCATAAATATAACATGCAACTCGACGTGTTAACACAGGGCTACAAGGATAAACAGATCGGTAAGGCGGTGAAGAAAATAGAATATACTTTTAACAAGCCCGTAGGCACTTTTGTGGCACAGGCTGACAGCGTAACCTTAAAATCAGAAAACCATGAGTAACGAAAGGAACATACATTTTACATTTAACTTCAATGCCCCCATTGGGCAGAATATTGCGCATGTGGATAAATTAGAGGCGCACTTCGACAAGGACATGACGATGCAGGTGGTAGATACGAAAAGTATCGAAAACGATGAACAGGAAGGAGAAAACAATGCTAAAGAAAAGCAGGAGAATGAGGCGTTAACCCGCAATCAACTTTTATTCAATACGCATGAAGAACAACGTGAATGGGCTGAGGTGTTTGTGGCGTTTCTCAAAAAACACAAAATGATGGATCCCCAGGGGCTTACCAAAAGAAGGGATTCCTACATAAATCGTGCCTTGGCGTGTTTTATGCATGAATGGCAAGCGGCCAATATTTTGAAAGTAGGACATATCGACAAGGCACCGTCGTATTTCCTTTTCCTTTCGTGCAATATCCGTGGTATTAAAATAGAAACGCATGGCAACGAATGTAAGAATATACTGAAAGAATGTTTTGAAAAGGAGAGAAATTCAGAACTTCATATCGATGTTATGGCAACGGTAAAAGATAATCTGTAAGCACCTTTTCAGCACCTCAGAATTCCTTAACTTTACATAATGCGTTGATTTATAGAGCATCCCAAGCGGGGTGCTCTTTTTTGTGCGGTGCTGCCACCTTTAGCACCTCGGGCACCCATTGGAATTTGTGTGACCTTTGCAATCAGAAATTCCGAGGAGATAGTACAATGTCGTACTTCTTTAGAAACGGAACATTATTAAATATGACGGAAATTCAGATTTTCCAAAACCCAGAATTTGGTGCGATCCGCACCACGAGCGACGAACAGGGCAATCCTTTATTTTGCTTGAAGGATGTGTGCCAGGTGTTGGCGCTTACAACGACGCAGGTGGTCAGACGATTATCCGACGATGTGTTTTCAAAACACCCCATCCTCGACAAACTTGGCAGACGCCAACAAGCACTGTTTGTAAACGAGGATGGCCTGTACGACACCATTCTTGAGAGTCGTAAACCACAAGCAAGGGGATTTAGGAAATGGGTGACCTCGGAGGTGTTGCCTGCCATCCGCAAGCAGGGCGGCTACATGATGGTTGGGGCCGACGAGAGCAACGAGGTGATCATGGCGCGCGCTTTGCGGATTGCACAAGCCACCATTGAGCGACGCGATGCTGAGATTGCCATGCTCAAACCGAAAGCCGACTACGTGGACGAGGTGCTCGATGCCGTGACGTGCTTCACCACCACGCAAATCGCCAAGGGACTCAACACCACGGCCTACGTCCTGAACCGCATGCTCTGCGCCCGCCACATTCAGTATGCACAAAGCGGACAATACTTGCTCTACGCCAACTATGCGCGCCGAGGATTGGCCAAGAACCGCATTCACACCTACTACGACACCCGCGGCGAGGTGCACACCAAAAGCACCCTGGTATGGACAGAACGCGGACGCCAATTTATATATCAATTGTTTAACTACAAAAAAGCCATTTAATCATGAAAAACATTTTTAAAGTCATCAAACAAACCGAACCCATTCAAGTGTCGTCGCAAAAGGCGGAAGGGGGAATGATCAACAAATCAACCATCGTGCTTCAAGAACTCGGGGGCAGGTACGAAAACACCTATGTCGTGGCCCTTCTCGGCAGTTCAGCCATGTGTAAATTCTATGCCGGCGATCTCGTCGTTGCCGCACTCCACTTTAGCACGCACGAGCATAACGCCACAACCTACCAGGACATCGTGGCAAACGAAATCATCAAGCTGAGCTAACGCGCTTCAAACTGAATCGATGAGCACCGCACTTATATTCCTCAAACAGAAACACTTACACACAAAGAAAACATAATCTACTCACTATGAATAAAATTTCTTTTACCGTTACGGCTATATTCTCGCTCGACAAGTCTATAACCCTTGAATTCATTCCCGAAGCCATCGCCTACCTTCGCGAGAAGGCGTATCTCGCAGATGGCAAAACGCGGGGCAGTTGGGGCATCATGCCCGATGGCAAGACCATTGAATTTCGTCCTTATGCGCAGGCCGATGCTACGCGTAGGCTTGTGAAGGACGAAGAAAAAATTGGCGTTTACTCTCATATTCAACGCCTTAAAACAAAGTGCAGAATCACAACTGCCCTCCCCATTGAACTCAACAACGACCAGGCAAAACGTCTTTATCAAGAAGACGCAGCACTCGTGGCCGAAGCCATTGGAAATGGCGCATTCAAGCCCACAAGCCCAAAACTTGAAGCAACTAACGTAAACAAACCTAACCCTCAACCTGCAGCCTAAGATGACACAGACATTGTATTACACCGATTTTAATGAATCTTATCTTGAAACAAAAGACGGTAAGGAAGAAGCAAAAGTCAAGTTCGACTTGAAACTCAAACCGCTCACACCCGAGATTTTCGACACGCTCATCGCCTCGCCCCTAACCCACGAATTAATCGAGAAAACGCGTGCCGGAGCCGACCCGAAACTCAGCAAGCACTTACTGCCGATGCTCTATTTCCAAGGCGTTTTGGATGAAAAGAAGTATGCGGCGTATCTTGAAGCGTGTCAAAAGAAAGGCGTGAAGCCCAAAGGCAGCCGGTGCGGTGAGTTCATGCGCCCCACTGATTTGCTGATGATTGACCTCGACCACGTGGAGGGCAAGGTCGATGAATTGGCGAAACAAATATGCACACGACTTGAAGAGATGGCGCTTAAACCACACCTCATGCTGCTCCACAAAACGCCAAGCGGTGAAGGACTGAGAATCGTGGTTCGGCGCCGCGCCAACGAACTGGCATTGCCTTTTGAGGAAGCGAAGAAAAAGTGGCTTGACGCCATGGGCGTTGATATGCCTTCCGACCCCGCATGCAAGGACCACTCGCGGCCATCGTTCCTGCCCATTAAGGAGGATATTTATTACATCGACCGTGAAGCGCTATTCAAGCCTAAAGTCCTTGACATTGTGCACCTGAAGAACACGGCAAGCCACGCCCATCAACCCCATGCTCAAGCCGACCAAAGCCAATCCTCTCAAAACAGCAACCGAAAATACCCCACGCACTACGGCAACGTGCCCTACGCCACCATCGTGGAGCGACTCATACCCAAGGTGGAAGGCTTTCCCTATGAAGGCGGACGCCACACGCTGATTAAGCATCTTGCCGTTGAACTGCGCAAAATTACGGACAACAACCCTGAATGGCTGGCTGAAATCATACCCTCCTTTGGCGTTGAGAAGCCCGAGTACGAGCAACTCCTCAGAGCCATGTGCAGCTATCCCGAAACGCCCTTTCTCGGAGCTAAACTCAACAGTGCGATTAACGGCATCAACGAAGAATTAGGACCTGTGTGGCCCATACCCACAATGCCCGAAAATCTGCCCGATGTGCTTCGCCTGCTCCTCTCATCCACTCCCCAGCACATGAAGCCTGCCGTGGCAATGGCGGTATTCCCACCGATGGGCGTGCACCTTGAAAACGTGCGCTTCAAATATGCCGACAATAAATGCTACGAACCGGCATTCCTGAACCTGCTCATAGCACCGCAAGCAAGTGGGAAGTCGGCGGTGGATGTGCCTATCGACTATATCATGGCCAACATTCGCGAGCGCGACAATAAGCACCGAAAAAGCGAAAATGAATGGCGTGAGAAAATCAAAGCCATGGGCAGCAATAAAGAAAAACCACGCCGCCCCGAAGGACTCATCATTCAGCAGCTCGCACCCAACACAACGAATGCAGCACTCGTGAAACGACTCAAAGAAGCCGGCGAACGCTCGCTCTACGTGAAGATTAACGAACTTGAGCAACTAAGAGGACTGGCTGATGCATCGGCAAAAAAAGGGGCTGAAAACGAACTCATCAAGCTCGCTTACGACCGAGCCTGCTATGGACAAGAGCGCGTAGGCATTGACGCCGTAAACGAGCATGTCATGCTGAGGCTCAACTGGAACGCGTCAACAACACAAACCATGGCACACAACTTCTTTAACACAAACGCAATAATCGATGGCACACTCTCGCGCATCACTTGTTGCACCATCACCGTGGACGAAGACGACTGGGGCGAAGAAATACCCATCTTCGAACGCTATGCTCCCGACTTTTCTGCACAGCTCAAACCCTACATTCAAGCCCTGGAGCAGGCTAAAGGCGAATATGAGTGCCCTCAGCTCATTGAATGGACACGCACGGCACAACGCCGCTTTATTGAATACGCCAAGGAACTGAACAACAAAGTGATGGCTGAATACGTCAAGCGAAGCGTGCGCTCGGGATTTAACCGCGCCATGCTGCTCTACGTCATGAACGGATCGCAGTGGACGCAGGAGATTGAGGATTTCACCACATGGAGCGTGGAGTACGACCTCTGGGTGAAATGGCACGTCTTCAAAGACCGATTGCAAAAAGCCCACGAACAAGTGTACGGCACGCAAGGCGCCAACGGAAGTGGACTACTCCCCAAACTGCCCAACGAATTCACCCTCGACACCCTGCAAACACTGCGCCCAACAACATCAAGCGAAACAAACCACATGCTCATCAGGCAATGGAAAAGTAGGGGTAAAATCATTGAAACAGAGCAACAGGGCGTTTACAGAAAGGTCATAAAATCACTCGCCCTAACTTGCCTATGACATGTGACACGTCACACACATTTTCTCTCAACTCTCACCCCTCAAGAGGCGAAGCCTCTAACTTCTCTCAACTCTAAACTCTCTATAAGGAGATTGGTGCGTTGTTTGACGACGGGCCGACACGGTGATCGGCCCCTACATGCCGCAATTAACGAATTTACGGTTGATTCACGACGGACTGACACCTTCCGGATGGCATCTCTCATCTCTAAACTCTAAACTCTCAACTCTCCTCTCTCAACTCTTCAGAACGAACCGAAGGTTCCTCTGAACGAGGCGAAGCCTCCTCTGAACGAGCTGAAAGCTCCTCTCTAAACTCTCATCTCTAAACTCTCAACTTTCAAAATGCGTGGAATGACGACGGGCCGACACGGTGATCGGCCCCTACATGCCGGATGGATTCTCTAAACTCTCAACTTTTAAATAAACTCTCAACTTTCAAAAAAAGAACGCCTATGACCTCACCCCGCGGACTCCGCAACAACAACCCGCTTAATATTCGCCACTCAGCCTCTCGTTGGCAGGGTGCGCGAGCGAAGCAGACAGACAAAAGCTTCGTGCAATTCACATCGCTCACAATGGGCTATCGTGCCGCCTGGCGCATCCTTGAATCCTATTACAATTACTATGAAAAGAAGCAAACACCATTTACACCGCGCAACATCATCCTGCGTTGGGCACCACCCACAGAAAACGACTCCGAGGCCTATTTAAAAGCCATCTGCCACCTCACAACCTTAGCGGGCAATGAAGCCCTCATGCGCCCAAGCTTTACAAGAGTACAGAGTACAGAGAACAGAGTACAACCGCCATGCGGATTGAAGGCAGAGAGCTCAAATCCCTTAAAAACCGCACCGTATCCCCACGACGACGCCTACACCGCCCAAGATCTGCAAGCAAAATCCAAACTCATCGACCTGCTCGCCGCCATGACCTGCATTGAAAATGGCATCGCCATGGCCGACGTTGACCGAGACGCCATTGAAGAAGCACTGAACAAGGCATTTGAAGATTAATCCACTCCCCCCCTCCTCCCTCTCTGCTCCCCAAAGAGGCGAAGGCTCCTCTGAACGAGCTGAAGGCTCCTCTTAACGAGGCGAATGCTCTAACTTCTCTAAACTCTCAACTCTCAACTTTCAAAAAAAACTCTCAACTCTCAACTCTCAACTTTCTACTATCACAAGTATCTAAAGACAATATTCCCATGGCATAATAAAATACGCGTAGATCCTCGTGATCCGCCGGAGTTATATTTTTTTCACGCAGAATATGCGGAACTCGCGGAAACCATGCGGCATGGGAAATGCTCTTATCTGTAAGGAATACGCAGAGGCGCACGCTACACTTGCGCCACCATCCGGATGGTAAGCACAAACAAAGTGTGTGCGCTTCCGCGAATTCCGCGTATTCCGCGTGAGACATTTTTACTGGACAGCAAATTCCTTTTTTTGTCCACGGATCTTGCTCACGATGTGAGCCCATGCGGTTTGCTTGAAAAGTTTAGAGTTTAGAGATGAGAGTTTAGAGATGCCATCCGGAAGGTGTACTCTGTACTCTAAATTGCTCGTATCACAAGTATCTAAGGATAATATTCCGCACGGCAGTTGTACTCTGTACTCTCTACTCTGTACTCTAATCTCTCCTCTCTAAACTTTCTATAATGCGATTAGTGCGTGGCATGACGACGGGCCGACACGGTGATCGGCCCCTACATGCCGGATGGATTCTTTCAACTCTCAACTCTCAACTCTCAACTTTCTTTGTGACATGTGACACGTCACACTCTTTTTCCATACGCTCTCATCTCCCCAAAGAGGCGAAGCCTCTAACCCCTCTAAACTCTAAACTCTAAACTCTAAACTTTCAAAAATTACTCTAAAACCATGCTCACCCAATCCTTCGGCACCCTCGCCATGCAGTATTACCCCGACAAGAAATACCGCACCGCCACCCGTCTGTTTCGTCAAGAACTGGAACTTACCAAGGGCCTTATGAGCGCCCTCAAGAAAGTGGGTTACACCCCCAAGAAGCGCTTCCTAACGCGCACCCAAGTCAAAACCATTGCCTCATTTATTGGCGAACCTTGATTAGGGCTCAAACCTGGGCGTTCAAAATTATAAAAATCAACGATTCCATTTTGATATGTATTTGGTATTGGGCATCTATTAATCCGCATAGTAACACGCAGAAGATGTCAGCGCTATTGAATAAAGGTTACAATAAAATGAGGGTATGTCGAAATGCAGATTTCGGCATACCCTCTTAAGTTGTGTTAGAGTGCGTAAAACGCAAGTCGCTGAAATTGAGAACGAAGGGCGTGTATTAAAGTACATAACCAAGTCCGAATTCGAGAAGCAACACATCATTTCGCTCCTTATGACACAACGCCATCTTCGTATGTATATCTAAACCATAAGCGCAAGTGCGATTGTCAATACGTTGCTGTGGGTTTGGCATGAGGTGCGAGGAGGTGAAGTAAAGGAGAAGAGAAAGCTACTCTTGGAGGTCTGACCATTATAATCGGTCTTACCAAATTATCTAAATTGGTTAGGCTTATAACGGTAGAGTATAAAACCTTTTTCTATATTAAGAAATCTTACCAATCACTTAATCCATATTGATAGACTTTATAAATACTACCTTTTGATAATGTCATACCTGTTTTATTTTTTGCCATTATTTTGCGAATGTTTCTTGATATTTTTGTTCGCTTAGAGTATGCTGGAAACGCAATTTTGAAATCTTGGAAAGATAGTTCGGCAACAGGTTTCTTAGGTATATTACGACTGGTAAAAAATCCAGTACTAATGACATCCCATAATTTAGGGCGAAGACGATTGAACAATGATGACCCAAAACTACAAAGAGAATTAATGTGTTCTCTGGAATAATCCTTAACAACTTCCCAATGTAGTCTGTTAATTACCGACTCATTTCCGAGAATCTGTACGATTATATACATTGATAGTATCGAATCAACTTTTATTAAATCTTCTATTGCATCATAAGGTTCATTATAATTTTGCTCCAAATAAGAATAAAAGTCCTCCTCACACTTAAACATCCCCATTATTTCTATTTGTCTATAATCAGTCATAAGTAAAATCTAGTATAATTTACTATAAAACGAATCATGGTCATCTTCTTCATCATAATCTGAATAATCGTAATCTTCAGGTTCAAAGGCGTTGTCGTTTTCGTCAAATGTATCATCCTCGTTGAGATTCCCCCAATAATTACGTCTTGGTTTCACATCTTTAACGAATCTACTGAGTCCATTTGAGTCTAAATTCCGGATTTTCTTACTCATAAAGATATATTTAACTACGATGTCTCCAATTTCTTTTAGAAGTATTAAAATACTTTATAATATCTTCGTTACCTTTTTCTTTAGTAAATGTTGCAGCAAGATGCGAAGTGGCTCTCGAAACACCTACATATAAGTAGCGTTTCATCATTGCGTGAGTTTGACCAGCCAAAGCATCATCTATATCGTAGAAGAATACGGCTTCAAATTCCATGCCTTTTACATCAGATAGACGGAAGATTCTTACACATTTTGCTGTTTCTGATTCCCTATTTTCTGAACAATCCTCAATCTTGATACCATTAAGAATATCCTGTTCAGTCATAACTTGAATCATTTCACTAATATCAACATCATCTCCTACAAGAATAGCAACTGATGGCATTTCTCCACCATAGTTATTGAAAATTTCAACAATACGTTTTGCCATCCATCGAGTTTTACTTTCTAATTTATCTGAAACATAACACAATGGAGCAGGTTCATTATCTTGTTGTATCTTGGTTGATGAGTATGGAGCTTCGCACTGTCTATCATCACGATATAAGTTCTTTGACATTTCTAGCAAAGTAGGAAGTTGACGATAAGATTCCCGCAATTCAAAAATCTCTAAATTAGGAATGTATCTCTCAATCTCTTTCCAATCCTTAATACCATTACTATTCAAACCTTGCATAATATCACCGCAAAGAGTGATCGCTGAATATTCATAGTGCTTAAATGAAGCGATAAAATAATAATCAAGTAATGAATAGTCTGTTGCTTCATCAATACCTATTACTGGTTTACAATTATCTAAGTATGCTCTAATATACTTATTCTTACTCATCGTCTCAAATCTGTTTTTAGACTTCTTATATACACCTAAAACAAGATTGTTGATGAAACCCACTATGAGTTCTAATTCTTCACGATGAATTTGTTTGCCAGATTCCTTCTTAATAATATTTCCAAGTAACACCTGTTTATAGGTGAGAGTTCCCATTTTATGCTGCTCTTTTCTGAACTCCTTGTATAACTTAGGAATTTGATTAAATATATTGCTTTCTATACCTCTGCATGGGAATGCGAAATTCTTCTTAAACCATTCTAAATGACCAAGTTCAGATAAGTCATGTTTATCTACATATTCTTTAATAAAAGAATATAATTCGTTTTGCCTTTTAGAAAGTTTTGCCTTGCTGTCAATTTTTTTTAGACTTAAATTGCGTAAAATGGGTTTAATCGCCTTATACAATCTGACTTCGAAGTCTTCCACTTCAATTTCATCATCATCGTCTTCCGATACGTCTAGTTCATCTTCTCCCAAATTATCTTCAAGGACATTTTCTTCATCTTCCCAATCAAGGAATAAATCGTACACTTCATCTTGTACGTCTTGGTCTTTCATTATATCTTCCTTAATCAGAAGAGCAATTTTATTTTTCTTTTCATTTAAGTCCTTCTCAGTCTGTGCAACTTTTATTTTTTCATTTAATTGCATCGAGTTGAGAAGGTTCATCAAACCTGTTATGTCCTTTATTTTTTGTACAGATGCACAATAAGACTTAATTTCAACCGCTATGTTATGCCAAGGATATTCGGAGGTTTTAAGCTGAGAAATTTTTAAAAGGATATCGCAAATCTTACTTACCACAAAACGTTCAAAAGACGCAATGGCAACTTTTGAATCCAATATTAACGTATCTTCCCCTTCTTGATGTCTATATAGTTTGAATGGACCATCTGAGTTTGGCATCCTTAATTTATAGTCCATAAGAATTTTTTTTGCAAATGTATCGAGTGTCGTCGTGTTGTTATCATTTGCACGCAAATCTTCTTCTTGCATATTTTTACGCAAGAAACCTAAAAGTTTTTGAGTCGGCGAGAAGAATAACCAATTATTGTTTACTTTGGTAGAATCAGTTATATCGTTTATTTGATTTGTAGTGAGAGGTGCCTCATAATCAGTTAGCGCTTCTTTTGATATTAGGAATTTCAGACGTTGAATCATAGTTGTGGTTTTACCAGTACCTGGTCCTCCTTCAATCACAATAGGAACTCCATCAAATATATGTGAACGCTTTGCATCTTCTTGATATTCGTCAAGAATATGTTGAGAACGTAGTGAAACCCCTTCACGAATAAATGACTGTGTTAGTATTATATTTTCTTCAGAACGTTTAATTTCCGCCTCTAATCTATCAATTTCCGCTTGAGTTCTAGCTTCTTCTTGCTTTCTTTGTTCTTCCTCTTCTCTGAGACGTTTTAATAACTCTTCTTGTCTTTTTCTTTGTGCTTCTTCGTATTCCTGCCTAGCTTTTTCTAATGCTAAGCGTTGATTTTCTTCCTCTTTTTTTTTTTCAGCAAGACCAGAAAGTAATTCAATATGTTCATTTAATAAATCTTGTAGATATTGGAATCGATAAGTATCTTTTTCACCATCAAAATTTATTGTTATTTCTTTTGCCGAATTTCCTTGTGGTTGATACGTAGTCCTATTAAAAATCTCGATTTCTACGTGATTTATCCTTTTATATTTAGTAAGTGTATCATAACTACATTTACCAGTTTTATGTTTGATAAAAATACCACCTAATTTGCTATTCTTGAATATAGGTAGTCCACCTTCAAAACTTGCCTCACTTCTAGCATTCACTTCTTTGTTTATTAACCAATAGGCTTTTTCCCCATTAGTTTGTGGGAACAACGAACTATATGTACTACAATAGACACGCCCTATTGCAGGAATTTTTACATAGCTAGACAATTCGTCTTTGCGATGTGAAAGTATTGCTTGAGCTATAGTCTTAAACGTTTCTTTTCTATTCATATTTTTAAGGATTAATCTTAATTAAAGAATCTTAGTGGAGCAAGTCACTAATTTTATCCAATAAAGATCTGTACTTTACATTTTGTTGCTCTAAAAGATAGTTTGTAAAGCTAAAATTCTCTATTTGCTTTTTTAATTCAAATATTTGTTCATCTTTTTTAAACAACTCTACTGCTAACTTCATTTCATCAGCAGATTTTAAATCCTTAATAATTGAATATAATTTCCAGATTTGTTTGATACTCTCATGATAAGGTATATCTGTAAAAGTTAAAAGGTTATTATATGTACCATTTTCATTTAGAGATAGTCCTAGTTCTCGATAACAATTACTTGTTAAGCAAAATCGTTCATCAATTGAACCAGTAGAAACACTCCCTTCTTTATTTATGATTTGTAAATCGATGTTTAAATAGTTCTTCCTATATTCAGGATTATATTGATTAAAACGATGAATTAGAATACATTGTTCTGCATTTTGCAGAATATGGGGAGTTTGCGACATAATAACGTTTGCATCTTTTGTTATAGCAAAGAAGTCTGTACTCAAATAACTTCTTTCAAAAGTTATTTCTTGTTTGCATTCATTAACACAATAACAAGCTATTTCTAATAGATTAATATCAGTCATATCTTCTGTTGGGTGTTTGTATTTTTAATTAAATAGTATAACTCATCTATATTTTCTACTGAAATAAATTTTAAGCCACAAACTCTTAAAATGAATCCCAGGAGCGCAGTCATCAGGAAACGGGCATTAGTTTTTATTTGTGGCGATACAGACTGCACTCCGCCACCCTTTTCCCTTTTTCGCAAAGATAACTTATATTTTTTTAATATCGTGGTATTATCTTAGGATTTTGAGAAGTTAAGTTTGCAATCAATTCCACAATAGCATTTTATGAGGAATGTAATGACAAAATAGTTACACGAGCTATAAACGTTGATATGAATTTATATTCCATTTTTATATTAGATGTTTGTGTAAAAGTATGCGATATATATTGGATCAGAAAATACATTTTTTATACCTTTGCATAAAATCTTTTTTGTTGGCGTATGTAAGATATTCACACGCGTTTTTAAATTGTTAATCACTTAAAATTATGAAGGTACGATTTTGCGGTGTTTTATTCATGATCTTTGGTTTTTGCCAAGCTGGAGAAGTAATAGCTCAGGAGGCTGTAGTCTATACGATTGACAAGAATATTAAATATCAGGAGATAGATAATTTTAGTGCTTCCGATGCTTGGCGCATGGATTTTGTGGGTAAGAATTGGCCCTTAGAGAAACGGGAACATATTGCGGATTTGCTTTTTAAGCGTGAATTTGACAAGGATGGTAATCCTAAGGGTATGGCGCTAACGAATTGGAGGGTGAACATTGGTGCTGGGAGTTATGAAAATAGGGAGAATAAGGAAGTCACGAGTACGTGGAATAGAACAGAGTGTTTCCTTTCACCCAATGGGACCTATGACTTTACGAAACAGGCTGGTCAGCAGTGGTTTATGAATGCTGCGAGGGCGAGGGGAATGAATGACTTTCTATTCTTTACAAATTCTGCTCCGTATTTTATGACCAGAAGTGGTTCTACAGTGTCTGCCGATAGTAAGTGTATCAATCTTCAGCATGACAAGTTTGATGATTTTGCACGATTCCTGGTTCGTTGTGTGCAGCACTTTGGGGAAAAGGGTTATAACATAAAATATGTTAGTCCGCTGAATGAACCGAACGTGGAATGGCACACGAATAGTTGGCAAGAGGGTACCTTCGCAACCAAGGCTGATATCTACAAGTTGGTTGCTGAATTAGATAAGGCGATATCTGAATATGGAGTGGACACTAAAATCATCACACCCGAATTGGGCGAGATGAAAATGCTGTTTGAAGTGGACGCCAATGAAAAGACGCCCGACGACATTATCCGTTCGATGTTCTACGATGATGGTGCTTATAGTTTGATGTCGTTCAAAAATCTCTACAATTGCGTAGCAGCCCATGATTATTGGACGGCTTATCCTCCAAGTCTTTTGGTGGATATACGTACTCAGGCAAGAGAGGCACTTAGCGGCAATAATCGTAATTCTAAATTCTGGGCCTCTGAATATTGCATTTTGGAGAAGAATGAGGAGATAACCATGCCCGCATCTCCGGTAAAAAGCATTAATCTGGGCTTGTATGTGGCGCGGCTTATCCATACGAACCTGGCGGTAGCCAATGCTTCGGCCTGGCAATGGTGGACTGCTGTTTCATTGAATGAAGATGTGCCCATACAGTTGTTGCCCATAGAGGGTGCGTCGGGCGAAACGGTTAAATATGATGGCAGGGTTTTGCCAACAAAGATGTTCTGGGCTACTGCAAACTATAGTTTCTTTGTACGTCCAGGTATGCATAGGATTGATGTGCGCGCTTTGAATCAAGATGTTACACCTCTTGAGGCTGCGACTTCGCTTATGCTTTCATCTTATACTGATGGTTCACAGGTGGTAACTGTCATCGTTAACTACGCTGAGACGGACAAGGAGCTCACTCTGAAGTGTGATAACGCCAAGAAAGGGAAATTGTACGTAACATCTATCGACCAGGATTTGAAGTTCATCGGCAAGCACTCATTAAAGTCGTTGTCAATCCCCGCGCGTTCAATAGTAACTGTGGTAATTGACTAAAAAAAGAGGGGCGACACCCATACGTAGGGGGCGATTTTACACGAACAACGAAGGGGCTTATTGATTTAAGATCTGACCATATACTGCCCCACTCTACCTAAACCTTACGGAACTTAAAATCGATAATAAAATAAACTAAAATGATAGAAATTTATAACTTTGCAGATATAAAGATTGACTCATTAAAAACAAAATAATCTACGTAACATGTATCCTTACAAATTTAAACCGATTTTAAAATCTACAATCTGGGGCGGTAATAAAATCATCCCATTTAAGAATTTGAGTTCTGAACAAAAGAACGTTGGAGAGAGTTGGGAAATTTCATGTGTGCCTGGCGATATTTCTGTGGTAACTAACGGTGACGAGATGAATAAAACGCTTCTGGAGCTTCTGCAGGAACATAAGGCGGACTTGGTTGGGGAAGCGAACTATGAACGTTTTGGCAATGAATTTCCATTGTTAATCAAGTTCATTGATGCTAACGACGAACTTTCAATTCAAGTGCACCCTGATGATGAATTGGCTCTTGAAAGACATCAATCGAAGGGCAAGACAGAAATGTGGTATGTGGTGGACAACAATAACAACACGGCGGAACTGAAGGCTGGATTCAAAAAGAGCATTACGCCTGAAGCGTATGAGGCGATGATTGACGACAACACGATCTGCGATGCTTTGGCGGAGTATCAAGTAAAGCCTGGCGACGTGTTCTTCCTTCCCGCTGGTCGCGTACACAGCATCGGCAAGGGTTGTTTCATTGCTGAAATTCAACAAACATCTAACATCACCTACAGAATCTATGACTTTAACCGTAGGGATGATCAAGGGCAATTGCGCGAGTTGCACACTCAGGAATCGAAAGATGCCATAGACTATACCGTGCTGCCTGATTACCGAACTGAATATACGCCTATTAAGAACGAATCGGTTGAGGTGGTTAGTTGCCCCTATTTCACTACGTCGGTATATGATCTGGATGAACCAATGACGGTTGATTATTCTGAATTGGACTCGTTCGTGATCTACATCTGCCTGGAAGGTAAATGCAACATCACTGATGAACAGGGCCATACATGCACGCTGAACAAGGGTGAATGTGTGCTTATTCCTGCAACTACAAAGGAAATCAAAATCGAGGTTATTGAGCCTGTTAAATTCCTTGAAACTTTTGTATAGTTAAAGAGAGAGGAGAGCGGTTTTAAAAGTTTAGAGTTGAGAGATGAGAGTTTAGAGATGCCATCCGGCATGTAGGGGCCGATCACCGTGTCGGCCCCTACCTCTTTCATCTCTCCCCAAGAGGCGAAGCCTCTAATCTCTCTCAACTCTCATCTACCATTTGTGACATGTGACACGTCACACTCTTTTTCCCTACACTCTCATCTCCCCAAAAAGGCAAAGCCTCTAACTTCTCTAAACTCTCAACTCTAAACTTTTAAAAAGGCAGTGGGGGGATCGTTTTTATAGATGCTATAGGGGCTATAGATGCTCTAGGAGTTATAGAGACTATATATTTTCTAGATGAACACCCCCCAACCACTCTGTGACATGTGACACGTCACACACATTTTCTCTACACTCTCACCCCTCCAAAGAGGCGAAGCCTCTAACCTCTCTCAACTCTCAACTCTCAACTCTAAACTATAAAATTAGCCCCTACAATTTATAAAAAGAGAGGTGAGGATTGTTTAAAGCAAAAAAATCTCCTTGACTCGATTGAGTCAAGGAGACTTTTTATATAGGTGTTGAAGATTATCCTCCGAAGTCGTCGAAGTGGATCATTTCCTTTTCTACGCCGAGGCTATCCAACAAGTCGAGCACGGTCTTTGCCATCATTGGAGGACCACAGAGGTAGTACTCGCAATCTTCTGGAGCTTCGTGTTGCTTGAGGTATGTATCGCCCATTACAGGTGCTACGAAGCCAGCGGTGTACTTGATACCAGCTGCATCGGCCTTTGGATCTGGACGGTCGAGCGCGAGGTGGAAGTGGAAATTGTCGAATTCCTTTTCCAATGCGAGGAAGTCGTCGAGGAATGGGATTTCTTCCAACGCACGTGCACCATAGAAGTAGTGCATTTGACGGTCGCGGCACTGACGTGTCTTGAGCATGTGCATGATCTGCGCACGGAGAGGAGCCATACCGGCACCACCACCGACCCAAATCATTTCACGGCCAGAAGTGTAGTTAGGACGGAATTCACCGTAAGGACCACTCATGATTACCTTATCGCCAGGCTTGAGGCTGAAGATGTAAGAAGAAGCGATACCGGGGTTAACATCCATGAAGCCACCACCCTGTTCTTTGGGTTTGAAAGGAGGTGTTGCGATACGCACGTTGAGGGTGATGATATCACCTTCGTCAGGATAGTTCGCCATAGAGTAAGCACGAACTGTAGGCGTATCGTTGGTACACTTGAGGTTGAAGAGACCGAAGTTCTTCCATGCGGGGAGATAAGTGTCGCCAATGAGTGACTTATCGAAGTCCTTATCGTAGTCGATATTGAATGCAGGAATCTTGATCTGTGCGTATGAACCTGGTTCGAAGTCCATGTGTTCGCCAGGAGGAAGTGCCACCTTGTATTCCTTGATGAAGGTAGCCACGTTGCGGTTACCAATCACGGTGCATTCCCATTCCTTAACGCCCATTACAGAGTCTTCAACATTGATGCTGATGTCGCCCTTAACCTTACATTGGCAACCGAGGCGCCAGTTTTCCTTCACTTGCTTACGTGTGAACTGACCCTTTTCAGAATCGAGAATTTCACCACCGCCTTCAGGAACTTGTACTTTACACTGACCGCAAGAACCCTTACCACCACATGCTGAAGGGAGGTAGATGTCGTTGTTGGCAAGTGTGCTGAGGAGCGTGCCGCCTTGTTCAACTTCGAGCGTGTCTTTGCCGTTGATGGTGAGCTTTACCTTACCGCTGGGCGAAAGGTAAGTCTTTGCAACGAGCAAGATAATCACGATGAGGAGTATAATGCTAAGGAATACTCCAATACTTGCTAAAATAATACTTGTCATTGTTGTTTTATTTCCTTAGAATTAAATATTAAGACCTGAGAAGCACATGAACGCCATGGCCATCAAACCTACAGTGATGAAGGTGATACCAAGACCACGGAGGTGCTTGGGCACGTCGGTGTAAGCCATCTTTTCATTGATTGCAGCAAGCGCTACGATAGCGAGCAACCAACCGATACCTGAACCGAGGGCGTAAACCAAAGCATCGCCTACGTTACCAATGTATTGGCTGTTATTGGGTTCCATGCCGATACGCTGTTGCATGAAGAGCGATGCACCCATGATGGCACAGTTTACAGCGATAAGAGGCAAGAAGATACCGAGTGATGCGTAGAGCGAGGGTGAGAAACGCTCAACAATCATTTCTACGAGCTGAACGATACCTGCGATGACACCAATGAAGAGGATGAACGCCAAGAATGAGAGGTCAACACCTTCAACGATACAATCAGGACCGAGCACTTTTGTTTGGAGGAGGTAGTCAACAGGTACTGTGATGAGCAATACGAAGATGACTGCAATACCAAGACCTAAAGCTGTCTTTACATTTTTCGCAACTGCAAGGTAAGAACACATACCTAAGAAGAATGCGAAAATCATATTGTCCACGAAAATAGAGCGGACAAACAAACTTAACATTTGTTCCATTTCTTAATTTCTTTTATGAGTTAGGGATGTGTGTGAATTATTTCTTTTCCTTGTCGTTGATTGCGCGGTGAGCCCAGATGATGCAACCTACGATGATCAATGCCATAGCAGGCATAGTCATCATACCATTGTTTACATAACCGGCTTCGTAAGCGCAGTCAGGGATGATTTGGATGCCAAGCAATGTACCTGCACCGAAGAGTTCGCGGAAGAAGGCTACGGCTACCAATACCCATGCATAACCAAGACCTGAACCGATACCATCGAGGAATGATTCCCAGGGACCATTTTGCATAGCGAATGCTTCAAGGCGACCCATGATGATACAGTTTGTGATGATCAAACCGATGTAAACCGAGAGCTGAACACTCACATCGTAAGCAAACGCCTTGAGCATTTCTGCTACGAGCGTTACGAGCGTTGCAACAACAACAAGCTGAACGATGATACGAATGCGGCTGGGAACGGTTTTACGAAGTAAAGAAATAATGACGTTTGCAAAAGCTGTAACGACTGTAACAGACAAGCCCATTACGATAGCGGGTTCAAGCTGTACTGTTACTGCAAGCGCAGAACAAATACCCAACACCTGAGCGGTCACAGGGTTATTGAGATTCAATGGACCTGTAAAAACCTCACGGTTTGCTTTTGAAAATAATGTACTCATATCTGTTTTCCGTTATTTATTAGCATTAAAGAATCCGATATATTGTGAGAGGCTTGTCTTAAACATGGCGTCAACACCATTACCTGTGAGGGTAGCACCTGTGATACCATCAACTTCGTACTGGCCGTTTTGAACCTTACCGTTCTTCACAACAGAGAGTGCAATGTCGGTTGCGTTGCCTTCAGCGAAGATGACCTTACCGATGAATTGGTCTTGGAACTTTTGCTCTGCGATGAGCGAACCCAAACCTGCTGTTTCTGAGGCATGTGACATGTACATACCGTAAACTGTGTTGAAATCATCGTTAAGGGCTACGTAACCCCAAAGTGCGCCCCAAAGGCCCTTACCATATACGGGGAATACATACTTCTTAGCACCTTCTACTTCGCAAACGTAAACCACGAGTTCTTCAGAACCACACTTGAAACCACCTTCATTTTGCTTGATGCTACCATCAGCGTTGATGATGTAGTCGTTCTTTACAACGTCAGTGTAAGTTGAAGGGATTGCTGTCTTTTCAAGGCCACGCATATTCAATGCAGCTAAGATTTGTGACTTCTTATCGAGTTCAACATTCTCATCTTGAATAGGCTTGAGTGTTTGAGAAACGAAAGCCAACAAGAAAGCTGCAATCACCACCATTACTATTGCATAGCCAATGGTGTATCCATTACTATTAGTATTCAT
Organism: Alloprevotella sp.; assembly: GCA_045612125.1. Classification (GTDB taxonomy): domain Bacteria; phylum Bacteroidota; class Bacteroidia; order Bacteroidales; family Bacteroidaceae; genus Alloprevotella. The sequence continues at coordinate 32,900 of JAZKYK010000048.1, forward strand.
AGTTTCTGAGTTTTTACTTCTTTACGCGGCTGAGACGCTTGTTAATATTACGTTGAACAAATACATAGTCGATCAACGGTGCAAACATATTCATCAAAAGGATAGCAAGCATCATGCCTTCGGGGTAACCGGGGTTGAGCACACGTACCAATACAGCAACAACACCGATCAAGAAACCATAGATGAACTTACCGTTTTCAGTGCGTGCACTTGTAACGGGGTCAGTTGCCATGAACACTGCACCGAAGCAGAAACCACCTGTTGCGATGTGTTCGTACCAAGGCATATTAGCCGCTGCATTAGTATCAAGACCGACGGCGTTGAAAAGCAATGCAGTGAGGATACCACCTGCGAATACGCTACCCATAGTGCGCCAGCTTGCAATGCGTGTCCAAAGGAGGATCACGGCACCAATGGCAATGGCAATCACGCTTGTTTCACCAACTGAACCGGGAATCAAACCTGTGAATGTGCCTGTGAAGTCAACTTCGCTAATGTTTGTAGCTGCTGCTGCAATACCTAAGGGAGTTGCCTGAGTGATCGCATCGGCTGAAAGATCGTAACCAAGACCGAGGAACTTTTCAGTAGCCACCCAAACCTGGTCACCACTCATGCTTGTAGGATAAGCAAAGAAGAGGAATGCACGCGCAATAAGTGCGGGGTTGAAGATATTCATACCTGTACCACCGTAAATTTCCTTACCGATGATTACGGCAAAAGCTACTGCGATAGCCATCATCCAAAGTGGCGTGTTGATGGGGCAAATCATAGGAATGATCAAACCTGAAACGAGGTAACCTTCCTGAATTTCTTCCTTCTTCCATTGAGCTGCAACGAATTCGATACCAAGACCGACACCATAAGAAACTATGATACGGGGCAACATCAATGCGAAGCCATACATAAACATTTCAATGAACGACGTTTGGCCCAACATACCAGCAGCTGCTGCATTTTGATAACCAACGTTGTACATACCGAAGAGCAATGCAGGAATCAATGCAATTACCACAAACGACATGATACGCTTTGAGTCGATTGCATCGTGAATGCTCACACCGAAACGCGAAGTAGCGTTTGGAACAAGCAAGAACGTTTCCATACCATCGAAAACAGAACGGAAAGCTGACAACTTACCGCCTTCTTCGAAGTTGGGACGAATTTTGTCAAGATATTTTTTAACCATTTTTATCTGTATCTATAAATGAATGATTATTAGCTGTTTTCTTTACGAAGAATGTCAAGACCTTCGCGAACAATGCGCTGAAGTTCGAGCTTTGAAGAGTCGATAAATTCAGCTACAGCAAAGTCTTCAGGAGCAACTTCGTACATACCGAGTGCTTCTTGACGATCGATATCACCTGTAATAATTGCCTTAACGAGGTATGAGGGATAGATATCCATTGGGAACACTTTTTCGTATTCCGCACTCATAATCATGTGACGTTCGCCACCCTTGATGCGGCAGTCAAGATTATATGCCTTGTTCTTGCCCATCAACCATGAAAGGTAACTGCGGCTTGTTGAGAATTCGTTGAAACGAGGCATGATCCAACCGAAGAGTTCATTAACGTCGTCACCTTCAGGGAGCGCACAAACTTCTGTGGCATAAGCGCTGAGGAAACCGTCGATAGAAGATTTCTTACCTACAAGGGGATTACCATCTACAACGCGAACATTGCCTTCCTTAATAGAGATTACTGATTTGAGAGGTGCACCAATCTTTGTCTTAACATAAGTAGGTTCAACAGCCATGCTACCACCAACGGCGATAGTACGAGTGAGGTCAACCTTACCTGTGCGCAACAAACGACCGATGAAAATAACTGCTTCAGCACCCATTGTCCAAACAACCTCGCCCTTATTTACAGGTGAAATATGGTTGATGTGAACACCTACGTTACCTGAGGGGTTAGGACCATCGAACACACTAACCTTAGCACCGTCAAGGGGAAGGATTGGCGTGTTGATTTGTTCGGGAGATACACCAACGTAAACTTGTGCCAACTTTGAGAGTAACTTAACACCCAACTTGAAATCTGCCTCTTGACCTGCTGCTACAAATGAGAAATCAGCAGCCAAAGGCATTTTTGAGAATGTACTCACGAAGATTGACTTGGGCGCATCAGCTGGTGAAGCAACAACGTCGTAAGGGCGTTGACGGAAGAATGCAAACAAACCTGATTGCAACAAGAGGTTGAGCACTTCTTCTGACTTTAAAGCTTCAACATTGAAGCTACCGAAATCCTTAGCTGCCTGAGTGCTATCGGGAGCAATGCGGATGTAAAGGATTTTTCTACGTTCGCCACGTTCGATTGCTGTAATCTTACCACTTACTGGAGATACAAAAGCAATTCTTTCAGTAGCCTTGTCAACAAAAAGCGGACTGCCGGCAAGCACACTGTCGCCTTCCTTAACCACGAGCTTGGGAATCACACCAGTAAAGTCTGAAGGGCAAATTGCATATTCATTTGCCAAAGCAGCTTCCTTTAATGTCAATGGAGCCTTACCTTCTAAGTTAAGGTCAAGTCCTTTCTTAATTTTGTACAACGTTTCCATTAAGAACTTTGAACTTTAAAATATTAATTAATTTAGATGATTTGCAAGAGAAAACATCAATATGATATTTTTACTACGATTTGCAAAATTAATAAAAATTAAAATATCTATAAAGATAATAAAAGCATTTTTTACGATTTAGGAACAAATTAGCCCCTTTAAGCAAGGGAATAAGCAAGGGAATAAGTGATATTTTCAAAAAAACGAGCGCTCCCGATTTAGCAGAAAAACAACCCACGCATCATAGGCGGATTAATCAGTCACCAACAAGGCAATAACACTAAAAAACGTCAAACCAAACAAACACCACTTTACAATCACTTCAATGAAAGCACGCCACACCTAAAAAACAACAAGAAACAACAGAATTACGGCAATCTTTTCAACTCACTTAAACGCTCTGAAAAAGAATAATGCGATATTTTTAGTCATTATTGTTTGTTAAAATGAAAAAATAATGTAATTTTGCACTCGATTTTAAGAACAACAACCTTGTTCATACAATCGGTGCCTTGGATGAGTGGCTTAGTCTACGGTCTGCAAAACCGTCTACGGCGGTTCGAATCCGCCAGGCACCTCAATAAAACATAAAGTCGTAATATTACAATTGGTGCCTTGGATGAGTGGCTTAGTCTACGGTCTGCAAAACCGTCTACGGCGGTTCGAATCCGCCAGGCACCTCACAACATAAAATAGTAATATTACACTGGTGCCTTGGATGAGTGGCTTAGTCTACGGTCTGCAAAACCGTCTACGGCGGTTCGAATCCGCCAGGCACCTCAAAATAAGCAAGAGAGGGTGTGTCAAAACCTATGACACACCCTCTCTTTTGGTAGTTATCGTTTAGAGTTGAGAGAATCCATCCGGCATGTAGGGGCCGATCACGGGTCAGCGGATTTACCCGGTTGGTGGAAGCCATGGCAATCAAGAATAAAGTGTTGCCAACCTATACATAAAGAAGCAGATGTCACCAACCCCTCTAAACTGTGTTCTTAAAGCCTTGATTTTGGCATTAAAGGATTCTG
>JAZKYK010000049.1:0-21656 GCA_045612125.1 Alloprevotella sp.
GATCTTGCAGCACGCGTGTGGCATGTAAAAGCGTAGGGGGTTGTTTGATAGCAAACCTTTTTTCATTGCAAAAATCAGTGTGCGGTCGCCTTTTGATGGGGCGCCCGCACACTATTGATAATATAGAGGAGGTTGTAGAAACGATAGAAACGGAGCGCTATTGTTCGTCTTCATTTACTAATATTTAAGAATTTAAGTTATTTTACTCATGCTTAGGGCTTAAAATGTAAGTTTTTTTCTAACTTTGTCCCCAATTACAGTTTTTTGCAGGGCTTGAGCTGGTGTCAATGTTCTTGCAGCACGTGCTCATGTTTCATGACATTAAACAAAACATCTTAACAAATATGAAAAAACTAAACTTAATTTTGATTTTTCTCGCCATTTGGAGCGTATTCCCTTCAATGGCGCAGATGATGCAGCACCTTCCGCTCGACCCTAACGTGCGCTATGGTCGTTTGGAAAATGGTTTAACCTATTACATCCGCCACAATGCCAAGCAGGAAGGTTTGGCAAACTTCTACATTGCTCAGAAGGTGGGTGCAGTGCAGGAAGAAGATTCGCAACGCGGTTTGGCTCACTTCCTCGAACACATGTGTTTCAATGGCTCGGAACACTTCCCTGGTAGCGACGATCTCGTGAAGTACTGCGAAAGCATCGGTGTGAAGTTTGGCTTGAACCTCAATGCCTATACCGCTTCCGATGAAACCGTTTATAACATCAACGACGTTCCCGTGACGCCCGAAAACGTACAAAACGTGATGTACATCCTTTACGACTGGGCTAATGGCTTGATTTTGGACGAAAAGGAAATCGATAAGGAACGTGGTGTGATTAAAGAAGAATGGCGCATGCGCAGTTCTGCAAATATGCGTATTATTGAACGCAATCTTCCTAAGCTTTATCCTGGTAGCCGCTATGGTTATCGCCTTCCCATCGGAACCATGGAAGTGATTGAAAACTTTGCGTACGATGAACTCCGTGCTTACTACCACAAGTGGTACCGTCCTGATTTGCAAGGTTTGATTATCGTGGGTGATGTGGATGTGGATGCGATTGAAAATCAAATCAAAGCGCTCTTCTCGCCCATTAAGATGCCCGAAAATCCTGCTGCCTACGAGTTTTATCCTGTGCCCGACAACAACGAACCTATCTACATGGTTGATAAGGACAAGGAAATGGCACAAGGTATTGTGAGCATCTATTTCAAGCAAGATATTTTGCCTGTAGAGCAACGTAATTCACAAGTAGAATTGGTGATGTCGTACATGCAAAACCTTGTGGTGAGCATGCTCAATGCGCGTTTGGAAGAACTCTCACAAAAGCCTGATTGCAACTACCTTTATGCAGGTGTTGGCTATGGTAACTATATTTTGGCCAAGACTAAGGATGCATTCTCGTTGACTATTCTTCCCAAGCCAGGCAAGGACACTGAAGCTGTTCAGCAAGCCGTGGCTGAGGTTGAACGTGCCGTGCGCTTTGGTTTCACTGGCACTGAAGCATACCGTGCCAATGAAAAGCTCATCAGCGGCATTGAACGTCTTTACGATAACCGCACCAAGCAAGATAATGAATACTACGTTCAGCAATACGTGCGCCACTTCCTCGACAATACTTCAGCAATGGACATTGAGATGGAATTCCCCATCTGGAAGCAATTGACTTCATCGGTGCCCGCTGAAGCATTCTCGCAATACCTCGCACAAGGCATTAAAACAAATGTTGACACCAACTTCGTGTTCTTGGCGATGTATCCTGAAAAGGATGGCGTTGTAGTGCCTACTGCTGAAGCCATGAAGCAGGCTGTTGAAGCAGGTAAGACTTGCGAACTCACGCCTTATGTGGATAATGTGAAGAACGAACCCCTCGTGCCCGAATTGCCTCAAAAGGGTTCTGTTGTGAAGGAAGAAACAACCGATTTTGGCTACACGAAGTGGACCCTCTCAAATGGTGCTAATGTCTTCTTCAAGCAAACCGATTTCAACGATGCACAGATACTCTTCTCAGCACGTAGTTTCGGCGGTATGGCTTACGTGGCTGATAAAGATGTGCTGAATGCTCGCTTGCTCAGCGATGTAGCCTCTTCCGTAGGTTTGGGTAACTTTACAGCAACGGAATTGCAAAAGAAACTGGCTGGAAAACAAGCGCGTTTAGCGATTTCATTGGGCGAAACAACTGAAACGATCGGTGGTTTTTCAACACCCAAGGACTTCCGCACGTTCTTCGAACTCCTTTATCTTACATTCTCAACGCCCGCAAACGATGTTGATGCTTATAATAATTTCATGAACAGCATGCGTACATCGCTTGCTAATGCCGAAAAGCAACCCACAAAGGCGTTTAGCGACTCTATTCAATCAACCCTCTATCCTGGTGTGGCGCGTAAGAAATCTATTTCATTGGCCGACCTCGATAAGGTGTCTTACGATGAAATTCGTCGCATCCAGCAAGATCGCTTTAAGTCGCCTTCTGACTTTAATTTCTACTTCACTGGAGCTCTCAATGCTGACTCTCTCCGTCTTTTTGTTGAAACCTACTTGGCTTCAATCCCAGCTTCGGGCAAGCGTGAGTCAATGAAGGATTTGGGTATTGATATGGTGAAGAAGCAAGTGGAAAACCGCTTCTATCGTGAAATGGAAACACCACAGGCTTATGTACTTCAAGTATGGCACGGCAAGGCTAAGCACACGCTTAAGGATCAACTCATTGTAAGCACATTTGGTGAAATCCTCTCTCAGCGCTACCTCAAGTCTATTCGCGAGGATGGTGGACTTTCTTACAGCGTCAACTCAAGCGCAAGTCTTAGCTATGGTTTGAAGGATGAGTTCGTATTGGAAACCGTATGTCCTTTCACTCCAGAAAAGGCTGACTCTGTACTCCTCCTCATGCAACAAGGCATTGAAGAGATTGCACAAAATGGTGTGACCGAAGATGAACTTGATAAGGTTAAGGCCTACAAGCTTAAGAGTTTCAAGGACAACCAAACCAAGAATGAGTATTGGCAAAGCCTTATTCTTGCAAAGACCAACTATGGCAAGGATCAAAGTGAAAACTATGAAGAACTCGTTAAGAACATTTCTTCTAAGGATATCCAGAAGTTTGTCAAGAAATATTTGCTCAAGCAAAATAATTGCGCTTCAATCATCATGCTTCCCGCATCGCTGAAGCCATAAAACAAAAAGAAAAGAGGACGCCCCGTGTGTGAGGTGTCCTCTTTCCTTTTTTACCTATGCCCGATGGCACAATGTTTGAATGTCTAATTTCTTGATCAACCATCCCATCGTCTTTGAGGTGTTGTCCATCGTGTTGGCCAATGCTTTAAGAATAGCAATCAAGATCTTAATGATCAGTTCAATCCACGATAACGTTTTGTTTTCGCTCATAAATCCATAAATTTTAGGGTTAATAAATAGGTGTGATGATTGGCTTGTAGTGCCAAATCATCCGCAAAATTACAACGAGTCCATTCCTCGTTTGATCCTTTTGCCGCATGAAAGGGCTACTTTCCGAAAATCGTAAAAAAACTTAATATTAATTTAAATGTTATTTTGTTTCTGTAAAATAGCCTATTTTTGCGTTGTGATCAAACAAATATCTAATCTTAAAGACTTGATTTTATGAAACAAAAATCTTTACTTCTAACTTTTCTTTGGCTGTTTTTTATTGGTACTGCCTCGGCGCAACTGTCTTTTAAGACCACAACAATCGTTGATGGTCAGTTTGCAGCCAACACCACTTGGTACACCATGCAAATTGGATCTGCACAGCATTTGATTTCAGATAATGGCACCGCCGATCGCATTAGTCTTCAGAAGACGCTTACCGACCTCAGTGCCACTGAGCTTTGGTGCTTTGTAGGCGATGCCACCACAGGGTATCAGATTTACAATAAAAATGCGGGTCCCGACAAGGTCCTTGCATCAAGTGCGTCAATGGTAGCCATGAATGGTTATGGCGGCACAGGCGGTTCCACTTATCCCACGATGCAACCCGTAGGTGATTTACCCGAAGGTTATATTGCCGCTTGGGATATTCAGCCTTCCGATAAATTAGCCAATACCGAAGGCTTTTTCTTTGTGCTTCATGGCACCGACTATGCCCTGAATAATTTTGGGGGTATTGGTACCCTTGCGTTCTGGGCAGAAGGTAAGGATGCCAATTCTACAATCACCATTGCTTTTGCTGAAACCACCACTGAAATCAATGGTGCCAATGGTACCTTTACATCCAGCAATGCTGCTGGCAATTGGCATGGTACATGGTCAAGCACCGAACTTCCTGGATTTACATTCAGTACGGTTCAGAACAACATGATTCTTGAAGATGGCCATATCGTGGTTTATTCCGGTCTTTCTGGTTCATGCACACATCGCCTCACCGCTCCTGAAGGTTGCGTGGTTCATGCTCTGAATTTTGATGTCGCCAACCAAGGTGGCAGTTCCGATTATGCGTTAACCTTCTCGGTTTACGGAAACACTTATAACACATCGGCTACCAAGCAAAACATTACGGTGGCGGATATTAATGAACGCATTGCTTCCTACACGCAAAGTGGTGCTAATAAAGGCGTTGTGCTCACCGACTATAAAGTGACAATACGTCGTTCGCTCATTGTGCCCGAACCTCATTTCGAAGTGTTCCCGACCCCTACAACGGGTGCTATTCCCTACCGAATCCCAGGAATTGCCAAAGCTTATAATGGCGACCTAATTGCCGTGGCTGACTATCGCCACAGTCGTGCCGATATTGGTATGGCTACCAATGGACGCATTGATATTCATGCGCGTATCAGTAAGGACAACGGTGCAACGTGGGGCGATATCTTCCCGATTATAGAAGGTCAAGGTGGCGCGGCTGCGTCAACCAATTCTATGTATGTCGCTTTTGGCGACCCCTGTATTGTGGCAGATAGCGAAAGTCCACGCGTCATGGTGTTGACCTGCTCTGGAAATGTTAGTTTTCCCAATGGTCAGCGCAACAATCACCAAGGTATTGCTCGTTTCTATTCAGAAGATAATGGACAGACGTGGGGAAAGCCAGTAGATATTTCCGAAGCGATTTACAAGCAATTTGATGCCCGCACCGATGGTGGTATTCGTTGTATGTTCATCGGTTCAGGTAAAATCTCACAAAGTAAAACTGTGAAGGTAGGCGATTACTACCGTTTGTATTGTGCACCGCTTGTTAAGCTTGCCAATGGTTCAAATGTGAACTTTGTGTTGTACTCCGACAACTTTGGTGAAACGTGGAGCGTACTCGGTGGGGTTGAAAACTCACCCATTCCAAGTGGTGGCGATGAGCCTAAGGCCGACGAACTCCCTGATGGTAGTGTCTTAATCAGTTCGCGCACATCAGGTGGACGTATTTATAATATTTACACCTTCACCGACACAGAAAAGGGCGAAGGAAGCTGGGGCGCTGCCAAGTGGTCAAACAACAGCAATCATGGTGTTGTGGCTGAAAGCAACTCTACCAATGGCGAAATTCTCTTTGTGCCTGTTGTCCGCCATGCCGATCAAAAACCGCTTTACCTCGCTTTGCAGTCTGTGCCTTTTGGTGGCGGACGTGCCAATGTTGGTATTTATTACAAAGAACTTGAAACGCTTGCCGACTTCGTTTCGCCCGACAGTATCGCCAAGGATTGGGATGGACGTCATCAATCCAGTTATCTCAGCTCGGCTTACTCAACGATGTGCTGGCAAGCCGACAATACATTGGCCTTCGTATATGAAGAAGATACCCATGGCACCAGTGGTGGGGGCTATACCATCGTGTATAAGAATTACTCTATCGAGCAAATCACGGACAGCGCTTACAGCTACAGTCCTGATGTCGTGGCCCACGATATTGTGAAGGCGGGCATCCATACCCGTAAAATTAAGAGCGTAGATAACCTCGTTGGCGGTTATTCCGCTGATGCTGTGGCTGTTGTGGATGAGGCGATCGCAGCTTACGAGGCACAACCATCACTCAGCACTTATGAAGCCATCAATAAGGCTTGTTTGAATGCGCCCCGCCTTGCTGTTGAACCTGGTCAGATCTACCGCATTCGCAATTACGACCGAAAGAATGCATCGCTTTATTTAACGCCCGAGGCTTCGCGTTATACTGCGGCAACGAGCAATCTTAATAATGCCAACCAAATCTTCACGTTTGTTCCTGCCGCGACTGCAGGCGAGTACTACCTCCATAATCCTAACTACGGAACTTATTTAGGAAAGCTCACTGCTCAGGAAACCCAACCCGAGGTCGTTGTGCAAACAGCAGATGCTGGAACGTGGACCATCAGCAGTGATGCAAATGGCATCAGCCAACTCATCAATGTTAACAGAACATGCAGTTTGGATGGTTTACATCTTGCAGGCGACAACCAGCGCTTGGTGCCCTGGCACAGCACGTCGGCTGCTTCATGGTGGTACATTGAGTTGGTCAATGAAGTACCTGTAACGATTCCAAAGTCTGGTTTGACCACGCTCCATGTGCCTTTTGCCTTCCAATTGGTAGATGGCATGAAGGCCTATGTGGCCGTTGAAACCACTGTTATTGATGATGTTGAATGTTTGTATATCGAACCTTTTGAGCCATCTGATCGTGTGGTTCCTGCTAATACGCCTGTGATTCTGCAAGCTGATGCGGGTACTTACAATCTACCTTTTGCGAAGGAATCCACTGAAAATCCATCAGCTGTGGCTGAAGGTTGGAAGGGCACGCTTTGTGCCCAAAGCGTAAAGGGAGCGCTTGTGTTGAAGGATGACGCTTTCAGCAAAAACACCACAACAAATGTGCCCGCCAATAAGGCTTATTACCTCAATAATGGTACTGCCACAAAACTCACGCTGACAGAAACCAAGGGCGTTCCTGTGGGTATTGAACAAATCACCACTCAAGCCTCTGTTCGCCTTTATGATTTGAACGGTCGTCGCGTTGTGCGTCCAGCTTCAGGCTTGTATGTTACGTCTGAAGGCAAAAAGGTTTATGTGAAGTAATCGCTGAAGAATTGATATAAGCAAACAAGCGGACGAGAATTCTCGTCCGCTTGTTTGCGTTGTGACAGGTTGTAAAATGGTTAATCGCGATGAATTTTGTGAAGGTTTCATTTATTTGTAATAAATTTTGCATATATTTGCAGATGATGCCCGAAAGGGGTTAAATGTTTACACATGCTATAACTATGGATTACAGAAGAATATTTGGAACTATTTTAATGTTTATGGGTTTAACGCTTGCTGCTCATGCTCAAAGCATGATGACCGATGAGCAGGTGTTGGAGTACATCAAGACATCCGAAGAAGCCGGAAAGTCAAGGACATTAATTGCCAAGGAACTCGTGGCAAAAGGTGTAACCCGCCAACAAGCGATGCGAGTTAAGGATTTGTATAAGCAAGCCACCAAAGGCGGTGCTGTTTCAACCACGCCAACTGTCGAACAGAATAGAACGCACAGCTCTTCTGTTACCACTGATTTTGAAGAGAACAAAGATCAGCAAAACACCATTTTCCTTCAAGATGACGAGAATGTAGCGGAGGTAAACGAAGTTGTGTTCGGCAGAAGCGTATTTCGCAATAAGCGTTTGAACTTCGCACCCAGTGAGAATTTAGCTACGCCTCAGAATTATAAGCTTGGTCCTGGCGATGAAGTGATTGTTGATATCTTTGGGGTCAATCAAACCACTTTAAGAAGTGTTATTTCGCCCGAAGGCAGCATCAATGTTGATATTTTGGGACCAGTTTACTTGAATGGCATGAGTATTGATGAGGCCAATCAATTTTTAAAGAAAAAGTTAGCCACGATTTATGCTGGTATTGAAAGCGAAGGCCAGAAAACAGAGGTGAAGTTAAGTCTTGGTCGCATCCGTAGCATTCAAATTAACATTTTGGGTGATGTCACCAATCCTGGTACTTACAACTTGTCCAGTTTCTCAACCGTCTTTCATGCCTTGTATGTAGCAGGTGGCATTAAAGACCCGGGTTCTTTGCGTGAAATTGTGGTCAACCGCAATGGCGAGCAAATCGCGGTTGTGGATGTTTATGATTTCTTGATGAATGGCAATCGCAGTGGTGATATTCGCCTTGAAGAAGGTGATGTGGTTTTGGTGCCCTCTTATAAGACCATGGTGAAGGTCAGTGGAAAGGTGAAGCGTCCCATGCTTTTTGAATTAAAGGATGGCGAAACCTTAGAACGTCTTGTTGAATATGCCGGGGGCTTTGCTCAAGGTGCCTATACTGACAATATCACCGTTGTGCGCCAGAATGGCAAGGACTACGAAGTTTGCTCAGTCAAAGAAGATGAATTCAAGACCTTCGCAATGCGCAATGGCGATGAAATAGAAGTGGGCGAATTGGTGTCGCGCTTTAAGAATCGCATTAGCATTAAGGGTGCCGTTTACCACGCTGGGGTGTATCAATTGGATGAGCGTGTCAACACGGTGAAAGGCTTGATTCAGAAAGCCGAGGGTTTGATGCCTGATGCCTTTACCAATCGTGCGTTGTTAAGTCGTGAGCGTGAGGACCGCTCCTTGGAAATGATTTCGGTTGATGTTGAAGGCATATTAAATGGCACGAAGTCCGATATTGTCCTGCGCAATAATGATGAACTATATATTCCAAGTAAGTTCGACCTGTCGGATGCTGGAACCTTGACCATCAGCGGTGAAGTGGCTCACCCCTCTACTGTGGTCTATGCTGAAAACACGACCCTTGAGGATTTGATTATTCGTGCTGGTGGTTTGCTGGAAAGTGCTTCTTTAGCGCGTGTTGATGTCATCCGTCGTCTGAAGGATCCCAACAGTACCAAGGCTACGTCTGAGATTTCAAAAATGTATAGCTTCAGCATCAAAGATAATTATGTTGTTGAGGGTGAAGCTGGGTTTAAGTTAGAGCCCTACGACCAAGTGATCGTTCGCAAGAGTCCTACCTACGTAACCAATAAATATATCACCGTAAGCGGTGAAGTGAATTTCCCAGGTAAGTACCCCATCACGCAGCGTGAAGAACGCCTTTCTGACTTAATCAATAAGGCAGGTGGCACAACGGACTACGCCTATATCAAGGGAGCGCGTTTGGTGCGTCAATTAACAAAAGAAGAGTACGAACGTATTAAGGCTGTTGAAGAAATTAACGATTCTATTTTTGGCGAAACCCTTGATACACGTTCCACCTACAGTGTCGCGATTAATTTGGAAAAGGCTCTTGAAAATCCCAAAAGTATTCATGATGTTGTGCTTCGTGAGGGCGATGAGTTGGTTTTGCCTGTTTACTCCAACACGGTGCGCGTGGAGGGTAGTGTGTTGAGCCCCAATGAAATTACTTTTGAGCCCGGTAAGTCCGTCAGCTACTATATTCGTCAAGCAGGGGGATATTCCGACAAAGCACGAAAGCGTAAGGTGTATATGATCACCATGAATGGTTATATCAAAAAGGCAAAGGGTTCCACAAAGGTAGAACCAGGTAGTAAAATCATTGTGCCTGAAAAGACCGACAGCGGAACAAACTTCAGAGATATCCTTGCGGTGGCAACAACGGCTTCTTCAATAGCAACCATGGCAGCAACCATTGCCAATATCTTAAAGTAGTCGCGTTGTAAGCTACTACTAACCTTCATAAACCTTAGTAATCAATATGGAAGTTCAAGCTAACAATAACGCTCCCAAAATGGTGAGGCGTGGTCAAGAAATTGATTGGGCAGCCCTTTTGGTGAAGCTTTTGAAGCATAAATACTTAATCTTAATCGTCACTGTTTCTTTTGCCGTTGTCGGGTGTTTCGTGGCATTAACTTCAACGCGCATATACACGGTAAATGTGATGTTGGCGCCCGAAGTGTCGGGTAATTCGCGTGCAGGTACCAGTTTGAAGGGCTTAACCAGTTTGTTGGGCGTTGGTAATTTGTCGTTAAACACCAGCAATGACGCACTCAACATTACGCTCTTCCCTGAAATCTGTGCCAGCACCTCATTCTTGGCAGGTTTGTTTGATGTGCCAGTCACACCCTATGTGTCGCCCAAGCAATTGATGCAAGGAGCGAAGCCCATTGATCCCCTCCCATTCTATGATTTTATGTTGGGAAAGCACAAGCCAAAGTCGGCCTTCGCGCAGTGGAAAGAAAGCCTCTTTAGCAAGGACGATGAAGGTGAAGTGATGTATGAACCCGAAACATCTTCTTCTTTCTACAACAAACAGCAAATGGCGGTCATCAAGGCATTGCGCAAAGCCATACGTGCTGAAGTGGATAATAAATCGGGTGTCACAAACCTGCAAATCGTTTTGACCGACCCCAAGGTGGCTCAGCAATTGGCTGATACGGTTTGTCAGCGCCTCCAGGATGTTATTACGAACTACCGCATCCAAAAGGCGGAGCAGGACTACCACTATTACAAGAAAATGGCGGAAGAGGCTCAGGAGAAGATGATTATCGCTCAGCAGAAATATGCTCAGAGTGTGGATTACAACCGAAGTGTGATTTTGCAGAGTGTGACCAACGAACGCCAGCGCCTCCAGCAAGAGGCGATGTTGGCGCAGGAACTTTATTCGCAAATGAAGACTCAGGAAAATCTGTCAAAAGCCAAGATCCAGGAAATGCGTCCTGTCTTTGCGGTGATTCAACCTGCAGTGCAACCCCTAAAGCCCAGCAACAGCCGGAAAAAGACGCTCCTTGTCTTTATGTTCTTAGGCTTTAGCCTGTCTGCCGCATGGGTGTTGTTTGGTCAAGACAAATTAAAGGAAATAAAAAGCCTTATTCAGAAATCAAAAGAATAGAAACACACACGAGGATGGTGCTCTATAGGCGCCATCCTCGTGTGTGTTTTAGAGTTTAGAGTTTAGAGTTTAGAGTTTAGGGTTTAGGGTTTAGGGTTTAGGGTTTAGGGTTTAGAGTTTAGGGTTTGGGGCTGATCCCTGTGTCTGTCCGTGGTGAATCCACGTAGCAACCGCGCTAATCTGAGTCTTCTATAGAATCTATAGCTTTTATAGTCCCTATAGCATCTATAGAAATATAGAATATCTATAGCTTAATAGTCCCTATAGCATCTACAGAAATATAAAATATCTATAGCTTTTAGAATCTCTATATTATCTAGAAATTATCCCCCTATAGCATCTATCGCCAAGCATTTATTGCGCCGCATGGTTGTTGAGATTCATAATATTTAATAAAAAGAAGGGGGGGAGATTGTTTTTAAGTTCTTAAACGTTTGGTGTGTTTTTAAATGATTTCGTATTTTTGAACAAAATTTCCTTAATTCTAATCAATTTTTATGAATCAAATGAAAAATATTGGTTTTTCTTTGTTAATCGCCTCGCTTTTAGGTGCGCCTCTAAGTACGTTGCCTATTGAAGCGCAGGCCCAGACAAGTGTGGTTCGGCAAGTAGGTCTCGTGAAGGGTTTCGTTAAGGATGATACTGGCGAAGCGCTCATGGGTGCCGTAGTTTTTGTAGAAGGCACAAAGATCACTGCTGTAACCGATAACGACGGTGCTTTTACCTTAAAAGGTGTTAAGTCGGGTACGAAGATTAGTGCTTCGCTCATTGGTTACGAACAAAGCGACATGAAGTGGGAGGGTGGTCCCCTTAACTTTGTGCTTAAGCCAGAAAATAACATGCTCGGCGAAGTGGTTGTAACGGCCATGGGTATTGTGCGCAAGGAAAAATCACTGACCTATGCAACGCAGCAGATTAAGGCCGATGAACTGATGAAGGTTCAGGATGCGAACTTGGTTAACTCAATGGAAGGTAAAGTCTCTGGTATTACCATCACGCCCTCTTCAGGTGGTGCCGGTGGTGCTTCAAAGATTGTGCTCCGTGGTAATAAGTCTATCTTGGGCAGTAACCAACCCCTTATCGTTGTTGATGGTATTCCGATGACCAACTCCACCCGCAATCAGATTGGCGACGTGGCAGGTTTGGTCACCACATCAACCTCTGAAGGTTCCGACCCCTTGTCTATGATCAACCCCGACGATATTGAGTCGATGAACGTGCTTAAGGGTGCGAATGCCGCTGCGCTTTATGGTTCAGCAGCTGCCAATGGTGTGATTATGATCACCACGAAGAAGGGTAAGGAAGGCAAGATTGGCGTTGCGTTCAATTCAAACGTAACTTTTGATGCACCGTTGCTCACACCTCGCGTGCAAAACCTTTATGGTGGTGCTCGCGTCAATGCCTTGGGTAATACAGTATTTGGTTCCGACAGCTGGGGTGCACGACTCGCTGGTGGCGATAAGTATATACTCGACGTTGTGAGTTCCGATCAGCAATACAAGGCAGGAAGTATCAATCAACTCCGTTTGCGCCAGTATGCCGCAAATGATATTGACGACTTCTTCCAAACAGGTGTTAATACCAATAACTCTATTGCCCTTTCGGGCGGTACAGAAAAGGTGCAGACCTACGTATCGTTCTCAAATTCTCACAGTACAGGGATGATTGAGGCGAATAAGTATAACCGCAACACCTTGGCTTTCCGTCAGAGCTACAAACTCTGGGATCGCGTTCAGGTGGATGTGAGCGCCGATTACTTGCAAACAAAAACCAAAAACCGCGTTTCGGGTGGTACGACGGGTAATCCCCTCTACGACCTCTACACCATGCCTCGTGATGTGGATTTAGGTTATTACAAGAACAACTATGCCGCACAGGGCACATGGATGTCAAGTGGCTACACCAATATCCTGGATGAAGAAGGTAATATCATTGGTCAGCAAGGTGGCGATATGTACTATGCGCTCAATGGTGATGGTGCTTTTGAAAAGGTTTATGGTCGTGCTGAACTCACCGACGTGATGCAACAATGGGTGTATCAGGATGCGATGCGCAACAATCCCTATTGGTTGGCCAATATGAACCGCAGCACCCAACGTGAGGATCGCTTCTCTGCTAAGTTCCAGGGTAAGGTTGATATTTACGACGGCCTCAGTTTCCAGGCTCGTGTGTCGATCGACCACACCAAGTATAACGAAGAAAGCAATCGTTATGCCTCTACCTGGGGACCCTCCGATATGTACCGTTACGGCACATACAGCTTAGGTAATAGTCGCACCAATGAAATCTATACCGACTACTTGCTGAGCTACAACAAAACATTCAGAAAAGACTGGAGCGTTTCAGCCACAGCAGGATGGGTGGGTCACGTTATTGAAGGACAGAACCACAGCACCTACATCGGCAATGCCACAATTCCTATTTGGACCAATGGCGTGCAGACAGGTATCTCAACCAAGGTTAACTATTTCTCACCCGATGGTGGCGGTAATGGCGTGACCAGCAAGGGCAAGAGCAGCAACTGGGACAAGGCTGCCCTCTTCACCGCACAGTTGGGCTGGAAGGAAAAGGTTTATATCGATGGTTCTTACCGCCGCGACTGGTACCGTGCTTTCAAGCAATTTGAATACCTCGGCATCGATGACAATTACGGTTACTTCGGCTTTGGTGGAAATGCTATTCTGAGTGAATTGATCGACCTTCCTAAGTGGTTCAGCTATGCTAAGTTCCGTATGAGCTATTCAGAGGTGGGTAACTCAATTCCTAACTCAATCTTCAACGCCGTGAGCGAAAACTTCGTGACGGGTTCGGTCACTTCAGGTTCGTACAACTCATTTATCCCTATTCCTGAAAAGACAAAGTCGTTCGAAACAGGTTTGGAAATGCAGTTCTTTGAAAATGCCATGAACTTCGACATTACTTACTACAACTCAGCGATGCACAATTCATACTTGAACATCACTGGTTTGAATGGTAAGACACAACCCGTGAATTCAGGTTTGATTCGCAATCAGGGTATTGAACTCTCAGTAGGCTATAACTGGACCATCAATAACGATTGGAGCTGGAAAACAAATGTCAACTTCTCGTTCAACAGCAACGAAATCGAAAAGACTTACACCGACAAGTACGGACAAAGCAAGGAGATGGTGCAAAGCATTGCCAGCGGTAAGGTACAGGTGCGCTACAACGAGGGCGACAGCTATGGCGATATCTACGTGACCGACTTCGCACGTTGGAAAGAAGACGTTTATGGTGGTAATGGTGAACTCCTCCATAAGGCAGGCGATATCTACATTGCAGAAGGCACAGGCAAGCCCGCTATTAATGGCAACTTGATGTATGTGTCTCAAGCAGGCAATGTGAAGGCTGAGAAGGGTAAGAAGTTTGGCAAGTATATTGGCAATTTAAATGCTGATGTTCAGCTCTCTTGGGCCAATACCTTCCGCTATAAGGATTTCAACCTTTATGTATTGATTAACGGCCGTATCGGTGGTAAGGTGATTTCACTCACCGAAGCTTACCTCGATCGTTTTGGTGTTTCAAAGCGCACAGGCGTTGCTCGTGATCAAGCAGAACGCTTAGGTCTTTACACAGCAGATGGTCGTCATGCCATGTACATTAATGAAGGTCGCGACCTCGTTGCTGTAGAAGATTACTACACCACACTCGGTACAAGCGATGCTTCAAGCTATATTTACGATGCTACAAACTTCCGTTTGCGCGAACTCTCTTTGGGCTATACCTTCCGCAACCTCTTTGGTGCAGGTAAGAACCTCAGCGTTTCTTTGATTGGTCGCAACCTCTTCTTCCTCTACAAGGATTCGCCAGTTGACCCTGATATCTCAGTTTCAACAGCCAATGGTTTGGGCGGTATTGATATGTTCAACGTACCTTCAGCACGCAGCTTTGGTATGAACCTTAAACTTAACTTCTAATTTTGAAGACGACTATGAAAAAAATATTATTTGCCGGTACGTTGGCACTCACATCTCTCGGTATGCTTCAGTCGTGTTTGGACTACGACGATCCGGGTTCGGAACTCTCTTCAAGCCAAACCACCATTGATGCAACGGTTTATCACGGTAATGTAGATTCTATTGATTATCTTCGTGATATTTCAATTGATGAATTGCGTCATGCCATTGATACGCTCAACAAGATGAAACTCCTTGGGCAGAGTATCACAGGTCAATATTGCTTGCGTGGTGCAAAAAATGGTGATGTGCCTGGGGCACACGCCTACCAACGCCAATTCAGCTTGGGCCCCGATGGTTATGCACAGTATATGGTGGTGCACCACAGGGACTTCATGTATGGTTCGTTGACTTCAACCTATAATGTGTCTGAAGATTTTAATGGCGACCCCTTAGGTTCTTACACCATGGTGAAGAATGCGTTGATGCCTTTGTTAAATCACCCCATTATTGATACCATTCCAGAGTTTAAAGCCATTAACTTGTTGTTCTATTGTGTTTCTGCACAGGAACGCGCCGACCTCTCAGGTCCCTACACGTACCTTGAGGATAAGCAGAACTCTGAGGAACCCACCGAGTACAATGACTTGCGCACCATTTATTATGGTATCAAGGAAAACCTCGACACCATCGTGGCGTGCTTGAAACACTATGAAACGTATCGTTCTGATGCCTACAAGCGTGAATTCAAGAAGCTCCAAACACGCTATTGCGTTACCAGTCGTGCGCTTATCACGGGCGACTTCTCTTTAGACAGTTATATTCGTCTGGCAAACTCTCTGAAACTTCGTATGGCGTTGCGCTTATCGAAGGTAGAACCCGAAACCGCAAAACTATGGGCTGAAGAAGCTGTTGAATCGGGCGTTATTGAAAATATCGACCAACAACATGGTCTTTATCCACAAGTATCGGGCTTCCGTCATCCTTACGTTGATATTTGCAACAACTGGAATGACCTCCGTCTTTGTGCCTCATTCGAAAGTCTTTTGATGTCGCTCAATCACCCCTACACCAAGTATGTGCTGACGAACAACTCACAACCCATCGTGAATGAAGCAAAGATGGAAGAGTTGCCCGCTCACAGCCGTATCGTAGGTCTTCGTGCAGGTCGCCTTATGCCCGACGGACAAAACTATCCTTTGAATCCCCTTGCTGCTTATTCAAGTGTTAATTCAAGTGCTATAGAAAATGCACCCCTCTACCTCGTGAAGTTTGCTGAAGTGTGCTTCCTTCGTGCAGAAGGTGCTTTGCGTGGCTGGAATATGGGTGGCACGGCTCAACAGTTCTACGAACAAGGTATTGAGCATGCTTATCTTGATGAACCCATGATGGGTGCTGATAGTTACAATGCTGCCTTGTACGACTACATGAACCTTGAAGCTGCCTTGCCTTATGTGCAGGTTGAGGCTACTGGCGACGGTGAAGATTGGGAAAGTGTGACCAAGATCGGTGTGAAGTGGAATGATGCCGATGATTTAGAAACAAAACTTGAAAAGATCATCACGCAGAAGTACATTGCCCTCTTCCCGCTTTCAACTGAAGCTTGGGCAGAAATGCGCCGCACTGGCTATCCAAAGGTATTCCCCGTTTTGAATACCGATGATGGCGATGGTTCTATCGAACAAGGCGATATGATTCGTCGTATCCCCTGGAATGCCAGCGACCCCATTGTTCAGCAGTTGATAGAGTCTTCAGGTATTCCTACTCTGGGTGGTCCTGACTTACAATCAACACGCCTTTGGTGGGACGTAGAAGGTCCTAACTTTTAAGTAAGAGCCAACAACACGACTTGAATTTATGGTCTATACGCTTTGATGAGCTTAGTCGAATAATTTGAGAATTAGAGCATTCGGAATTCTTCTTCTTGATTTATTTTATCAAGAATTAATGAATTAGAGAATTTGGCTCCGCATTGCATGTCAATTGTTTAAATTCATCTTTTGATGAATAAAAATTCTCTAATTCTACAATTCTAGAAAAATTAAAAACTTGAGGATAAGAAAGAATAAGGATGTAATAGATTTTTAATCTAGATGTTTTGATGAGCAAAACTATATCTCATGCAAATAAAAACAGAGAATATGGAATATATTTATCCGAAAGAATCTAGTATCCTTTTAGGATTAGCCATGCAACTACATCGTGAATTAGGATGTGGCTTTAAGGAAAAGGTATATCAAGACGCTTTTGAAGTATTATTGCGAGAAAACAATATTCCATACGAACGAGAAAAACGATTAACAATAACTTATCATGGTGTAGTTCTTGAACATGATTTTTATTACGACTTCTTTTGCTTTGATAAAATAGGGATTGAAATAAAAGCTTTTAAGGATATTATTGGAGAATTTGAAGCACAAATTATTAACTACTTGCATGTAGGGAACCATCAATTAGGACTACTCTTGAATTTTGGTTCTAAAAGTCTTCAATACAAATTTTATCCAAATCATCCAGATTATAACAAAAGAGCAAAGAGTTGATTCCAAATTATCAACAAGATTAGGATTTTTTATTTTATCTAGATTTCTAGAAAT
Source organism: Alloprevotella sp. (assembly GCA_045612125.1). GTDB lineage: Bacteria > Bacteroidota > Bacteroidia > Bacteroidales > Bacteroidaceae > Alloprevotella. Next base: position 17,263 of record JAZKYK010000049.1, read on the forward strand.
TTAAAAACTTGAAAACAACATGATTTTTTAATCTAGAATTAGTGAATTAGCGAATTTAGCTCCGCGGTGTATGTCGTTAGATTATTCATTGAATAAAATTCTCAAATTCTAGAAAACAAGAAAATATCAAAACTTAATGTTTTTTAATCTAGAATTAGTGAATTAGCGAATTTAGCTTTGCGGTGTTTGTCGTTAGGTTATTCAATGAATAAAATTCTCAAATTATTCGCCTAGGCTCATCAAAACGTCTCAAATTCTAGAAATCTAAGAACTTGAAAACAATGTGATTTTATGATATAGAGTCACAAATTAAAAAACAATACCAAACATTAATGATATGATCAAAAAACGTTTATTTTTAGCAGGTCTTGGGGCAATGGTCCTTACGGCTTCTGCACAAGAATTTAAGGAAGGTTATGTCAATTGGGGATATGGTGGCACAGAATTTGGTGATATTGTCACTGAATGGAAGAAAGGCACACCTATCTCTGACGACGATAACTTCTTTATCTCACGCGTAAAGCCCCGTGAGCGTTTCCGCAACCAAAACACACAGGTACGCTCAGAAATCAATGAAAGCAACGATAAGAAATTGCTTTTGTGGGTGCCTATTAACTCAACCAAGAACAATGCACTCCCCGATGGCGTGTACGATTCTGAAGTCTTTAACATGTGGCCCTACGTCACACACTACGGCAACTGGACTGCACCCTTAGGTCGTGTGCCTGGTAACTTCCTTGATGTAGCGCATAAGAATGGTGTGGCTGTGTCAGGTGTGGCAGGTATTCCTTATGGTTCGCTCATGCAATTCCCCGATTGGGAAGCTTGTCTTGAAACCATGGTTGAAGCCGGAGCTGAAAAGGTGGCAGACTTCCACCACTATTATGGTGTGGATGGTTTGGGTTATAACTCTGAATTTGGTCAGGGTGCTTACATCCAGTCAATCTTGATTCCTTTCCACCAGGATTTGGTTAAGGCAGCACGCCAGAAGAATCCTTTGTTTGAAAATGTATGGTATGATGGTACCAACGACAACGGTATGATCACTTTCGACCAAGGTTTGGGCAGTCATAACGACGAAACCTTTGGTGCAGCAGGCGAAGAAGCAGCTGCGTTGTTCCTCAACTACAACTGGAACCGCTCAGGTCTTTTGGATAAGTCTGTTTCGTATGCTCAGGAAATTGGCCGTAACCCACTTGACCTTTATGCCGGTATGAACATGCAGGGTGCTGAACCCGCTGGAAGCAACTGGACACATCTCCAGAACTATCCCATCTCAATTGGTCTTTGGGGTGCACACAGCGAAAACATGTTCTGGGAAAGTCGCGGTGAAAAGGGTAGTGAACCCGAAGTGAAGCAACGCACTTACCTTGAACGCACCGAACGTTGGTTCACGGGCGGTACACGTAACCCAGCAAACACACCTGAAGTGACCAATTCGCTCAAATATAATGCCGATAACTATTCATTCCACGGCATGTCAACATTTATGTCGGCACGCAGTGCCATGAAGTGGGATTTGAGTGAAGAACCCTTCATCACTTACTTCAACCTCGGTAATGGTACGTACTTCAATTGGAATGGTGTGACACAACACAACAAGTCATGGTATAACATCGGTGTTCAGGACTATTTGCCAACATGGCGTTGGTGGTTTGCCAATGAAATATTAGGCGGAAAACCCGAAAACGTTGTTGAAGGTGGTTTGGATGCAGAATTCACATGGAACGAAGCCTATGTGGGTGGTTCATCTTTGCGCATCTTTGGTTCAACAACCGACGAATACTTGCACCTCTTCAAAACTGAATACGGCATTAAGGCAGGCGATGTAATTACCTTGCGTTATAAACTTAAGGCAGGATCTGTAGGCACTTTGAATTTGGCGTTCACTTCACTCGGCAATGAAAAGGCTGCGATCGAACTTATAGCTCCCGTTGCTGAGGCTGACGAAGATGTTTGGGTAGAAACGCAATTCACTGCGCCCGAAGTTATGGATGGCAAAGCCATTGCGCTTGTTGCCTTGCATTTCGAAAATGCAAAGAACATGGACCTTTACTTAGGTGAGTTCTCTATTGTTCGTGGTGCGGCTACAACACCCGAAAAGCCTGTTCTTGCAAAGGCTGAAGTACTCTCTAACAGTAAGTTTGGGGTTGATGCTAAGGTGGTGTTCAATATGCCCAACGACAAGGCAGCTGGCGAACCTTGCTACAACATCGATGTTAAAACAGCATTCTTCAAGCTTTATGCTCAGCAAGAAGGTGGTCAACCCGTCCTTATGGGCATCACAACATCATGGGCAGGTCTTCTTTACAACGTACCTATGGCACTTAACTCGCCCGACCGCGTGCGCATTGGGGTTAGTGCTGTGGCGCTCGATCATAAGACTGAATCTGCTATTGCATGGAGCGATTATCTCGAAGCACCTGCATACGTTTACGACGATAATATCCAAATCAGCAAGAATACCATTAAGCCTAATGAATCTTTCGAAATGTCATATATTGATGCGCGCCACGAAAGCGCTACATGGACATTATACGATGGCGAAGGCAATGAAGTGTTCAGCGGCGAAGGCCACACCGTGAAGTGCGATGGCTTAAGCGCAACAGGTAGTTATAACTTGAAGCTTAATGGCGTGGTACATACCGAAACTGGCGCTACAGAAACCGTAGAACGCACGTTCAACAGTTATGTGCAAATCACAGGCGAAAGTGTGGGTGCACTTCCTGAAATCTACACTTTGACCGCCAACGGTAAGGAAGCCGATATCCAAGTGCTTGCAGGCGATGTGATTAACTTTGCTTACACAGGACGTGCTGCCGATGGTGCTGGATCACAAGGTATCGACCTGAAGGAAAAGCGTTTCGGTGTGAAGGCTGCCGACCTTGACTTGGTAGGTGCTAAGTCATTCTCTGTTTCATTCTGGCTCAAGATCAATAAGCTTTCTGCTGGCGAAACACAACTTTTGGCTGTTGCCAATAAGAAGGACTCTTGGCCAAAGACCGACTGGGGATGGATTTGGACAAATATCGACGAAACAGGTACATTCACCAGCTTCACTTGGCGTGGTACTGATGCTTCAAACAATGATGAGTTGCAGTATCGCTATGAAAACACCACATTGCCCGTAGGCAACTGGGTGCACCTCGCATTCGTGTTCAGCTATAACACCGGAAAGCAATTCAAGGGTGAATTGTACGTCAATGGTGTGAAGCAACGCGTGTCACAATGGAAGCGTGCTACAGACGCGAAGTTTAAGACCACACAACCAGGTTACCAACCTAAGGTTTATAACATCACCGACGGACAAGTGATTTCAGTGGGTGGTTCTGCTCACGGCCGTTCAGGCATCGATGGCGTTATCGATAACTTCACTGTATGGAACAGCGCTATTTCTGAAGAAGACGTGCTCGCTTCTATGGGCGACCTCTCTAAGGATAATTTACCTGCTGGTGTACTCGCATTCTGGGAACTCGAAACTAAGGCCAGTGAAGACAATACCTTTGCTTCTGCAGGCGAAAAGGCTGATGTTGCAGCAGGTGTGCACGACTATGTCGCTTCTGGTTCTGAAGGTCAGGGCGTATTCTCTTGGCTTGCACCTGAATACACATCAGGATGTCCATTTATCTCTGGTACCGCTTATCCTGTAGTGACTTTGCCTACATGGAAGGTGAAGAAGGGTACAGTGAGCGAAGTCACTGGTAATGGCGAAGCAGGTTCTGCTAAGGTTATTTTTGCCAAGGCTGGCGATTACGAAGCTGTGTTGACCCTCAGCAACTCTTTGGGTAGCGATAAGCGCACATTCCGAGTAATTAAGGTTGATGGCAGCACTGGTATCAACGATGCCGTGAGCCAAGAGCTTGCTGCTTATGTGGTTGACAATGTTGCATTTGTTGAATTTGCAGAAGCAGGCAACTACCGCATCAACCTCTACAATGCTGCAGGACAGTTGGCTGCAACAACAACGCAAACCGTTGCAGCAGGTCAGAAGGCACAACTCACAATCAACCAACCCGGTGTGTATGTGCTCTGTGTAGAAAAGGCTGGTCAGGTACTTCGCAGTGTGAAGTTGATTAGTAAGTAATACTATAGCACAATAATAAATACGGAGGATTGTTGCCATCAACGGCAACGATCCTCCGTATTTTTTGAATCCAAGTGTCAAAAAGTACATTTTTTCAAAAAGTGAAAAATATCATTTTGTCACATTGTTAAAGATTATATAAAAAAGTTAAACGGGCTTCGAGGGGTCAAAACCGGACCTTCGGCGAACGACTCGGCGGGAAATTTTTCCTAAGTCGGACCAAATTTTTACTACATCAAACCAAATTTTAACGACATCAAACCAAATTTCGCAATATTTTTGATCCTTTTGACACGAAAAAAGGGGGCTT
>JAZKYK010000050.1:0-53523 GCA_045612125.1 Alloprevotella sp.
TCAATCTTGTTTATGCCTATAAGTCGTTCCAATTCTTTATAAACTTTGTAAGCGATGAAACATATACAAACGTGTGCCTCAATCCTTCTTTCCGTGAAATGAAACATGGGACGCATATCCAAAGTTCCTTTTGAAATACGAAAAGCACGTTCTACTACCCAAAGTCCATGATATTCTTCAATGACACGCTTTGCATCTAAATCTGTGTTGGTAATATAGCCTTTCAGACCATCCCATTTGCTATCTTCGTCAATCTTCTGCTCACTGATGCTGACCTCTATATCCTTGCTAATTTCAAGAAACTTGTTATACCCGCGCTTATTAACCTGTTGTTTAGTTATGTGCCCGCTCTTATAGGCTTGCTTCAGACGTGCTACACCGCGGTTTCGGTTATAGGCATCCTTGCTTGCTCGTTTCTCTGAATAACTAACGATAAGGCGTTCGCCATTCGGATGCTTGTATTCATGACAAGATTGGTCCTCCGTTTTCAATGAGAGTATCCATTGTTTGATAGAAGAACTCTCGTTCTTGATACGAGCACCAAGAATATACTTGTATCCGGCCTTTTGTAGCAGTGTTACATTGCTCTTGTTCATCAACCCTGAGTCTGCCACAACAACAAAGTCTTCACCGATGTTGAAACGTTGCTTGAAATCATCAATCATCGGTATCATGGTGAAACCTTCGTATTGACTACCATTGAAAATGGAATAGGACAGCGGATAACCACCTTCCGAGACAAGCAGACCAAGTACAACTTGTGATTCGGCAGTCTTGCCATCTTTGGAGAAACCTGGTTCACGTAAGGTGTCTGTTTTGGCGCTCTCAAAGTACAACGTTGTAACATCGTAGAACATCAACCCTATCTTTCCTCCAAATATACGCCTTGTGTGCTCTACGCTGATTTGCTGGGCAAGTTCCATCTGTGTATTGTATAACTTGTCCATATAGCGATATATGTGATTGAGGTCTATATCTTCGTCGTAGTAAGACTTTAGGTAATCTACCGTTGCAAGTTTACTCCTGGGTTGTGATACCCTGGCAATAACTAAATGGCGCAAAATTTCGTCTGGAATCTGATTGAAACCTATACTGTTATAGACTTGGTTCAGAAGCAACTGGGTGCCGTTAATTAGAACAGCGTCCATGTTATCCACAACGCGGATTGTTTCTTCTAGTTCCCGAGTACGATTGTTATCGAAATCAAATTCTTGTTGTCCATCATAAGATCGAATCCATTTTCTTGCCTTTTCACACAGTAATTCTATTTCATCTTCTGACGATGAATATCCAAAAGATTTGATTTCCTTATATTTTCCACAGAATTTATAGACTACAACTACACTCGTGGTTCCTGATTTATTATGCTTCTTACGTATGTACATGGTACAAAGATACACTATTTATGCTTGCGCCACCCTAAACCACCCAGTAAATTTATGTAACTAATTGAAAATCAACAACCGCTATGATATGGCAGAAAAAAGTGATGAAGTCAGGTGCAGTGCAACTGTTTTCTTATAAGCTTCAAGTTTGGCGAGTTGTACTCTGTACTCTGGATACATCCATAAAACTCTGCTATCAGAAATAAATATGCCCACACCTTCTGCATTTGTAGGAAGTGTGGGCATATTGGTATGCGGTTAAGCGAGTTTCAATCAAAAAAGCAATCGAAAAGTGGAGCACTTTATTCTTTTTGCGTCACTTTAACGATAAGAATACTGAGTTCGTAGAGCAACCACATAGGCGCAAAAACAAGGAGGAGGGTGAAAGCATCTGAGGTGGGGGTAATGATTGCTGCCAAGATCAATAAAACAACTACGGCATGGCGACGATACTGCAACATCATGGTGGCCTTCACGAAGCCCATCTTAGCCAGGATCCAGCATAACACAGGAATCTCAAACACAATACCCATAGAAAGGCAAAGCATCATCAGGGTTTCCAGGTAAGAGGCTAACGTCACGGTGTTCGCCACAACATCGCTCACTTGATAGGTGCCCAAGAATCGAAAGATTAAAGGGAAAAACAAAAAATAGGTGAGCACCACACCCAGAGCAAACATCACAAAACCACTGAGCACCAAACGAAGGGCACATTGGCGTTCATGGCGATAAAGTGCAGGGGCAACGAAATGGAAAAGCAAATAAATCATGTAGGGCGATGCTATTAAAACGCCCACACACAACGACACCTTAACATGAAGGATGAACTGCTGCGCTAATCCGGTATTGATCAGCACCACATCCATGGGCGCCATAAATGCCTCGGAATTTGGCACAAAGAACTGCGAACACGCCTGAAGCAGGCGGTAAGTGATGAACGAATCACTCTGCGGGGCGAGAATCACACGAAAAAGTGGGTCTTTAAAGCAAAAGGCGATAAGCGCAACCACAACAACCGCCAGCAACATCTTAATGATATCGCCACGCAGTTGATCCAGGTGATCCCAAAAACTTTGCTGACTTGACACGTGAATAAAGGGTTTGTTACTTACTCGTCGGTCTTTTTCTCTTCGTCCTTACCATTCATCGCGTCCTTAAAGCTACGAACGCCCTTACCAAGCCCTTTCATTAATTCTGGTATTTTTTTCCCGCCAAAAAAGAGCAGCACCACAAGGGCTATGATGATGATTTCCTGAAATCCTATTCCAAACATGAGGTTATGAAGTTATGTAGTTAAAACGTATTGAGGCAACGCGTGGTTCAAGAACCTTAAAAGACCTTCTTGACCTTTAAGACAACCACCGCTAATTGTAGGAGCATGGCAGGCAAGATGGTGTAGAAGTCTTGCAAAAGGGAAGCAGATTGTCCGAGCATACCCCAACCTAAGAACACGCCGACCAACTGTGTGGCAACGACTGCCCCTGCCAAACGAAAGCCGAGACGCACGCTTGATTGAAGCGCCCAGCGCAATAAAAACGCCATGACGCCACCCTTAATGAGCAACACGGGCAGCATCGTCAGCGTTGGCATATCAAAAAGCATGGTGTTAACCAGCGGACTCGCGAGGGCTGTGATCAATGCCACTTGCCAACCGCACACCAATGCGGCAACAAGCACCAGCAAGAACATCGGTTGAAAAGACAACCCACCAAGTGGTATTAAATGAAATAACTGAGGCAGCACCACATTGGCTAACACAAAAAGGGCAGCGAGCAAGTAAGTGCTGACACGACTAAAATTAAATACTGAAGTATGAAACATAAGTTAAAGATTTTAGAGAATAGATTTGCTCTACAGGCGCTAAAGATTCAAAAGCATTTAGCACCAAGAGCCTATGCTTTTGTTATTACGAGGTCTGTGTGCGTTTCCAGAAACCCGCGAATGGCCACCAACATCTCATTCAAGGAATGTAGGGGCTTGCACAGGTGCTCCACAGGACACGGTCCGTCCTTCCTGCGGTTGATAATTCCTTCAACGCGCTGTGCATAGCTCACGTCAACATGATAAGTTTGGAACAAGTTTAGAGCCTCCTCACTGATCACGTCGGCATATACGGAGTGCACACCGCCCAAAACCATTAAAGCAGCGGCACCTTTACCCACCACCTTATCTGCCACGATCGAACCGATAAGCACCTCAGGCGCTTGAGCATAAAGGTTGTATAAGTCAACCACGCCATGGTTGGTGAATGTGTGCACTTCGCCTTCACGCTTCACCACACAGGAGTAATTACCCCGATGAAGCAAATCTATCAGCTCATTCATAAATCTATAAAGTGTCTTGCTTGAGATGTTCTACAAACTTATCAATACGTTTAAGTTCCTTGGGGATATTGATGTTTTGCGGACAATGTTTGTTGCATTTATTACATCCGATACAATGGTCAGCTTGACGCAACTTCTCCACCGCACGATCGTACCCCACCAAGAAAGCGCGTCGCGCTTCTTTATAATTGGCATCCTGCCTGCTTTCGGGCACGCTACCCTCATTCACGCATTTATTATAATGACTAAAAATCGTAGGGATATCCAATCCATACTCACAAGGCATGCAATACGCACAGTAATTACATGGAATTGTGGGATAGTGCTCCATCAATTTCGCAGTATCGAAAAGAAACTCTTTTTCTTCTTCTGTTAAAGGAACGAGGGGCGAGTACGTGCGGATGTTATCCTCCAAATGTTCTTGATAGGTCATGCCACTAAGCACGGTCAGCACATTCTTGGGCGTACCTGCGAAGCGGAAAGCCCACGACGCCACACTACGTTGCGGTTCACGTTGTTTTAAGCGCCCCACGATATGGTCGGGCACCTTGGAGAGGCGTCCGCCAAGAAGGGGTTCCATAATCTGAACAGGGATATGGCGCTTTTCCAATTCCTCGTACAGATACTTCGCACCGATACCACTACCCTTGGCGATGTGCCAGTCCACGTAATTCATTTGTATCAGCACAAAATCCCAATGGTACTTGTCGTGCAAGGCCAACATCTCGTCGAACACTTCTTTTGAGCCATGGAACGACCAGCCTAAATGACGAATACGCCCAGCCTTGCGTTCTTCAACGAGGAAGTCAAGCATGCCATTGTCAACATAGCGACGACGAAAGGCATCCATGCCCCCACCACCAATGGAATGCAGTAGGTAATAATCAATATAATCCACCTGCAATTCCTTAAACGATTGATGATACATCGCCAATGAATTCTCACGCGTGTAATTGGAGAAGTTTGAAAGCTTCGTAGCGACATAGAACGATTCGCGGGGATGGCGTTTCAGGGCATTTCCCGTTGCGCGCTCCGACCATCCTTGCACATACACGGGCGATGTATCAAAATAATTCACACCATGTGCGATGGCATAGTCAACGAGTTCATTAACGGCATCCTGGTCGATTTTATTGCCATCGCCTTCTGGATTGGGCACTGTTGGCCAACGCATACAACCATAGCCTAAAAGCGACACTTTATCATCGCCTAATGTTGGGAAACTGCGGTATGTCATTTCATCGGTAGGCACAGCACCGAATTCCTTGCTCGTTTGTTCAGAATCTCTTTTGGGTGTACATCCACAAAGAGTTGCTGTTGTTGTGGCAGAAGTAATGCCCACAATCTTTAAAAACTCACGTCTATCCATAGTTTTTACTGTTCTTTTAAACCTACCTAAATCGTCTTTTGAGTTTTATGTCCCTCTACACACATGGCACTGAACGGACGCGCAGGACATAAGTTCTCGCACGCACCGCAACCAATGCAACGTTCTGCGTCAACCACTGGAATCTTTCGGCCTTTCTTCGCATCGGGGTGTTCCACCATTTGAATAGCACCAGCAGGACAATGGCGCGCACAATTATCGCAACGCTCACCACGCGTGAAGGCCAAGCAGTTTTCCTTAATCCACACGGCATGTCCCACTTGTGTTGAGGATTTCTCTTCACGAGACAGTTTACAGATGGCACCTGTAGGACACACCTCGGAACATTTGGTACATTCAGGGCGACAGTAGCCACGTTCAAAGCTCATTTCGGGTTGCATGAGACGCGATAAATCGTTAGAGGGGCGGAGCACATGGTTTGGACAAACCGACACGCACAACTGGCATGCCGTACAAGCTTGTCTGAAATGACGATCATTTTGTGCACCAGGAGGCAATATCGGGGTTTGGCGTTCAGGCGCAACCTTATCCTGAATCACGGCAAGGCCGCCATCCACCTTTTTCTTTTGCGCTTGCACCGTAGCACTTGCGGCAAGCGTCAATGAGCCCACGAGGAAGGCACGGCGCGACTCTGAAGTTGGCTTTTCGTCGGCTTTGGGAGCCACAACGACCTTTGACGGACGCGCATAGCTGATGGCACCACGCTTACAGCGCGCCACACAATCCATGCATACCACACATCGGCTGTAATCAATGGTATGATTTTGGGCATCGATACAAGCACCCTTACAGTTGCGCTCACATAAGCGACAGCCATTGCACTTATCAGTATCGATCACGGGCTTCAGCCACGAATAACGGGCCAGGATCCCCAGGATCGTACCTACAGGACAAATGGTGTTGCAATAAGTACGGCCACCACGCCAAGCAAAGACCGCAATCAAAATCAGCGTAACGACAGCCACACTCAATGTTGTGGCGCTACGCATCCACACATCGGTTTCATAAAAGGCATAACTGTCGGCACGTTCAGCGAGGTAAGCCAAAAAGTTATTGCCCCACAACCACAATGGTTGCAAGAGATTTGAAATGATACGCCCAAACGCACTATAAGGCTCCAACAAATGCGAAACCACCCCACCCGTCGTAATCAGGAATGCCACAAGAAACGACATGCGCACCAAAGTTCTTACAGGCGAGAATGCATAACGATTTTTCTTGGCTTTCTTACCCATCCAGGCGATTAAGTCCTGCAGAATACCCAAAGGACATACTACGGAGCAGTACACACGTCCCAAAATAAGGGTCAATGCAACAATAGCGACAATGACCGCAGCGCTACCTGCCAAAACGGCGGGTACAAATTGTATTTTAGCCACCCATCCTAAGAAAGCGTGGACCGTGCCAGTAAAATCCAAAAAGAGGAGTGTCGCAAACACAAGCATAATAAAAGCAAGCGTTCTACGTATCTTTTTTAACATCATAGCTTAAATCATTAAGGATGAACAAAGATCATAAGGCATACAGCAAGGCCTTATGATGTTGCAAAAATTTTTGTTCCTATTCTAATATGTGTGCTTCCTTCTTCAAGCGCAAGGGGGTAATCGTCCGACATGCCCCACGAACAGATCTTAAACGCTTCATCCTGCGCAAAGTATTGCTCTTTGACTTGCTTGAAAAAGTCGTGTGCTGTTTTAAAATCCTGACGAACACGGTCGTCATCGTCGGTATTCGTTGCCATACACATCACTCCCGAGATTTTTACATAAGGCATTGAGCGCCACTGCCCTTCCTCCATGAACTGCAAACATTCATCAGGCGTAAAACCATATTTTGTTTCCTCGGCAGCCACATGCAACTGAAGCAAACACGGAATCACCCGCTGGCAACGTTCGCCCTGTCGGTTAATCTCAGCCAAGAGTTTAGGCGTATCAACCGCATGAATGAGCGACACCCATGGTGCAATATACTTCACTTTATTGGGTTGTAGATGTCCGATAAAATGCCACTGGATATCCTTTGGCAGACGTTCAGCCTTTTCGCGCAATTCCTGGACTCGGCTTTCGCCAAAGACGCGCTGACCGGCAGCATAAGCTTCTTCAATAGCCTCAACGGGGTAATACTTCGACACTGCCACAAGCGTGGTGTGCTCTGGTAAATCCCGACGTATTTGTTGTAGATTTTCTGAGATTGTTGACATGGTTTTTAGAAGGCTTTAGAAGGTCACAGATGCCTTATACTTGGCTGGGCATTTCCAACTTATAGCGAAACACATCCATAATGGCAGTTTCCTGAATGCTTGCAATGGTGTAGTCGCCCTGGAAACTTTCCATACCCTTATCCAAACGCTTCAAGGCATCATGAAAACTTGAGGCCTGAATCAAGAAATTTTGTGAAGTTTTCTTTTCCACGCCCTTTGATTCATCAATTGTGATGTAAATAAGCTTGGCTTTGTACCACTTATCTGCACTTTCTTCTGTTGCTTCAAAAAGATCGGCAAAACGCGCACGCTTAATGTCGGACACTTGGAATTCGCCAGTCATAAAAGGTGCTATTTCTTCTGTGATGCGGCGTTCAGCTTCTGTAAAATTGATGGCATCAACAAGGTAGGGTTCTTGCACTTTTTTCAAAGAGCCATTTTCTTGTTGCTTTTCATATTTCACTTTACATTCAAACCATTCGTGGAGCATAATCTTATTTTGTTTTTGGGATTGTTTGATAATTTAATTTTTCTTAATCAGGTTTAGAAGGTGTAGTCCACACAACTGCGTGCCGCCATGTGTGGGCGCAGTGCCGCACCAACAGCCTTATGGTCGGGATGTTGCGCATAAGCATCAAGATCAGCCATTGAGGCAAATGTACTTTCCAGGCAAATATCCCAAGTCTCAGCCTCGTTGCAATTAAAGTTTACCGAAATTTCTACAATTTCTGAAATCACAGCCGAGAGTTGTTCAATACCAGCCTTAAAGGTATTCATCACCTCCTCACGTTGTTCTTGTGTCAACTCATCTTTTAGTTGAAAGAGTACAATATGTTTAATCATAGATAAAGAAGATTTTTGTAAATTCGCAAAATCGTTGCATCTTCTACAAATTCATGAGAAGAACGCCTTGCAAATATACAAACAAATAAGCGAGAAATATGAAGCTCGCTTCAATATTTTTCACAGCGAATGCAAAGTATATTGGAGCCAAAGCTCAAATATACAAACAAATGAGCGAGAAATATGAAGCTCGCTTCAATATTTTTCACGATTTCTGAGATTTCAGAGGACTCCGAGAACTCAGAAGGCTCAGAAAGCTCAGAGAACTCTGAGCCCATTAAAGAGAATTGCGCATCCAACAAAAACAATGAGTACCCAGCAAGAAATTTACGATATATGCAGCGCGCCCTTAAAGACAAAGGTGCGCTATGCTAAGCTTTACAATTTACTTCAACGCGTGTGTTTGGAGAAAACCGAACATTTAACCACCGACTTCTCGGGGTTATTTGCGCGTTTGTACTTCGTGTGCAAACAACACAACATTCCCCTCACCACGATCGACCAATTCCGACGTGATGCCTTGCTCATCCTCAAAGGGAAAAAGGAAGCCGATGAGCAACAGCTGAACAGCGATGCGCAACACCTACTGGAATTTATCACACAATTGCAAAACCCTGAGCGCAGTGTGCAGAAAGACGTCCCCCCCTCGCCTTCAAGTACTACCGCACCGACACTGGTGGCCCGAGGTGTTGTGAAGCACATCAGCAACGATGCATTCACCCTGCACTTGCAGGACCAAAGTGGCGAAATCGTTGTTCCCACGGACGAACGCACACGCGCTTTATTGCACGAAGGTGCTGTAGTTAACGTCATAGAACAGGGGCGCTTAATCATCCTTGAACCCGACTTTCTCATCGACGTCAGTGCCTTGACAGCTTGCCTAAAGCCCTACGGCCACTCACCTTACAACTATTTATTATCGAAGTTGCAACCACGCGCTATAAGCAAAGAAATTCTTTTGGGTAATGCAGCCAATCAATTTATGGACGACTGCGTCAATACCAAAGACGCGACTTTCACAAAGAGTATGCAGAAACATTTCCATCAAGCCCTCTTGGATTATGCCTGCTTTGAGCATGAAAGTGAGATTGACGCACACTACTTTGCTGAAGCCGAACAACAGTTCAACAACATCTATAAAACCGTTCACCAGGCTTACCCCAGTCCGGAAGTGGGCATCTCGCTCAACCATATTCTTTTAGAACCCGCCTTTATCTGCCCCACCTTAGGGCTTCGCGCACGCCTTGACGTTATGACCGACGACCATCTGCGCATCGTTGAACTCAAAAGTGGCAAGGCTGAGGATTTTCGCCCTCCTATTCGTTCGCGCGAAGAGCACCTCCTGCAGATGGCGCTCTACAAGGAAATCCTGCACTATAATTTCGGCTTGCCCATCAACAGTATCTCGGCCTTCCTGTTTTATTCGCGCTACCCCATTTTATTGGCAGACAGAATATCTCGCGAACAGATGAAAGACATCATGCACCTGCGCAATGAAATTGTACACTTGGAGATGCGCCTCAGAGCTGGACAAGCTAAAGAGGTACTTGATGAACTGCGTATTGCCAATATTGTCACGAAGGATGGACTTCACCCCAATTTCCTGAAAAAGATACTTCCCCCCATTGAGCAACTCATCAACACCATCCATCAAGCCACACCGTTAGAAAAGAGTTATTTCTGCCACTTCCTCACCTTCCTGTCGCGCGAAATGTTTTTGTCGAAAATGGGCGAACCACGCCCCGACTCCACCCGTGGCTTTGCACGCGTCTGGAATGCCGACCTCACTTCCAAACTCATGTCGGGCGAAATTCTCATTAATCTTAAAATAAAAGACATCATCAAGAATGAGCTTGACAACAGTACCGAAGAAGTTATTTTTGAAGTACCCGACTATGGAGAGAAATTCATTGCCGACTTCTCGGTGGGCGACATGGTGCAACTCTATGAACGCAATGCAACAACCGATGGTGTAACCAACCGGCAGTTGGTGCGCGGACACATCGTGGCACTGACCGACACCCAACTTCATCTGCATTTGGCTTACAAACAAAGCAATCCCAATTTCTTTGCCACCTCTTCATTCTACGCCATTGAAAAGGACAGCACTGACAGCGGCATGAACACGGCTTTCCGCGGACTCTATGCCTTGATGAGAGCCCCTGAAGCGCGCAAGGCGTTGTTGCTCGGCCAACGTCCGCCCACATTCAATGCCAACACGAAGATTTATGGCACTTATACCCCAATCGTTGAAGGCGTAGTGCGCGCTGCCATGAGCGCCAACGACTACTACCTGCTGATTGGCCCACCGGGCACCGGAAAAACGAATGTTGCATTGCGGTCCATGGTGCAGGAATTTCTCACCCAATCGTGCATGGCGGGCGAACGTAAAGACCTGCTCATATCGGCCTACACCAACCGTGCGGTGGATGAAATCTGCCTCATGCTTCATGCTGCCAACATCAACTTCGTGCGCCTGGGCATTGAGCAAACCTGTGCTGAGGCAGTGCGCCCGTACCTTTTCTCTGTTCAAACGGAACATCTTAAAAATCGTGCCGAAGTGAAAGACTTCCTCAATCAGGCACAAATCATTGTGGGCACCATTGCGACACTAACCAACCACACCGAACTGTTTAACGTCAAATCGTTTGACCTTGCCATCATCGATGAGGCCTCACAGGTACTTGAACCGCAAATTCTGCCCCTGCTCGCCCACCCCAAGGCGATTAAGCGTTTCGTGATGATTGGCGACCACAAACAACTCCCGGCAGTGGTGATGCAACGCCCCACGCAAACAACCGTCGCTGACGAGGCTTTGATCAACATCGGACTGACCGACCTCCGCAACTCACTCTTTGAGCGCTTACACCGCTATGTGGAACAGATTGGATTAACCCACGAAGCAACGGGTTTACTCTATCAACAAGGACGCATGCACAGCGACATTGCACAGTTTGTCAACGAGGAATTCTACGACAGCCAGCTGCAGGTCGTGCCACTACCGCATCAAGAAGGTCAAATCATCTACAAGGCTCATCCTGAAAATGAGATGGAGCATTTCGTAGCTGCCACACGCATGGGATTCATGCACGTTGAGGCCCCCACCGTTGTTGACAATGTCAAAGCCAATCGGGCAGAAGCCGAGCAAGTAGCTCAAATCGTCAAGGCCATCCAAGCCCTGAATGAGCGCGAAGGCACACCTTTAAATCTGAAAGACCAACTGGGCATTATCGTACCTTTCCGAAATCAAATCAGCATGGTGCGCTCATGCCTCAGAGCCATTGGCATCACCGAGACCGACGACATAAGCATCGACACCGTGGAGTGCTACCAGGGTTCGCAACGCGACTACATCATCTTCACCACCACCATCTCACAACCCTATCAGCTCGGTATTCTCTCTGTGGAACAGGAGGTGGGACGTTGTGTCGTTGACCGCAAACTCAACGTTGCTATCACACGCGCCCGAAAACAATTTTTCATGGTGGGCAACAAACACATCCTTGAGAAAAGTCCACTCTATGCGCGCCTCATTAAGAGCTGCACCCAATGTTAAAACAATCGCTAATTCTAAACCATAAAAACAGGTTCTTCAAGTTTTTTATTTTTATAATTTAAGACGGCGTCTTAATTTGGGTGACGCATTGACAAAAGTCTGGAATTTCATCAAAAAAAATGATGAAGTCAAAAAAAAGCGTTGAGCAGACAAGAATTCTTGCCTGCTCAACGCTTTTTATAAAATGATTTATTGGATTACTTAATCAACGCCAATGTATCAGAAGCAATCATCAATTCTTCGTCGGTAGGAACAACAACAACCTTCACGCGGCTATCTTCAGCTGAGATAATTTCTTCCTCGCCAAAGTTCTTGAGGTTCTTAGCTTCATCAAGCTTAATACCAAGGAATTCAAGGTTGTTCACTGAGTTCAAACGAACATCCCATTGGTGTTCGCCCACACCTGCAGTAAAGACAATAACATCAACACCGCCCATGATTGCAGCATAAGAACCGATGTACTTCTTGATGCGGTGGCAATACATTTCAAGTGCGAGCTTAGCACGTTCGTGACCGCCATCTGCAGCTTCCTTCACTTCACGCATATCGCTTGAAACGCCTGAAATACCGAGCACGCCACTTTGCTTGTTAAGCAAGTCGCTCATTTGGTCAGGATTAAGACCTTCTTCCTTCATGATAGCGAGCACTGCTGAAGCGTCGATATCGCCAGAACGAGTACCCATCATCATACCTTCGAGTGGAGTGAGCCCCATTGAAGTTTCGAAACACTTACCATCCTTAACTGCAGTGATTGAAGCACCATTACCGATGTGGCAAGTGATGATCTTAAGATCTTCCACCTTTTCGCCGAGGAATTCAGCCACACGAGCAGCCACGAAGCGGTGGCTTGTGCCGTGAGCACCCCAACGACGGATGTTATTGTTTTCGTAATACTTGTAAGGCACGGCATACATGTAGCACTTTTCAGGCATTGTTTGGTGGAATGCTGTGTCAAACACAAACACCTGAGGCAAGTTGGGCAACATGTTCTTCACCGCCTGGAAGCCCTTCAAGTGTGCAGGGCTGTGCAAGGGTGCGAGATCCATATATTGCTTCCATTCTTCAAGCATAGCATCTGTAACGACTTGGCTTTCTGTGAAACGTCCACCAGCCACGATACGATGACCTGCTGCAGAGATTTCATCAAGGCTCTTAATCGCACCATACTCTTCGTTAAGAAGGGTATCAAACATCAATTTAATACCTTCTGTGTGCGTAGGACAAGCATGTTCAATGATTTTTGTTTCACCATTGATCTTTGTCTTCAAAAACGAACCTTCAAGACCAATCTTTTCAATACCACCAGCTGCCAAAACAGACTGATCGTCCATTTCATACAACTTGTACTTAATTGAAGAACTACCGCAATTAATTACGAGGATTTTCATAGGATAAATATGTTTAAAATTATTGTAAACAAAAAAATGAGATCCCCTTCGCGAGGATTTTGCTGTGCAAAATTACAAAAAATAATAGCTCACAGACAACTTCATTTTATGTTTTTTAAGAAAAATCCTCTTACTGGGCTTGATGCACCACCAGTTGTGGGTAAGGAATGCTAATACCTTCTTTATTGAAAGTGGTATAGACAGTTTCCTTCATATCGAAGTACACAGCCCAATAATCGCTTGAGTTAACCCAAACACGTACGGTAAAGTTTATGCTGCTGTCGGCTAAATCGCCCATGCGCACAAAAGGTTCTGGCGTGGTAAGAATGCGTTTGTCGGCTGCAATAATTTTATTCAACACTTGCTGCACACGTTCAATACTTTCGCCATACTCTACGCCAAAGACGAAGTCAATGCGGCGGGTGTCGTTTTGACTGTAGTTCGTGGTCACCGCATTGCTCATGCTGCCGTTTGGTGCATAAATAACCTTATTGTCGCCAGTCACGAGAACGGTGTGGAAGATTTGGATTTCCTTGACTGTACCTGAAGCGCCACTGCTTGACTCAATATAATCGCCAACCTTATAGGGGCGGAAAATAAGGATGATCAAGCCACCTGCAAAATTCTGAAGGTTGCCAGAAAGCGCCATACCAATGGCAACACCGGCTGAAGCAAGGAGGGCTGCAAAACCAGTGAGTTCAATACCTAACTTACCAACAACGGCGAAGCCCAGCATAATGAGGAGCAGGATATTAACCATACTTTTAAGAAAGGTTTGCACACCGGGCTCAACCTTTTGCTTCTTCAATAATTTGGCAAATAATTTATTGAGCCAACGCACGATAAACTTACCGACAAGGAAAATGACAATGGCCGCCAAAATTCGTTCACCCAAATCCAAACTGGTTTCAACAAGCTTCGTCCAAACGGAATTAGCTTCTTGACTAAAATTAATAGCAAATAGCATCATAATAAATAAAGTTTATAAATGAATAAAAAATGTTTCAATGCAAATATAGGAAAAATATTGTTTTAAACTTATAAAAATGGATTGCCTTTATAATGGGATGAATTACATTTTATAAAAATCAAAAAAATGTTTTTTGATTACAATCATTTGCCGTAACTTTGCATTGATTAGTGTTAACCGACATACAACTTTTAAAATTCTCAAATATGAAATTAATTCAAGACTTAGTTGCGCGTGCGAAAGCCAATAAGCAACGCATCGTTTTGCCTGAAGGTACTGAAGAACGTACCTTGAAGGCTGCAAATCAATTGCTCACTGATGGTGTGGCTGACTTGATTTTGATTGGCGACCCAAAGGAAATTGACGAACGTGCTAAGGAATGGGGCTTAGGCAACATCCACAAGGCTACAATCATTGACCCCCTTAACCACCCCAAGCAAGAAGAGTATGCACAACTCCTTGCCAAGCTTCGTGAAAAGAAGGGTATGACCATTGAACAAGCCCGCGAATTAGTCAAGAATCCTCTTTACTTAGGTTGTTTGATCATTAAGGCTGGCGATGCTGACGGACAGTTGGCAGGTGCTCAAAACACAACGGGCGATGTGCTTCGTCCCGCATTGCAGATCATTAAGACCACGCCTGGTATTACATGTGTTTCTGGCGCAATGCTTTTATTGACCATTGCTCCCGAGTGTGGCGAAAACGGTGTGCTTGTGATGGGCGACGTTGCAGTAACTCCTGTGCCCGATGCTAATCAATTGGCACAAATCGCTGTTTGTACAGCTCAAACAGCAAAGGCTGTAGCTGGTATCACCCCACGTGTGGCAATGCTCAGCTTCTCTTCAAAGGGTTCTGCCAAGCACGAAGATGTAGACAAGGTGGTTGAAGCACTTAAGATTGCTCGCGAAATGGATCCATTCTTGATGATCGATGGCGAACTCCAAGCGGATGCAGCTTTAGTACCTGCAGTAGGACAGAGCAAAGCACCAGGTAGCCCCGTAGCAGGTGCGGCAAATGTGCTCATCGCTCCACGCCTTGAAGTAGGTAATATCGGCTATAAGCTCGTTGAACGTCTTGGCCACGCTACTGCAGTTGGTCCAATCCTCCAGGGTATTGCACGCCCAGTGAACGACCTCTCACGCGGTTGCTCTATCGACGATATCTACAAGATGGTTGCCATCACTGCCAACCAAGCGATTGCAGCAAAGCAAGCTGAATAACAAATTTAAGTAACGGTAAAATAATATGTTGGGACAGTTTTAATTGTATTTTTAGTTGATTTCGTTCTTGTGAAAAAGGAGCATAGCGGCTATGTGACTGATGAATAAAGACGAAAGCGACAAAAATACAACTCTTTAAATGTCTCCATAAAACATTATTAATATATTTTTTTAGCGTTATTAAGGCATATATAAAAATGAGGATAGTGCGTACGAACCTTCGTTTACGCCCTATCCTCTTTTTATTGGTTGCTCAATCCTGTTGTTCGTTTTACGTTCGCAAATAGCAAGAGGACGCACCTTAACATAAAATGTTGGCGCGTCCTCTTAACGTCTAGTTTGTTGTGTGTGTTTATTGTGTTGTTGCGTATAGCCTTATTCAGTTACACGAGTGTAAGAAATCATACCGTCGTATGCATCAAACATAACAACGCCGTTTTCTGTTTCAGGTGCGATAAGTTGGCTGAAGAATGCACCTGGCATAACGAGCGTCTGATAGTTTTCATCGCCCACTACCAAGTAACCATAGTCAACTGCTTGGTTGATGTTTGCCATTTGGAAGATATCAGCGATTGCATAACCTGGAGCGAAGGGGATCACGTAAGATTCAGAGATATACAACTGCTCAGCGTAAGTAACATCAGAGATGTGGAGGTCAGCACCTGGTTCGAAGTACAAAAGACCATCTTCTTCTGAATACTCAGCAGTAACATAGTTGTAGCCAGCGCTATACTTGAAACCTTCTTCGCTCAAAGCGGGGTCGAGGTTACCTACGTTGAATGCAGTAGGTGTTGTACCAGCCCATTCCACATAAAGCGTGTCAGTGTAAGTGTAAGAAGGATCAAAAGCAGAAGCGATAGTATAAACATACTTACCTGCAGGTGAAGCTGCTTGAGTCACAGGAATAGTAAGTGAGAGGTCGCCACTTGTAATAACGATATTACCAGTACGAACAGCACCGAAGTCGTTTGTAGAGATTGTGAAACGAATAGTAGAAGTAGCGTTAACACCACGTGCTGCAGATGGGCTCGTAACTTCAATCCATTCAGGCGTTGACACTGAGTAAACACCAGGAGCTGTTAAAGTCACAGCGTGTGTTTGTACAAGTCCGTTAACGTTCAATTCTTCTACGCTTGCTGCCAAAGAAGCTTCTTCTTCAACCTTGTCCTCAGCACAACTTACGAAGCCAGCTGACAATGCCATAAATGAGATGGCATAAAGGAAAAATCTTTTCATTTTAGTAATTGTATTGTTTTGTTTTAGTTTTTGATTTTAATAAAAACGCATTATTTTACGTTTATGGGGTGCAAAAGTAAAAGTTTTTTTGACTACAACCAATATTTTTTAAGTTTTTTTACACATACAATAAAAAAAGTGTAATTTTTAGTAAAAATAGAGCGAAATAATATCAAAATAACACAAAAAAAGGTTTTAAAACAACAAAATGGTAATTTGAGGTCTTTTTGTGCCACGAAAAAAAAGATAATCTGCTCTAAATCTGTCCTATTGCTGGGGCACACGCTTCGGAATGCTCAATTGTGTATTTGCTGGAACCTTAGCGATAAAGGGTGTAGAGGACATAGAAATGGATTGACAACCAATGGCAAAGGAGAAACGTGCATTGATTGGAGATGGGACTGACACGGAAATCGCCCCACCTCTCAACTCAATGGCATATGCGATTGCTGCGTTGATTGGACGACGGGCCGACACAGAGATCGGCCCCTACATGCCGGATGGATTCTCTAAACTCTAAACTCTCTATAAGGCGGTTGGTGCGTGGGATGACGACGGGCCGACACAGAGATCGGCCCCTACACATTCCGGATGGCGTTGTACTCTGTACTCTGTTATCTGTACTCTATCAACTTTCCTCTCTCAACTCTAACGCAAAAAGGTTATATATATATGTGTATTCCGATTTTTTAGATTATATTTGCAAATTATATGTCTTTACAGCCATGCGTTTCCCCTTTTTTGGGGGGTGCATAACACAATGCAGAAGCGATTCATCCACCGCAATCAAATCAAAAAATCTAATAATTACTAACAATTAATTCTATTTATTATGTATTTGCTAAAAAACTTAAAGCGTTTGGCTCTGTCCGCCGTTTTAGCTATTTGCGTAATTACAGGAATGCATGCTCAGAACTACATAAAGGGCAACCTTTATAACATTGAGCCCGTTTCTGCTGAAGGCAAGGCTTTAGCTTACGACAAAGATGGCCAAGTTAACATTACGGCCTTCAAGAGCGACGACGCTTCCATGCACTGGACCCTCTCTGAATTGGCGGGTAGCTGGCGCATCATCAACCCATTCTCAAACCTCGCCCTGCGCTCTACCGACACCGACATCGTTGAGACTGGCGAAAACAATGGTTCAGATGAATTCCAATTGTGGCTCATTGAAAAAGCTACAGATGGCAGCATTTACCTCGTGCCTCGCAACCACCCCACAAAGGTTGTTGTGGTTCAGAACAACGGTAAATTGGCATTGATGGATAAGGCAAAGGCTCAGAAAAACAAAAAGGCCATCTTCAACATCAAGCGCGCAGCCGCTTCTGGTTTTGACATCGACCTCACTTATTACATCCGTAGCGTGGCTCAGCCCGACATCGTATTGGGTAATGGCGACAGCGGTGAAAACAACGCACGCATCGTTGGCGAAAAGGTTGATAAGATGAACCGCGGACAATATTGGAACATCAAGATGCTCGATATCAAGCAACGCGTGGTTTGCGGTGCGTTCTACACGCAAAACTTCGACGATGGCGGCGATAACATGGGCATTACAGAATTGATTCAATGGACCGCACAGGAAGGCGTGTGGAACAACGCACGCTGGGAGTTCCAGCCCGTAGCTGAAATGCCTGGTGCTTACCGCCTCCTCTCTGCAGGTGTGAAGTCAAAGGGCGGCACAACAATGTATGCCTTGAAGGACGGCAAAATGAAGCTGGTGAACTACGATGCTGCCGACAAGGCTGCATGGTTTACCTTTGAACAGGTTGAAAAACCAAAGATCAAGTCGCCCATCTGGGAAGACGAAACGGTATTTGCCATCAATAAGGAAGTAGGCGTGGCAACGTACATGCCCTATGCAACTGAAGCAGAAATGCTTGCCGATGCTGCATACTACGCAACGCCCTGGACCGAACCCGTAAACCGCAAGTACATGACGCTCAACGGAACATGGAAGTTCCACTTCGTACCCGAACCCTCGCAACGTCCGCTCGACTTCTTCAAGGAAGGTTACGACGTGAGCAAGTGGGACGAAATCCCTGTGCCCTCAAACTGGGAAATGCACGGCTACGACAAGCCTATCTACTGTAACGTGGAATATCCCCACAGCAACACACCTCCTTTCATCAAGGCACGCCCTGGCTACAATGATGGAGGCAAGAACTACGGCATCAACCCCGTGGGGTCATACGTACGCACATTCTCCGTGCCTGCTGAATGGAACGAGCAACGCACCATCCTCCACTTCGGTGGTATTTACTCTGCGGCAAACGTATGGTTGAATGGCGAATACGTGGGCTACACGCAAGGTGCCAACAACGTATCAGAATTCGACATCACCAAGTTCTTGAAGAAAGGCCAGGAAAACACTTTAGCCGTAGAGGTATTCCGTTGGAGCGATGGTTCATACCTCGAATGTCAGGACATGTTCCGCATGTCGGGTATCTTCCGCAACGTGTATGTGTACAACGTACCTACAGTGAGCGTGCGCGACCATTACATCACTTCAAAGTTGTCTAACGACTATAAGGATGCCAAGATGCAAGTAGAGATGCGTTTCGACCCTGTGCAAGGCGACCACAATGAAAAGAAGAACATCACTGTCAAGGTGCTCGACCCTAAGGGCCAGGAAATCGCCAAGAAGGATGTGGTGTATGGCCTCTTCGACGCTGGTTTCTCACGCTACCGCGCCATGGTGGAATTCGACTTCCAGAACATCATGCCCTGGACTGCCGAAACTCCTAACCTCTACACCGTGACCATCATCCAAAAAGATGCACAAGGCAAGGAAGAAATGGCATTCTCAACCAAATATGGTTTCCGCGACATCGAAATCAAAAACTCATTGCTTTATGTGAATGGCAAGCGCGTGATGCTCAAGGGCGTTAACCGCCACGACTCACACCCCGTTTACGGTCGTGCCGTAACCACAGAATCAATGCTCCAGGACGTGTTGCTCATGAAGCAAAACAACATCAACACCATCCGCACATCGCACTACCCCAATGCCGCACGTATGTACGCCATGTTTGACTACTACGGCTTGTACTGCTGTGATGAAGCCGACCTTGAAGACCACGCCAACCAAAGCATCTCAACACGTGAATCATGGATCCCTGCTTTCGTTGACCGCATCGACCGCATGGTGTTGCGCGACCGCAACTACCCCAGCGTTATTATGTGGAGTTTGGGTAACGAGGCTGGTCCTGGTTCAAACTTCAGCGCTTGCTACGATGCTGCAAAGGCTCTTGACAACCGCCCTGTGCACTACGAAGGCACACGCATGAATGGCGAATACGGTGGTGGCCTCTACTCCGACTTCTACTCAAAGATGTATCCCAGCATGGATTGGATGGATAAATACACATCAAACCTCGACAAGCCCATGTTCCTTTGCGAATATGCACACGCCATGGGTAATGCCATCGGTAACCTTGCCGAATATATGGAAGTGATGGAAAACTCTAACGCTTGCATCGGTGGTTGTATCTGGGACTGGGTGGACCAGGCCATTTACGATCCACAGGAAATGAAGCAGGGCATTTATCGCCTCCACACCGGTTACGACTATCCAGGTCCTCACCAAGGCAACTTCTGCTCTAATGGTATCATCCAGGCCACACGCAAGGAAAGCGCTAAGCTCATGCAAGTCAAGGCGGCTTACCAATACATCAAGTTTGAATTGGATAAGGTGGACTTCAAGAAAGACATCGCCACAGTAAAGATCAAGAACAAGTACGACTTCATCAATCTCGAGGGCTTCGACCTCACCTACGAAGTGGTAAAGGACGGCCACATCGTGGCGTCAAAGACACGTGCGTTGGCAAACATCAACCCCAACCAAACGCTTGTGCTCGACCTCAAGCTTCCTAAGGCTAAGCTCAACAAGGCTAAGGAACAAGGAGTTGAAACACACCTCAACCTTTATGTTTCATACCGCAACGACCAGACATTCTGCAAGGCAGGTCACCGCATCGCACAGAAGCAATTCAACCTCACAGAACGTGCGCCCCTCGCTGCACTCACTTCAAAGAAGGGCGCGCCCCTTGCACAAACAGCATCGCTTCACGAAGTAAGTATAGGCAACGACAAGGTATCGGTGAAGTTTGATGCACTTACTGGTCAGCTCAAGAGCCTCGCCTTTGGTGGTCGCAACGTGATTGCCGACAATCAAGGTTTCATCTATGCCAACGACCGCTACATCGAAAACGACCGTTACATGGAATACAGCGGTGCACAGAGCGAAAACAACAACGGCCTTGAAGCGCAAGGCACCTGCACCGTGGCAGAAGAAAACGGCAACACCGTCGTGAAGACCACACGCAAGGGCAGCATGTGCGACACAGAAATCAACTACACCATCTATCCACAAGGCGTAGTCGATGTTGAAGCGAAGTTCATTCCCCACAAGGGCAACCTGCGCCGTGCAGGCTTGCAATGCTACCTCGACTCTACGCTCAAGCAAATGGACTACTACGCTCATGGTCCTTGGGAAAATGCATGCGACCGTAAGGACTGCGCTCCAGTAGGACGTTACACAACAACACCTGCTGAGTTCTCAGAACACTACGTGAAGCCACAAAGTACAGGACGCGAAGGTTTGCGCGAGCTCGTGCTCACCGACAACACCGGTTTCTCTTTGGTCATCGAAACTGAAGGCGAAGTGGCATTCTCACTCATCCCTTACACTGAAATGGACCTCATGAAGTCTAAGCACTATTGGGAAATGGAAGCACGCCCCTACAATGTGCTCCACCTCGATGCTTGGACCCGCGGTATCGGTAACGCATCATGCGGTCCCGACACCATGAAGAAGTACCACGTGCCCAACGAACCTATGAGTTATAAGTTGCGCATCTCTGCAAAGCAATAAATAAAAATAAGAAAAGGAGTCGATCGACTCCTTTTCTTATGCGCGCTAAAAAAAATAAAGCCAAACGGGGTCGGATCAAATAAGAGGTCCGGCCTCGTTTGGCTTAAGGTGGGGTCTGCAAACGATTCAAAACAGGAGCGTTCCGCAGGTGCTTAATCACAGCACGCATGCGAAGGGTTGAACGCAAAGCGGGCAGTGGCAGCGCACTGCGGCTAATCGCATGGCGCATGCTCCTTAAGCACCACAGCGATTAAAGCGGATTGGGGCGACACCGCAAAGCATGAGGTTTCCACATGCGCCAATCCGGCTTCATGGACTGCGCCATGCTGGCAAAGCACGCTGTAGTGGGCGAAGGGCACAGGCACCTCTACGGCATGCGCCTCGGCGTTGAGCACGACCACGACCGACTGCCAATCAGCCTCGACGGAGGCGCAATTGATGGTAAACGCCACGGCACATGATGGGCGGGGCAAATCTATGAAACGCAGGAGGCTACGCACAAGGGCGGCCTCGGCCAACTGAAAAGCTCTGTGCTTGCGACGCAAGGCGATTAAACGACGCAGATAGGTGAACAAACTAAAATATTTGCTTTTATGGCGCCAATCGATAGCATTCACGCCATCGGGACTGCGATAGCTGTTGCGCACGCCACGCTTGGTGCGCAGCATCTCCTCGCCAGCAAAGATAAAGGGCACACCCTGAGAAACGAGCACAGCGGTATGTGCCAGCATGGAGAGGCGCAGGGCCTCATCTTCTGCCAATGTCGGCGATGCCGAAAGAAGGCGGTCGTACAGGCAAAGGTCGTCATGACAACTCACATAAGCCATCATCTGCATGGGATTTTGTGCCCATGCCTTTTCCTGAATATGAAGCAACTGAGGATGCGGCACCGCCCCAACGAGCCCCAACTTCAAATCGTCGATCGACGAGGCATCGCCAAGCAGGAAGCCACCCTTACCGTCGTTGAAGAAAGGTCCGCGCAGGGCATCGCGCAGTTCATCGCCAAAGGCTGAGAGTTGCGGCACAAGATGCAGGTGGCGCTTATCCATTGAGAGGTTGTGGCGCAGGCGTGGCGTTTGTGCCGCCCACCCCTCGCCATACACGCATATCGTGGGGTCGATGTTCAACAAGGTATTGACAATGACCTGCATCGTGGTGTGGTCATGAAGCGCCATGAGGTCGAAGCGAAAACCATCAATGTGGTACTCGCGCGCCCAGTAAGTGACGCTGTCCACCATGAACTGGCGCATGGCGTGGCACTCACTGGCGGTTTCGTTGCCACAGCCTGAGCCATTGGCCAAAGTGCCATCGGCATTGTAGCGGAAGTAACGCCCTGGCGCCGTGCGTTCAAACACACTGTCGGCCACTGAAGCCACGTGGTTGTACACCACATCGAGCACCACACGGATTCCTGCCTGATGCAGGGCCTGTACCATTTGCTTGAATTCACGGATGCGCACCATGGGTTGGGTGGCATCGGTGGCATACGACCCTTCGGGCACGTTGTAGTTCTGAGGATCGTAGCCCCAATTGTAATGGGGTACCATGGGCTGACACTCATCAATTGAGGCGAAGTCAAACGAAGGCAACAATTGCACGTGGGTCACCCCAAGCTCCTTGAGGTGCGCCAGACCTGTAGCCAGGCCATCGGGCGAGGCGGTACCCTGCTCGGTCAAAGCCAGGAAACGTCCTTTATTCTGAATACCCGATGAGTGGGATATGGAGAAATCGCGATGATGAAGTTCATACACAACGGGGCGGCGCACATAAGGCGGACGCACATCATGTGCCCAACCCTCGGGATCGGTTTTGCGAAGATCAATGATTGCCCCACGTTGCCCATTCACCCCCACGGCAACGGCAGCGGGGTCGGGTGTTTCGCCCAGCACACGACTGCCAATGTGTACCCTGAAGGTGTAGAAACATCCCTCGCACGAACGTGCCACCTCACCCTGCCACCAGCCATGTGCTGCCGACTTCAGCGACAGGCACTGCAAAGGCGCTCCTCCCTGCGACTCAGCATACAGGAGGAGATCAACAGCAGTGGCATCGGGCGACCACAGCGTAAACTTAAAGGCTTTTTCGAGGAGAATGAGAGACATGAGAGAGGAAAGAGCAAAGAGAAAAGAGCGAGCGCAATGAAGTACCACTTCAATTGCCGAGCATGAGCAGATTCAAGACAACAGAGTTGGATTAAATCTGCTATAGATGCTATAAAAACTATAAAGCAATTTTGAGGCGTTCCCAGAGGCAGCGAGGAATGCAACGCCAAAGGGCAACGAGGATGCGGTAGCGCCAGTCGATAATGGCGATGCGCTTGCGGCGAAGAATGGCCTTAACTATGGCCTGCGCCACGAATGTGGGTTCCATCTGCATGGGGAAGTTCGCCCCGGAGAGGAAGTCGGTGCGCACGAAACCAGGGCGGATATCGGTGAAGCACACATCAACACCCTCGGTGTGTGCCAGCTGGGCAAGCGCCTCAAGATAGGTGTGCTGCAACTTCTTCGTGGCTGAATAGGCAGGCGCAGGCCCAAGACCTTTGGTGCCGGCGATGCTGCTGATGGCTGCGATCTGGCCTTTCTGTCCTGTGCGCTTGAAGTAGTGGTAGGCACAGGTCACCATGCGGATAAACCCTTCGGCATTGGTGCTGGCCGTTTGCAATTCCTTTTCTGCATCAAGTTGGGGGTTGTACCACCCCACTCCACTGCAATGCAGGTAAAGGTCAACACCACCCAGACGTTGCACCAGGTCGTTCCAGGCCTCAACCGCCGAGGGGGCACACACATCAATGGCTGCCGTAAATATTTGCTGGGGATATGCCTCAGCGAGGGCACCAAGACGCTCCACACGTCTGCCTGCCACGCCAACGGTCCAGTTATTTTTGAGCAGAAGCTTTGCTACTTCCATACCGATGCCTGAAGTAGCACCGACAATAATGGCTTTTTTCATAAATAAAAAAACAGTTTGGAGATTCAGGAAACGATAGCACTGCGGGGGCTACAGGATTTAAAGCGATGCGCCCCCGAAAACCTCATGACGTTAACCAACGTCCCGGCGCCCACACATCTCTTTAAAGGGGCAGTACTTGCAATCGGATTCATTGGTGGTTTGGGTGAAAGGAAGGGCGGGATCGAATATTTCGCGCACGAGATTGGTCATCTTATCGGCAAAGGTATCCATCAGCGGAGCGCCTGCGATGCTTTGATGGGCAAAGTCGTTCACCACGTCCTTATCGATCTTTATATCCAGATTTCTTGTTTCGCTGGCTAACTTCACGTACATCAAGAATGGTTTGATAGCGGCATTGGCAAACTGTCCGCACATGGCCAGAACATAGCAATAGTAAAGCGTTTGGAAGATGTAGGCTGCGCGCTTCTTTTCCTGAACATCAAAAAGGGCATCGATGGTTTTTGTGGTCTGCGCTGAGCTTGAGGTCTTGTAGTCGACAACGCGCACGAAGCGCTGATTGCTGTCGCGCACGAGTTGCCCGTTCTGATCACGATATTGGGCAAGCATGGCATAGTCGAGACGGTCGATAATGCCACCCAGGCGCACCAAGATACTGGGATGATTGGGGATGTCAACACTTAACTGATATTCGTGGGCTTTCGTTTCCAAACCCAAAATCTTTATGGGACAGCACAGGGCATCGTAACGCAATTGTTTTTTGACATACTCTATAATCACAGTGCGCGTAATGAGTTGCTCGCCTGAATAGTGCGGTTCAAAATCGGCTAACTTATGCTTAGGCACCTTGAAATATTCGCGAG
Organism: Alloprevotella sp.; assembly: GCA_045612125.1. Classification (GTDB taxonomy): domain Bacteria; phylum Bacteroidota; class Bacteroidia; order Bacteroidales; family Bacteroidaceae; genus Alloprevotella. The sequence continues at coordinate 25,156 of JAZKYK010000050.1, forward strand.
CGAAAGCCATATCCACGGTCTTGCGCAGCAAGCGGGCGTCGTTGGCCATATCAGTAAGTTGGGTCGATTGAATGTCCACACCTCGCTCCATAAAGGGTTTATAGAGCATTTCCATGGTGCCGTGAAACACGAGACCAAAGATGCGGTTGTCGAACTCCTCTGTGAGTTCATCGTCCTCAAACAATTCTGCCACATATTTAAAATAGAACTGCATGGGGCAATTCATGTAAGTGCTCAGGGCCGAAGGTGAGAGGTAGGACACGTGGGGGGCATCGGCGGTGGGATCGGTCGGATTGGGGGTTGTCAACAAATCGTAGCGTTTCAAAAGCCGTTGCATGACGGCTTCTGATTTATGCACTTCGAATGGTTGCTTGGTTTTCACGCTTGAGCGGGCATCCAATTGCCAACGCTCAATAGTTGTGTGGGGCGAAAGCAGAGACTGGCGCTGCTCGCCAGGTGCATACGCCACCAACAGTTGCGACACGAAACGCGACATCTCTCCCGTTTGCATACCCTCGGTACTGCCATTATACAGAATCGTGATATCGTCGGCCCTGCTGATTAAGCGGTAGAAGTAATAGGCCGCCAAACTGATTTGACGCTCGTGCGTGGTCATGCCGTGCACCTCGCGCAAGGCATATGGAATGAACGAGGCGCGCTGATTCTTGGCGGGCAACACCCCTTCATTGGCTGAAAGCAGCACCACGCGTTTGAAGTCGATGTTGCGGGTTTCCAAAAGCCCCAACAACTGAACGCCCTCGGCGGGTTCGCCATGGAAGGGCACAGCGCGTTGGCGCAGCAACATATTGAGCAGGCGCAACAACAAATGGCCCTGCACATCCAGCCAAGGACGGCCATCCGACGACGTTTGGGCGACCAATCCCACCAGGCGATTAATAAGTTTATAGGCCTCAAACACCGATTCAGCATAGAGTTGTGACAGGAAATCATCGGTCTGCGACTGACGCAATGCCAACCCGACTTTCTGGGTGAGGTGCGCCAAATAATTCAAACACTCGGCATGTGTGGTGCAAGGTGTAAAGACTTCGGGATTGGCTTGAACGTGTGGGTCTTGATCAGAAATAATGTACTTGCTTTCTGCTACAATGGACTGGCGGAATGTCATAGCCTCATCGCCCATCAGGTATTTGGCATAGGGGTGCATAAGCACGTCCTGAACATAACGGTAGCGCCACCCTTTTGCCAAACGACCATAAAGTTGCATCTCCATAAGTTTAACCAAGAAACTCACAACGGGGGTATCAGACAAGGGGTAACCCATGGTGATGTTTACCGGCATGGAGAGGCACTGCACTTCTTGATTGGGCGTTTCGAGTTTGTATTGACTCGGCAAACTGTGGAGCATCGGTTGGAGCACGGCTTCGTTACACAACACGATGGCTGTTTCGTTAAGCGCCTCATCGTGTTGCCAGGTGCGTTGCAACTCCTGCCCTGCCAGGCGTGCCTGTTGCGTCTCGGTTGAGGTTTCCACCAAACGAATACGCTTGGGTTTTGCAAGACCGCGATACACATCATCAGAGAAAGGCACCGTGGGGTTATCGAGTTTATTGGGAAAGGCGGTGAGGTTATCACGAATAAAACGCCCTGCTTCATACACCGTTTCATTGTGTGCGTTGAGGTAGCCCAGATCATAATCCCAATAGAAGAGCACCTTAGTTAATCGACGCAACTGAATAAACAAGCGGCGTTCGGTTTCGTTGAGCACATTAAATCCCACAAACACAAAGGTGCGGTTGGCGAGCCATGCAGGGGCCTCAGCCTGCGTTTCGAGATATTCCACCACCTCACGTTTCAACATGCCCGAATAAGCATATTGCTGCGCTGCGAGCATGGCACGAAATTTCAGATACGTGGGATGGAGCGTTGACCATATATTTTGAAATTTCTTTTTGAGCAAGGTTTGGTTTTCCACGTCATAGTGCTCAAAGTAGGTGCTTATGGCCTGCAGTTGCGCCTCGCTGAAATAATCGAACGTTTTCAGATCCTCTAAGTCCTTGACATTGGCAAGCACTTTCTCCGCATTGGCCATATTATTGTCAATATCATTGAAGTCGGCAAGCATCACTTCGCCCCAGGGATAAAAGCGATCCAGGCTTTCGTGGCGCACCTCTTGGTCTGGATTTAAGTCGGCCCACACTTCGCAATGAGCCCGATAGAGCATACAATTGAGCAAGATGGAATCGCCCACAGTTTTCTGGCTCAAGTGCGAGAATATATCGTCGAGGGTGTGGTAGGTCGGTGCCCACAAATGCTGCCCCATCTGCTCCAGGATGTGGCGTTCGAAAAACAAACTGGCACGCTTATTGGGAAACACCACCGAAACACGTTCGAAGTTGCCATCCAAGTAAGCATAGAGGTCGTGAGCAACCGTTTTAAGGAATGTATTCATTAATGTAGAAGAGAGTAAAGAAGGGATGATAATTAGGACTCGGAAAGAGTAGCTACAAACGTCTTTGATATTAAGTAACGCTAAAAAAACAACTTGGGACTTTTTATATTAATCATGTTTTATGGAGGCATTTAAAGCGTTGTCTTTTTGTCGCCTTCGTCTTTATTCATAGTCACATAGCCCGCTATGCTCCTTCTTCACAAAAACGAAATCAACTAAAAATACAATTAAAACTGCCCCAACTTATTATTGTATCGTTACTAAGCTATGGTTTTACGGCATCTATTTCGGATTGGCAGATGTACCACACGTAGCCTTCAATATTTTGATACCCCATATTTTTCAGGTGATTCACGTAACGCTCAACCTGTTCTTTATAAGTCTTGCGCAAAGCTGGAGAAGGTGGTTGTTGCGAGGTCTTGTAGTCCACAACAATGGTGCGCTGATCCTGGCATAGCACACGGTCGGGGCGACAACACTTCACCTCGCCGTGCTCATCGCGATAATAGATGGCACATTCGTTGATCACACGCCAACCGGGCATAAACCACTCTGCCACTTCTGGTTGGGCTATGGCTTGCTCAATGAGCGATTGGACGGATTGCCGCATCTGCTCATCTGCAAACAAACCTTCGCCTTCAACACGCAAAAGGGCGGATGCAGTATCGGCAGCCGTTTCCACATACTCCAACACCCGGTGCACGACTTTCCCGAGCAACACGTAATGCTGCGACGCCAACTGGGGCTCGTCAGCCTCGTCCGAACTAAGAAACTGACGTGAAGCATGCGACTGCATGAAGGTAGCGGTAAGCGGATGATAAACGAAGGGCACTACCTGCGTTTTGGAGGACATGGTAAACACATTGCCGTCTGGGGTGCCCTTAGCCGAAGGTTCATAAGCCTTCAGCGTGGCATACTCCGAACGCTTAATCGTAACACCGTTTTCATTGATTTCGGTTGTATTCAAAGGAACGTCCTGGGGTGTAAACGCCTCAATGGCTTGATGAATAATGGTGTTCAGGGTAAACTCCGACGTCTGTCTATGCGATGTTTTCTTTCGAGTGAGCACCACAAGATTCTGCTCTGCACGGGTGTAGGCCACATACATCAGGTTGAGGTTATCAACCAATTGTTTCAGGACTTCCTTTTGATAATCGTCTCTAAAGTCCGTCTGCCCCAATCCCTTGTTGAACACGATGGGCAGAATGGGCACAGCATTGAAGGGCGCCTGCTGAGGTTCACACCAAACGTAGTTTTTCGTATGGGCATCAAGACCATCGGCACGCCAATCAAAGAAGGGTGCAATAACGGAGTGAAACTCCAAACCTTTTGATTTATGGATGGTCATGATCTGCACCCCGTCGGTGCCAGTCATCTGCACTTCTTTATTCTGCATCGTTTCCTCCCAATAAGCTACGAGCGAAGCAAGCGTCGCGGGCTTATCCTGCAAGAACATCAGGAGTTGATCGTAGAAACAGAACAGATAGGTGTCCTGACCATCTATAGCATTCATACCAAACACATCGTACAAACGCTCGCAAAGCTCATAAAGCGGAAGGTCGGCAAGCACGGTGCGTTGCTCTGCGCCGAAAGCCGCAGGAAGATATTGTTCCATATCCTCATCGGACAGCAGCATCATCTGTTCTGCCCAGCGTTGGGGGTCGACCACGCCAAGCACTTCGGTTTGGTAGGCCACAGCAAGGAGCACACGCTCCAATCGATTATTGGGGTTGAGCAATACCCTGAGGGCTTGAATCAACAATTTCAGAAGCGATGAATTACCCAGGGTGTAGGCTTCGTTGCTCACCAGTTTCACCTCGGGCATGGTTTGCGCCAAATAATCAACAATAGATTTACCAGCCTTTGAATAGCGCACAAGGATAGCAATCTTATTTTGGGGCACACCAGCTGCGAGCAAATCACGCAATGTTTGCGCCACAGCATTCAGCATCGTCGTGGTGGGGTCGTCGGTTTGATCGTCAACCACATCATCAATGCGAACATAGCCCTTGCCCGCTTGTTTGGGATCAACCTGCTGCGCCACATCGCTGTAAGCCTTAGCTATCTCGGTAGAAGGCACGCCAAACTCCTGCTGGTAATAATCCTGAACCGTTTTCACCGCATGCTTAAACAAATCATTGTTAAAGCGCACCACGTATTCCGCACTGCGGTGATTGGTGTCGAGCGGCACCACATCCACGTGGTGCTTAAACCGACTCTCTTCGATGCCATTGAAAATGCCCCAATCGCTATTGCGCCAACGGTAAATACTTTGTTTCACGTCGCCCACAATCAAGCAATGCTGTTCCTGGTCCAAACAGTTTTTCAGAAGGGGCTGAAAGTTATCCCATTGAAGTTCGCTCGTATCCTGAAACTCATCAATCATGATATGGGTGTAGCGTGTACCCGTGCGTTCATAGATGAAGGGCACATCACTTTCATCAATCATATTGCGCAGGAAATGCCCGGTATCAGCGAGCAGAAAACGGTTGGCCTCATGGTTCATCTCACGCAATTTCTCGTTAATCGCATTAAGCAGCATCATCTCATTGATATGCTCAAGCACGGCGTTGCACGTGCCGATATCATACACGTTCTGCCTCACAGCTTTCAGGAATGGAATACCGTAGGCATCAATCCAGGCATGGTGGGTCGTATCCTTAATCCAGGCGCCAGAGCCTGTTTCGCATTTCTGAAACGTCGCGTTAAAGATCTTATCAATTTCGCCCTGTTCTTTAATGGTACTCAGCTTGTCCAGCAATCCCCACACGCCTCTTGACTTTCCCGCAAGGTTTGTATCGTCAAGGCCTACTTGCTTCAGGGCGCCCTGCAAGGCCAATGCCCCATTGTTAATCAGTTTTATGGCATCTGCCTTGCGCGTACGGAGTTTTGTTTTCAATGTTGACAAGCCCTTTGGGTCGCCCATAGCCAAACGTTCTTCAACGTTCTTTTTCAAATAATTTTCGTTGAACACGTGCATGCCAAACTTATTCACGCTGGCAAACACATCCCATGACTTATCTTCATTGATGCGTTCGTTGATGAAATCAAGGATTAAGTTAAGCAATTGTTTTTGCTTTTCCTGAGGTGTGCCCTCGCTCAACGAATTCACCAAAGCCGACACGGCCTCTGCCAAGGCTTCCTTGGCATTGAGGTCCACGCGCAAATTGGCGGTCAAATCAAGTTCATAAGCCAATTCGCGAACAATGCCTTGAAAGAAGGAGTCGATGGTCACCACTTTAAACCGATGGTAATCATGAAGCAGGTTGGTCATAGCCACACCAGCACGCCGACGCAGTTCTGCATCGGAGATATTCAGAGCCTGAATCTCGGGGGCTTCCTTCACCTTATCGAAATACTGCTGAGAATTGACATAACTATGGGCAATGCCGTTGAGCTGTCCAAGAATACGCATCTTCATCTCGGCAGTAGCCTTATTGGTAAAGGTCACAGCCAATATATTTTGATAGGCAAAGGGATTTTGAATCAATAGTTTAATGTATTCCACCGCAAGGGTAAATGTCTTACCACTACCTGCAGAGGCTTTGAATATTTTCAGGGCCTTCATTTCGATTGATATTGTTTGGGGTATTGGTTTTCGTTCGTTCAAAGGTACACATTCTTTATAATATGGCGAAATCGCTTTTCCTTTTTATTAGGGAAAAAGACACCTCGGTGTGATGTTTCGCCTCAAAACATGGTGTAATTAACATTATTTTTGAGCACCTCAAAGAGTTGTTGTGAAAAATACCTTAAATTTGTATGCGAATTAAAAAGCCGAACAGTCCAATAAGCAACGGCTAAATAACTGAAACTTTAAAACACCTAAAAACATGAAGAAGATTCTCACACTCATCATTGCGCTCTTCACTTGCTTTGGCGCTTATGCCCAGTTTGAAAAAGGCAAGAAGTACATTGGCGCATCGCTCTCCTGCTTAGACATCAGCCACAACGATATCAACGAACTCAACGCCAAGTTCAGTCTCAACGCCGGCTATTTCGTTGACAAGGATTTTATGCTCAGAGGCACTGTGGGCTATGGTTACGAAAATAAAAATCATGAAGTAAAGTTGGGTCTGAACGCTCGCTACTACTTCGACCGCAACGGCATTTTCATTGGCACCGGTGGCGAATGCTCATGGCGCAACAATGTGGGATGGCGCAAACATGGCAAATGGTTGCTGAACGTGCCCGTTGAATTGGGCTACGCGTTTTTCATTAACCGCCACGTCACCATTGAACCAGCGCTCAACTATAACTTCTGCCTCAACGAATACAAATACTACAGCGGAATAGGCTTTAAGGTGGGCTTCGGCGTTTATTTCTAAACCATAGCAGCACCGCCCTTTGCCTTAACGATTTACGAATAGGAAGCCTACGTTTTTCATTAAACCACAAAACCATACCCATGCAAATTTCTGAATTGGGTGAGTTTGGCTTAATCGACCACCTCACCAAAAACTTTCCGATAAACAATACCACAACAAAAAAAGGCGTAGGCGACGACGCTGCCATCCTCACGCCTACACCGAATAAGCAAACCCTCATCACCAGCGACATGCTGATGGAGGGCATTCACTTCGACTTAACGTACATGCCCTTAAAGCATTTAGGCTATAAGGCGGCTATCGTGAACTTCTCCGACATCTATGCCATGAACGGAACGCCACAACAACTGATCGTAAACATGGCATTGGGCCGACGCTTTGAAGTGGAACACCTTGAGGATATTTACGCTGGTCTAAAATTGGCTTGCGAGGAATACCACGTGGATCTTGTTGGGGGCGACACCACAAGTTCAAAGACTGGATTAGCATTGAGCCTGACCTGCGTGGGCGAGGTGGACGCCTCAACATGCACCGAACGCCGTGGCGCCCGCGACACGGATCTTATCTGCGTGAGCGGCAATCTCGGCGCAGCCTACATGGGACTCCAACTGTTGGAGCGCGAAAAAATGATCTTTGAAAGTCAGCAAGGCCAGAATGGCGAAACAGCACAACCCGACTTCAGCGGACGCGAATATCTGCTGGAACGCTTCTTAAAACCTGAAGCACGCAAAGACGTGGTTGAAGCCTTAGCAAAAGCTGGCATTCGCCCTACTGCCATGATTGACGTAAGCGATGGCTTGGCGTCCGACATCAAGCACATTTGCAAGCAATCGGGGGTGGGTTGTCGCATCTACGAAGAACGCATCCCTATCGATTACCTCACCGCAACAACGGCTGAGTCGTTCAACATGAACCTCACCACATGCGCGCTAAACGGAGGCGAGGATTATGAGCTGTTGTTTACCGTGCCACTCACCGACCACGAAAAAGTATTGCAAATTGAGGATGTGCGCGTTATCGGACACATCACACGCCAGGAACTGGGCGAAGTGCTTGTGGGGCGCGACGGACAGGAATTTACACTTAAAGCACAGGGTTGGAAATAGAACAACGGGGATAATCCAACGTTTTTTTGTAATTTTGCAGCGAATTAGCTACTTGTGCCCTACACACCAAGGGCATGGCTGAATAAACTCAGAATAATGAACCTAACCATAGATGTTGGTAACACCTCGGCAAAGATCGCTGTGTTTGACCAACAAAACCTTGTTTTTTTTGAGCGGGTAACAACGGACTGGCATACAGAAATCGGGAAACTCCACAAGGAGTTCAACATCACAGCCTGTGCGCTCTCTAATGTGGCACGAGAAAACGACAAGCTCAAGCAAGCCTTGAAGCTATTGCCTTGCCCCACATTACAGTTGCACTACACCTCGCCCTATGCCAAACAGTTCTTTCAAGAAATCCCAACAGGACTTGGTGCCGACCGCTTAGCGGCTGACATCGCAGCCTCGGTTTTGGCGAAAGAACAACCATTCCTGGTGATTGACGCAGGAACATGCCTGACGTTCGACATGGTGAATGAACAACGCGAATTTGTTGGGGGGAGTATCTCGCCTGGCGTTGAATTGAGATTAATGGCCATGCACGAACACACCGCTGCCCTACCGCAAATCACCGTAGAAGGCGAACTCTGCGACTTCGGCTACGACACGCCTTCTGCCATGCGCAGCGGAGCGCTTAATGGCATTAAATACGAAATTGAGGGCTACATCCGAATGTGCCTCAAGCACTACCCTGACCTCAAGGTGTTTTACACCGGGGGCAATATCTTTACCTTTGCCGACGATGTCAACCCAATTATTGAAACCGACCCTCTATTGGTGTTGCGCGGACTCAATATGTTGCTGTAAATAGAGACGAAAGCCCACATAAAGGCCAAGGGCAGTTATGCCTCCTGACATCTTTCGTTTGAATTTTTCAAATGCTACTTAGTATATCACAATATGATCAAACTCTTTAAAACAATTCTTCTCTCAGCCTCTCTCCTGTGCGTGGGTTCCGTCTATGCACAACAAAACTCAAACAATGGCTCAAACTCTCCATACTCGCGCTATGGATTCGGATTAATGAACGATCGCGCACAGGGTTTTAACAAGGGGATGGCTGGACTTGGGTTGGGCATGCGCCATAACGAACAGGTCAATTACAAGAACCCAGCTTCGTACTCTGCCATCGACTCGCTCACCTTTCTCTTCGACATCGGTGCTTCTTTGCAATACGCACACTTTGAAAGTGGCAACAGCAGCAAAAACTTGAATAACTCAACGGTGGATTACATCACTGCGGCATTCCGTTTGGCACCACGTCTGGGCATGACGTTGGGTCTTGTGCCCTACTCTACCATTGGCTACAAGATGACCACGACGTCAAGCATCGCACAACCCACTGGCGAGATTAAACAAACCGAAACCTATAAAGGGGATGGCGGTTTGCAACAGGTCTTTGCCGGAATCGGTTACGAACCAATCCGCAACCTTTCAGTAGGTGCGAACTTCGGATATGTATGGGGTTCACTAAACCATAGCGTCGGCGCCTCTTTCAACAACAACAATATCAGTTCGCGCCAACGTAAGTACGATGCGGATATCCGCACGTACAAAGTGGATCTTGGGGTGCAATACGAACAACGGGTGAACCGCAACAACACGCTCATCATAGGGGCAACCTACGGAATCGGACATAACGTAAACCGCACGGCCAACTACTACGATCAACGTGTCACGTCTGGTCAAGGCACCATTGGCGACACCCTGCGCCTGAGCAATGCTTTCGAAATGCCCCACTGCTTTGCTGTGGGTGCAGTTTGGAACCACCGCGACCGTTTACGCGTAGGTTTTGACTACAGCCTGGAACTGTGGGACGGTTGTAAATCCCCTCAGTTCATCAATAACCAATACACCGTAAGCACAAGCGCCTATCAGGACAAACATCAGTTTATCGTGGGGGCTGAATACGTCAAGAACCCCTACGGCTTACGCTTCCGCGACCGCATTCGCTACCGTTTCGGGGCGTCATACACCTCTCCCTATATCAAAGTCAACGGCCAGGATGGTCCAACCAGCTACACCGCAAGTCTTGGTATCGGTATCCCCATTCTTAACTATTGGAGCAGAAACAGCGTCTTAAACATCTCTGCACAATACGAACGCGTGGAACCCAGCGCTACACTCATGGCTGAAAACTACCTCCGCCTCTGCATCGGCATCACGTTCAATGAAGCGTGGTTCAGCAAGTGGAAGGTGAAGTAAACAGCAACGTTCAGAAGCCCTGCGTTATGGGCGCCTTTTTATTCACTCCCCTCCTTTCTCAACATTAACCTTGAAAAAGATTATTTATTTCCTTTTAACCGTTGCTGTTGCCACAACGGCATGTACATCGGAAGCCCCACCTATGGGGGCAGCCATAGAAAGTCGTGACTCTTTGCCGGTAATGACCACCTATGGCGTATCAAAACTCATTTCCGACTCTGGCATCGTGCGCTATAAAATCATCGCAGAAGAGTGGAGGGTGTTCGACAAAACAGTACCACAACGACAGGAGTTCCCAAAGGGCCTTTACCTGGAACGCTACGACAACAACCTGCGCACAAACCTGCACATCACAGCCGACACGGCCTTTTGCTATGACCAAAACCTTTGGAAGTTGCGCGGACACGTAATGATCAACGACATTGAAAAACAATTGGTTTACCAATCTGAAGAATTGTATTGGGACATGCGCAAGCATATCTTTTACGCCAACACGCATTTTATCATCGACGAACCCACCCGACACATTGAAGGATATTGGTTTGAAAGCGATGAGCAAATGAAGAAAATCAAGGTTAAGAACTCTTCAGGTTTCATGCCCTTTGCAACTCAGTCAAGTGCAACGGCTAATACCGACTCAACCGCAACCAAAGAGGCCGACGTCAAAGTAAAACCCAGCACAACGGCGCCCGAAAGGAACACAAATAAAAAACCTGCGGCGGCGCCCAATCAAAAAAGCACAAAACCATCAACACCAAAACCTTTGAGAACGCCACCTGCCATCAAGGATCCTGTGCGCCTCAACTCTGATGGGCCTAAAACCGACGTTAAAGCCAAAATGAAAATGCAAACCACCAACGAAAGGGTGCGCATGTAAAAAAGACATTGAACCAAGAACCATAACGAACTAAAAACGATAAAAATAAACAAACATGAAGAAAATGATTTTTGCAGCCTGCGCTGCTGCAATGATGTGTAGTTGTTCTGGTGGCGACACGGCAACAAACAACCCCTTCTTTGAAACATGGAGCACACCCTGGGGCGTTCCTCCTTTCGAACAAATCAAGCCTGAGCACTATAAGCCTGCATTCCTCAAGGCTATGGAATTGCAAAAGGCTGAAGTAGAAAGCATTGTCAACAACACAGAAGAACCCACCTTCGAGAATACCATCGTAGCACTCGATCAAAGCGGTTCATTGCTCACTAAGGTCAGCATGGTATTCTACGGACAAACCAATGCCAATACCAACGACGAGCTTCAAGCCATTCAGGCTGAAATCTCACCACTCCTCACCAAGCATGGCGACGACATCAGTCTTAACGCAAAACTCTTTGAACGCGTCAAGGCTGTTTATGCACAAAAAGAACAAGCTGGTTTAGACAAGGAACAAATGAAGTTGCTTGAAGAAACCTACAAAGACTTCGTGCGTGGCGGTGCAAACCTTGACTCTGCAAGTCAGGCTCAGTTGCGCGAACTCAACACGCAAATTTCATCTTTGCAAACCACATTCGGTCAAAACATGCTTAAGGCAACCAATGCCTTCAAGTTGATTGTTGACAACGAAGCCGACCTCGCCGGATTGCCCGAAAACCTCATCGCCACAGCTGCAGAAACGGCTAAGGCCGATAGCATGGAGGGCAAATGGGTGTTTACACTGCACAACCCCAGCGTCATGCCTTTCCTGCAATATGCCGACAACCGTGCATTACGCGAAAAAATCTTCAATGGCTACATCTCACGTGGTCAGGGTGGCGAATTTGACAACCGTGAAGTGTGCGCACAGCTTGTTAAGGCTCGTTTGGCAAAAGCAAAGCTCATGGGCTACGAGGACTATGCCTCTTTCGTACTTGAAACGCGCATGGCAAAGAACTCTGAAGCCGTTTACAACTTACTGAATCAAGTGTGGACGCCTGCACTGAAGCAAGCTAAGAAGGAACTTAAGGACATCAAAGCTGAAATCAAGAAAGCTGGCGAAAACTTCGAACCCCAGGGTTGGGACTGGCGTTACTATGCAGATCGCGCCAAGAAAACAAAGTACGACTTCGACGAAACATTGATTCGCCCTTACCTTGAACTCAACAACGTGCGCGATGGCATGTTCCTCTTTGCCAACAAACTCTATGGCGTCAACTTCACCCTTATCGACAGCATCCCCCTCCCTCACCCCGATGCGCAGGCCTTTGAATGTACCGACAAGGATGGTAGCCATTTAGGCGTGCTCTACTTCGACTATTTCCCACGTGCCAGCAAGCGTGGTGGTGCATGGTGCGGACAATACCGTGCTCAAACGTATAAGGATGGCGTGAAGGTGGCTCCCGTAGTAACTATTGTGTGCAACTTCACCAAGCCTACAGCCGGACAACCTGCATTGCTCACTGCCGACGAAGCGGAAACACTTTACCATGAATTTGGTCACGCACTGCACAACCTCTTCCGCGACGTGCACTACTACGGCGTGGCAAGCGTGCCCCGCGACTTCGTTGAACTTCCTTCGCAAGTCAACGAACACTGGGTGTTCGAACCCGAAATGCTCAAGGAATATGCCAAGCACTACCAAACGGGCGAAATTATCCCCAATGCTTTAGTGGAACGCCTCATCCAAAGCGGAAAATACGGACAAGGCTTTGTAACTACAGAATACGTTGCTGCATCTCTCCTCGACATGGACTTCCATACCATGAAGGAAATTCCTGCAGACTTCGATGTAATGGCCTTTGAAGCACAAACATTGGGACAACGTGGTTTGCTCAGCCAAATCCCTTCACGCTACCGCACCACATACTTCAACCACACGATGGGCGGCGGCTACACAGCAGGCTACTACAGCTATCTCTGGTCGGAAGTCCTCGATGCTGATGCCTTTGAAGCATTTAAAGAAACAGGCAATATCTTCAACACTGAAGTCGCTGAGAAGTTCCGCAACTACGTGCTCAAGCCTGGCGCTATTGACGATGCCATGGACATGTACGTCAACTTCCGTGGTAAGGAACCCAATATTGAGCCCTTACTCAAGAACCGTGGCCTTAAGTAATGCGAGAATAAACAAAAGCCGTTTTTTATAAACACACAAATAAAGAGAGCGGGACTGTGCCAAACGTAGTGCACAGTCCCGCTCTCTTTTTAGGGCTTATAACGAGGGTGTTCAAAACCTACCTTATCACCAAAATTAGGAAAACATCGATATATTACAGGTTATTAATTCGAGAAATTCGTGTTCAAAAAAAATAGATTGCCGTCTGATAAAAATAAAACAGGACTTTGTTACAGCCTGCAAGTTTAACGCCAGCGAATCACGAGGATCTTCACTTATTTTATTATATGGTTCTAAAATACGCGTGACACATGGAGACTGGTATATTTCAAACAACTTCCAATTCCACACAAAACATTCAGGGCTTGCTTACGATTGGCTATCCTTCACTCTATTTATTTAATCAATAAATTCATAGATTAAATATATTTGGTCAATTCAAAATCTCCTCTTATCTTTGCATCGTAATCAAACAACAATAATGACTAACAATTAAAATCCATTACACTATGAAGACTATTAAAGGTACACAAACTGAGAAGCACCTCATGATGACATTTGCTGGCGAATCACAAGCACGTATGCGTTACACTTACTTTGCAAGCGTTGCCAAGAAAGAAGGTTTTGAACAAATCTCAGCAATCTTCCTTGAAACTGCAGAACAAGAAAAGGAACACGCTAAGCGCATGTTTAAGTATCTTGAAGGTGGCATGGTAGAAATCACAGCAACATACCCCGCTGGCGTTATCGGAAAAACAATTGACAACCTCAGAGCAGCAGCTGCTGGCGAACATGAAGAATGGGCTGACGATTATCCTAAGTTTGCAGACGTCGCAGAACAAGAAGGTTTCCTCGAAATCGCTGAAATGTATCGCAACATCTCAATCGCAGAAAAGGGACACGAAGAAAGATATTTGAAGTTGCTCCACAACGTGGAAAACAGCACCGTATTCCGCAAGGACGGTAAGGTATTCTGGCAATGTCGCAACTGTGGTTTCATCACAGAAGACGTTGAAGCACCTGAACTCTGCCCCGCATGCTTACACCCACAAGCATACTTTGAAGTTCAAAAGACAAATTTCTAATCAAACGGAATACAAAGTTAAGAGCACCATTGCGAATCTGCAGTGGTGCTCTTTCGTAGGAACCTATCTCTGCAACGCCTACCCCAGGAGTGAATCTCATGATTTCTTCATAGCACATATAAAGCCCAATTCACTCAAAATGCCTTAGAACCTTGAGAGTTCAAGCCATAATCCCGCCTTGCCGTATCAAAAATGAGGGTATGTAAGTAGATTTCAGCAATTTTCTTGATAAACAAACACCTAACATGAGTTTTTTTGTTAACTTTGCGCTTCAAAGTTGGTTTCAACTTCATGCCTAAAACGAAATAAACAATAAAAAATAAATAAAACAAATTAACTCATGGCAGCATTACAATCTATCCGAAACAAAGGAGCAATCCTCGTTGGGGCTATCGGCCTCGGATTATTCGGGTTCATTGCTGGTGACCTTTTCAACGCACTTGAAACTACTGCAGCATTCAACAAGCAACAAGTGGGTGAAGTTTACGGCAATCAACTCGACATCGTAGAATACCAGAACCTCGTTGACGAGATGTCTGAAGTAATGAAGATCCAACGCGCAATGCAAGGACAATCTACACAACTTACTGACGCAGATCTCGAAGGTATTCGCAATTACGTTTGGAGCGACTTCGTACGCTCACAAGTCATCGCTAAGCAAGCAGAAGAAGCAGGTTTTGAAGTTTCTAAAACCGACATGCAAAACGCACTCCGCGATGGTTCTGCAGCAAGCTTACGCCTCATGGCAAGCATTTTCCCCACTCAAGAAGGTAAATTAGACATCGTTGCATTGCAAGATTTCTTGAACAAGAAGGAACAAAACCTTCAACAAGCCATGCAAACAAGTCCTGAATATGTAGAACAAATCCAAAGCATCCTTAAGATTTGGGATTTCACACAAAAGCAACTTCGCAAGGAATTGCTCGAACAAAAGTTCTACGTAACCTTGAACCAAGCATGTATCTCTAACCCTGTTTCAGCAAAGTTGGCGTTCGACGAACAGAACAACAAGACTAAGCTTGCAATCGCAGCACTTCCCTACACAACAATCGCTGGCGAAGAAGCTCAAGTAACAGACGAAGAAATCAAGGCTACTTACAATGCTTACAAGGAACTCTTCAAGATTGACTCTGACACACGCGACCTCGCTGTGCTCGATATCCACGTTACTGCAAGCACTGACGACAAGAACGCATTGATGTATGAAGTCAACAAGGTTGCTGAAGACCTCAGCACAACTGAAGATGTTGCAACTTTGGTTAACAACGCTGAAACCATCATCCCTTACAACGGTCTTCCCGTTCGCAAGGAAGCGTTTGCACGTTGGAACGACATTGCAAGCGTACTTGACACTGCAAAGGTTGGCAAGGTAGTACCTGCGTTCTACACTGCAACCGACAACACGGTTAACACTTACCGTTTATTGGCTAAGGTTTCAGCGCCCGACACAGTGAAGTACATGGCAATTGCAGCGCCTGCACAGGACATTGAAACAAGCAAGACTCTTGCTGACAGCATCGCTACAGCACTTAAGAATGGTGCTTCTTTCGCTGAATTGGCACAAAAGTACAACCAAGGAACCGACACCATGTCGTTCACTTCTTCACAATACGAAAACCAAATGCTTGACGCTAATGTAGCTCAATCAATCAAAACACTTTTCGGCATGAAGAAGGGCGAAGTAAAGGCTGTTCTTTCTGACCAAAGCATCAGCATGGTGTTCAAGGTTATCGAAACTTCTGCACCTGTCACTAAGTACGACATCGCTGTTGTGAAGTGCGTTAACGACTTCTCTGAAGCGACTTACAGCAACGAACTCAGCAAGCTCAATAAGTTCCTCTCTGAAAACACGACACTCGAAGCGATCGAAGCAAATGCACTCGCTGCAGGTTACATGTTGAACGACATGAACGCCGTTACAACATCCGACACTCGCCTTGAAAACAACATCGGTGGCACAAAGAACGCATTGCGTTGGGCATTCGACGAAGCTGAACTTAATAGTGTTTCACGCCTCTTTGAATGTGGTGCAAACAAAGACCACCTCTTGGTATTGGCGGTTAAGGGCATCAACGAAAAGGGTTACCTCAACTGGGACAACGTTTCTGTGAAGACTGGCGTAACAACATTGGCACAACAAAACAAGAAGGCTGAAGTAGCCATGAACAAGATGGCTGAAGTTAAGAGCATGGCTGACGCTACAGCTGTAGCTGGCGTTGTAACAGACACTATCGCTAATGCAAACTTCTCATTCGTACGTTCAACACTTGTTGGTGTTGCTGAACCTAAGCTTGCTGGTGCTATTGCTAACGCTAAGGCTGGCGACTTCATCGGTCCTATCCAAGGTGCAGGTGCGGTTTACTTCGTTCAGGTTTTGGAAGCAAATGCTGGCGA
The DNA here is from genome assembly GCA_045612125.1 of Alloprevotella sp. GTDB lineage: Bacteria > Bacteroidota > Bacteroidia > Bacteroidales > Bacteroidaceae > Alloprevotella. Next base: position 41,716 of record JAZKYK010000050.1, read on the forward strand.
CACAGCATTCAACGAAACTGTTGAAGCGCAAAATGCAGCACAACGCGCATTTGCGAACATCGTTTCTCAAAGCTTCTACGGTAGTACTGAAAACTTGATTGAAGTTCTCATGGGCGATGCTGAAGTGATCGACAATCGCTACAAGTTCTAATCGAACTAAATTCGTTCACAATAAAAAGGAGGAGGATGAGTCAAAATGCAAAATTTTGGCCCATCCTCTTCACTTTGTCAGGCATGCACAAACAACTTGGCTATAAAAACACGTTTTCAACATGAAGTTATTCAAATACCTTAGAAACCTATTGCTTGCCTTATTCATCCTGAGTATTGGAAGCGTTGTGCTGTTTCGATTCGTTCCAGTGCCTTTCACCCCGCTCATGCTGATCAACAGCGGCATAAACCTGCTCGAGGGGAAGCCTGCGACATATAAACATGAATGGGTGGATATTGAAGACATCTCTCCAAATCTCGTTGCGGCAGTCGTAGCGTCGGAAGATCAGCTGTTTTACGACCACCATGGGTTTGACTTCAATCAAATCGAGAAAGCCATCGAGGAACGCAAGGAAGGGAAACGCAAACGCGGCGGAAGCACCATCAGCCAGCAAACGGCAAAAAACATCTTCACCACAGGATCATCAACCTGGTTCAGAAAAGGCGTTGAAGCTTACTTTACGGTATGCATTGAACTGCTGTGGTCGAAAGAACGAATCATGGAGGTGTACCTCAACAGCATTGAAATGGGCACCAATATCTATGGTGCAGAAGCAGCAGCACAAGCCCACTTCAATACAACGGCAAAGAAACTAACACGACGCCAAAGTGCACTTATCGCGGCCTCACTCCCCAACCCTCATAGATACAATGCGGGAAAACCCTCAAAATACGTCAGCAAACGACAGCAACAAATCCTAAAGCAGATGCGCAACATGGGGAAATAAAACTCAAAGGGACTTCACGCTTGAAGTCGTCCTCCCCCATTCTACTATAATGACAAAAGATGCGACATGCGGAGTTCCGCATGTCGCATCTTTTTATCGTTATATATCAATCAAGTTACCTTACTCCATATATTTCTTGAGCGACTCATCGCCAGCCTCAATCAACTTCTTGAAGATTTGCTGTGCCGAAGTTTTCTCGCCCAACTGATAATAGGCTAATCCCATGATTCTGTAAGCCTCTAAGTTTTCAGGGTGTAACACAAGCGACTTTTGGGCTTGAGTAACGGCTTCGTTGTAGCTTCCCACGACGAAGTAAATGCGGGCACATTCCTGAGGATAGTACGCATTCTTTGGTGCGAGCGTCTGTGCATAAAGCATATCATCAAGTGCCTGTTGGTACATCTTGGCATTCAACTCCACCTGAGCACGAAGGGCATAAAATCGGTCGGTCAGCATTTTGGGCGTCATAATCCCTTCATAGTTGTTGTAATCAAACACAGCCTTGCGGTACTGCCCCATTTCACTGAGTAAGTGGGCGCGTTCAAGAATATAAAATGCAGCATTTTTAGGAACAGGTGGCATCAAGCGATTCACTGCACTATCCATCTGCGCAAGGGCTTGAATAGAATCCCCCCCTTGAAGCAAGATGCATTTAGCCATCAAGTAATGCGTTTCAGCCGAAACAAGATCTGTGGCACAAACATCAGAGAAGCATTGCTTGGCGTGCTCAAAATCACCTTGCAGGAAAAGGCTGTGGCCCTGCTGCAAACGATAAAGTGGTTGTGGATTAAGAGCATAAGCCGCAGCAGCTTCATCAGCCGACTTCTGGGCTGTCCAATCGTTGTACGACACACCGCCACGCACCATTTGATAAATCATCTTACTCCACGAATAATGTAAAATATCATGCTGGGCGCACTGCTCAAAACCTAATTTCACACAAGCCTCCGCCTGCTCATAGTTGGCATGATTGACGTAGAACGTAGCGAAATCCATGTAACCATCCGCATTTTGGGGATAAGTCATCAAAAAGTCCTGATACGCCGTAGCCGTCACCAAAGAGTCGGCAGCATCAAGCATAAGGATATAACTGTGCGCCTCACGCTCAGTAGCTGGAAGCAACTTTGGTATTTTCACACTGCGTAAATCACGGTTGAAAGCACTGGTAGAAGTGACGCGCAACGTAGGGATGAATCGCGCATCAATGGCACATGCTTCTACGGCAGAGTCTGCCACATTTTGTTGCACCACAGCCACCACGTCACCTGCTTCATTGAGCAAGGGACACCCAAAGTATCGGTTTTCATTGGGCACAGAGGTGGTGTAATAACGCAATGTATCAAAAGGTTGTGATTGAATGACTTTTGCCGTAATGGGTTTTGCCTTCTTCACGGTATATGGATAGCACGTCAATGCTTCGTTGGTTTTGGCGCTATCCTTAGCGATTGAAAAATAGTCAAACTTACTTTTCTTTTTGGTTTGAATGGTCAGTACGGCTAAATCGTAAGTACTGTTCACACCCACGATGCGTGCCACTTCATAAACCTTACCTTTCGCATCAATCACTTCAGCACGAACAGCATTCTTCAAGATCCCATAGGGAGCAACGGTGCGTCCTGTTTGGTCAATAAAGAAACCATTTCCCGACGCCAACAAACTGCCATCAACAGAATAAGTCACAATATTCACGATGGCCTGTTGAGGCTTCTTAGCCGCATATGTACTGAGCGTTATGACGATCAATAAAAAGAGTGAAAAAATCTTTTGCATATTGGATTTGTATTATGTGACATAAAAAATAATCAACTTCACTCCAGGGTTAGGCGGAGCAGTAGATGCTTAGCGATGAAGCCCTATATTTTCTATGGAGTCTAAATGATCTATATATTTCAGAATCGACACAAGCATTGATCCCCCAAAGACCTTAAAGACCTTAATGACCTTAAAGACTTTAAAGACCTTATCACAAAGTCTCCAAAGCCTCCTCTTAACCTCTGAACGGACCTTTAGGTCCCTCTGAACGAGGCGAAGCCTCTTCTCTAAACTCTAAACCCTCAACTCTAAACTCTAAACCCAAGTAGGCATTATTCTTTATCTTCAAGCTTCAGCAAGGACTTGGCATTTTGAATTGCAGCCTCAGTAATGTTTTCACCACTAAGCATCTTAGCCAATTCCTGAATGCGCGCCTCTTGGTCCAAACATTTTATTTGGCTGTGGGTGGTATCGCCCTCGTCTGATTTATAAACATAGTAATGCGTTTGTCCTAAAGCCGCGATTTGTGGCAAGTGAGTAATACAGATCACTTGACAGTTGCCCGACATTTTTTGCATCATGCGCGCCATCGCTTCTGCCATTTTTCCTGAAACGCCTGTGTCTATTTCATCAAACACAATGGTTGGCAACTGCTGATGGTTCGCAAGCATCGCTTTAAACGAAAGCATCAAACGGGCTATTTCACCCCCCGAAGCGATTTGAGCAACGTCCTGAACGGGCACATTCTTATTGGCGCTAAACAGCAGTTTCAAACTATCCATGCCCGAGGCATCGGGTGTGGAACGCTCTGAACGCTCAAATTGAATTTGCGCTGCGGGCATCCCCAACTCCTGCAAATGCGCCACGATTTGCGCTCCCACAAGAGTAGAAGCCTGCACACGCGTGGTGGTTAATTGCTTCGCCACATCTTCCAAACGTGCAAAACTCTTAGCCACGCGCGCTTCTAATTCTGCCAATTTCTGATCGGCATTCTGCGCCTCGTCCATCTGCTCTTGCAAGCGGGCCGTTAAAGCCAACAAATCATCGATTGTTGCACAGTGGTGTTTCTTTTGAAGGGTGTAAATCAAAGACAAGCGTTCCTCAATGCACGCCATACGTTCTGGATTGTAAGCCACATCTTCGGCTGCTTGTTCTAATTCCGCACATACATCGGCAATCTCGATACGACAACTCTCCAGACGCTCTGCCAATTCCTTTGATTCACCGTAAAAAGCCTCTATACGGTTTAGGTTTTGCACCGCCACCTTCAGTTGCTGACACACGTCATACTCATCGCTGGTTAAGGCTTGTGCCGAGACGGAAAGCATGCGTTTAATGTCTTCAGCATGCGAAAGAACATCTAGCTCTGCTTCTAACTCCTCTTGCTCGCCTGAGCGGAGTTGGGCTTCATCCAATTGCTGAAGTTGAAAACTGATGTACGACACGTCAATATTCTCTGAGTGCATGCGCTCACGGAAGTCTTGAAGCTGACGTTTACACGACATCCATTCTTGATAAATGGTTTGGTATTCCTCCCTCAATGCGGTATTGGCTGCCACAACATCTAAGATGGCGATCAAAAAATCCTCACGCCCCATCAATAGATTTTGATGCTGTGAATGAACGTCTATTAAATAAGTTGAAAGACTTTTTAATGTAGATAAGGACACTGGGGTATCATTAAGGAAAGCTCTGCTCTTGCCTGCGGCAGTGACCTCACGGCGCACGACGCACGACACACCGTCAAAGTCCAGTTCATTATCCTCAAAGAAATGTTCCAAACCCAATCCCGCAACCATATATTCTGCTTCAACAACACATTTCTGAGCACCAGCCTTAATGGTTTTAGCATCGGCACGCTGACCGCAAAGCAAAGCTAAGGCACCGAGCATAATACTCTTACCCGCACCCGTTTCACCGGTGATGACAGAGAACCCTGTGTCGAAATTGATGTCTAAATGCTCTATCAGAGCGTAGTTTGATATCGTAAGGTGTTGTAACATTGATTCTATCGTTATGGTGGATCCAATTCTTTCGCTTTTTCCGCGAAGTACGCAACAGGATTAAAATTCTGGAGGACGAGTTCATAAAAACTCTGCGCACTTCATGAATAAAAACCACCTATAAACCTATTATTTTATCTTGCGCCAATAAGTGGCTTGCGAGGCATTGATTTTATTGAGCAACAGCACCAATTTCTCGCGATCGCTCCCCGTTATCTTCCCTTGATAGATATTGACGATCTCATCACGCTTATACTCGGTGAACAACTGTGGAAGCAATGACATGGGGCGATTGGCATAGGCCGTTTTCAGGAGATCCATACTTTCAGTAATCATCGCACGGCCGCGCTCCGCATTCTCAACCATCTCGTCGAGTCCCTTACGGTAATAAGCGTATTGAAATTGTCGGAAGGGCTCCATGGCATTGTCTAAATAATCATTGATGATGGCATAACGGTTTTTGTCGTCCTCAAACGCTTTCCACCCCTTAGCGGAAAGCAAGAAGCTTTGCGCATTGTTAACAATCGTGCGCGCCACTTCCAACTGCTCCGTTCCGCCCAACGGCGACATCGTGTCCATATCCATGCCTATAATCAAATAAACATAGTAAGCTATGAGCGCCGTAAGCTCATTTTCCAACGTTTCTAATCTAAATTCCAATTGATCGAACTCACGAAATTGAAAGTTAAAGTTGGGGTCGTTGGTACTAAACACCGTGGTGGTATAGGCAGAGTTGTAAACAGGGCGCGAACTTTGCACCAACAACTCGCCATGCATCTCGCCCGAAGCATCATCATACTTAGAAAGGGTTATATTAAAAGCACACGATATGCGCTCATTGGGTTTAAACTGAAGATTGGTCCATTGACGGTTGTTGATAAATTCCTTCAACGTCTCTTCTAAATTTTCAAACACCGAGGTATTTGTGCCCTCTATCTTTTGATGATTTATCGTTACTCGTGCATCAAGTTCCTGAGCCTGGTTAGGGATAGCAACAAGAAGCATGAGTAAGCACAGGATTGTTAATCGGAATATCCACATAAGTAACGGTAAAATAATAAGTTGGGACAGTTTTAATTGTATTTTTAGTTGATTTCGTTTTTATGAAGAAGGAGCATAGCGGGCTATGTGACTGATGAGTAAAGACGAAAGCGACAAAAAGACAACGCTTTAAATGCCCCCATAAAACATGATTAATATAAAAAGTCCCAAGTTATTTTTTTAGCGTTACTAAATAATCTATAATATCTTTTGCAACGTCTTTCTTGGACTTCAGCGGATAAGGGATGGCTTCACCCTCAGCAGGAATGATGGTCACCTTGTTCGTGTCATGTGCGAAACCTGCTCCCTTGTCGTTCAATGAATTCAGCACAATGAAGTCCAGTTTCTTGCGTTTCAATTTATTCTGTGCATTTTCAAATTCCTGAGTCGTTTCCAAGGCAAAGCCCACCAGGCGTTGGTCTGCGCGTTTCATCTCGCCCAAGGCTGCAGCAATGTCCTTCGTGGGCACCAACGTTAGTTCCAGCCCATTGGCACCGCGCTTTATCTTTTGGTCTGCTACTGAAGCCACCGTAAAATCAGCTACGGCAGCACAGAGTATAGCAGCGTTGCAAGCGCCAAAACGTGAGGTTGCTGCTTCATACATCTCCTGAGCGCTTTCAACATCCGTACGATGAATCAGGGGGTGTTCATTGCTGTACTTCACAGGACCACACACAAGTTCCACCTCCCAACCTCTACGGGCACATTCCTCAGCTAAAGCAAACCCCATCTTACCGCTGGAGTAATTACCAATGAAGCGCACAGGGTCGATTTTCTCATAGGTTGGACCCGCAGTAATGAGTATTTTACATTTAGGCTGAGCGTTTATTGGATTTTGAGCATCAAAAAAATCTTTGATAAACTCAAAAATCTTTTCAGGTTCTTCCATGCGTCCCTTACCCACCAAATGGCTGGCAAGCTCGCCCGTTGCGGGTTCAATGATTGTATTGCCATAACTGCGCAACACCTCTAAATTACGTTGCGTTGAGGGATGTGCAAACATATCAAGGTCCATTGCCGGAGCCACAAAAACGGGGGCTTTCATCGACAAGTATGTGGTGATCAACATATTGTCGGCCACGCCATGAGCCATCTTTGCAATTGAAGAGGCGGTTGCTGGAGCAACAACCATCAAATCTGCCCATTGTCCGATATCAACGTGACTGTGCCAAGAACCATCGCGCTGAGCAAAGAATTCACTAATCACAGGCTTCGACGTTAATGCCGAAAGCGTAATGGGCGTAATAAACTCCTTACCGGCAGGCGTAATAACCACTTGCACCTCAGCCCCTGCCTTGATCAATAAACGAATAAGGGAGCACACCTTGTATGCAGCTATGCTCCCTGTAATTCCTAATACGATATGTTTTCCTTTCATGCGTCAAATATAGGCTTAGAAGATGATTTGGTTGGAAGACTCCACACCATCACCTCATGCGTAATTTTAATTTTGTCAACACTTGCTTGGTGTTTTGTGTGAAATCACCTTGCATCATCCAAGCATAAAAGCCAGGATCACGTTGTAACACTTCCACCACGGGTTTACCTCTATACTTTCCAAAGTTAAACACTTCCTGGCGTTGTTCATTGTAAACGATTCGGCCGGCTAAATCCACATTATCGTTGCGCTTTGTGAAGTCCGACAAGAAATTCACATCACCTTCCAAATCATCATAACGTTCCAATTGAGCCTTAAGCACTTCATAGGTCGCACGCGTATCCGCCAAAGCACTGTGGGCATCTTCTAAATTCTTATCACAGTAGAAACGATAAGCGGCAGTTAAATTGCGAGGTTCTTTCTTGAAGAAGATGGTTTGTACATCCACCAACTTCGCTTTGGAGATATCGAAATCTACGCCTGCACGCAAAAACTCCTCAACCAATAAAGGCACATCAAAACTGTTAGAATTATATCCTGCAATGTCGCAACCCGAAAAGATTTGCGCCAATTCCGCAGCCTTTTCCTTAAAGGTTGGACAATCAGCCACATCCTCATTGGTTATCCCTGTAACGGCAGAGGCATCTGGGGAAATCGGAATTAAGGGGTTGAAACGCAAGGTCTGCGATTCTTCGTTTCCATTGGGATAAATCTTAATGAAACACAGCTCCACGATGCGGTCGTACGCAATACTTAATCCTGTTGATTCAATATCAAAGAACAACAACGGACGCGTCAATTTTAACGACATATTAATGATTCTTTTAAGGTGGATTCTTTGAATTTAGTAACGATAAAATAATAAGTTGGGGCAGTTTTGTTTATGATTTTACGACCATGAGGTTATAGGATGATACCGCCCCAAAGTCCCTTCGTTCCGCAAATATTAAGTTTGTCTGCGATTAATCATTAACCATCAAAGGCATGAGCAACATCACGACGTCTTCTTTCTCTGAAGGTGTTGAAGGCACAAACAATCCTGCGCGCGATGGTCCAGCTAATTGCATCACCACTTCCTCGCTATCAATATTGCTCACAATTTCCTGAAGATGCGCGCCATGGAAACCAATGCTTAAAGGTGTGTGTTGGTAATCGCACAACAATGATTCTTCAGCCGACTTCGAGAAGTCAATTTCATGGCTGGTGATGGTAAGACGGTTGTTTGAGAAATTCAATTTAACCGCTGAACTGGCAGAGTTTGAGAAAATCAACACACGACGAAGCGTACTCATCAAAGCCGCACGATTGATCGTCACATGAATATCGTTCTTCTGAGAGATAACACCTTTGTAGTTGGGATATACGCCCTCCACCAAACGACAAATCATCGTGTAGGATTCTGTTTTGAAGATCGCATTACGTGGTGCAAACCTAATATTGGTTTCACCTTCTTCTTTAACAATGAAGTTACGCAACAACATCGCTGGCTTCTTGGGTAAGATAAATGAACCAGGTGCTTCGCTCTTCAAACCAGGGTATGTGGTGCACGACATTTTTTGCGCGTCTGTAGCCACCAAGGTTAATGAATCTTCTTTAAGATCAAAGCAGATACCTGTCATTTGAGGACGCAAGGGTTCGTTTGAAGTTGCAAACATCACGCGGTTAATCCCTGCGTAAAGCAATTGTGAATCAATGGTAATTTGCGTATTTGCTTCTTCAACATTAGGAGGCAAGGGATACTGCTCTGCACTTTGAGCCACCACATTATACTGACCGTTGAGGTACTCTATCGTAATGGCATAAGTATCGGGATTAACATAGAAATCAACAGGCTGCTCGGGGATTTCCTTAATCGCATCCTGAATAATCTTGGCGTGAACCACAAACTCTATATTCTCTTCCGACTCAACTAAATCCAAAGTTGTGGTCAGCACGGTTTCATTGTCCGCTGCAGTAAGCGTCAAAGTATTACCTTCAATCTTAAACAATATATATTCAAGAATAGACAAACTACTCTTAGGCACAATCACTCGTCCAATCGTTTGCAAACGAGCTGACAGTAATGAACTTGATACAACAAATTTCATATTCTTAATCATATTATAAAGGGATGCCACATCTCAAAACGTAATCATACTTGCAGCATCTCTCCTCATGTTACTATTCAGTCACAAAAGTACATAAAATTTTACGATTAAACTTCTATTTTAATTTTAAAAAATGTCATTCTAACAAAAAGAAAATGTAAATTTGCGACTGATTTCAAATACACAGTTTTTTATATGGAAATAACAGGCAAAATTATTGCAGTTTTAGAAAAGCGTAGCGGACAATCAGCACGTTCAGGAGCTGCATGGGCATCACAGGATTACGTTATTGAAACACACGAACAATACCCACGTCGCTGTGCGTTCAACGTTTTTGGAGAAGATAAAATCAATGAGTTCAACATCAAGCTTGGCGATGAACTCACAGTATCGTTTGATATAAATGCACGCGAATACAACGGACGTTGGTACAACGATGTTCGTGCATGGCGTGTTGTTCCTGCTGCAGCACCCGAAGCAATGGGCGCACCCGCAGCTTCAATTGATATCCCTGCACCTACAGCAGCGGATATTCCACAGGCTCCTGCCGACGATCTTCCCTTTTAAGATGTAATCAAGAGGGCATGGCACAGCATTGCGCCATTGATTAAATCCCTTCGTCAAACATCGTTACGTTATCATACAAAAGAGGTTGTGTTGAAATCTTACGATCCAATACAACCTCTTTTGCTTTTAAAGCGTTGAAAGGAAAGAGTTGAGAGTTGAGAGTTGAGAGAATCCATCCGGCATGTAGGGGCCGATCACCGTGTCGGCCCGTCGTCCAATCGAAGAACCAATCGCATATGCCGTTGAGTTTAGAGTTTAGAGATGAGAGTTAGAGATGGGAGTTAGAGTTTAGAGAATCTCCCATGTAGTCTGCCCGACCTTAATGACCTTAAAGACCTTAAAGACCTTAAAGACCTTAATAGTTCTGCAAGACCTTAATGACCTTATTAGTTTGGCAAGACCTTATTAGTAGAGCAACCTTAAAATCATACAACCTAAGAAGTTGAGCACTTGCGAAACTTCAATAATAAAGTAAAAGAAGTGAAGCAAAACATGTTTTTCACGACACTTAAAACTTTTCTTACAGACCTTCGTTTGGTGTTTTTCCCCACTCACTGTCTGGTATGTGGCAGACGATTAACGCCACACGAAGAGCATATCTGTGCGCCATGCTTCATGGATTTACCTCTCACCAACTACAATGGCACTGCAGGCAACCCCATCGAACGTTTGTTTTGGGCTAAAATACCAATTGTCAGGGGGAACGCGTTGTTCCACTACCACCCAGAGAATGCCTACACCAATGTTATTGTCCAATTGAAGTATAACGAGCGCACCGACCTTGGCATTTACCTCGGTCGGCTCATGGCGAAACAGGTTGAAAAAACAGATTTCTTCAATGGCATAGACTATATCATTCCCATACCATTATCCGCAAGGCGCATGCGCCAAAGAGGCTACAACCAAAGCGAGTACATCGCTAAAGGGATTCAGCAAATAACCCAGATTCCCATTCATACGAAAGCGGTGAAACGCATCAAAAACAATGTAACGCAAACACACTTGAACCATGAGCAACGTGCAAAGAACGTAGCCAATATCTTTCAACTCACCCAGCCAATAACCACTAATAACGATCATGAACTAAAGGACAAACACATCCTTTTGATCGACGATGTACTGACCACAGGCTCAACCATTATGGCATGTGCGACCATTCTCGCCACAATTCCCGGAATCAAAATCAGCATTTACACCGCATCAGTGGCAGGCCGACATGGCGCAGGCGTTAACCTCGACCAAGAAGTCCTGGAAAGCAACATAAAACAATTTAAGAATTGGGCCTCTACCGAAGACCAAGCAAAGACGCCTTGATAAAAAAGTAAGGCGATAGAGCAAGAAGACAGAAATGGTGTGGCAATCCTTGCGGTTGCCACACCATTTTTTGTTTAAAGCGAAAGCGCAAAGCGCAGCCTTCTGGAACAAAAAAAGTTGAGAGATGAGAGAGGAAAGTTGAGAGTTGAGAGTTGAGAGAATCCATCCGGCATGTAGGGGCCGATCACCGTGTCGGCCCGTCGTCCAATCGACGCACCAATCGCATATGCCGTTGAGTTTAGAGATGAGAGTTTAGAGTTGAGAGTTGAGAGATGGGAGAATATCCGATGTAATCTGCCCGACCTTAATGACTTTAAAGACCTTAAAGACCCTAATAGACCTTAACGACCCCAGATAAAAGCCCAAAAAAGAGAGGCTCTTCAAATTGAAGAACCTCTCTGAAAAATGGCGGTTACCTACTCTCCCACAATATGCAGTACCATCGGCGATGACGGGCTTAACTTCTCTGTTCGGAATGGGAAGAGGTGGAACCCCGTCGCAATAACCACCTAAAATATTATAGACATATTATCAAATCATACAAACTCGGAAACCCAAGACAAACGCTTAAGTATATTCAACTCTATGAGAAGAAAGTTTCGGGCAATTAGTAGTGCTCGGCTATGATGTCGCCACCTGTACACCTGCACCCTATCAACGTTGTCGTCTACAACGACCCTCAAAGGAAATCTAATCTTGTGGCCGGCTTCGCACTTAGATGCTTTCAG
>JAZKYK010000051.1:0-15146 GCA_045612125.1 Alloprevotella sp.
AATGAATTCATGGGTGACATGTTTGGGAAGGTCCCTGCATACACTACCATAGGATACTGGGCTCAGGAATTAGGACTTAGCGTTTACAAGGAATCATGTCGTCTTTTCAAGAACAAGCGTTATTCGCTTATCATTGACGAGAGCATGATGATTGGTAGTGAGAAATTACTGCTTACACTTGCTGTGCCTGCCGACAACGAGGGGTATACCATTACGGAAAAAGATATTGTGATTGTTGATATCTCCGTAAACAAGAATTGGAATGGAACCAGCATAAAAGAAGTGCTTGAGAAGATAGTCAAGAAGATTGGTCACGCTCCTGAGTATGTCATCAGTGATAATGATTCTACCATATGTAAGGCTATACGAGATGCTGGTTATAAGCACCATTTGGACATTAGCCATTCTATGGGTATGTTTCTTGAGAGAGTATACAAGAATGACCCTGATTTCCAGAAACTTTCAAAGAAAGTGTCGGATGCCCGTTTAAAATACAATATGAAAGACGTTGCCTTTATTCAACCACCATCCCAGAGAAGCATCGCTCGATTTATGAATATGTCAAAATGGATTGAGTGGGCAAGCAGAATGCAGTATGTGTACCATACCCTGCAGGATGACATAAAGAGCATCTACGAGTTTATTCCTCAGAATGCGTCACTTGTCGATGAACTCTCTGAGGTAATAAGTTGTATTACTAAGATAGAGAAGGATATCAAAGTCAATGGTATCTCGCACGAGTCTGCCGCAAGGTGCAGCAAACTCGTTAAAAACACATTAAGGCTGGGTAATGAAAGACAGCAGAAGATAGCTACTTTCATACTTGACTATCTTAATCGTGAAATATCTTTCATGGATAAGGGAGAATCACACAATACAAGTTCTGATGCCATCGAGTCGACCTTTGGAGTTACAAAAGCAAGGAGGTCTGATGACAAACTTGCCGGTGTTACGCCAATCATACTCATAATACCGCTTCGTCTTTCTCTTTCTGATACCAATAGACGAATTAATTTCAATTTCAAAGAGCGTTTGGAACTTGGAAGGCATCGCCATATTAAAGAATGGACAGACGCTCATCTCTCTCCGAATTTGGTTGTCAAACGACTAAAAGTATTAGTGAAAAATGGGTAGATTTTTGATGTCTATTTTGAACACCCTAGTCAATAGGTCAAAAAAAAGAAGGAGCTGAATGCCACAATTGGGATTCAGCTTCCTTTTTTTTATCTATAAATGATCTGCATGATGCGCGTATCGCTAACTCAAAATAAACTTGTAGGCCACGAAAAGCAAGATAAGCAACACCACCAATGCCATTAACAATGAAAGGAGCAGATGGCGCTTATTGAAAGTGGCGGGGCGCGGTGCTGTGCTTTTTCTGGATTTCTCGGCTGGTTTAAAGCAGTCCGTTTGGCTTTGCGCCGCCCGCTCGCCTTGGTCATAGACCACATCAAGCACTTGAATCACATAGGCTGAATGATTATCGGCATTATCTTGCGTGGCGCGAATGATGGTTTCAATCTTCGCCTCGGGCGTAGCGATCCTGTCTGAGAAAATCTGCTGAACGTCAAAATCGTCCATTTGCTCTAAAATTCCATCAGAACACAACATAAAATAATCGCCTGCCTGAATATCGGCCGCATGATACAGATCTGCCTTGGAACGTCGCAACATCAAGGGTTGCATGGCGCGGGTGATGATATTCCGTTGGCTTGAGGTTTTAGCCTCGTCGGGCGTCAACTCGCCCACTTTAACCAAATCATTCACCAAAGAATGGTCCGAAGTTTGAAAAAGGATTTGCGTGGTTTCGGGCGTCTGCCCGGGGCGTATATGATAGACTCGGCTGTCGCCGATATGCGCAATCATCGCACCCCTGGAATGAAACTTCAAGAACGTCAGCGTGGTGCCCATCTTCTTTGCCGCACCATTATCCTTGGTGTCTAAAACATCGTATGCCTGAGCCAAAGCCAACCTAAAATCTTCCTCGGCAAAGACATCGCCCATTGAAGATTGCTGGGCCATCACAGCTGAACTCAACGCCTCGCAAACAGTGGCACTGGCCACATCGCCTGCCGAATGCCCACCCATCCCATCGCACAGAATGAATAAGCGATCCTGGGGCGTAGCCGCACCATGACTGGGATAGATAGAATCCTCCTGCCGCTCTCTCTTCCCAAGCTCGTAAATCGAATAGGGTTGAATCGAAAACTTCATACCTTAAATGATGTCGTTAATCTTGTTCAAAAATCAAGGTAGCGTCGGGGAGGCGCAATTCATCACGAGGACTTAACACAACCATATCGCCAAACTCCAAAAGATTTTCGCCCACATAAGTCTCATTGACTTTCTCTTTATACAACGATACGGTGTGAACATAATTCTCGCCCACGAGCTTAACATCGATGATCAAATGTTCACGACTCATACGTTTTGAGCCCAAAACTGGTATCTGCACATCGGCTGTTGAACTTGAGGTTGCACGCCCCACGATATTTCTTCCTTCCTTCAGTTTGAATGGCGGTGCGGCGGATCCCTTTAAGCGCAGTGTGCCGATAACCTGATTACGGAAAGCAGGGACAAGCGTTTCTGATTCCGTTTTCCTGGGTGGTTGCGCTTGCACCTCAACACGCTTAAAGGAGAGGAACGGAGCGGGCACGCCACACTTCGGACAGCGCAGTGTTTTCTTTTCCAACCCTGGAACGGCCTTCAATCCCAACACAACGCCACAATGCGGACACTTGATTTGTATCTTATTATTTTCCATTAAATTCAATAATCTACGTTTCTTATTTCTTCTTGATTTTCCAAGTCATCACAGGCATATTCACATCAAAATTACCCCACATCACAGGATGTTGCACACGTTGCGACTGTGTGATAAACACCACGTTTTCGCTAACGTGTTTATAGATTTCTTTTGCCGTGATGATGCCATCCCGATTGGTGTCGGCATTACCTCGCAACCCCTCTTGAAGGAAGGTTGTAAACACCCCATTTTTCCAAGAAGAAGCTTCATTTGAGAGTTCATTATCGCGCGAAGACAAGAACAACATCACGTTGCCTTGCTTGGCTTCGTCGGATTGTGAAGCGGTCGTATTTCCCTTTTTGGGCGGGCGCAAACTACCAGAATGACAGGCATCAGCGAAAATCATTTTATTCTTGGATTTGCTCTTTGCAATCGCTTTACGAATGTCCTTATGATCTAAGTAAGGATCGGAGTTGTTGGCATACACATAAAAACCGCCATCATAACCATGTCCGCTAAAGAAAAACACCAAGAGGTCGTCTTCCTTTGCCACCTTCGCCAACTTATTGATCGCAGCCAAGATGCGCGCCTTGGTGGCTTTTTCATTCAATAGTTCAATATAATGAACTTCTTTGCCTGAATTTTTCTTATAGACATAAGTGATTGTCTTTGCATCCCTGGCTGGGAGGTTGAGATCATGCTCCGTGCCTGGATAGTCGGAAATACCGACGCTGAGCAAATACACGTCGGCACGCAAAGGGAGAACACTCAGCACACCAAGAACACATGCTATGATTAATGCGGTTATTGATTGACGTACCATCTTTTGAAAGCTTTTGTTGTTGAATGCAGAAACGCATTATAAACTTGCATAATCCACGAAACCACCAGAGAGCTCAAAGTCTTCATCTTCCGACTCTGTGAAATCCTGTTCTAAGGAGATTTGTTCTTCAGAGATATCTACAAACTCTTCATGCTGAATAATACCATCTCGATTCAAATCAAGTTCAACACGATCGGCAATCATATCGCCATCGGTATCCACAAAGTTAGCCGACTCACCTTCATAACGTCCCTCAACGGTGTTGATCATGCCATCAAATTGACTTTCTACCTCACCAGTAAATTCATATTTCTGTTCATCGCCACCAATAATTTCGAGTTCCGCCAATTCTGGATCTTCAATTTCAGCCGACACTTCATCAATCAGAGACGCTTCATCTGCAAGCATAGGTTCCTCTTCGATCGCAGCTTCATCAACAACCTCCATATCCACTTCTTCAACGGCCACAGGTTCTGCAATCACAGGTTCAGCAAGTTCTTCAACGTCGTCAGCCACGACTTCTATGTCTTCAGCGTCCACCAGATCTTCTTCAGCGAGTTCATCGGTTTGAGGTTCCATAGCAACGCTTTCGGCAGCTTCTTCAACAATATCGTCAACCAATTCGGGAGACACTTCAGGGGCCACTTCTTCGTCAAGAGCCAATGCTTCGTCAAATTCTGGGAAAACGATTTCTGGATCTGATTCAAATTCTGGTTCTAAATTTTCAATCACTTCAGCCACATCAACTTCCATCTCGCTATCCAATTCAACGATATCGTCTGTATTTTCGCCAATTAATTCGTTATCAATAATATCGTCAAAGTTTTCGGGCTCTTCTGTCGTAAAATGTGAGCAGTACTGTTCTATTTCAGCTTCAGATTGCTCATCCCACTCATCAGCGGTATAAGTGGAATAAACATTACCTTGCCATTCAAACGCACCCCCAACGCCCACTTCATCGCGTGCCGCCATGAATGCTTCAGAAAACGACATGTCATCGTTGACCGCTGTAGCCACCTGAGCCTGTTCATCTGCCCATGCAGACGCACCCTCCTCAGCGGGCACTTCATTTTCCTGTACTTCTGTGGCAAATTCATTGAGGTCGTCTTCAGTCAAATCAACTTCTTCCGACACCGCAGCGTCATCTAATTCCACATCATCTGTATTCACGTTTGGTGCACCAGCAGGCGCAGCTGCGTTAGGCGCAGAAGCACGTGCACCTGAAACAAGCGTAGGAACGGCACCCAACAAAATGCCGACACCAGCGCCCATTGCTATTTTACGCCATTTCACACCTGATTTAGCGTTTTTTTCCTCAGAAGGATTATTGGTCATATCCCCTGTGTTGGGACATTTATTTTCATTTAAACTCATAATTTTCCGTTTTTAAGCGACGGGTAAAACAGAAGTTGGGTTTTAAGTCCCATCACCGCTTCACCCTTCACAAAGGTAAGTCTTGTAACTGTATGTGTGTGTGTATCCGTTCATCCACAACCTGCTAACGGTCGGCAAGCAACCATCCATAGGTCATGAATCAAAAGTTTATTAACTAAAGAAATCGTCAACATTGGCGTCGTTCACGAAGTCTGCGTCAAAGTCCATATCGTCAGCAAAATCATTGTCCGCCATATTTGAATCAAATTCACCATCACGGAATGAAATTTCGCCACTGAGCTCACGCAATTCATCCGCGAAATCATCGTCGGGCACAAAATCGTCCAAATCATCATCCGAGCTATCTAACATTTCAATATCCTCCGTATCAACGAAATCATCGAGATCGTCATTTATATCTGCAACCTCAACAACGTCTTCATCGATGTCATCGATTTCAATAACCTCTTCCTCAACGTCATCATCGAGTACTTCTAAATCAACCACATCATGATCGGCTGCAAAAGCCTCTTCACTAATCATTGATCCCGCAACTGCACCAACGGCCGCGCCTGCTGCTGTAGCAACACCCGACATGGCATCTGATTTTAATTTATTTAAAGTTTCCTTTTTCATAATATTTTAAGTTTTGATTATTCTTTCACACTCCAACCAATACCACAATAAGGGCATTTGGTGTTTTGACTTAATTCACGATAGTGTTGATTGCGCAAGAAACGCTTACATTTGGGGCATACGTAGTTTTCAAACAGCTTCTGATCGGCTGCCTTCTTTTCTTCATTGCTGGTGTCCTTATCAAAGAATACGCGAATATGACACAACAAAACAATCACAGCAATGGGCAAGGTAAAGTAAAGCGTTTTGGCACTAAATGTTGTGGCCAACACAGGCACAATCACCCCCGACGCCGCACCAATCATAATGGGGATACGCTGTTGCTTGTTTCGTTTTTGTTGTTTAAGTGCAATGCGGTCCAACTCTGCTTCACGTTCCTCCCACACGGCTTTCAAGTGAACGATACTCACGGGTTTTGGTGGTACAATTTCATTCATGATTTTGCGCGACACGTCCAGCACCTTATCCAATGGCATTTGAAAATTATCGCGTCCCAATTCCACCACGCTACCAGGCAAAATCTTCTTGGTTAAGACCGCCACATTATTGACAAACGTCACGTTCTGTTCCTTTAGATTATGCAATTGCATTTGCCCATTCCCATCAACATCTATTCTGCAATGTGCAATATTCTCGGCAGGCACAGCTCTTGAAACCGAGGGTGGCACGCCGCGCACACTGTCAAGAACAGCTGATTTTATTTTTCCATTTATTCGCAAACTCACAATCAATCTATCCTGATTGGGATCTTTTCCCACATAAATTGATGCGCCTCCTAAATCTTTCATTTCGTTCTCTTACGTATATTTATTTAATGTTTATTCACAAAATAACTGTTAATATCTTAAAGGTGGATTCTATCCAATATTCAAACAGAGTTCTTATCTGCTCGCCACGTTGCCTGGAGTTTTCCGGTTCAAAGACATGAGTCACTCACGAGAATTGAATTTATAAAATTCACCTAAAATAAGTTACAAAACGCAAATGTAAATATAATTTTCTTAAAAAGACAGATTAAAATGTTAAAAAACAAAAGAATATGAAAATTAACAAGTTTCATTGCCCAAGGAACTCAACTACAGAGTACTGTTTCAAGGCCGGGACTTATCATATCTGCGGAAACTAATAGAGTTTAAACGCTGTAAAAGATTCAGAAAAAGCCGTTTTTAGAACCCTCATGGCGTAAAATGCTATTTTTTTTGAAATTGTAAGTCCTTACTACATACATATTCAAAGTGATTTATTATTTTTGCAAACGTTGCATTATTAGCAACATCTATCAGGCGACACACACAACGCCCGCGTTCTTCTTATTACTTCTTGAAAGAACGCTTTACTAAACTAAACGACCTTAACACTTAACTATACATAATATATATATGTTACGAATGGCAGTACAAGCGAAAGGACGCTTGAATGAAGAAAGTATCGCTCTTTTAAAAGATGCCGGTATCAACGTTGCAACGAGCAAACGTAAATTATTGGCACGTGCCTCTGAATTCCCCATTGA
This sequence comes from Alloprevotella sp., assembly GCA_045612125.1. Taxonomy (GTDB): domain Bacteria; phylum Bacteroidota; class Bacteroidia; order Bacteroidales; family Bacteroidaceae; genus Alloprevotella. The sequence continues at coordinate 7,090 of JAZKYK010000051.1, forward strand.
AATTCTATACCTTAGAGACGACGATATTCCCCAGGCTGTAGCCATGGGCGTGGCAGACGTGGGCATTGTTGGCCTCAACGAAGTAGCCGAAAAGGCTCAAGACGTAAACGAGTTGATGCGCTTAGGATTTGGCGGATGTCGTATTTCATTAGCAGTGCCTCGCGACGCTGCATATACGGGCCCTCAATGGTTTGAAGGCAAGCGCATTGCCACATCTTACCCCAAGATTCTCACTGAGTATTTTCAAGATCAGAAGGTTAATGCCCACATCCACGAAATGGCGGGTTCGGTAGAAATAGCCCCTGCAGTAGGGATGGCAGATGGCATCTTCGACATCGTTTCTTCTGGTAGCACTTTGGTGCAGAATGGTTTGGTTGAAGTTGAACAAGTGTTTCAGTCAGAAGCCATTCTTATTGCCAGAAACGATTTAGACGAAGAAAAACTGGCCGATTTAGAGAAACTTAAATTCCGCCTGGGTGCCATCATTGAAAGTAGAGGCATGAAGTACGTGTTGCTCAACTTGCCCTACAATAAATTAGACGAAGCCGTAGCCTTAATCCCTGGCATGCGAAGCCCAACGGTTGTGCCTTTAGCAGCTGAAGGCTGGTGCTCCTTACACGTGGTGATTCCCGAACGCGAAATCTGGGAACGCATTGAACAATTAAAGGCATTAGGGGCAGAAGGCATTTTGGTTGTTGCCCTTGAAAACATGATCCGATAAACGGCTGCGCCATAGTTCCACCTATAATTAATGAATTATGCAAACCCTATATAACCCCACCCCAGAAATGTGGGAAGAAATTTGTGAACGTAATACGCCTAACGACGATGCGATTGCTGACCGTGTAATGGACATCGTGAACCATGTTCGCGAAAAAGGAGATGAGGCATTACGTCACTACGCTCAATTATTCGATGGTACGACTTTAACGTCACTGATGCTTTCAGACGCTGAAATCCAAGACGCTGAAGCTTGCGTCAGTGCAGAGGTTAAACAAGCCATTGAAGTAGCCATTCAAAACATCACCAAATTCCACAGTGCCCAGCGAACTGAGGGCGTTGATATTTACACTCAGGAAGGTGTGCGATGCATGCAGCGTTGCGTGCCCATCCAGCGTGTAGGTTTGTATATTCCTGGTGGTGGAGCCCCACTTTTTTCAACGGTATTAATGTTAGCGCTTCCCGCACAGATTGCGGGTTGCCAGGAGATCGTGATGTGCACTCCGCAAGGCAAGGACGGCAAGATTGCCCCCGAGATTGTATATGCTGCGCAGCGATGTGGTGTAAAATCCATTTTCCGCGTTGGCGGTGCACAAGCCATTGCTGCCATGGCCTATGGCACAGATAGTGTGCCTAAGGTGGATAAGATCTTTGGCCCCGGCAATCGATATGTGACTAAAGCCAAGCAATTTGTCACCAACAACGTGGCGATCGACATGCCTGCAGGACCAAGCGAAGTGCTGGTAATGGCCGATGCCACAGCACATGCTGAGTTTGTGGCTGCCGACATGCTTTCACAAGCAGAGCACGGTGCCGACAGTCAAGCCATGTTGGTGTGTGATTCTGCCGACTTTGCAAAGGCTGTAGAGCAAGCCATTGCGCAGCAAGCCAAGCTCTTATCACGAACCTCATCGGTTGAGCAATCGCTCTCACACAGCCGAATCATCGTGTTGTCAACCCGCCAGGAAATGATTAGCTTTGCCAATTGCTATGCGGCTGAGCACTTGATTATTTCCATGGAAGATCCCTGGGACATCGCGAAGCAAATCACAGCAGCCGGCAGTGTGTTTATCGGCAATTACTCGCCCGAAAGCGCTGGCGACTATGCCTCAGGCACCAACCACACTCTGCCCACATCAAGATGGGCACGCTCATTCAGCGGTGTGAACCTCGACAGTTACATGCGTAAGATAACCTATCAAGAACTGACAGAAGAAGGTCTAAAAGCCCTTGCACCCACCATCACAGCTATGGCTATTGCCGAAGGGTTGGATGCCCACGCCGCTGCCGTCACCATACGATTAAGAAAATAAACCTCTGCGTCAGTCTTTATCTCATAAGACACAGACCTTCCCTTCGAATATCACTTATGACTTCCCCATTACAATACGTACGTCCAAACATACTTGCACTCACCCCCTACTCTACCGCAAGAGATGAGTTTAAAGGTGGCGATATCTCGGTGTGGCTCGACGCCAATGAAAGTCCTTACGACAACGGCGTGAACCGCTACCCCGACCCCCATCAAAAACAACTCAAGCAGCACATCAGTGCACTCAAGGGTATTCCCGCAAATCAAATCTTTGTGGGCGGTGCAGGAAGCGATGAAGCCATCGACCTCGTGTTTAGAATTTTTTGCGAACCCGGCGTTGATCATGTCTTAACCATTGCCCCCACTTACGGTGTTTACAAGGTGGCTGCAGCCACAAATAACATCGCCTTGCGCGAAGTGATGTTGGGCGAAAACTATGAACTGCCGATTCCCGAACTTATTGGCGCTGCCGACGCCCACACCAAGGTGATTTGGGTTTGTTCACCCAACAACCCCACGGGCAATGCCTTTGCGCTTGCCGATCTTGAACGCTTGGCTGATTCTTTTAAGGGCATCGTTGTCGTTGACGAGGCATACGTTGATTTTTCACCGAAAAGCAGTATGTTGTCGGTTTTAGACAAGCACCCCAACGTAATTGTGCTTCAAACCTTCTCCAAGGCATGGGGCATGGCGGGCTTGCGCTTAGGCATGGCATTCTGCGCCCCCGAAATTGCGGAGTGCTTTAGCAAGGTGAAATACCCTTACAATGTTAACGGTCCCACGCAAGCCGAAGTCATCAGGCGCATTGAGCAAGGCGTCAAGGCTCAGGTAGAAGAACTTTGCGCCCAACGTGAATGGCTCATGACGGAATTCGCCACGCTGAGTTGCGTGAAGCGCGTTTATCCCTCCGATGCCAATTTCTTTTTGGTTCAAGTCACCGATCCCGATGCCATTTACGACTATTTAGTGCATCACGGCGTGATCGTTAGAAACAGAAACCGCATTGCAGGATGCGAAGGATGCCTCAGAATCACGATTGGCACACCTCAAGAAAATCAAAGGGTTATTAACCTACTTAAAGAATATCAATAACAACACAAAAACACCATGTGTCTCAAAAAAGCCATATTTATTGACCGCGACGGCACAATCATCAAGGAACCCGAAGACGAACAAATCGACTCTCTCGAGAAGTTGGAATTCCTGCCAGGGGTCATCTCCGCCTTGCGCTCCATAACTTCTTTGGATTATGAACTGGTCATGGTGAGTAATCAGGATGGACTGGGAACAGATAGCTTTCCTGAACACACCTTCTACCCCGCTCACAATAAGATGCTTGCCACTTTAGCTGGCGAAGGCATCACATTTGATGACGAACTCATTGACCGCACCTTCCCCCACGAGAATGCACCAACCCGAAAGCCTGGCACAGGCATGCTCGGCAAATACCTCAGTGGAGATTATGATTTGGCGGCATGTTTTGTCATTGGCGACCGCTTCACAGATATCCAACTCGCCAAAAACCTTGGTGCTAAAGGCATTCTCATCCAGCCTCAAACGGCGGTCGTGCCCTCTGATTTAGAGCCACACGTAGCCCTTAAAACCACCGACTGGCAGGCGATTGCTGAATTCTTGCGTGCCACAGAGCGCAGAGCGATTGTGGCACGAAAAACGGCAGAAACCAACATCTACATTGACTTGGACTTGGATGGACGTGGCGAAAATAACATTTCAACCGGTTTGAAATTCTTCGACCACATGCTCACGCAAATCCCACATCATTCGGGCGTATCACTAACCGCCACCTGCAATGGCGATTTGGAAGTTGACGAGCACCACACCATGGAGGACGTGGCATTGGCTCTCGGCGAAGCGCTCCGAAAAGCCCTGGGTGCAAAAAGAGGTATTGACCGTTATGGCTTCGTATTGCCTATGGACGAATGCGATGCCATGGTACTGATGGATCTTGGCGGACGCATTGACTTTAAATGGGACGTTAACTTCACCCGCGAATACGTGGGCGACACCCCCACCGAGATGTTCAAGCATTTCTTCCAATCTCTGTGCGCCACCATGCAGTGCAACATGCACATCGTCGCTAAGGGCGAAAACAACCACCACCTGGCTGAAAGCATCTTCAAAGCGTTCGCACGCGCACTCCGCATGGCGATCCGACGCAATGTTTTTACCTATGAACTCCCCTCAAGTAAAGGAATCTTATGATCGCAATAATTGATTACAAAATGGGCAACCTGCGCTCTGTTGAAAACGCACTTAAACGATTGGGTGCCGAATTCTGCGTGACTGCCGACCCCGAAATCATACGACGCGCCGACCGCGTTTTGCTACCTGGTGTGGGCAATGCCGCTGAAGCCATGCACAACCTGCACCAAGCCCAACTCACCGAGGTCATTAAAAATCTGCGCCAGCCCGTTCTCGGCATTTGCGTTGGCATGCAGGTGATGTGTCTGCATTCAGAAGAAGGCGACGTCGATTGCTTGGGCATTTTCGACACCAACGTGCGCCGTTTTCCCAGCAACAGCACCGAGAAAGTGCCCCACATGGGCTGGAACAGCATCCACAACCTTGAATCAAAACTCATGAAAGATATTCGTGGCGGCGAACATGTTTACTACGTTCACTCATACTATCCTGAATTGTGTCAAGACACGATTGCCACCACCCAACATGGATTAATGTTCAGTGGCGCCTTGAAATACGAAAATTTCTACGGCACACAATTCCACCCCGAGAAAAGTGGCGACACAGGCGAACGCATTCTCAAAAACTTTCTGCGCATTTAACTTTTTTAGTAGAGAGGAGAGTTGAGAGTTTAGAGAAGAGAGTTTAGAGAAGAGCCTTCGGTCCGTTAAGAGGTTAAGAGGAGGCTACGCCTCGTTAAGAGGTTAGGAGAATTGAGAGCTTAGAGTACAAAGTACAGAGCACAACTACCATGCTGTTTGAAGGTTCATTACTTTCAGCGCATTTGCTATTACACAGAATTTCTTTTTTAATTGACTATGATTGAAATCATTCCTGCCATCGATATTATAGAAGGACGCTGCGTGCGTCTCTCACAAGGCGACTACGCTTGCCAAACCACATACGAAGCCAACCCTGCCGATATGGTCAAGCGGTTTATAGATGCTGGCGTGAAGCGCATTCATGTGGTTGACCTGGATGGTGCCAAAGCTTCACAACCCAAGAACCTGGCGACCCTTGAACAAATAGCCAACATCGGCGGGGCAACGATTGAATGGGGCGGCGGACTCAAAAGCGAAGCCTCTGTCAAGCAAGTGTTCGACAGCGGAGCGTCATACGCCATTGTGGGCAGCATTGCAGCCAAGCAACCAGAACTCTTTGCCGCATGGATTCATCAGTTCAGCCCCGAGCGCATGATTCTTGGCGCCGATGCCTTGAACGGCAAAATTGCGGTCAACGGATGGCAAGAAAGCACAGAAATCTCAATCCAGACACTCATTGACTACTTCGTGCCTCACAAACTGAATCAAGTGATCTGCACCGACATCTCACGCGATGGTATGCTTGAAGGACCTTCGTTCGACCTTTACACGCAACTTCAGGGACAATACCCCGACATTGACTTCACCGTTTCTGGAGGCTTATCGTCAATGGACGACGTCAAGAAGCTGAACGACCTCAACCTGCGTAAAGTCATCATCGGAAAAGCCATTTATGAAGGAAAGATTAGCTTGAAGGACATTGAGAAATTTATAACATCATCAAGAAATTAATGATGTGCCCCTGAATTTCATACATTCTTATACGACTAAGGAGGATGTGCCAAAAAAAATGCATTTTGACACACCCTCTTCAGAATTTCAAACAACCATGCTTACAAAACGAATCATACCCTGCTTGGACGTAAAGGACGGGCGCACCGTGAAAGGCATCAATTTTGAACACCTCACCGACGTGGGCGATGCCGTCAGTTTAGGCAAATACTATGCAGAGGCAGGTGCCGACGAGTTGGTTTACCTGGATATTAGTGCTACGCAAGAGGCACGCACCACATTCACACACCTTGTTGAACGCATCTCCGACAACATCAACATACCGTTCACCGTGGGCGGAGGTATCACAACAATCGACGATGCCGCACGATTGCTCGACGCTGGTGCCGACAAAATCAGCATCAACAGCGCAGCCATACGCAATCCTGAACTCATCAACCAAATTGCCTCACGCTATGGCAGCCAATTTGTGGTTGTGGCCATCGATGCCCGCTTATCCGAAAAGGACGGACTTTGGCACGCCACCACGCATGGCGGTAAATGCGAAACCGATCGCGAACTCTTTTCATGGGCCAAGGAGGCTGAGAACAGAGGCGCCGGCGAAATTCTGTTCACATCCATGAACCACGATGGCACGAAGGCGGGCTACCCCTGCGACACCTATGCCGCACTTGCCGCATCCCTTCAGATACCCATCATCGCCAGCGGCGGAGCAGGCCATGCGCAACACATTGCCGATGTGCTTTCAAAAGGTCGTGCCGATGCAGCGCTTGCAGCAAGCATCTTCCACTACAACGAAATCACCATCGCTCAACTTAAAGCACAACTCCAGCAACAGGGCATTGCCGTAAGAATTTAGCGAGCATTGCCCCGAATGCTACCAGCACACACAAACGACTTTTTTATAGAGCCATTATTCTTATATGCTTTTTTCAGATTTCAATTTATCAAAATGCCCCGACGGACTGCTGCCTGTAATCATTCAGCACGCCACAACACTTAAAGTGTTAATGCTGGGCTATATGAACGAAGAAGCCTTTCAGCGCACCCAAGCAGAAAAGCGTGTCACCTTCTACAGCCGTACGCGTCAATGCCTTTGGACCAAAGGCGAGACTTCAGGTCATTTCCTTGAAGTGGTTGACATGTACATGGATTGCGATGCCGACACCCTTCTCATCAAAGCAAACCCCATTGGCCCCACATGCCACAGAGGCACCCCCTCTTGCTTTGATACGCCTGAGGAAGAAGGATTCATACGTAACTTAGCAGCATTCATCCATAAGCGTCACGACACCATGCCCGACGATTCATACACCACCCGCCTATTCATCAAGGGTGTGAAAACCATCGCGCAGAAAGTGGGCGAAGAGGCCGTCGAAGCAGCCGTGGAAGCCGTGAGCGGAAACAAACGCCGATTCACCTATGAGGCGTGCGACTTCATCTACCACTTCATCGTGCTCTGCGAGCAGATGGGCATATCCATCGAAGATTTAGAAAAAGAATTGAGCTACAGACATAAATAACGGTGAAATAATCAGTTGAGCGATGTAGTGACCGATCCCCGTGTCGGCCCGTCGTCAATCAACACACCTGCCTCATATACAATTAACAAGTAGGGACGCAAATTGATTGCGTCCCTACTTGCTTTTCATACTGTACGGAGAACAAAGTACTTTTTGAAAGTTGAGAGTTGAAAGTTTAGAGTTTAGAGGAGTTAGAGGCTTTGCCTCTTTGGGGAGAGGATAGCACAGAGTACAGCGAACAACTGCCGTCCCGTGAACCCATTCCGCACGGCAAGATGCCGAAGGTATCTCCGCTCTGTAACCGGGGAGTTTGAGTGCAGCGAATACCCCCGGCTCCATCACCACCCCATTGATGCACCCCGAAGGGCGTGCCCCAACAACAGGACAGGGCCCTCTAAACTCTCATCTCTCATCTCTAAACTCTCATCTCTAAACTCTAAACTCTCCTAACCTCTTAACGAGCCGAAGGCTCTTCTCCCCATTTTGTCACAAAATCTGACCGTTTTTCGCCAAATTTCAACTTTTTTTCAAAAAGTGAAAAATATCATTTTGTCACATTGTTAAAGTTTATAGAAAAAAGTTAAACGCGCTTCGAGGGGTCAAAATCGGACCTTCGGCGAACGACTCGGCGGGAAATTTTTCCTAAGTCGGACCAAATTTTTACTACATCAAACCAAATTTTAACGACATCAAACCAAATTTCGCAATATTTTTGATCCTTTTGACACGAAAAAAGGGGGCTTTGAG
>JAZKYK010000052.1:0-25725 GCA_045612125.1 Alloprevotella sp.
CATTCCGTGTCGGCCCGTCGTCAATCAACAGTCCTATCTCATTTACAATTATTGCTATCCAGCAAACTGTTGTTGAGGAGTAACGGCCTGAAGGGCCAATAAGCACCCAGCCCAGGGCAACGCCCTGGGTTTATGGACGGTGCAGGATTCCGCCCTGAATGGGCAAAAGCATTGTTCTTCAATATTTTACAATTGCTTTCACTCTTTTAGGCAGGATGTTCAAAATTGAAAGACAGATGAGACAGAGTACACCTAACAACAGCCATGCGGTTTAGTTTTCCTAACTTTTGCACATTTGCTATTACACAGAATTTCTTTTCTTTGAACACGAACTGAAGGTCGCGCAAGTCTATAACCCAAATGACACGCTAATAATAGTTCAAATCCGCATAGCAGTTGTACTCTGTATCTAACTAAAGGAAGTTGCGCGGATCAGCAATCACGCCGCACACGGCTGCTGCGGCAGCCACGAGCGGACTGGCCAGGCAAGTACGCGCACCTGGACCTTGACGGCCCTCGAAATTTCTATTGCTTGTTGACACCACGAGCTTACCCGCGGGCACCTTGTCGTCGTTCATACCCAAGCATGCCGAGCAACCGGGCTGACGTATCTCAAAACCTGCGTCTAGCAACACCTGGTCAAGACCTTCGGCTTTGATTTGTTCTACCACCTTCCACGAACCGGGTACCAGCCAAGCCACAACGTGGTCCGCCTTCCGGCGACCTTTCACCACCGAGGCAAACGCTCGGAAATCTTCAATGCGTCCGTTGGTGCATGCTCCTAAGAACACGTAATCAACCGGTTTACCAAGCATCTTTTCGCCAGCCTTGAATTGCATGTACGCCAGCGCCTTCTCATCAGAAGCGGTCTTGGCTTCAAGAATCGTCTGGGTGATGCCCATGCCCATTCCAGGATTTGTGCCGTAAGTAATCATAGGTTCAATATCGGTTGCGTCGATCGTCACTTCCTTGTCGAACACGGCGTCGTCATCGCTGCGCAATTGCCGCCATCGCGCCACAGCCTCGTCCCAGGCCTCACCCTTTGGGGCATACGGGCGATGTTTTAAATAATCAAACGTCACTTTATCGGGCGCCACGAACCCACCACGCGCCCCCATTTCAATCGAGAGGTTGCACAGCGTCAGTCGGCCCTCCATCGAGAGTTCACGCACCGCCTGTCCGGCATATTCCACAAAATAGCCTGTTGCGCCACTGGTTGAAATGCGGCTCATGATATAAAGGGCAAGATCCTTGGCGGTGACGCCTGCCCCCAACGAACCCTCAACAGTAATACGCATACTTTTGGGTTTAGTTTGAAGGACGCACTGCGAAGCCAATACCATTTCCACTTCCGACGTGCCCACACCGAAGGCCACCGCCCCCAAAGCGCCATGCGTGCTGGTGTGCGAATCGCCACACACGATGGTCATACCTGGCAACGACAACCCCTGCTCTGGACCCACAACGTGAATAATCCCGTTATTGGGGTGCATCATGCCAAAATGCGTCAAACCGAAGTCCTTGGCATTTTGTGCCAGGGCATCCACCTGCTTGCGCGACACGGGGTCAGCAATCGTCTTATCCTGATCATGCGTGGGCGTATTGTGGTCGGGCATGCAGATGATGCGCTCGGGGCGAAAGCACTGAATGCCACGCCCGCGCAATGCAGCAAAGGCTTGCGGGCTAGTCACCTCATGGCAATACAAACGATCAATGTAAAGTTGCGTAGGGCCCTCCGTGATTTGCTGCACCACGTGGGCATCCCATATTTTATCAAAAAGCGTATTCATGGTTTTATCGTTGAGCGTAAAAACATAGCGCCTTAAACGCACGTCGTTTTTTTATTCTGGAGCTGAGGGTTTACTTTTTAAACTTGTTAATACAATCCACATAGGCTTCAGCACTTGCCGCAATGATATCGGTGTTTGCACCAAAACCGTAATAAATGTGCCCATTGTATTCCACTTGCATGTGCACCTTGCCTATATCGTTCGAACCACGACTGTTGGCCTGGATAGTAAATTCCTTCACAATGATCTGTCGGTGAATAATTTTGCGTATCGCATTGATGGCGGCATCTACAGGACCGTTGCCGTCTGCTGCACTCGAGAATTTCTCGCCTGCAATGTCCAGCGTTACGGCAGCCACGGGGCGCACGCCCTGTCCGCTGGTCACCTGCAGATAGTCCAATTTAATGGCATGCGAGTTCTTGCGTTCCTCGCCCGCTAACACCAGCACATCGTCGTCCGTCACCTCCTTCTTCTTGTCGGCCAGCGCCAAGAAATTTTCGTAGATAGCATGAAGCTTATCGTCGTCCACATCCACACCCAGTATCTCCAGGCGGTGTTTGAGCGCAGCATGACCCGAACGGGCCGTCAGGATAATTGAATTTTCATCAATGCCCACATCCTTAGGGTTTATAATCTCATAGGTCTCAACATGCTTTAAGATACCATCCTGATGAATGCCCGACGAATGCGCAAAAGCATTACGCCCCACAATCGCCTTATTGGGCTGTACGGGCATGTTCATGAGCGATGAGATCAAGCGACTCGTTGCGCAGATCTTCTGCGTGTTGATGTTCGTTGTGATATTTAAATCGTGGTGGCACTTCAGGATCATAGCAATCTCTTCAGCGCTGGTGTTTCCCGCGCGCTCTCCAATGCCGTTGATCGTCACTTCCACCTGGCGTGCCCCGTTTATCACGCCCTCGAGCGTACACGCCGTGGCCATACCCAGATCGTTGTGGCAGTGGGTTGAAATAATCACGTTGTCAATGCCATCCACGTGTTCCTTGAGGTATTTAATTTTCTGTCCGTATTCATGGGGCAGGCAATAGCCCGTTGTGTCGGGGATGTTCACCACCGTCGCCCCAGCTTTGATCACCGCCTCAAGCACGCGCGCCAAATATTCATTGTCGGTGCGCCCAGCGTCTTCGGCATAAAATTCAACGTCCTCCACATAGCGCTTAGCATACTTCACCGCACGCACAGCGCGCTCAATAATCTCATCGCGATTGGAGTTGAACTTATATTTTATGTGCAGGTCGCTCGTACCGATACCTGTATGAATGCGCTTATGCTTGGCGTAAGCCAACGCCTCGGCAGCGCAGTCAATGTCTTTCTCCACAGCGCGTGTCAGTGCGCAAATCGTAGGCCACGTCACAGCCTTTGAAATTTCAATCACACTATTGAAATCGCCAGGACTCGACACAGGGAATCCTGCCTCAATAACATCCACGCCCAAGGCTTCCAACTGACGCGCCACCTGAATCTTCTCTATCGTATTCAGCTGGCAACCTGGAACCTGTTCGCCATCACGTAATGTCGTGTCAAATATATATAAATGATCTGCCATAGTCTTGAAAGTTTTTGTTGTGTGTTCAGTGCCATAAAAAAACGAGGAGGGAAAGCGCATGCGCACAAGGCGCCTAAACCACGGCGAAGAACGCCGCACCAACAGCCTGCCCCAACACGCATCTTTTCAACACGCATTTTTTTATTTTGCAAAAATAGAAAACATTTCCCTTACCGCAAGGCTAACGCGTAGATATTTTACACGTTAAACCCCACAAAGCAAGGTCCTTGATACAGAAAATGGAGTAGGAGAACGCTGTCCCCTACTCCATTTTTTTTATTTTAAATTCTCAAGGAATATTTTTTCCAGGAGGGCTTTATTAAACGCTTCGTTCTCTTGCTTGGTGAGCGTTTGATAAATCATTTCGAGGAAATCTGTGCCTTGGAGTTCCATGACGATGTAGTTGGTGTACTTGCCATCGTCGGCTTTATGCCATTGGTCGCACACGATGGTTGCACCTTTGATGGTTTGGCTCACAAGGATCTTGCTCTTTTCAATGAGCAATGACTTTGAGATGTTTGAGTCGGCATCCTTGAGGGCTGCAGCGTAATCTTCGGTGGTGGTTTCAACGGTCTTGGCGATTTGCGCGGCGATCTGCGCTGATGCGGCAGCCATGGCTTTCTTGCGTGCCGTTGACTGGTCGTCCGATGTGCCTGAAGCCCAAGCGCTGAGTGCGCCTTCGGGTTTGACGTATTCGCTGCATGGCATAACGAATGTTTTTTCCTTGCTCTTGGCTACTTTATTTGTTGCGCAACCTGCGACTCCCATTAACAGCGTTAGTGAAAGTGCCCAAAATAAAATCTTTTTCATCGTTTTAAGGTTTTAGTGCCATAAAAAACAAGTTGCTTCGCTTTTGTTGGCTTTAGTTTTTTATGGGTGGGTTCTACGAATGTTCCATGTTTGTTTATTATGGCAACGTGACAACTTCTTTTTGTGGACTATAGAAGATGGGCCCCATCATTAATACATTGGCATCGTGCCTTTAAAACATGGTGTTTAACTTCTCAAGTTGCTTTGGGAAATTGCGCTTCACGCGCTTCATCACTTCGTTGATGCACATCTTCATGGTTTCCTCTGCCGTCTTGTTGGTGGGCACGAGCACCTTGACTTGCTCTTCGGAGTAATCGAGCAGGAGGGCTTGCGTTTTGTTGTTGTACACCTTCATCACAACGGTACAATAGCAGGTGTTGAGGTCGTATTTGCCTTTCACAACCTCGCCCATATCAATCTTTGAGGAGAGGTCAATGAAGCAATCGGCTGCATCGGGATCCTCAATAAGGGTGAAGTGGTCGTTGGAAACGATCTTGCCCAGGTAGCGCTCAATACCTTCAAGGTCGTTTTGCTCATTGAGGTAAAGGTAGGCTGTCTTGGGTTGTGCTGCCAAGGTGAGCACGACTTTTGCCGAGGGCCACGTTTGCGTTTGCAGGAGTTTGCGATAGGCTTTGGGGAGACCGTCCATAAAACTGTCGTCGATGGTGATGCGGATTTCCTGAACCTGCTGCTTGGAGGTGATGTTGGTGATGTAAAACTCTGAGGTGCCGTTGAAGTCGGTTTCGATGGCTGGCGAGATAGCGCCACTACCGGTCACGAACGCGGCTTTGAGTTTTACGTTAGGAATGACCACATCGTTTCTTGATAAGCAGGCAGCAATGGGCTTTGCCACGGGCTTAAAGACTTCGCCACTGATGTTTGCCTCGTTGGTCGTGATGGCCAGACCGCTGAACACGTTGATATAAGCGTCGAAGAGCTCGGCAGGCACATCGACATGCTGCCCCTCGATGGTCGTTGTGAGATTCATAAACAACCATGGTTCGACCGCATCCAAGCCTTTACCGTAAAGATGCAGGGCTTGCGTTAGGTTCACGTTCTCCTCTGCGGCACGACCCTTTACCAGGAAGTCGGCTGCCTTGGTCAGAACGGCGGTGCGTTGCTTTTCAGCGTTCTTGGCATAGAGTTTCTTGTCGAGCGTATAGTACACGTAATACTTATCTGCGCCCTTATAGCTATCCTGGATTTCAGCGCCTTCGATCCATGCCGTCATGCTGTTGACGATGGTTTCTTCAAAGAGTTGGCGCGAATTGCCATCCACGTCCACCGTGTGCAGGAAGGATTCGTTCTCGACTTTCGTTGAGATCTGCGCGGCGATGTCGGCCAAGGCGTTTTGCGCTGCCACCTGCATATAATTATCGTCGGACAACTTCGCCATACCGATGCCGATGTAGGCTTTGCTGGACACGGGGCGTTGCTCAACCCATTCGGGTGCCTGGGCTTTAATTATTGAGGCGTGAAACACAAAGATCCCAATCCATAAAGCCCTTAAATAATTTTTAAGCGATTGTTTCATCTTCATGACGTTTTTTTGTTTTTGATTATTGGATGGACACGATGGTAATCATCATATTGTTGCCTTCGGTCACAAATTCGGTTTCCACCCCTACTTTATAGAGGGCGTCGCACAAACGACCCGCGAATTTTTCGGCATTCATGCGCTTACCACGTTCGTCGAGGCGGGGGATAAGCACATCGTCGAACACGGCCGACTCAGCCACAATGCCCTGGCTGTGGTATTCGCCGTTGTGGGCATTATCGTCCAACCACTCTTGAATAACGTCGGACAAGCGACGACCATTGTTGCAGCGGTCGCGCATCGTGACCATAGAGCCATTGCGCACTGAGAACTGAATCACGCCGCTGGCGGGCTCGTTGAAGTTCTTTTGGATTTGCTTAAGGAAAGCAGGGAGGTAATCCTTCACGGCATAGGCACAGAGGCGACCAACGTCAGTGGTTTGAAAACGATTGGTCCAGCTGTTTTCCGAACCCCAGATATTATCGGTGGCGGTTTCATAGGCCGTCATGATGACCGAAACGCTTGAGCCATTGGCGCTGATGTTTTTCTTTAAATCAACCACGACATAAACATCGGCATCTGAACTCATGAGCAGTTGTTTGTTGTTGGAATCTGCAGCGTCGGCCGACTCTTCGTAAAGCGAACGTCGGTTGGCGCTCTTGCCGCTCGACATGATATTTTCGGTTTCGATGTTCAGATTTTCAAAACCCTTTTGAACTTCCGATACTGCCACGCGCAAATCGCGGTCGTGCTCCAGCACGGCTGTATAGCTTTCGCCGTCCTTAGTGTAGGGCACAACGATGATTTTAGGATTTGAGATGGCTGTGGGAGGCGTTTCGACCTTCTTATTGCCACCGGTGTTTTTCTTTACGTCGTTGATTAATTGGCGAAGACGCACGGTCACCTTGTAAGAACCCTGGTACTTGCCCGCAATCTTCTTGGGTTTCGCAGCTTCCTCAGAAGAGATGACATAGGCCACATAACGCGAAGCGCTGTTAAAAAACGAATTGGTATATGCCGGGGTTTCATTATACACCAAGGGTGAACCATCATTTACGCCTTCCACGCCTGTAAACATCAACGTGTGGAACAACGACTTTATGGCATTTTCTTCCACAGCTTTCTTTTCATCGGCAACGCCCGAAGTCACGAATGTAGCATTAATGCCGCTTTCGGATTCGAGGCTTACTATTTCAAGATATTCTTGTGCCTTAGCGCCTGCGACTGCAAACATGAATAGCACAATGGTTAAAATCTTTTTCATAAAATTCTGGAGTTATAAGAGTTTGGAGGTTAAGCAACCTGTTTTTTATTGTACGCTCATGGTGCCCTTCAAAATAGTTTGGCACAAACGCATAGGCTGAACATCATCAAAAGCATGGATTTTCTTGATGCGTTTATTTTCATTTTTTAAAGCCAAAGCCTTTAAACAAATCGTCCACGACATTCTGCAACAAGGGAGCTCTTGTCTGAACAACTTTTAATTTCGGTGTGTTTTCATCGCTCATGGCATCTTCCATATAGCGATCCATGGCCTGCTTGACGCGTTGTTCGCCAGATTCGACTTCACAATAGGACACGTCCTCCGACGCTTCAATGATTTCAAGGCGTCCGATCTCTGTTTCGATCAATTTACCCACACGTCTTTTAACTTCATAGATGGTGAAGTTATCGCCATTCTTGGCGCCATGCATAGTACCTAAATCAATGTAGCAATGCGTGAGTTTTTTCTTTTTGATGACAAAATCCTCAGCATAGACTTCGCCCTCAAGAGCGAATTCATCAGTCACAAAATACTTAATGTCGCCTGAAATGGCTTGAATCGTCTTAGACTTTGCCGACTCATAACTTTTGGATTCGTCAAGGAACTTACCCACGTCGCCACCGATTTCTGTGGGGGCATGGTTGAATTTCTTTGATGCCACAGTGGTCATAGTTTTCACGTCGGAAATCGTAACGCTGTAGGTCAGTACGCAGGTGTATTTCTTCTTGTCGCCACTGACTTTTTCATGCACCTTGCAAGCCGTTACTTGACCTTCCAAGATCAAGTTGTTCGATTTTCTGACGATCAACTCATTGCGTGCAACTGAGTCGTTCATGGCCAAATCGCTTTCGCGGTCCATCACTTCCTGAAAGAGTGCTTTCTGTGTTGCTTCATCATAGAGTTCAAAACGTTGCGTCTCATTAAAAGCACTAATGACAGCGGCCTTTATCTTTTTAAAGTCGTCGACCGAAACACTATCAGCTTTCACAAATTCTTTAATCAGCATTCTGGGCTTTTGCGCCATCAATGAAGGTGCTGCAACCAGGGCTGTGCATAAAGTCATTATGCCAAACAGGGCTGCTCGTAAAAATTTATTCTTCATATTCTATTTAATTAGGATAGGTATTGAACGCAAAAGCATCGTGCAAGAGGCATCTAAAAAGATGACTCGGCTTCAATCTTTGCTTTTCACATACACGATCATTTTATTTTCTCGTCGTTTACAACTTCGCTTTTGCTTCAGCGTGCCCCATTCCGGCAGCTTTCTTGAAATATTGACGGGCCTTCATGGCATTCTTCGCCACAGTGCCACAGCCTTGTTCGTAAATAATGCCCAACATATAGTTAGCGTCGGCGCTACCTGATGCAGTAAACTTCTTGACAGCGTCTAACCCTTCTTCTGCTTCATAAGCCTTCATGCCTAATTCAAAGTTCACGTCTTTCTTAGGCGCAGCGGGCTCCTGAGCTTTTTCCGCCGCAGGCTTTGCCTCTTCCTTTTTTGCGGGAGCGGGAGCGGGTGCAGCGTCCTGCTTCACGGTTGTCGTGGTTGTTTCCACCTTTGCTGGCACTTCTGTCTGCGCGGGTTGTGCTTCCTGGGCCTTATCTTCTCCTGCACTGAACATAAAGAAGGCAATGGCGCCCAAAACCACAACGGCACCAATAATACCACCAATCATTCCTGCGCCAGCGCCACCACCGCTCTTGCTTGCGGCAGGCGGTGCAATAGGTTCATTCATACGCAGGCTACCCACGCCCTTTGCTGCTTGCTTGGGTTCTTCGGGCTTCGCCTTGGGTGCTGGCGTTTGGGTTTGTGTGGCTGAGGGCGTTGGCTTTACTGGCGGTGTGGGGTTCACCGCAGGCGCAAATTCAGCTTCAATAGCTTTTTGATGATCTTCCACCTCAAGTTCCTGTGCCTTGCGGTTCATCATGCGTCGTGCAGCATCGCCGATATGGCCATTTGAGGCATAGAACAATTCCTGATAAGCCATGCGATACTCTGCCACAGCTTTCTTCTCGCACGTCGTGCAGCGGTTCTTGCCTTTCACCTTGCAGTTAAAGCAAATGCGCTTGCCACATTGGGGGCAACGGGCATGTTTGCCCTCAAAGGGATTACCACACACTTCGCAGAACTCGGGTTCGTCCTTACCGCCCATAACAATGGTGGTGTTGTTGTGCACCGTTGAATTGTCGGTTGAAGTCACTGTGTTGTTGACATTCGACGTTGTGCTCGACACTGAATTATCGACCGAACTGTTGTCGATAGCAGTGTTGGAGGTGTGCGTTGTGGTTTTATTGATGCTTCCCATCACATTGTTGTTGGCCATGGCATCATCGCCCAAATCTTCATGCGAAGCGATAGCCGCGGCATTGCCACCAGCCATAACATTCTGTTCTTGTGCCTGGGGCTTTGTCAGCGTTGCCCCGCAGTTGGTACAAAATGCAGAAGAGGGATCCATTTCCTTACCGCATTCTGTGCAAAATATCTTTTCTGCCATATCTTTGTTTTTCTCTGATTAAAATTTGTGATCTAAAAAGTAAGGCGTTCATTCAATGCTCATAACAAGCCGAAAGCCTCACATCCTGTTCTTTATTTGCTTTCGTGCCTGCTTCATCATCTTCTTAAACAACGCCGATGTTGGTTGGGCTTGGGGCGCTTTCACCGCAGGCTGCGTCTGAACATACAAAGGCTTCAATGTTTCAAAAGGATTATGGAATGCTGGGGTGTGCAACATGCCAGCGTCATCCATCACTTCTTCTACGCAAAAGAGATTTGCGTGTGCCTCGTATGTACCAACCGCCTTAACCGTTTGTCCGTCAAACGCCATCAGGAACTCATCGTCCTGAGGTAGTTGGTTGGCTGTGTATAAGCGGTAGGTTTCGCCTTCAGGCGTGGTGAGGTTGGTGGCCTGTCCTTCCGACTTTGTTCCTTTGCCCACAAAAGCAACTGATATTTTCCCTGTAATTTCCATCCTTACAATTAACTTAAGGTCTGTTGACTAAAGTAATTTTTGACCGCATTCTTCGCAGAACATGGTACCGATTTCATACGCTGCGCCACAATTGGGGCAAGTTGACGATGCGCTCTTTGGAGCAGGTTCTGCAACAGGCGCTTGAACGGGTTGCGGTTGGGGTTGAACGGGTTGTGGCTGAGCATTATTTGCTGCAGCTTGCACATTGTTGCGTGTCGTATAATCCAGGGCTCTATCATAAGCCGTGTCCATACGTCCTTCCTGGCGACGAATCGTTGCCTCGCGTTCGCTCAACTGTCGGTTTCTGTCGTCAAGCATATCCTGAGTGCGTTGCGCTTCATAGCGTTCGCGCTGACGATCGTTATTACTGTTCATCGCCATTTCAAACATACGCATCATCATTTCCTTGTTTTCTCGTTCTGCTTGATCCTTAATGGCGCGTTCGCGGTCCACGCGTTCGTTGGCTCTGCGCTCTGCATCCAGGCTGTATTTATTTTCTGCGAAAGCCTTAGCCGCCTCAGCGTCGCCTTGGAGTGCCCAAATCTGTTCAGCTGAAAGATTTTGGGTATTCTGCCACTTCAATCGTTCGATTTCGGCTTCCTTATCCAATTGTGCTTGTTCGCGGCGAGCTTCGATTTCCAATCTCATGCGTTCGCGTTCAGCTTCGTCGCGGCGTTCTGCTTGCTTGGCTTGTTCCTTGGCTTGGTACATCTCCATGAACTGACGGTACTGCGCATTGCGCTTGTCCATCTCCAGCTGTGCGTCACGACGTTTATCTTCATAGTTCATATCGCGCTGACGTTGCTCAACGTCCAACGCCGCATTGGCTGCAGCCTTGTCCTTTTCCAAATCCTTGTAGAAACGGCGATCGTCGTAGTCATCACGCAAGGCTTCAATCTCCAATTGTGATTTCACCATGGTTACGGCCTTGTCTATTTCGCCTTGCATGCGCACCTTTTCATAAGCGATACTGTCGTTCAGGCGCATCATCTCAAATGCCATGGCACGCTGGTAGGTTTGCGTTTGTAGTTTTTGACGCAATGCCATGGTTTCTTCTTGGCGAATCAAGCCTGTTCGTGCCAATTCCTCCAATGCGGCATCGCGTTCGCTGTCGTTTGTAGCCTCACGCACGATGCGTTCGTTGGCGAGGAACTGCTTGAATTTAAGCAATTCGTCTTCACGCAATAAGTTATCCTTATTCAGTTCATCCAATTGTCGTTGCAATTCCAAGTCAGTTCTTGCTTCTGCCAAGCGCTGATTGTTTTGTGCATCCACGAGGCGATTTTTAAAGTCGTTCGTGCGTTGCAAATAATCCAACTCTTGTTCTGACAAGTACAACTCACGACTCAACGCGGCAAAGCGATCCAAATCGGCATTCTCTGCCGACACCTCAACCATGCGCACCACATCAACGCCAAAGAAGGCATCCAGATGCTCGGCTTGCAAAGCCGCTTTGATACGGTCGGTCATCGCCTTGGGCAAACGGTTGCTGGTGATATCTTCAGCACCCATTACATTTTGAACCACCTGCTTCACAATGGGTGCGAGCTCATCGGTCAGATGCGCTGAATTAACCACGGTGCGTTCGGTTAAGAAATGAACCATGAACTTTTCGTGATCCACAATGCTGAAATAGGCATTGACCCCTACCCCAACATTTAAATGTGGCGTTGCAATCGCCATGGGTTTAAATTCAGCATAGGCTGCGATATCCTTTTGCTTTTCACCGATCAACAAGGGGAAAGCCTTATCCAACATCAACACCACTGAGAAAGCAGTGCCTTTTTGTGCGTGTTGGAAAATCGCCTTTTGTTGTTCTTCATAAAGTTTTTCGGCTTCCGAGTCGGCATTCGCTTCTGGCTTGCGACGTGAGAATAAGTTCGTCACCCACTGCCATGAAGTTCTAACAGCCTCCTGGGCCTGTTGGGTGGTTTGCTTTTTGGGTGCCACGAAATCGTAAGTACCGCCACCTATTGAAGCCACGACAGTGCCATTGGCACGGATATAGGCCTTAACACCGGGTTGCACGATAATGCCTTTCACATCGCCATACGATTCAAACTCCGTTTCATTAATCACACGAGCCAACTGACCTGGCATAATATTCCAGAAGATGCGACCTGTTGCCTGAGCCATATCTGCAGGCATTTGTGATTTATCCTCAAGCACGGGTTCTTTAGCTTGCGTTGGTGCAGGCACTTCCTGGCTTGCACCACACTTGGCACAGAACTTCGCACCAGGTTTCAATGGAGCGCCACATTTAACACAAGCGTTCTCTGCCGCCTGAGGAGCAGGCGCTTGTTCCACCTTAGCACCACACTTGGCACAGAATTTCGCACCGGGTTTCAAGATTTCACCACACTTGGCACAGGTATCTGCTGCCTTTGGTTGTTCTATTTTTGTTCCACACTTAGCACAAAACTTTGCGCCTGGTTTAAGAGGAGTATTACAAGAAGGACAATTCATAATAATCATTCTTTATGACGACAATATTCACTTACTTTCCCAAACGTAAGTCAACTTGCCCTCTGTTGTTGTTTCTACTGCTGTAAATACGGGAAGCTCGGCTTCCGTTGTCTGTGTTTTATACGTCCACTGGTAGGCTTCGGTGCCATCGGCATATTTCACCTTCAACAAGCCGTCAATAGGACGGGATTCAATACCATATTGCTCATAAAGTTGCTGCGACACGATGTTGTGTATTTGCTCGATATTGGCATTCACAGCACTTCTCACACGTTCTAAGATCGACTGTTCTGTGCGTTTGGCAGTAATGATTTCTTCCACCTCGCAACCGCAAGGCTCATTTGCATCAAGGAAGGCCTTCACATCCACTGACGCTGTTTTACCCTGGGTTTGTTTAAACCTCACTGTGGGGTCGCCATACAGGTTAAATTCCACAACAGTCAATGCGGCATGCAGATTGCCCACCTTTGATGCTTTAAGACACATCATGCGACCGATGTGCAGGGCTTGTCCCACATTATAACCTTCATGCAAAGCTTGAACGAAGCCCGTGGTCAGCATATCAGCATTGCCCAAACGCACTTGTTGCGGAGAGGTTGCATTGCCATCAATTGCGCCCCATGCCACACGCGAAGAACCAACAAAAGCCAACGTTTCAGCATGAATGGCTGAAAGCAACATACTGTGTGCCTTGTCATACCCTATGAAGCGAGCACCGTAGCAGGCCTCAGTCATCACAATATTGGGCATTTCGCAAGTGGACCATTGCTTCGGCAAGATAGCCATGCAAGCCCGTTTGCCATTACGCTCAACGCCCACATAGCCTGCTGTGTTTAACGCATTTGAACCATGCAGATTAAAGAAATAAAGCGAGGCTTTAGGATTAAACACCTGCTCCACATTGTCGGAGGTCACAAATGGCGAGAGCATCAATCTTTGGTAATAACATTCGGGATGTACCTGCCCATCAAGATTGGGCAATGTAGGCATGAGTGTGGTTATGGTCTTTGCCGATACATTCTTCCAGTTGGGGTCGGTCTGCCCATACGTGTGCGACATGGGCACACCCTCAATCGACGCGATATTGCGTTCTAAATATGAGCACAGATCCTCAAAGCTGGCATCTTTCCCAAAAGGCAAGCGCCCCACCCAAAACGTTTGGTCGTAGTTAAAAAGATCTTGACTTTCAAGCAAGGGCCTCATATCCTTGTCGGAAAGATAAGTGTAGAGCAAGTCGGTGTCAATGTCCTTATCGTGGTCATCGTTTGGAATGTAGTGTTTGATGCAAGGCATTGGAATCACCTCATGCCCCCCAACGATAAACAAGTATTCCGAAACCAAACCACCTTTCTTCTCTTCGTGCTCATGCACATCCAAAAGAATTTCAACGTGGTCCTGAACCGTACTCTTATGATTTAAAGAAACCGTTCTTGCACTTTCCCAAAAATGTTTCTTTTTATGAAAGGTGTAGTTACCGGCATCCACCAATTTATAGCGGTAGCCGTAGTTGGCCTTTTGTTCAATATACCATTGTAAAGCCTTATTCACATCATCCTCGCTCACATCCATCGTAGCAGCTAAGCGCGCTATATTGGTAAAGAGAATGGTACTTGAAACAAAATCCGCAGCCTTCTCTTCTGTTGATGAATTAGAAGTGAATATGCCCTTATCTTCATTTTCTTGCTGAAAGTCATCATCAACCTTTGTGCCACACTCAGAACAAAACAAAGCGCCTTCTTCAATCTGAGTGCCACATTCCGTACAATATCTCATGTCATATTCGTTTTAAGTTATAAGATGCGAGGTGCGCATTGCGAGAAAGTCCAGAAACTCATCATCACCCCGCAGCTGGTCTTTCGTTAGCGCAACGCTCGCGCGTGCTTGTTTGTCGTTTACTTCAAATACTTCTCGCGTCGTTCCGATACACGCTTCACATAGTTACGTGCTTCGCTTGTGTTCAACTTCGTTGTCAGATGGTTGAAGAGACTATTGTAATTGTGTTGATTGATTTGAGGAAACGCATTGCCTAATTTAGTATTTCCTGTAAATGCACGGCTCACGTTTCCTGCACCAGTATTGTAACTGGCAATCACACACAAACGGCGACAGTCGGGATTTTGAACTTTTGAAAATTGATTCATCAGAATGCGCAAGTATGCTGTGCCCAATTCTATATTCTGCTTTGGATTGTAAAGGTAACTCTTTGTAGGCACCCACTCGCGTTTATAAACATAGCGATAGGCATCGAAGCCGCCCGACGTGGGCACCAATTGCATTAAGCCATAGGCAGGCACCCAGCTCGTGGCCTCAGGATTAAAGCTTGATTCTTGCTCAATCACAGCAAAGATCAAGGGTTGTTCGATTTGATAGATCTGTGAATATTGTGCCACAATGTCTTTATAGAGTGCTGCATTCTTTGAAAGATTGTCAGCCACTAAATTCATCTGCACCTGCACCACTGTTCTTTTTTTGCCGTCGTCGCCCTTCACCACCGTTTTCTTTTTCTCGCTCTGTTGCGCCACTGCATTTGCTATTTGTTGGGCTTGATATTTTTCTCGAGCTTTCTTTTGTGCTTCTTCCCTCTTCTTATTCACCGCTGAAGCATCAACGGTGGGTTTACTGGGCAGAACCACTGTTGGCTTTTGCTTGCTTGGGGGCACAACATCTTTTTTCGGCTTGTTGGGCTTATCCTCAGTCTTCGTTTCACCTTGCTGGGGTTGCTGCGCAGGCTGTTCTGTATCATCGGCAGCCACAAGGTCAAGTTCCTGCCCTTTCACCTTGGGCTTGGGCGGTGTGCGTTTCTTTTTATTTTGCGAAATGGTCTGTGCCACCACCTCGTCTGAAAAGTCGTAAGCCGACAAATCAACCAAATCCTGCAAAATAGGTTGTTTTGTCAACGCGCGTTGTTCATCAACCTTTGAAGAATAAGGACACGATGTGCCTCTACTCTCCAACATGCTTTCTATGGCTGATGCCAACTTTTTATTGACCTCTTCTTCGCTTGCATTAGGATCGTCCAACGCCACTTCCACACGCACATCGCCACTCTCGAAATTAACCACAGAACGCTGGGTGCGGTCGGCATTATATTCCACCCATTCTTTCTTGGTGTCCATCACGGTATCATTACCCCACACCTTCTTAATGGATTTCACATAAGCGCCATATTCTGCACGCATTTGTTTTTCATAGCGTTCAAAATCCTCACGTGCAGCAGCACTGTAGGCTTCAAAATCGCCCACCGCCTGATCTCTGTATTTTTGAAAGTCCTGACGCAAAGAATCTAAAGATTGCGCTGTGGCAGATGGTGCCAAGAAACAAGTCACGACACCCCACAATATTGAAATAACGATGTTCTTCTTCATACAGCGTTGTTTTTGGGATTGATACTACCAAAGTGCACAAGGAAACGTCGTATTGAGATACTACACATTCCTTATGCCTTGTGCAAACACATACCTGATGTTGCAAAAGTAACATTTTTTTATAAAAAACATATCAAATTGTCATTTTATATTGTCAAAATTAACACAACTGCTATTTTTAGACCCTATTATCAATATTTTGTCGCGTTTTTTAACCTTAAACTGCTGTTTTAAGCACAACAACATGTTTTTGATGACGAAAAATCGGCAAGATGACCCCATGTTTAAGGGGTGGAGCAAAGTTCAGCCCCACCCTCAAACATGACATACACTTAGTAAAAAAATAGGTTGCATCACTTTTTAAATGCGATGCAACCCATTTTCTTTTTTACTTATTATGTGTATCAGCAGATGCAGTTTCTTCAACCTGATTTTCGTTCATTTCTTCCTGCATTTCCTGCAATTCCTGCTTTTGTTCTTCCCAGCGTTCACGTGCCAACTCTTGCATATCGGTCACGGTATCGTTTTCGTCCACGATTTCCGTTCCAAGCATGGTTTCAATCACGTCCTCCATCGTCACAAGACCTCGGAAGCAACCATATTCATCGATAATCACAGAAATATGTTCTTTTTTCTCCAAAAGTGTTTCCCATATTTTAGACAACGATTCATTTTCCTGAAACGTAAGAATAGGTCGTGCAATTTCAGACAAACGAAGATTAAATTTATCTTCTGAAAGCAACTCCAAAATACTTTGTCGCAACACATAACCTTTGATAAAGTCATCATTCTCCTCATTATAAATAGGAATACGCGAATGCTTGTTGTAGTCGGCATGTTCATAGAATTCCTTGAGGGTCATGCTTTCTTCCGCCATTTCAACCACCGAACTTGGGGTCATAATTTCTCGCGCCGTCATTTCATCCAGCTTCAAGAGGTTTTGAATCATCTTATTTTCCTTTTTCTCAAACACCCCTTCTTCGGCAGCCACGTCCATCATAGCACTCACTTCCTCGCGACTCACCGACAACGATTGCTTGCCCGACGACACCATGCGCGTAATGAATTGCGAAAGAACCACTAAAGGATAAGTCACATACACCAAGAATTGGATCACGCCTGTTACGGGCATCGCCAACTGTCGCCAATATCTTGCACCTACGGTCTTTGGAATAATTTCAGTCACCACCAAAATAAGGAGGGTCATCATGGCTGATGTAAATGCAAACCACTCATCGCCAAAAACGGCATTCGATTGCGCACCAACACCTGCAGCGCCCACTGTATGGGCTATCGTATTCAACGATAAAATGGCTGAAATAGGTCGGTCAATATCTTGCTTAAATGCTTTTAAAACCACAGCCGACTTATTGCCCTCATTCTCCTTCATCGTTATGAAGGACATCGGCGTGGAAAGCAACACGGCTTCAAGGATAGAGCAAAGAAATGAAAGTACTAATGCTATTGATAAATACAGGAGTAACAGCCCCATGAAAAATAAATTAAATTAAACATACCGTTGCGCGCTAACCAACGCACAACCCCAAGCGAAATGCGCGCCTTTCACTTTTAAACTGCAAAATTACGATTTGCACATCGGAACACAAAGCAAAAGCGCGTTTTTTTAACTTAAAACCAAGAATTTATACAACTTCAAAAAGTCGGGTGATACTGCTTTTCAGCAATACCACCCGACTTTTTATTAATGATTGTCGTTTGACCAATTTTGCGAGCCCCATGAATTTTGAACGGGCTCACGTTTATTAGAAAGTGCATTTGCTGCATCAACTTGCCCGTTTCCTGTCTTTATTGAAGCGGCAATAACATGCTCTGCAGAGAATTCTATAACTCCTACTTTAGGAGCGATATATATTTTCTTCATAAATGAAACGTATTTATCGGTTTAATTACTTAACGATGAATTTCTTACCATTCTTAATGTAGATGTTGCCCTTCTTGACTTCAGTCACACGGCGTCCGTAGATGTCGTAAATAAGTTCGTCGTCTGAGGGAGTGCCTGTAGTGACAGCGTTGATATCAGTAGCGCTACCACCAAAGTTCAATACAAGGCTATTAGAACTTGCAGAAGAAAGATTGAAGTATGCCTTACCTTGCTTCAATTCTGTTCCTTGTTCTGCTTGATAGAGACCAATACCGTCATCGTCAATAGCCAAGATGTAATCGTTATTACCCATGATAACAGGACCTGAAGCTGAGTTTGCCAAAATATTGCTGCTCAAGTTTGCCACGTTTTCATCTGTTGCAGGAACAAACGTCACATTATTATAGCCTTCTGCACCAATAAGAATCACACCTTGGTTGGCTGGGAGTGCCTTGCCTTCTTCAACAGGAATAAGCGAAACCACACTGCCTTCACCGCCATTATACGCTTCTGCGTAGTAAGCAGTAACACCTTCGGGGATTACCGTAGCGTAACGAGCACTGAAGGTACCGATAGTCTTTCCATACTCAATGTCAATGAGGAGTTCATCTCTATCTGCATAAGTCGTGGCGAGACTCACTTGAATACCATAAGCATCATTGAGTGCGTCATAGAGGTTTTGAAGCGTTGCTGTCTGTGCTTCTAATTCCGTTTTAACTGCTGATGTATTTGCAAGCGTCTCAGCATCAGTGATCGCTTCATTCGCTGCAGTCAATTGGTCTTCAGTAACCGTACCAGCAAGGATTTCTGCCTCTTGTTCTTCGTCAACAATCTTTGTTAAGTTAAACTCTGACATCACGAAACAATACTCACTCGCTGGAGTTTCTGAGAATGTAGTACTCTTGAACTTGTTGCTGAGCTGACCGTTAGATGTATCAACCTCCTTGTTGTCGTCAACATGCATAACAATCACAGACTTCGTAACATTGAAACGCAAGTAGCGGTAAGCTGTTCCGCTACTAATATCTGAAGAAGTCCAAAGTTCTGTGCTTGTAGGCAAGTTGTCAAAGGTTGCAAGTTCAACGAAGTCAGACTTATCGTTGCTACCATACACCTTTATTGTATAAGGGAAGGGACTATTGTTGGTTTGATAAGAGAAATTGAATTTCTTCAACGTATTGCCATCACCAGCATCTACCAAAAGGTATTGTTCGCCAGCACCACTTTCTGCTGAGTGGAAGTATGTCTCTGTGTCGTTATCCACGAGGTTTGCAATGCCACCTTCCTTAGTTCCTGCATTTGTTGAAAGGTAGAAATCACCTGTTTCAGAAGTTGTCTGCAATTCACACTTCACTTCATCTGTAACGGTGTTCGTCACGCTGATGCGACACTTGTTAATCAATTCATCCAACTGTGCAATCATCTCACGGAGGTCGGCCTTTGCTGTAGAATTCTTAGCAGCAAGAAGCGTATTGTAATGTCCTTGCAATGTTTCTGTTGCCGCTGTGAAGTCTGCAGTAGTGGTGTTGTTTGCATCAATTACAGCCTGTGCAGCATCCTTTGCTTGAATACAGTTGTTCAACAAAGTTTCAGTCACATCGCCCACATATGCTAAAGTCTCACCCTCACCAGTAGTACACTCACTGATAAGTGTTGTCATATCTGCAATCAAACTGCTTAGAGTAGATTTACCTGTAGCTTGTTGTGCTGTGGCAACTGTAGTGTATTGTGCTTGCAATGCGGTAGTCTTCTCTGCAATAGCAGTGAGGTTATCTCCTTGGAGTAAGTCGAGCGCTTCTTGATTTGCAGTTGTCAATGCATTGAGCATCACTTCACTGACATCACCCGGAGTAGTACCGCAAAGCGTAATAAGCGTAGCCACATCACCGGTCAACGCACGGAGCGTAGATTTGACAGTACCCGCCTTTGCCGTAGCCAAAGCAGCACGTTTTTCTTCCAAAGCCGAAGTTGCTTCTTCATACTGACTTTGTGTTGCACCAGCAGCAGTAATGAGTGCATTTGCCACTACTACTTGATTGTATGCATCAAGAAGTTGTTGCTTTGTAGCGTCACCTGCAGCTTCAAACACTTCAACGACTTCACCATTTTCAACACGACCGCATTCAGCAATGAGCGCTTCGGTTTCGTCAATCTTCGCTTGGAGGTCTTGAACATACTGATTGTTCTTAGCTTCAAGCAAAACGTCGTATTGTGCTTGAAGTTGTGCAATAGCCTTAACTACTTGTTGTTCTGTCGTTGCAAGATTATATGTAGACTGTGCTTCGACAACTTCTTTGTATGTAGTCAACATCGCAGTTTCGTCCACATCGCCCATGTTTGGATTGATGGTTACTACATAGTTCTCAATGGTTACCTCTGTCATACCAAACATTGACATTGCGAAGTAGGGGTTTGTTTGGGGACTCATGGTTACATAGAATCGCAAGTAGCGGTAACCACCTTGAATGGATTTTTCTGCAGTCCATGTGGTGTTTTGTGTTGTAGGCAATGGGTTTATAGCATCTTCAAATGAGTATGTTGCCAAAAGTGCATCATAGTTCTCACCATCGTTGCTACCCTTTACCTGAATTTCCTTGGGCACTTGGTTCGCACCATTATGGCGTGTAGCGTATGTAAACTTGAAGTGTTCAGGTGCGGCATCAGTTGTGCCGAAATCTACCTGTAAGTAGTGGGGGTAAGTTGAGGCTGCTGCATTATAGTCTGTATGGATCCATGTATCTGATTTACCATCCAAAAGATGTTCACAGTTAATGTCGCTGTCACCACCATTGCTAGCACCGTTAGCGCCATACAAGTTGGAACAACTCAAATAGGGATAGTTGGTAGCTGCATCATAATGGAGTGTAATACCAGCTTCTGTTGCGGGGGTGTAATTCACCGAACCACATTCTGTGATAAGTGTATTTGCTTGACCAATCAATGTCAGAAGTTCCTGCTTCTTCGCATTAAAATCAGCATTCTTTGCTGTGTTGTAAACTTCAAGCAATGCGGTGTAATACGCATTAAGGTCTGCATTTTGCTGATTGTATGCATTCTCTGTTGCACTCGCACCATCCACCAATTGCTGTGCTTCCGCAAGTTCGGTGAGCGCATTAACGATTTGCGTCTTGAGCGCTTCGTTACTTGCATCATCACCCACAAAATCATCCTTGATTGCATTCACAACAGGAGTAGGATTGGTAATGCCGAAGGTTGACATTACGAAGAATGCTTTTGAGTTTTCTGTGGCTGTTACAGAGAAACGGAGGTAACGGTAATTATTGCTGTTGCTAATCACAGGAGACTCCCATGACAATGCATTTCCATTGGGCAAAGCATCGTTTGCAGCAGTGTAAGTAGCCAATTGGTTAAATGTTTCACCATCAGCACTACCTTCAACCAAGATTGCGGTGGGGCAGTTGTTACCATTGTCGCGTGTCGTGTAGTTGAATTTAAATTGCCCTACATTATGACTTGCACCCAAGTCTACTTGCAAGTAGTGCGTGCCAGTTGCTTTTCCACTATAATCAGAGTGGAAGAAGGTAGATGTTTCTTCATCCAACAACCCAGAAAGACCTTGACCATCGGTTTTACCAGAAAGGGTGTTGTAACATGCGTTGGTAGAAATGTAGAACGCTGCTTCGGGGTTGTCGTTTTGTAATTTGAACTTCTGAATTGCGACTGCATCTGCCATTTCATTGATAAGCGCAGTTGTATTATCCATCGTTTCTTCCAACTTCATGCGTGCTTCAAGTGCATTATCCACTTCAACAGCAGTGATGTACCATCGTGAAGCATCACCTTCTGCGTTCCAACCCACGATGTTGTTGCTCTGTGAAGACGAACAGTGCAAAGCAGGACCGTTGATGAGTGCAAACACACCAGTTTCCAATTCATCAAGACGATAAGCAGCGGCACCACTCTTTTCTCCCTTGGTGCTTGCTTCCTTATCTGCACTCAATACAGAACCGCTACTTGCACCACCAGGGTATAATGAGGTCGCCTTGTTCTTCAAATAATAAGAACCAGCTGTTGTACTGGGTTCAAGATACCAAATTTGAGCGTCGGAACTCTCATCAGCTGTAAGACCGAACATTTCATTCTTATCATCACCTTCTTCAGTGAAAACGCCCATGTTGCGGGTGGGGTATGCCTTGTTGGTCAAACGGTAAGCAACACCTTCGGTGATATTGATGCGCGCATACTCGTTGTTGATGAGGTTGGCATATTCTTGGAAGAGCACATCGTAAACAGCGCTGTAAGCCGATGCTGTCATGGCATCGTACACACCCTTTGCTGTATCGTATGCTTTTTGCAAATCTTCTAAAGCAGAAGCTCTATAAAAGCCCACCTTCTTGCCTGAATCATCTGAACAGTCAAGTGCTGCCTTGGCATCGTTCAAGAGGTTGCCCAACAATTGGTGGCGAGTATCGTCGTCGCCCGAGTCCATAATATTGGTGGCCGTTACAGGTGTGTTGTCGGCTTGAAGCGTAACGATAGACGCATGACCTGAAACAATGGCTTCAGCGGCTTCGGGAGAGATTTCAAAAGTCTTCTTGTCTGAGAAACCGATGAGTTCGCCCTTGTCGTTGAGAATCGCTAAACCAACACCGCCCGTACCTTCCATGGTCACAGTTGTGCCTGAAATGTTATAGGTGTAGTTTGCTTCTGTATTGTTGTTGAAGTTGGCATAGCTACCCATTTCTGCACAAACTGTAGTTTCGCCATACAAATCAAGGTTGTCGCCCTTGTGGCTCTTGATGGTTTCGCCCGTAGCGTCGGTAATAAAGAGCACAGAGATGTTTTCATTATATCCCAAATCCTTCACTTCCTTAATAGCCGCATCAATCTGCTCCTGAGTAAGGTTGTAAACAGAGTTTGAGTAGTCGCCCACCAAGCGGTTGTTCATCACCTTAAAGAATCCGTGCGCACGGAAGAACTCGGTGAGGTCTTCACCTGCAGCCAAACAACATTTCTTATAGAAGTGCATCAAACATTTGCTACCGTCTTGTTCATAACCCGTAGACATTGGGTCCTGACGGAGCATTTCGAAAAGGCGGGGGTAGAACTTGGGGTTATGACCCAATACATGGTAGTACAAGAAAAGCTTGTAGTACATAATGGTCTGCGCCCAAATATTGTTGCTAAAGAAGTCTGTTCCTTCAGCGTTATACTGTGCCAACACGTTGCTCAACGCACCTTCTGTGCCGTTATAACGAGAGGTGGTTTCACCATACATCCACAACACCACATTTGAGAAGAGGTTATTGGTGACTTCTGTCAAGCCATTAACAGTAAGCAAACCTTGGTGTTGGTGACCTATTTCGTGGCCAGGTCCCCAGTGTGAACCTGCGTTAGTGGGAAGCGTTTGAATGACCCCTCCCATAGTGTTGAAGTTGTAACCACAGTGATCCCAACCACCATACATATAACTATTGGGAATACCAAAAGAGAGACCATGAATGTTATAGTAATCACTGTAATCACTTTCAAACTCACCATCATTGCCTGTATATTCAAATACAGTTTCTTTATCAGAATAAGGAGACTTCTTGGCTTCAGCCTTGATTGTGCTTTCTCCAAGAACACCCAACAAAAGGCGCTCCCAAAGCATGACGTTGTCCCATTCGTTGATACAATCTTCAATCTTTACCAAATCATTGAAGTAAGTTGCAAGACCTTTATTGGTATTGCCATCTGTATCTACGGTATGCTCATCCAATAAGGGGAATTGAAGCGTCATGTACTTACCTAACACCGTAACGGTCTTCTGCGTAGCGCGTGCTTTAATGTATTCCCAAGAGTCGTTGGTGTCGGCTGTGTAGAGTTCATCGCCCAATTTATTCCAGTAACCGTTGATGTAACCGCCTTCAATGTGAATCTTGATGGGGGCATATTCAGAGAGTTGGCGCGCCTTTGCTTTGTTACCCTTCTTGCCGTCAGATGTGTCGAATGTCTGCACCACATAGTTCACGCAGAAATTACTTTCGTCGTAAAATACGGGGATAACATTCAAGCCTTGCTTGAGTTCATATCCTTCTGTTGAACCTGTACCAACTTTATCGTGTCCTTTATAATAAGCAAGATAGAGCGAAGCGCCCTCCTGAATTTCACTTTCTACCATTACATAAAGCACATCCCCATTATTGGCAAAAATACCCGTGGGGTTGTTCATGTTGGTGTGCGCATTCAAGCCCAATGCAGATGCTGCAGCACCCGCATCGTTGTATGGTTCGTACAATTGTACGCGATACTTCTTGGCATAGTCGGCGCCCCAACTTTCTTTTGTGTTGTCCTTATTTGCTTCTTCCCATGAAGTAGTGCCCGCCACCTTGCGCATCATATCCTGCAAAGTAGTGGGGAGTGCCTTGAACGATTCGTTGTTCTCATCAAGAGAACCGTTCAAAGTTGTACACGCCTTGTCAGAGAAAAGGGCGTCAAGAGCAGTTTGATAAGTCTCAACATTACTGAAGATACCCAATGCTGCCTGAATATCGCTGTCAGACATATCTTTCTTTGTGACAGTCCATTGGGTTGAAGAAGCTCCAGATTCCCAACCTACGATATTACTGCTGCCATCAATATGAGCATAACCATAGTTGTTACTTCTTTCGTTATAACTTCGGATAGCAGTATTGCCATTCGCAGCAGTTAATGCGAACCATGACTTGTCGGCATCGGTGTTATCCGCCAATGTCCAAGCAGCAGACTGTCCATTACCTTGAAGATAACCTCCATAGCCCAAGTTACGCAAAGCATAATAGGAAACACCATCCTTGACTTGTGATGTTTCAACATACCACAACTGTGCCTTGTTGGTGTTGTCGCTTATAACACCGCCTACACTTTTATGACTGGCGGCGCCCATAGCCTTGGTTGTGTAATTAACATTCGCGAAATGGTACACCTTACCCACTTCGAGTTCGGTGAGTTGTGCCCACAATTGCCCCACAGAAAGTGAGGAGAACATGAGCATGAGAAGGAAGAACCTGCTCAAAATGATGTTTTTCATTGTTAAAATATGATTAGAATTTTAATGATTTTCAGTGGTAACGGTCAAAATCCAAGTAAAGTTACGACAAAAACTACGAAGCATTTTAATAAATTAATTACTAATTGATTGGATAGTGATAATTTAGTTTTTTATGAATAGTTTTGATCATTCTTATGTTGCAAAAAAGCAATTTCATAGATAACATGGAGTTCTAGAAGTGAGCATATTTTATAGAGTACAACGAACAGAGTACAGAGTACAACTACCGTCCGGATGGCTCGCTAAAGCGAAAACAACGGGACAACACGTCAACAAGCCTACGAGTTGCCCGTTGTCAGACCACATGCTTGTCGTCATTTCCTGTATTTCCATTGCGTCCCTACTCGCAAATGTATTTCTTCGCCTATTTTAATCTCCCACAAATTGCACTGATTATCACGGATTTATCTGTGTCATCTGTGGGCGATTTGTCGGTAAGATGAGGACGGGCCGACACGGAGATCGGCCCCTACATGCCATGCGGCATCCCATCCGGATGGTAGTTGTACTCTATGATCGCACCCTCCTCACTAAAAAACGCCCACAGATGACACCTATGAACAGAATTTTTCTGTGCATTCAGTGAAATCTGTGGGCGTAATGCCTAACTTTTATTGTTACTGTCCGGTAAAGCTTTTGCTCTTACAGAGCGGAAACCATGCGGCCTATTTACCCAGGGTGCCGCTCCTACGTCGCTCTGCCCTGGGTTGGGAGCTTTTGCCCCCTTCAGGGGCGTTACCATCCGGCTTCATTTTTTTGGATAAGGACTTATCAATAAAAAATAATATTGGTGTCCGGTAAACGTATTTAACATGTTCTTTTATAGTCTATTATATACATACAAGCCCCTCATGTTTAAGAAAATTCAAAATATACTCGTTTTTTTAATCACGAATTTGAGAATTAGAGACGGTTTGATGAGCGTAAGCGAATAATTTTTTATTCATCAAATTCTTGATGAATTTATAAGTGATTAAAACACAATGCGTAAGCATTAATTCTCTAATTCTTAAATTCTTGATAAAAAATAAAACACTTGAAT
>JAZKYK010000053.1:0-13622 GCA_045612125.1 Alloprevotella sp.
ACACTTGGAGTCAACTACCAACTCAACGAGAAGCACTCCTTCGGCATTCAATACCGCCCCAAATTCACACTGAAAGGGGAAACGTTCAATGACAGTCGGGTGACGGCAAAGGTGGGCGGAGTTATTGATGATTTTACCCACACTTTATCTGAAGGCGGACTGAAAAAACTCCCCATTCATCAAGTGAACGCTTATTATAATGGTACGTTTGGTAAACTCAATATAGACTTTAATGCCGACCTTCTTGATAGTCGTTTTGAAGAGGGCATGGTGTATAACGAAAAGAGTCAGTTGCAAGCTGACCGAATTGTAACAACTCGAAGCAAAGAGCACAACCGACTTTATGCTTCAAAGTTGGTGCTTTCTCACCCATTCTTAGGCGGTCAACTTTCGGGGGGCGCAGAATATGCTTACACTGACCGAAGCGATGAATATTGGAATCAGAATGCGCAAGGTCCTAACTCATTTACGAACATTAGCGAGAACAGCACCGATGTTTTTATGGATTTCACCTACCCTATTAAGACTTTCTATCTCGTTCTCGGAATGCGCTACGAATATTTAGGCTTTAACTATTTTGAAAATCGCATCAAGCAACACGACCAAAGTCGTGAGTTTGGCAATTTCTTTCCTTCTGTTTCGCTGAGTGGCGCTTTGGGAGAAGTGCAACTACAACTGGGTTATACCGCAAAGACAAGTCGACCATCCTATAATCAACTTAGCAATGCGAGCATGTATATCGACCGGTATAGTTACACCAAGGGGAACCCCTATTTGAAACCCGAATTGCAACACAATGCGTCGTTGGCTGCCGTATGGAAGTATTTTCAATTTGCGGCTAATTACAAACTCACCGAAAGACCGATTTTGCATTGGGGGAAGCAATCCGAAACTACCGAGAATTGCATCATGCTCCACTATGAAAATTTCAATCGCAGCATCCCCGAACTTACCGTGTCGCTCACGGCATCGCCCACAATCGGAATTTGGTATCCTCGCCTCACGGGAGCATTATTTAAGCAATGGTTTAAGGGTGATTTTAATGGGAAACGCCAAAGTATGAATCGCCCCATCCCTGTATTTTCATGGGGAAATACGCTCAAACTTCCGAAGAATTTTACGGCGGAGGTAGATTATACATTTACGGGAAAGGGCAATCAACGCATCTACCAATTAGACAAACCAACTCACGTATTAGACGTTGCCATCCGAAAGACATTCTTGAACAATGCCCTAAGTCTTGAACTTAAAGGCACCGACCTCTTCAGAGATAGAGGCGACCGCGTAAGAATGTGGAGCGGTGATTACATGATAAAGCAGAAAAACATCTTTGGTTCGCGAGAAGTTGTATTTACCCTGCGCTACAAGTTTAACAGCACCAAGAGTAAGTACAAAGGAACTGGAGCTGGTGAACAACAAAAGAGCAGAATGTAAAAACCTGCATGTTGCCACGTTTCACATTTTAGGAATTATTGCACCACTATTTTTCATACGATAGAACTCATGAACATAGAAAATGCTAAATCACAGCTTCGTAAAGGCATGTTGGACTATTGCGTCCTGCTGTTGCTAAAGAACGGCCCCGCATATGCCAACGATATTGTATCGAGGCTAAAAGAAGCCAACCTCATCGTGGTGGAAGGAACACTATATCCGCTCCTGATGCGCTTGAAGAAAGAAAATCTCTTGTCATACAATTGGCAAGAGTCAACCATGGGACCACCCAGAAAATATTATGCGCTAACCGCTGAGGGCGAGCAGTTCCTGTCGGAACTCAACAAAGCCTGGAATGAACTGGTCGGCTCCGTAGCGCTGCTTCAGTCAAACAACTAAGTGTTTAATCCCCAAAACCTATCTCATTTTAGTAAATTATGAAAAAGACAGTCAACATACATCTTTGCGAACAAGTCTTTACGATGGACGAAGACGCTTGCGCATTGCTCGAAGGTTACCTGAAGAACACGCATTCCTACTTCAGCCGCATGGACGATGGCGAAGAAATTGCCAACGATATTGAAAACCACGTTGCCGAACTGCTTTGCGAGTATCGCGACAACGGAAGTGTGTGCATCACGCTCGCGCAAATCGAGAAAATCATCGCGCGCATCGGCAATCCCGAAGAATTAGGCGCAGGCAGTGCCGACAAGGAAGGCGCAAACAGCGGCGTCAAAGAAGACGAAATTCCGCCCATACCACCTCAGCCCACCTATGTGCAAAAAAAGTTTTACCGCGACCCCGAAACGGCTCTATTAGGCGGCGTCATCAGCGGTTTCTGCCATTATTTCGGACTGAAGGACGTCACGATTTGGCGCTTGGTCTTCGTAGCGCTCTGCTTCTTCAGTTTCTCGGTATCCATCATTGCTTACGCGCTGCTCTACCTCATCATTCCGCCTGCCGTCACGCCCGAACAGCGATTGCAGATGCGCGGTGAGCCCATCAATTTTCAAAGCATCAACGAAGAACTCATGAAGGGCGTGGCACAAACGGAGAAGATGGTGAAAAATCCAGCCGTCC
Organism: Alloprevotella sp.; assembly: GCA_045612125.1. Taxonomy (GTDB): domain Bacteria; phylum Bacteroidota; class Bacteroidia; order Bacteroidales; family Bacteroidaceae; genus Alloprevotella. The sequence goes on from JAZKYK010000053.1 coordinate 2,515, forward strand.
GCAGTTTCTGGAGCAAGGCGTTGCGCGTTTGCTTCATGGTGTTGCTCTTTGCGCTGTGCATCCCTCTCGCTATTATGCTCTGCATACAGTTGCTTCTACTGATTATGGGCATCATAGGTCTGTTGTTCAGCATCTTTAGCGCAACGGCTTCGCTGGCAAGCATCCCCTTTATGCTTGGTATCACGAGTTTCTTCGACACATTCCCCACGGGACTTAACATCTTATTCCTGCTCTGCCTGCTCTGCGGCGTAGTGCTCATCGCCATTCCGCTCTATGCTGTCGTAAGGTCGCTCGTCAATTCGTCGAACAAGCTTTCGAGCAAGGCACGTATGCGCCTTTGGTGGACATGGTTGGGTGCGCTTCTGCTGGGATGCTTGCTCACAGTGATTAGCTTCTTCAGCGCCGTGATGGGCATTGAAACTGGCGTTTACAACCTGGACGAAGACGTGCTCGAACAGCGCATCATTGATAAGATGACGCCCATCGTGGAAGACGGCATGATTCCCACACTCCCCACTATTGACATAGACGACGACGGGGTGGAGATTGAAATCATGGGCAACAACGACGAGGTCGTAAAACTCGTTGCCAACGACTCTTTCTGCAAAATCGAAGTAAACGGTGCTGATGGCAAGGAACTTATCAATATCCACGCCAAAGGAAATTAGCACGGAGCGATTCATTACACATTCGCATATTTTGGAACAAACATTATGAAAACACGAATATTCATCCTATCCCTGCTGATTGCGGTCATAGGCAGCACAGCAAGCATAGAAGTGCTGGCAACCTCTGCGACTAGCGCAACAACAAAAGTTAAAACACATGTTTACAACGAATTAAGCGCATTCGAAAGAGTAAACATTAACATTCCGGCGCAAGTACTCGTAGAGCAGTCGGACTGCTATTCGGTTGATGTAACGATGCCCCTGACTGCGCCCGACGATCTCAACATCGTCTCCGAAGATGGGTGCTTAAAAATCAGTGCTCGCCACTCGCACATGCGTTTCAATCGTAAGGCAATCTTCATTAAAATCAAAGCACCCATCGTTTACGAATACGAGGTCAACGGTTCTGCCCAAGTCGTTGTAAACCACGAAGTGAACACTGGCGAAAGAGCATTTGCAGTCGAAATTAATGGTTCGGGCAGAGTGAGCGTGGCGCAGGTCGTCGCTCCTGAGTTCAAGGCAGAGGTCAATGGCTCGGGCAAAGTGAACTTCGCTTCCGTTGCAGCCAGTGAATCAGCACGCTTGGTGGTTAACGGTTCGGGCAAGGCGCATGTAGGTAACATGGTGAGCATGACTACGCACTTGACGCTCCATGGTTCTGGCAAAGTAAATGCAGACCGCGTGGCTACCCCGAATCTTAAAGCAAGCATTAGCGGCAGTGGCCGTATAGCTGTGGGAGGAGTAGCGGACAAAACTTATTTTGAAGTCTTAGGGTCTGGAGTTATTGATGCTCCCAATCTGGAGACCAATGAAATCAACAACAAGAAATGGAAAAGTGAAATGAAGAATAAGGTTGTAAGTTTTAAGATGCATGCGCAACTTACAAAGTACAACTTACAAAGTACAACTTTCAGACTATAACTTAAAGAATACGACAGTTGGGCAAATGAAAGAGGCTTCTGGATAAAATTCCTTTTCGTTCTCTCAAAGCTTATAACTACACCACCTTTTAACATCATAACCCAATAATATCAAAACCTATTCTATTATGATTACAACAACAACACCAACCATTGAAGGCAAGCGCATCGTGCGCTACATGGGCATTGTAACTGGCGAAACGATTTATGGCACAAACGTATTTCGCGACTTAATGGCGACCATCCGCGATTTCGTAGGCGGACGCTCTTCAACCTACGAGGACGTGCTCCGCAAGGGCAAGGACCAGGCTATTTACGAAATGGAAGGTCGCGCAGCGGCGCTTGGAGCCAATGCCATCGTAGGCGTTGACCTTGATTACGAAACAGTAGGTCAAAACGGAAGCATGCTCATGATTACCTGCAGCGGTACAGCCGTTTGGGTGGAATAAGCTTGATAAACGTTCCCTACTTCGGGTCATAAAAAAACGTGTAGAACTCTTTGGTTTCTACACGTTTTTTTATGCCTTTATTATATCTCCTCCAACTTAATAATGCCATGCGTCAGCGCATACACGGTAAGTGCGGAGACACTGCGCGTTTTAAGTTTATCGGTAATATTCTTACGATGCGTCACAACCGTAGGCAAACTAACACACAAACGATCGGCAATTTCTTTATTTATCAAACCTTGCGTGAGCAGGCGTAGCACTTCAATTTCGCGTTGCGTTAACAACTGAGGCATGGCGGATGAACTGACTGCCCCTTCAGCCACCTGAGGGTGTGTTTGATGTTTGCCATGTGCCCGTTCTGCAAGGCGCACCAAAGCATGGGTTAAATGCTCTTCAGGCAGCGACACATCCAGAATCATAAATCCACGGGGGACATGCATGGCTTCAGAACCTTGCGCCAAAACGATGGTGCGCCTCATGCGCTCAATAAAGAACTGCGCATGTCTTAGCAATAGCTCGGCACCAACGAAGTAATGAAAGAAATCGGTGGTTGCGTCTTCCTGCATGGCTTCAACTGAGCCATACACCTGCGTTTGAGCCATGGGCATGATGCGCTCCAAAATACCCGACAAACCAATTGCAGCCAAGGTATTGGGATGGATAATGGCAATCATAATCTAATCCATTTGATTAATTCCTTAACTGTAGGTTTCTTGCCATACATCAAAATGCCAATGCGGTAAATACGTCCGCTGATCCAAACCACAAAAAGAGCTGTAGCATACAGCAAGACGATTGAAAGCACTTCTTCCCAAAGGGGCACGCCAAAGGGAATACGCACCATCATCACGATGGGCGACGTCAAGGGGAAGAGCGACGCATAAAAGGCTAAGGGACCATCTGTATTCTCTGCACTACCCATAGCGGCATACAGACCAAACACCATAATCAATACCACTGGCGTGATGAACTGTGAAGAGTCCTCCTGTGAGTTGATACTGGCACCCACAGCCGCAAAGAACGAAGCATAGAGCAGGTAGCCACCCACGAAGTAAAGTATAAACATCACCGTAAGTTCTATCAAAGGAAGGGCTTGAAGAACAGCAAGAACTTCATTTTCTGGTGGCGCAGGCATAGCTGATGTGTTCATGGTCATAGCCGCAGACGACATCATCGCTTCGGATTGAACATCACCGCCAAACAAGTATCCTGCAGCAGTAATCAACAACACAAGCATAATACCCCAAATGGCAATCTGCACGAATCCCACAAGCGCAATTCCGATGATTTTACCCATCATGAGTTCAAAGGGCTTCACGCTGGAAACCATGATTTCCATGATGCGGTTTGTTTTTTCTTCCATAACGCCTTGCATCACCATACCGCCGTAGGACATCACGAACATGTAAATCAAGAATGTGAATAAAAAGCCAACAACCAGTGCAAACTCTGCACTTGATGAGGTTTCCGAGCCGTCTTCATTCCACTTCACCGTATCGGCTGAGATATGGGTTTCGGACGATGCGATAATGGCTTCAAGACCATCGATACCATGGGCTGCCAACTTCTCACTGCGTACGAAATTTGAGAGTTCGGACTCAATATACGATTTCAGTTCTATAGGCACTTCACGACGGGAGTAAATCTTTAAAGCAGTTGAATCGACAATCAAATCATTTTGAATATGCACAACGACTTCAAAAGGCGAATCTTCGGTCTTGTATTCTGGTTGAAGATTGGGCACCGTATGGAAATCGTAGGTTTCTGTATCAAAAAACAGGGGTAAATACTTTTGCGTTTCGTCAATGACAGCCACCTGCGTGCTTGATTCATCCTTAATTGAAGCCAGCCACACGGGCACAAAGATAATGGCAGCAAAAAGGAAGGGCATACAAATGGTGAGCAAGATAAACGATTTCTTTTGCAAACGCGTCAGAAATTCACGCTGTATAATAATAGAAAGTTTTGACATAGCTTTTAAGGGGATGTTTCGGAAGGCAAGGTGCAACGCGCACCACTCATTCCTAATTTTGTCCGACTACTTTTAAGAATATTTCCTGCATGGTGGGTAGCTTAACGGAGAAATGCTGTATCTCCATCTTTTGCGACAACACACTGATGAGTTGCGAACTTGTGACGCCCTCTTTGGCGCGCACTTCATAGGTGTCTTTACGGGCTGTGTGCACGTGCGACGTCACTTCATAGTCCGCCGTGGACTGCAGGGGTTGTTCTGAATGGCCTTCAACAAGGTAGAGCCCTTCACTGAAGTGTTGCTTCACGTCATCGACATGCCCTTGCAAAACGACTTGCGAATGATTAATCAAGGCTATCTCATCGCACACTTCTTCAACCGAACTCATATTATGGGTTGAAAAGATAATGGTATGCCCCTTATCGCGCAACGCCAGAATTTCACGTTTAAGCAACTCAGCATTGACGGGGTCAAAACCTGAAAAGGGTTCATCAAAGATAAGCAAGGGCGGCTCGTGGAGCACGGTAATGATAAACTGCACCTTTTGCTGCATACCCTTGGAGAGCTCTTCGAGTTTTTTGTTCCACCAAGGCATGATTTCAAATTTGTTGAACCAATACTGCAAGCGTAGTACGGCCTCTGTGTAGCTCAAACCCTTGAGGCGTGCCAAGTAAATGGCTTGCTCGCCAACCTTCATTTTTTTGTAGAGGCCACGCTCCTCAGGGAGATATCCGATTTGCATCACATCCTTGGCCGATAAGGGATGGCCATCGAAAATGACTTCGCCCTGATCGGGCATGGTGATGCGGTTGATAATACGTATCAGCGTTGTTTTACCAGCGCCATTAGGTCCAAGCAAACCAAACACGCGACCCTTTGGCACGGATATACTCACGTCGTTAAGGGCAGTGTGTCCGGTAAAACTTTTATGTATGTTTTTGGCTTCAAGAAAGGGCATCATAAAATTGAGAGTGTTATATCGTTAAAGAAAAAGGAGTGTGAGAATCGGTGTTTTGGCATCATAACTCCGTTTCACCTTCTATATACTGCTCCATAAAGAAATTCTGACCATCAAACACGGCGTATGAGAAGAGCGAAATCCAATCGCCCAAGATTGAGACGCGCGCTGTTCGAGACAGCATTAAATCAATTTCAATATGTCGGTGTCCGAACACAAAATAATTGATATCGGGATGCTCCTGTAAATAAGATTTGGCAAAACAGATGAGATGCTCGTTTTGTTCACCCATATAGGGCGGTTCCTTACCGTCCTTACGTTTCAAACGACTGTGCTTCGCCCATGCCAAACCAAAGTCCACAGCCCAGCGTGGATGAATGGCAGCAAAGCATTTTTGCAGAAAGCGATTGTGAAACATGGAACGGAGCAACTTAAACTTCCAATCGTTATCGCCTAAGCCATCGCCATGCGCCAGGAAAAACAATGAACCTTCAATCTCTATCGTCTCTGGGGCGCGGTGTATTTTCACGCCACATTCCTGTTCGAGGTAATCACCCATCCAAAGGTCGTGATTGCCTATAAAGTAATGCACTTCAACCCCTAAATCTGTTAATTCTGAGAGTTTTCCTAAAAAGCGCGTATAGCCCTTAGGCACCACCATCTTATACTCATGCCAAAAGTCAAACATATCGCCTAACAAATACACAGCCGACGCCTTGTGCTTAATCTCATCAAGAAAGCGAACAAGACGACGTTCCTGCATGCGGGCATGGGGAATGGCCCTACTGCCCAGATGGGCATCCGAAAGAAAATATATGGGTTTCATTAATGTTTGAAGTTGTGAGGTTTCAGGGCATGGAAGCCATACTGGGAAATAAGCTTGCAAGCCTCCCACAAGCTAAGTAACAGTGAAATAATAATCTGCGTCGCTGAATCTTACATAAATCCGAGGTCTAATTTAGCCTCTTCCGACATCATGTCCTTGTCCCATTCTGGTTCGAACACAAGGTTGACATTAGCATCCTTGATTTGAGAGATCCCTGCCACTTTCATGCGCACATCTTCCACGATAAAGTCGGCTGCCGGACAATTAGGTGCTGTTAACGTCATGTCGATATCAACGGTAAAATCGTCGTGAAGATCAATCTTATAAATCAAGCCTAAGCTAAAGATATCAACGGGTATTTCAGGGTCGTAAACGGTTTTAAGAACCTCTACGATACGTTCTTCTATTTGTGTTTTTTCTTCTGAAGTCATAGTTTTGTGTGGTTTATTAGGTGACATAAAAAATCTGCATTACGCTGAAGTAGTCGCTTTGCGATAGCGTTTATAGGAACTGTAGATGCAATAGGAACTATAGAAATGGATTGGCAGAGGCCTCTAAACTCTAATCTCTCAACTCTCAAACCTAAGCCCTCGTTAGTACGTTGATTGAGACGGGCCGACACAAATTAGTGCGATTCATGAGCGAATTGACGACGGGCCGACACGGCTTGGCACGATTCGTGAGTTGATTGACGACGGGCCAACACGGTTTGGCACGATTCGTGAGTTGATTGACGACGGGCCGACACGGGGATCGGCCCCTACCTCTCTCATAACCTCTTAACGAGGCGTAGCCTCCTCTTAACCTCTTAACGGACCTTTAGGTCCCTCTTAACGAGGCGAAGCCTCTTCTCTCATCTCTAAACTCTAAACGCTAAACTCTAAACGCTAAACTCTAAACTCTTTTCACGTCACCAAGGACTACAAGCGTCCTTCTTCTGAATAACTGTAGTAGTTATCTTCTGCAATAATAATATGATCAATCATGGGTATCTGTATGGCATCAGCCGCAGCTTTCAAGCGTTTGGTTAAATCATCGTCCTGCCTGCTGGGCTGTTTGGACCCACTGGGATGGTTATGTACGAGAATAAAACGAATTGCTCGGTGTTGTATCAACTCATAGAGCACGGTACGGATGTCCACCATCGTCCAATCGGCCGCACCTTTGCTGACCAGGACATTCGCCTTGAGCCGAAGGGCATTATCAAGCATTAAAAGGCGTGATTCCTCATGGGGTAGCTCGCGCATGCGATCACGCAGATAGTCAACAACAGCAACAGCGGTATTAAAAGTCTGGCGCTGCACGGCCTTTTCCATAGAGCGGCGATTACCCAATTCACAAGCGGCTTTAATGGTTATCGCCTTAGCCTTGCCGATGCCCTTAAACTTCATCAACTCTTCCAGACTGAGTTTACCCAGCTCCACCAAACTGCCATCAACCTGCGTCAACATACGCTGTGTGAGATTGACCACACTCTCACCTGGGGTACCTGTACCAAGGAGTATGGCCAACAATTCGGCTTTGGTTAAGGACTCAGCCCCCAACTGTACCAACTTTTCACGCGGGCGCTCATCTTCGGGAAGTTGCGTGATGGTGAGTTTCTTGGTATGTTCGTTAATCATGTGTGTCGTAACGTGACCTTATATTCATCTACTTATAAAAATTCTTCTTGAAAGCCTCGAATTCACCCTTGCCGAGCACGCATTCGCGCCACCAAGCACGAATAAAGCCTGAGCCATAGCCTGTGAGCTGCACGAAAGAGGCGATGATGCTGAGCGCTGCCACTTTGACAGAGTGGTTTTGCAGCAGAGAATCAAAGAAAATCAGCAGGCTATACAGCACAATCGGTATAAGCGAGCCGATACTCAGTACGCAACCAAGGAGCGTACCTACTTCGAGCATGCTGCCCGAGTGGCCTTCAAAGGTATTGGCGTGGAGCGTGAGCATATTTGCTGCAGCGACGGCTATCCCTGCCACAAACATAAGGAGCAAGGCACAGACACCCACGGTGAACACAGCCGGAAGCAAGTGTACGAGTTTCAATGTGCCGGGATGACGCTTCGTAAGGTGGATGCGCGCGATGCCGGAGTTGTGTACTTGCTTAAAGAATTTAAACAAGTCCGTTCTGCGCTTGTGCCATACCCACGCGTCGGAGTAGAGGCGACACTTATAACCACCCTTAAAAATACGGGTTGAGAAGTCGATGTCCTCGCCGAAGCGCATTTCGCTAAAACCATTGAGGGCGTTATACACTTCGCGACGTACGCCCATATTGAACGAGCGTGGGTAGAATTTATCCATCTTCTTCTTGCCACCACGAATGCCACCGGTAGTAAAAAATGAGGTCATCGCATAGTTAATGGCTTTCTGTGTCGGTGTAAATGAGGGGTGCGCCCTATCTGGTCCACCAAAAGCATCACAAGGATGCTCCTTGAGTTCAGCTTCAATGGCTGCGAAGTATCCCTCTGGCAACACGACGTCTGAATCAAGCACAATCATCCATTCGCCCTTGGCACGTTCAACCCCGTAATTGCGGGTTTGACCTGGACCGCTATTGGGTTTCTCCCAATACTGGATATTAAGCTTGGTTTTATAAGTATCAACGACTGTTGCGCAGGTTATTGAAGAACCATCTTCAACGATAATCACTTCAAAATCGGTAAACGTTTGTTTACATAAACTATCTAACAATTCATCCACCTCATCAGGACGATTGTACACCGGAACAATGACAGAATATTTCATACTTGCAAAAGTATAAAAAAACTCACGCTTTGAGGGCTACGCAGCTGAATATTTTGCCTTTAGTCATACTAAAATAACGACTTAGTACATTTTTTTGATTTACAATCATTGTTCCTATATAACAAACGCTTATTTCAGGGGAGAAATATCAATTGATGGATAAAAAAGTCTCATTTATTTTTACAATTTTCGACACCCCACCTTTCAGGCTAGCCAAGTTGAGATGCGTACACAGATTAGCCCCGGGGAGATTCGTTCAAAAAGAAAAGGATGCGCCAAACGTTTGGTTTGACGCATCCTTTTTATTGAGTTGTGAGAATTGTTTACTCGAGGAGACCAATTACCTGAAGTGCCAACTTATGATCGGGGTTGAGCATAAGAATTTCTTCGCAGTACTTCTTACATTCAGCATCGTGTGCCTTCTTTTCTTCGTCTGTGAATGTTACACCTTCAGCTTCCTTGAATTGAACGTACTTCAAGTGATAGAGCATAAGGTATTGAGCACATTGAACCTTTTGGTTCTTCAACTTCAAGTTATCACCGATAAGTTCGAAGGCCTTAGCGTAATATTCGCGTGGAAGTTCTTCTGGCGCTTGGGGGTCAGTGATCCACAAACGTGCACGGTAGAAGTAAGGAATGTAAAGCACATCCTGGTTATAGTTACCTGCATTTTCAGGATTATTCATCTCTTCGATAATCGCTGCGTAGATATTGTCGGCATCCTTCTTGAATGCTTCCTTTGCTTCTACTTCGATGCTATCCTTATTACTTGCTGCGAGGTAGAGGTTAGCCAAACCGAGTTCATCACCCAATGTCTTCTTGCTACCTACGAGGTCAAGATACTTCTTGTAGTAAGGGATTGCTTCTTCTGCACGACGGTCCTGACGGAGAAGATCTGCCAAGCTCTTGAAACCAGGAGCCTTAGTAGAGTCAACGTTCAACGCGCTCTTGTAATAATTGATTGCAGCTTCCTTATCGTCCTTTTCTGTAGCGTACTTAGCTGCATAGAGGTAATCAAGATAAGTATAAGTACTGTCAGCGAATTGCTTTTCAGTGATATACTTAATTGATTCTTCTGCTTTGTCGAGTTCGTAGTTTTCCACTTCGCAGAAGAACTTATAACCCTTGAGTGCCTTATTATCAGATGCAAACTGAAGTGTTGCATTAGCCACTTCTTGACATTCGAAGTACTTCTTTACAGCGAAGAGTGAAAGACAGTAACGGATACATGCACGGATTTCGAGGTCTTCTGCAGTCTTAGGTACAGCCTTATAGTACTTATCGTAAGCTTCTACCGCATCCTTAAATTGGTTTTGCATGTAGTAAATATCACCCAATTCCTTGTCTGCTATATAGTAAGAGGGATCGAATTGCTTGAGCTTGTTCAACTTTTCAATAGCTGAATAAGGGTTGATCATCTTATACACGCGAGCTGATTGCTTGTACGCTTCAACATAAGTAGAGTCGAGTGTCAAGATTTCGTCAAACTTAGTACCAGCCACACCATAGTTACGGCTGAGCATTGCTGTTTCAGCACAGAACATCAATACGCGGATATCTGTAGGTGCTGCCGTGTAAGCTTGGCGTTGGCATTGGTTTGCAAAGGGGAAGTAGCTCATACCGGGCTTACTGCTCATCACGAAGTAGTGACCCATAGCCACAAGCACTTCGGGCTTTGTGCGATTCTTACGCATCAACTTTGAGAAATCCTTATTTGCCTTTGCGGGATCGGTGAGCATCAAGTTCATCAATTCATCGCAAGTAGCTTGGATTTCGGGATCAAGAGCAGGAACATCATAGTTCAAACCCTTAAAGTTGTCTGCGATAACACTTTCCAAGTCTTCATTCGCTTCTGCGTCTTGAGCAGATGCTGTTGTAGCACCAGCGAGAAGCATGAGCGCTACTGTGAATACGTAATAGAATTTCTTCATTATCATTTATAATTTATTGTTTTCTTATCAAGCAAATTACTGGTTATGCACACAGCGACTGCAAAATTACGAAAACTTTATGGATTAGCTCAAAATTCATAACCTAAAAGTGGTTAAGTAATCGTTAAATTATTTTTAAAAACTAAAAATGATTGAATGGAGTTGCCAAACAAAGGGGTAAAAGTATTATAATAGAGTACAGAGAACAGAGAACTGAGTACAGAGAACTGAGTACAGAGCACGGAGAACAGAGAACAGAGTACAGAGAACAGAGAACAGAGAACAGAGTACAGAGTACAGAGCACAGAGAACAGAGTACAGAGAACAGAGTACAGAGAACAGAGTACAGAGAACAACTACCATGCGGCTTGCTATCGATAAACAGTGACATTGGCGTTCAAAATCTTGCGCCTTTGCGCGTATATAGGTACACTGAGAATGACGAACCGCCACGGATTGGCTCAATTGGTAGGAGAATCCACCACAGGCCGAAAAGGAAATCGGCCATTACCCCTACCCTCTCAACTCTAAACTCTAAACTCTAAACCCTCAACTCTAAACCCTCAACTCTCAACTCTAAACTCTAAACCCTCAACTCTAAACCCTCAACTCTCAACTCTAAACCCTCAACTCTCAACT
>JAZKYK010000054.1:0-23309 GCA_045612125.1 Alloprevotella sp.
CGAAAGTAATTCAGGGCGCATAGCTCAGCTGGTTCAGAGCATCTGCCTTACAAGCAGAGGGTCGGCGGTTCGAATCCGTCTGCGCCCACACTGATTTACTAACAGAACAATACTTTCGGGCGCATAGCTCAGCTGGTTCAGAGCATCTGCCTTACAAGCAGAGGGTCGGCGGTTCGAATCCGTCTGCGCCCACTTTTTTGAAGATAGAGGAAGTGAAAACTTTCTCTATTTTTTTGTATATATACTTAACAAGTTCTAAAACCAGAACTCCGTTTTTGGGGAGAAAGCTAAAAGCACATTCAGATCTCACTCTAAGGTGCAAAGAACGGTTGATTGCACCATATTCTGAAGTAGAAAAATGGGTAACAAAATAGTTGTTACTTGCGTTACTTTTAGGTTACCTCATTATCACAAATCCATCCGTACTTTGGTTACCTTCCCTAAATTGAGGAAGAATTTAAGATACTTCCATCGCTTGTTATATCCAATGGACACTTGAACGAGATTGACTCTCTCAAATTGTCACCAGAAGTTAGAAAGACGTGAGACGAAGGAGCGGAGGGGACTGTAAAAGTTTTTGGGACAACTGCTATATTATTGCCCCAAAAATGTAAAAGAATCACATTCTGTGTGAAAATTCTTTTTCCATTTGTCACAATCATTTTCACCTTGATAGAAAACTTCAATCGAAGGTCACAGTTCAAGGGTGTTAGAGATGCTTCTAAACAAGAATTGCGTCAACAATGGTGGTTTTACTCAAAACGGTCATTTTCGGCAAAAATCGTGGTAGAAGTCTTTAAAATGGTCATTTTCTCGTCGCCAACCTCGGTGCTTTCTTTAAAAATGCTCATTTTCTAGATACCAATCATTGTATTTTCCTGCAAAATGACCATTTTCACGCTTGTTGCCTTGATGAGACTCTTGAAAATGCTTGTATTTCTTTACAACTTAAAATTTGGTGTTAAATCGAGTTAGAGCGGCAAATACCTAAAGGGTGGAGGGGTGTAAATCTGATTAAACTGCTATAGCATTGCCTCAATTAGAGCAAAAAAATGAACCCCAGAAATTTCGTTAATTTCTGGGGTTCACTTTAAATGTTATTGACGTACGTTAGGGTTTATGCAAACCACTTTACGTAAGCGAAGTCCTGACGATAGGGGAGATGTTCGTTTGAGGGGAACATACGGAACGCTACCTTGAATGAACCTGCAACATCGAGGCTTGTTGTGAGCTCGAATGTGTGTAGGTTGCCTTCGCGCTTTGTCATAGTCATAGGAATTGTTGTCTGGATAACGTCATTACCATCAACGTTTTCGATAACTACGAGTTCTACGCCAACAGCGTTGTCGAGACCCTGTTCATCGATTACGTGCTTGATAGTGAAGTCCTGACCAGAGATAACGTTGTTGAGGTTTTCCATACCTTCAGAAGCAACAACGTTGATGCTGTCCCAACGTTCAGCAACGCATTCCTTCCATGCAGCGATTTCCTTTGCGAGCTTGTTGTTGTCAGCAGCGAGGAGCTTGAAGCGAGCAGCTTCCTTGTTGTAGAAGCGATCGTAGTAGTCGTCGAGCTGGCGCTTCATAGTGTACTGAGGAGCGATCTGAGCGATTGAGTTCTTCACTGTCTTCACCCAACCTTCGCTGTAACCCTTAGCACCGCGAGCGTAGTAGAGAGGAATGATTTCCTGTTCGAGGAGTGAATAGATAGTAGCAGCGTCGAGGCGGTCCTGATGTTCCTGGTTCTGGTAAGTACGCTTGTCTGTGAGCGCCCAACCTGCACCGGGACGGTAACCTTCGTACCACCAACCATCGAGTACTGAGAGGTTTACAACACCGTTCATGAGTGCCTTTTCACCTGATGTGCCAGATGCTTCGAGAGGACGTGTGGGAGTGTTCATCCAGATATCAACACCTGAAACGAGGCGGCGAGCGAGTTCCATATCGTAGTTATCAAGGAAGATAATCTTACCGATGAACTCAGGACGCTGAGAGATTTCGTAGATGCGCTTGATCAAGCCCTGGCCAGCACCGTCTGCGGGGTGAGCCTTACCTGCGAAGAGGAACTGTACGGGGTAGTCGGGGTTGTTTACGATCTTAGCAAGGCGATCGAGGTCAGAGAAGAGGAGGTGTGCACGCTTGTAAGTAGCGAAGCGACGTGCGAAACCGATGAGGAGCGCGTTGGGGTTGATCTTGTCGAGGAGAGAAACCACACGGCTGGGGTCGCCCTGATTCTTCAACCAAGTGTCGCGGAAGCGGTTGCGGATGTAGTTGATGAGCTTCATCTTGAGAGCGCAACGTGTTTCCCAAACTTCCTTATCTGAAACTTCGTAAATCTTTTCCCAGATCTTCATGTTGCTCTGGTCGTTCATGAAGTTCTTATCGAAGTGCTTGCAGTAGAGTTCCTTCCATTCGTTAGCAGCCCATGTGGGGAAGTGAACACCGTTAGTTACATAGCTAACGTGGCTTTCGTTTGCCTGGAGGTTGTATGCCTGGAAGTAACCTTCGTGGTCGCGGATTTCGTATTCACGACGGGGTTCGTCGGGCATGTAGCCGGGCCATGTGCCCTTGAACATCATCTGTGAAACCTTACCGTGGAGCCAGCTCACACCGTTGATTTCCTGACATGTCTTACAGCAGAATACTGACATTGAGAACTTTTCGTTCTTGTCTTCGGGGTTCATACGGCCGAGGCCCATGAAGTCGTCCCAAGAGATGCCGAGCTTGCCTGAGAATGAATCCATGTACTTGCGGAAAAGACCTTCTTCGAAGTAGTCGTGACCAGCAGGTACGGGAGTGTGTACAGTGTAGAGTGAAGAAGCCTTAACAAGTTCGAGCGCTTCACCGAAAGAAAGACCTGTTGCAACATAGTCAACGAGGCGTTGTGCATTACAGAGTGCTGCGTGACCTTCGTTGCAATGGTAAACGTCCTTAGTGATGCCGAGCTTTTGAAGCATCAACATACCACCCACACCGAGGAGGTATTCCTGCTTGATACGGTTTTCCCAGTCGCCACCATAGAGCGCAGAAGTGATGCCCGCATCAAATTGTGAGTTCATGCCGTTGTCGGTGTCAAGGAGGTAGAGCTTTACACGACCTACGTTAACGCGCCATACGCTTGCATATACAGTGTAGCCAGGGTAGGGTACAGCAACAACAACTTGGTTGCCGTCCTTATCGAGTTCCTTTTCAATGGGGAGACGGTCAAAGTTTTGAGCGTCGTAGTTAGCGATTTGCTGACCTTCCATTGAGAGTGTCTGAGTGAAGTAGCCGTGACGATAAAGGAAACCAACTGCACACATATCAACGTTAGAGTCAGATGCTTCCTTGATGTAGTCACCTGCGAGTACACCGAGGCCACCAGAATAAATCTTGAGTACTGAGTTGAGACCGTATTCCATGCAGAAGTAAGCCACGCTTGCACGCTTTGCGTTAGGCTTCACGTCCATATATGCACGGAAGTTTTTGTAAACCTTCTCGATAGCAGCGAGCATTACCTTGTCAGCTGCAAGTTCTTCGAGGCGTTCGTAAGAAACGCGAGCGAGAAGTTCTACGGGGTTCTTACCACACTTGTGCCAAAGCTTGTGGTCGATGCTGTCGAAGAGTTCAACAGCTTCTTGATTCCATGACCACCAAAGGTTGTGGGCAATTTCGTCAAGAACGTTCAGCTCTTTAGGGAGGTGGCTCTTAACGCTCACCATCTTCCATGAAGGCTGATTAGAGTTGCTAAGTTTTACTTTCATGTTGTTTTTTATTGATCAATAAAAATTGTTTCTATTATTGAGAGGCGGGAAAAGGTCTTTAAGGTCTTTATAATTCTTAAAGTCGGCAGAATTACGGATCACTTATATCGCCTTTAATCCCTAGCTAATCTTTACTTGTTTTTCAAAGCGAAGTCGTAGGCTTCGTAGTAGTGATTGATAAAGTTCTTCCATTGAGCTTTATCTGCAAGTGCGGCAGCCTTTTTGCAAATAGCAGTGCGCGATGCCTTAGGCATTTGTGTCATCATTTCAATGGTTTCGCAGATTTCGCGTGCCACTTCGAAGTAGTTGTCGTCATCGCGATGAATCACCTTAACACCATCAGAAAGTTCGCCTTGGTAGCCAAGCACATCATTTACCCACTGACCAAAGCCAGAGAGGTCGGTCGTGATACAGGGAGCTTTGAACGCACAGCTTTCGAGTGGTGTGTAGCCCCATGGCTCATAATATGAAGGATAGATGCAAAGGTCGTTGGCAGTAAGAAGGTCATAGTAGGGCATATTAAAGATGCCGTCATTGCCTTCTAGATAGCAAGGCACGAGAACCACCTTGACGGGATCATTCTTCGTGTTCCACAAACCAAGATTTTTGATTAAGCACAAAATACGATCTTCGTTGAGATTGAAAAGATCGTGTGTAATCATTGGATTGGGAAGTCCTTCGCCAATATTTTTTGCCTTTGCATTCAAACGTTCAACAAGGTCTTGGCGGGGTTCTTTCATCCAACAAGGCACTTCAATAAGCGCTAACACTTTGCTTGATACAACATCGTCTTCGCATCCTGCTAAGTTTTTCATGCGTGCGTTTAGTTGTGCCAAGGCTTCAAGATAAACATCAAAACCCTTGCAACGGAAGTCATTACGTCCTGATGTACTTACAATAAGTGTGTCGTCGCTCAAAACTTCGCCAATAAGCTGGCTCGCAACGTTGAGAATGCACTTACGTGCTTCCTTACGCTTCTTAGTGAATGCTGCACCTTGAGGCACGAAATCGTTTTCAAAGCCATTAGGGAGTACCACGTCAGCTGGCTTGTCAAGCAATTGCTTGCATTCCTGGTCAGTGAAGGTGCTTACGGTTGTGAAGCAATCTGCACGATGCGCACTTTGCTTTTCAATGCTATGCTTCGCTTCCATTGAAAGCTCAGCAGCCATTTGGTCACCATTATAACCACCAAAATACTTGTAAAGCAACTTGTTATTACCCGCTATAGAACGGCCGATACTTGTAGCGTGTGTGGTGAAAATCGTCGCAACATCAGCACATGCTTTCTTTAAGAACAACATGCCTAATCCTGACATCCACTCATGCGCTTGATATACGATGCTTTCACCTTTCAATAATCCTGCTTCAACCACGGCTTGCACAAAGCGACCTGCGGCGTAAGAGAACATTGAAGCTTCATCGTAATCGCCATAAGCATGCAAAGAATCAACATGAAATTCATTCCAAGCTTCTGCATAGATTTCATTCTTAAGTTCAAAGAATGGTTGGAAATCTACAAGAACAGCAATAGGCTGACCAGGTACGTTCCAACGTCCGATACGCACGTTGATGCCTGCATCAGCAGCTGCTTTCTTCCATTTCGTAAGAAGTCGCTTGTTTTCCTTAAAAAGTTGATTTTCTTTTTCCTGCCACACATCGGGGCCTATAAAAAATACTTTGTCGGTGTGGGTATTTTGAAGCGTTTTAGCACGCGAAGAGAGTACAGTGTAGATACCACCCACCTTATTACAAACTTCCCAACTGGTTTCAAAAATAATTGTGGGAATGTGTTTAGTTGTAGTCATTAAAGTTATTTGTGTTTAATTCGCCACAAAATTAGAAAAAAAAAGTGAAGATAAAGCTAAAACCAACGATAAAATACAGATTTTTATACTTTTAGAGTGCTTTTCAAAGCCTCATGATTTGTTTTGATAAACTTGACTAACAATAATGCTTATGCTCATAAGTGCTTTTATTTAACAATAGTTAATACGCGAATACCTTAACCCTGAATAGATGAGTTAAACTAACCATATATAAATAATAATGAGGAGATGCTTTACATTCGGCATCCCCTCATAAAATAAGTACAAATTAAAATACGTTAATGCAATAAAGATAAATAACAACCGATGGAATTGCCAATAACGACGAATCAAAGCGATCAAGAAAACCTCCATGACCTGGGAGAATATGTCCGCTGTCCTTAATGCCTAATTGGCGCTTTAAAAGGCTTTCAATTAAGTCACCATACGTGCCTGAGACGCAAACCACAACCGCCATACCTATCCATTGCCACAAATTCATCATTTGTGGGAAATAGTGGTGAATAGCTACAGCACTGAGCACACATAACAAACATCCACCGATACTACCTACCCATGATTTTGCGGGCGACACACGCGGAAATAACTTAGCGGGGAAATAGCGACTTAATAACGAACCGCAAAGGTAAGCACCAGAATCGCTCAACCATAGAAATACAAACACCGACATGGGCATAATCCATTCATATTGAATCATGTCATTGTAAGCATCGTAGCTTACGCCAGTAATGATCAATAAAGAAAAAGGCAAAGCTATATAAATTTGCGAAGCAAAGGCATAGGCCCAATTTTTAAGTGGATTTTCTGCACGACGATACAGTTCGCTGATCAACAAATAAATCATTGTCAGTAAGTAAGGTGCAAGTTCCTTGGCTGATGTGTAACCTAAAGCCAAACCGCCAACGGCACACACCAAATAAAAACCAGCCACAGAACTAATAAGTGCATTCACAGAAGCGTTGGCGTGTTTGTTAACTAAGGATGAAAATTCAAAGATAGTTAAAGCACAAACCACACTAAAGAGTGCAATTAGCGTGAAAGGGGAGTGAATAATGCAAAACACCAGCACACCAGCAAAGAGCAATCCCGTGATTGTGCGTATAATGAAATTTCTCATAAATTTTAATCTTACAATAACATTCGTTCTTATGAATTACTATTTTCAGAACCTTGCTGGCGCTCAGCTTCAATGAGTTGCTTCACGGCTTCCAGTTCGTCTGTGCGCTCTGTAATGGGTTGTTCTTCCTCTGTGGGCGCCTGAGCTTCTAAAATCTCGTCAGCTCTGCTCTTCCAAGGTCGCTTACCGAAGATGGCTTCAACATCGTCGCTGAAAATAACTTCCTTTTCGCAAAGTTTTTGAGCTAAAGCCTTGTGCTTATCTGCGTTTTCAGTCAATATCTTTTTAGCACGCTCGTATTGTTCGTTAATGAGTTTTCTAACCTCTTCATCAATTTTTTCAGACGTGCGCTCTGAATATGGTTTGGTGAAGCCGTATTCTTGATTGTTGTAATAGCAGAGGTTGTACAACGAATCGCTCATGCCTAAATAAGCCACCATGCCATAAGCTCGTTTTGTGACCGTCTCAAGGTCGTTTAACGCTCCTGAAGAGATGTTGCCCGTAAAGAGTTCTTCGGCAGCTCGACCGCCTAATGTTGCACAAAGCTCATCAAGCATTTGATTCTTGGTGGTTATCGTTCGCTCTTCTGGAAGATACCAAGCGGCACCTAAAGCTTGTCCGCGCGGCACGATTGTTACCTTCACCAAGGGGTTAGCATGTTCAAGAAGCCATGACACACTGGCATGGCCAGCTTCGTGGATAGCGATAGTACGCTTCTCGTTGAGCGTCATCACACGCGTTTTCTTTTCCAAACCGCCAATGATTCGGTCAACCGCATCCAGGAAATCCTGCTTCGACACCACGTTCTTATTGTGACGTGCCGCAATGAGCGCCGCTTCATTACATACGTTAGCAATGTCTGCTCCTGAAAAGCCAGGCGTTTGACGCGCCAAGAAGTCGATATCTAAATTTTCTTCTTTTTTCAATGGACGCAAATGTACGCCAAATATAGCAATACGCTCTTGCAAATCAGGAAGTTCTACATGGATTTGACGATCAAAACGTCCGGCACGAAGAAGGGCTTCATCAAGAATCTCAACGCGGTTGGTTGCAGCAAGAATGATCACACCCGAATTATTGCCAAATCCATCCATCTCGGTGAGAAGCTGATTTAAAGTGCTTTCACGTTCGTCATTTTGATTAAATGAGGGGTTTTTACCTCTGGCCTTACCGATAGCATCAATTTCATCAATGAATATTATACAAGGAGCTTTCACCTTAGCCTTGGCAAACAAATCACGCACGCGACTAGCACCGACACCCACAAACATTTCTACGAAATCGCTACCTGCTAATGAGAAGAATGGAACATCGGCTTCGCCTGCAACCGCCTTGGCCAAAAGTGTTTTTCCCGTACCCGGAGGACCAACAAGTAAAGCGCCCTTGGGAATTTTACCACCAAGCTCCGTGTACTTCTGGGGATTCTTTAAAAAATCTACGATTTCCTTCACTTCTTGCTTGGGACCTTCCTGGCCAGCCACATCATCAAAAGTAATGTGCTTTTCGGCTGAACCTTTGTCAAAAAGCTGAGCGCGGCTTTTGCCTACACTAAAAATACCGCCACCCGAGGCACCACCGCCTCCGCTCACACGGCGCATAATTAAATACCACAAGCCAACAAGCAAAAAGATGGGAAGCAGACTGCCCAGCAAATTCATAAAGAAACCATTACTTTCTTCATACTTAAGTTTACCTGCATAATTGATTTGCTCTAAATATGCATCAACCTTATCAGCGCTCGGATATCGAGCCGTAATCGTTGGGTGTTTACCAGTTCGTTCTGTATTTGAATTAAATACTTTTTGAATATATTTTCCTTGTACAACAGCAACAACAACGCCGTCCGTTTTATTCACAACAATATCATTGGAATAGCCATCCTTAATGTATTGCTTAAATTCCGAATAGGTCACCTCCTTATCAATGCTGCTTGATGAACCATCACCTTGATAAAGCATGTACGCTAAACCTGCAATCACAAGGATATAAAGCCAATTCAGGTTAAAACGAGGCATCTTGGGCTTATTTTCGCCTTGAGGCAAAGAAGAATTTGGTAAGCTCATAGAGAAAATTAATCTAAATTAGGAATGGTTGAAATCTTGGCATCTTCCCAAATATTCTCAATATCATAGAATTCGCGAGCCATGGGCACCAAAACGTGCACCATAACCGTGCCATAATCGGCAACAACCCATGTAGAGTTATTTCGGCCTGTAATACGACAAGGCTTTTCATGCTCTTTCTCGCCTGTAAAGTTTTCAACAGAATCTATAATGGCATCAACTTGTTGAGGTGTATTGCCAGTGCACACCACAAAATATTGAGCAGGAGCCGATGTGAATTTTGTGAGGTTGCACACCACAATATCACGGCCTTTTTTTTCTTGGATACCTTCAATAATCGTTTGAATCAGTTTAGGAAAAGTCTTATTCATAGTTGTAGTTGATTTGTTTTTTAATTTATAATCCAAATTACATGCAAATTTACGTGTTTTTTTAATTATGACCGAACGACGATGCACAAAAGCACTACACTTTAATTTTTTTTGACGATTGAAGGGCATTTGCACGTGTCAGAAAAACAACTATTTTACAAATTTTGTGCCATAAAACAACATTTAATCGTAATTTTGCTCGAAACTAACAACAATTAGATTATGAATATATTGACTAAACTAATTTCTAAAGAACTCCATCTAAGCGAAAAATATGTTGACAATACGCTCACTTTGCTTGAATCGGGAGCTACAATACCATTCATTTCAAGATATCGAAAGGAAGCCACAGGGGGAATGAACGAACTTCAAGTGGCAGATGTCCTCAAACATAAAACAAAGTACACTGAATTTCTTCACCGTCGTGATTTCGTAATCAATGCGATTGAAGAGCAAGGAAAATTAACTGACGAATTAAAACAACGCATAGATAATTGCTGGAATTTAACCGAACTTGAGGACATATACCTTCCCTTTAAGCCCAAGCGTAAGACAAAAGCAGAAGAAGCACGCCGAAAGGGGTTAGGCGCACTCGCTAATAACATTCTGCTCAATCCTTTCCAAAATCCAGAAATTCTTGCTGAAAAATATCTCAATGAGGAAGTCAGTTCAATTAAAGAAGCCCTGGAGGGTGCCAAAGACATCATAGCTGAACAAATCAACGAAAATGAGAAGGTCAGGAACAAACTGAGAAAGCATTTTAAAACATCAGCAATCATCACATCAAAGGTTGTAAAAGGAAAAGAAGAAGAGGCAAGCAAATACCAAGATTACTTTAATTACACAACCCACTACAAACGATGTTCAGGTCATAGGTTATTAGCGATTCAGCGCGGAGTTAATGAGGGCTTTCTGAAAATGAATATACAACCCGAAAATGAGGACGATTGCGTTCTGTCTCTGCTCTCTGAATACCCCCAAAAAGGTAAAGCTGAGCCCTTTATTAAAATGGCTATGCAAGATGCATACAAGCGTTTGCTAAAACCATCTATATCTACCGAATTTATCTCTATACTTAAAAAACAAGCTGATGAGGAGGCAATACGGGTTTTTGCACAAAACCTAGAGCAATTGCTTTTAACGCCGCCTTTGGGTCAAAAACGTATCATGGGCATTGACCCTGGTTTCCGAACCGGATGCAAGGTGGTGTGCTTAGATGAACAAGGTAGCTTGATCTTTAACGACACCATCTACCCACACCCACCAAAATCACAATGGGCACACGCTTCATGTCAATTAAAAGATTGGATTGAAACATACAAAATTCAAGCTATAGCCATTGGTAATGGCACTGCTGGGCGTGAAACCGAAGAGTTAGTAAAATCACTTCACGACACTAATATTCAAATATTTATGGTCAATGAAGATGGTGCTTCGATTTATTCTGCTTCAGCCATAGCACGCGATGAATTTCCCAACCATGATGTCACCGTGCGTGGCGCCGTAAGTATCGGCCGACGTTTGTCTGACCCTCTTGCCGAACTTGTTAAAATTGATCCCAAATCAATTGGGGTAGGGCAGTATCAACATGATGTTGATCAAGGATTGTTAAAAAATGCTCTCGACCAAACGATTGAAAAGTGCGTTAACCTTGTGGGTGTTAACGTCAACACAGCCAGTAAATTCTTGCTCACTTACGTATCTGGCTTAGGTCCTACATTGGCCAACAACATCATCCAATATCGTTTAGAAAATGGAAGCTTCAACTCACGCCATGACTTAATGAAAGTGCCACGATTGGGTGCAAAGATTTTTGAGCAATGTGCTGGATTCTTACGTATTCCCAATGCTAAAAACCCGCTTGATAATACCGCTGTTCACCCTGAATCCTACACCATTGTCAAACATATGGCCGACGATTTAGGTTGCACATTATCCGAACTCATCGCCTCAAAAGAAAAACAAGCGCAAATTCAGTTAGAACGTTACATCACGCCAACCATCGGTTTGCCAACGCTTAACGATATTCTTGAAGAATTGCAAAAACCAGGACGTGACCCACGTGGCGAAAAGAAAATCATCGTTTACAACCAAAACATAACGTCTATTGAAGACCTTAACGAAGGTATGATTGTGACAGGTGTTGTGTCAAACATTACCAACTTCGGATGTTTTATTGACCTGGGAATCAAGCAAAAAGGATTGTTGCATATCTCTGAAATTTCCAATAAATATATATCTTCACCTTCAGAAGTACTAAATTTACAACAACAAGTCACGGTTAAGATCATTAACATCGACCTAAGTCGCGGTAGAATTTCATTAACAATGAAGGGTGTTACGCAAAACTAAAACGTAGCTCAATATGATTAACGACAACCCAACCGAAAACGACATTAAATACATGCGCATGGCATTAAAAGAAGCCGAATGTGCATTAATGAAAAACGAAATACCTATCGGTGCTATTGTCGTGTGCAACAACAATATTATTGCACGCGCACACAACCTCACCGAAACGCTTCATGATGTTACCGCACATGCCGAAATGCAAGCCATTACGGCAGCTTCTGAGTTTCTAGGTGGAAAGTATCTGAAGGATTGCACACTATACGTCACGATTGAACCTTGTGTGATGTGTGCTGGTGCTATCGGATGGTCGCAATTAGGGCGTTTGGTGTTTGGCGCTCCCGATGCCAAACGGGGTTATCAAGCATTTGCACCTCAAGCTTTACATCCGAAAACTCAAGTAACAACGGGCATTCTGGAAGAAGAATGTTCTGATATCGTTAAGCAGTTCTTTCTTTCAAAAAGATAACAACGAGATCCTTAATGCGAAAACTCAATGTACAAATCGTTCTTAAGAAACACAACATAATAATTTTCGATGGCAGAACATAACTTAATTGGACAAAGAGGCGAAACATTAGCTTGCCGTTTTTTAATGCAAAAAGGCTATACGTTGATTGAGCGCAATTGGAAATCAAACCATCATGAAATTGATATCATTGCGCTACATTATGGATTACTCGTTTTCGTAGAGGTTAAAACATTAATAGGTTGGCGTCATGAAGAGGCTTTAGTGCGCGTTGACGCTCAAAAAATGAAAAACCTAATTCAAGCCGCAAACGAATACATTCGCTTGAAGCATTTAAAACAACCCATGCGCTTTGATACGATAACGATCACCGGCAAAGAACCTAATCTGGTATTAAATCATAGCATCGGGGCTTTTCCTAATAACGAATATCACAATTCACCGAAATGGCCTTAAATAATTTTGAAGTAATAGAAGATTAACCGACGAGGATACTAATTACCGTCAATTCCATGGTGTGCTTATAAGAAAGAGGAATCTCAACTAAAAATAAAGCAGTGCAAGTCATTTAAATGTGCACTGCTTTTATTTGTGTACCTAATACTATTAAACATAATACATATTCTATATAACATGCGTAATGAGAATACGATTGATTGATGACCGAGTTCAGCTCACTTGCATTCAATCGCATTATTATCGCAAGGAACGGTTGCGTATTGCCAATGTGATATCCATATAACTACGCTTGCCATCGATGTAGTCTACATAGAGATCCTCGGCATCTAAACCACACAGAATACGGCATTTACCACATGCTTCGCAATCATGCAAGCATCTCCAAGCTTCAAGCACATAGGCACGTCGTTCTTCTTTGGTTGAACTCTCTATTTCAGGTGGACGCATACTGTAAAAATAATGTGAATAGAATGTTTATTGTTTGCTATTGAGCAAACTAAAGTGACAAACGTTATCGAACTTCCAACTACAAAGTTACAACATCCGTTTAAAGTTTTGGTGAATATTCGTATTTATTAGCGTGTTTACTTGCTTAAAAAATCACAACACTCAGATTAATAGCATTATACAAAGTTGTAAATTAATCATCCAAAGACCAGCGTTCAAACTCGAAATAAAGTAAACGTTGCAGCTCTGAACTAAAGCCTGATTAATCAAAACTAAAGCGCGTTTAATTAAAACTAAAGGCGACTTAATTTTAAGTAATTAACGTTTAGTGAGGTAAAAAAAAGACACATAATATATTTATCGTTTTTTTAATGAGTAATAGGTAAAGATTTAAATTTTACGAAACGACCGAATGCTTACACCCTGCTTACAAGAACCCTCAACTCCCCCTCAGAATATGTTTCTAATATTATATTTTATTGATATAGACTACATAAGACACTCTTTTATTCCCGACTTTCGATCTCTTGTAATCAGGGTGTAAGCGTCATTAAAAAATCAATATTACGATAAAAAATAATATTTACATCTCAAATTCTACCAACAACAAGTCAAGATTAAATTATATAACTAATTTAATATATATTCGTATTAACCTGTATTTCTAATGTTTATAATTTAATATTTAAATATATTATCAATCTCCTAAAAAATCACTATAAGACGCAAAAAATAAATGTTAAAACATTTGCTTTTAGGTTTAAAATTATTTAACTTTGCGTAGCCAAATTAACCGTCAATTTTACGATGAATACAACTGATAATGCCCATTGTTATGGATGCAAAATTTCTATGTTCTGCAAAAAAGAGCACAACACAGAAAGATCTTGCAACACCAGTCTAAAAGCTGTGGCTATGGCATTCGTAGTACCATTAATTGGAATTGTGTTGCTGATCTGCACAATGCAGGGAAAAATCGACGAAGGATTGATTGCTTTAAGCGTGATTCTTTTTCTAATCTTTTATTTTGTTTTACTAAAATGGCTGCTTCGATATATTAGATTTTAAATCAAACAAGTAAGTCATTATAAATGAATATCAAATAAATAACAAATTTAATATTATGAATTTAATTGTAATTGCAGCTATCGTCTTGGGCGTTATTGGGCTCATCGCAGCAGTTGTTCTTTATGCCACTTCTCAAAAGTTTGCTGTTTGGGAAGATCCACGCATCAAACAAGTATCAGATGTTCTTCCCCAAGCCAATTGCGGTGGTTGCGGTTATCCCGGTTGTTCAGGGTTTGCTTCAGCTTGCGTGAATGCAGCAGAATCAGGAAGTCTAGGCGACTTAAATTGTGCTCCAGGTGGTGAAACCGTTATGAAGCAAGTAACCGAGATTCTCGGTATGGAACAATCGTCAGCAGTGCGCAAAGTAGCCGTAGTGCGTTGTCAGGGCAATTGCGAGGTTCGACCACATGGCGTTACCTTCGATGGTGCACATTCTTGTCGCGTGCAGAACATGACAGGTATGGGCGAAACGCTCTGTGCTTACGGCTGTTTGGGTAATGGTGATTGCGTGCTTGCTTGTCAGTTTGGCGCCATTACGATAAACCCTCAAACCGGACTTGCAGAAGTTAACGAAGATAAATGTACGGGTTGCGGTGCATGTGTCAAGGCATGTCCGCGTCTCATTATTGAACTTCGTCCCCAAGGGCCCAAAAACCGTAAAATAGTGGTGCTATGCAACAACAAGGATAAGGGTGCTTTAGCTACCAAAGCATGTAAAATGAGTTGCATTGGATGTGGTAAATGTGTAAAGGTGTGCGAAAAGTTTGAAGCAATCAGCGTGAATAATAATGTAGCGTACATTGATGCAGAGAAATGTAAGATGTGTCGTAAATGTGAAGAAGTTTGCCCTCGTGGTGCCATCAAGGCAATTAACTTCCCTCCACGCAAACCCAAAGCAGAGTCCCCTACACCTCCAATTGCATCACCAATGACTTTAGCCACCAACTTCACTCCCGAGGTTTCAGCACCTACATCAAAACAATTAGAATCACAAAATCAATAAACAACAGTCCCAACGGAATATGAAGACATTTTCAATAGGCGGCATTCATCCCGCCGAAAACAAACTCAGCGCAGGTAGTCCTATCCGTGAGGCAGCTTTGCCTAAGCAAGCTATATTTAGTATGTATCAGCATATCGGTGCTCCAGCAAAACCCGTCGTCAAGAAAGGCGATGTCGTAAAAGTAGGTACAATACTTGCTGAAGCAGGAGGTTTTGTGAGCGCCCCGGTCCATGCCAGCGTCAGCGGCAAGGTGAGCAAGGTGGACGTTGCTCTTGATGCCAGTGGTACTCGCCGCACAGCAATTATCGTTGATGTGGAAGGAGATGAATGGGAAGAAAGTATTGACCGAAGTGAAAAACTCATACGTCTGGAAAATTGCCCAAACTTGGATGCCCCAACGATAATTGAAAAAATAAAGCAAGCGGG
This sequence comes from Alloprevotella sp., assembly GCA_045612125.1. GTDB lineage: Bacteria > Bacteroidota > Bacteroidia > Bacteroidales > Bacteroidaceae > Alloprevotella. The sequence continues at coordinate 15,341 of JAZKYK010000054.1, forward strand.
CATTGTTGGGATGGGAGGCGCAACATTCCCCACCCACGTCAAGCTCTGTCCACCTCCGGGACAAAAGGCGGAATGCGTCATCATCAATGCTGTTGAGTGTGAGCCATATTTAACAGCAGACCACAGCTTAATGCTGGAAAAGACCGAAGAAATTCTTGTTGGCGTAGCTTTACTGATGAAGGCTGCAGGGGTTGAACGCGCCTATATTGGGATTGAAAACAACAAACCAGATGCCATTGAGTTAATGACCGAAAAAGCCAAAGCCTACCCGTCCATAGAGATTGTTCCGCTCAAAGTACAATATCCTCAGGGTGGCGAAAAGCAATTAATAGATGCCATAACCGGCCGACAGGTTCCAGCACCCCCAGCAATCCCCATAAATGTAGGTGCGATAGTGCAAAATGTCGGAACGGCATTTGCGGTTTATGAGGCAGTTATGAAGAATAAGCCTTTGATTTCGCGCATCATCACCGTCACAGGCAAGAGCGTAACACAACCATCTAACCTCCTGGCACGCTTGGGTACCCCAATGACACAGTTAATAGAAGAGTGTGGAGGTTTACCCGCCGACACGGGTAAAATTATCGGTGGCGGTCCCATGATGGGCAAGGCCCTACTCTCGCTCGACGTCCCTATGACCAAGGGATCTAGTGGATTGCTTATAATGAATGAAGCTGAAGCCCGTCGTGGTCAAGCAGAGCCATGTATCCGGTGCGCAAAATGTGTGAGTGCTTGCCCTATGGGCTTAGAACCTTATTTACTTGCCAAAATCAGCATGCAGCAAGCATGGGATGAAGCCGAACAAGAGTTTATTACTTCGTGCATTGAGTGTGGGTCATGTTCATTTACTTGCCCCAGCCATCGACCACTACTCGATAATATCCGCGTAGGCAAAGCCACAGTGATGGGAATTATTCGCGAACGTGCAACAAAATAATAAGAATTATCAGTAAAAGTGGGTCTATTAATTATTCAAACAGAGTTCTTATCAACTCGTTTAATAATACTGAGAAATTAATAGAATCCACCCAAAGAGAAAATATTAATCATGTCAAATAAATTAATCATTTCACTCTCGCCACACATTCATTCTGGCGATAGTGTTAAGAAGAACATGTACGGCGTGTGCATCGCCTTAGTACCCGCACTCATCGCTAGTTTGTATTTCTTCGGGATAGGAGCAGCGGTTGTACTTACCACGAGTGTTGCCTCTTGCCTCTTCTTTGAATGGTTTATTTCAAAGTTTTTACTCAAACAGGAAAGATTAACCATTACAGATGGTTCTGCCCTACTCACGGGGCTTCTACTTGGCTTTAATCTTCCTTCAAACCTTCCTGTTTGGATTATAATTATTGGTGCACTTGTAGCCATAGGAGTAGGCAAAATGACGTTTGGTGGATTGGGGCAAAATCCCTTCAACCCAGCCCTTGTCGGACGCGTATTCCTACTCATATCATTCCCCGCACAAATGACCACATGGCCAGTGACCGGCACGCTTAGCTACGTTGACGCTGAAACAGCTGCCACACCATTATCCTTAATGAAATGGGCAATTCAATCGGGCGACGCCTCAGTACTGAATGACATGCCATCAGCCCTTAGCATGGTTATGGGCCAACATGGCGGTTCGTTAGGTGAAGTTTCAGCCATTTTGCTTCTTTTAGGTGGTGCTTACATGATTGCACAAAAAATTATCACCTGGCATATCCCCATAAGTATACTCGGCACGGTGGCTATAATAAGCGCCTTATTGCATTACGGTGTAAATCCTGCCTATGCCGACCCCATCAGCGTACTTTGCAGTGGTGGATTGATGCTCGGTGCATGTTTTATGGCAACTGATTACGTTACCTCGCCAATGGTACCCAAAGGACAATTCATTTACGGGGTGTGCATCGGTTTGCTTACTATAATCATTCGAAATTGGGGCTCATATCCTGAAGGTATGTCGTTCGCCATTCTTATTATGAATGCCTTCACGCCACTCATCAACACATACTGCAAGCCTCGCCGCTTTGGTGAAGTTATAAGAAAGGAGGGTAAACAATGAAAAAATTAGAATCTACCTGGTACAATATGGCCATTGTGCTCACATTAATCAGTGTGATTGCTGGTACAGCCCTGGCATATGTCAACGAAATAACCAAAGGGCCGATTGCTGATATTCAACAACGCAACGAGTCGCAGGCCATCAAGACGGTACTTTGCGACGAAACAGCTGTAATCACCGATACGATTGAAGCCGACAACGGAGTCGTACTATACCTAACCGACAATGGAGCTGCTGTAAAAACACCCGACCCACAGAATGGAAGTTTCTCTGGAGGACTAACAATCATGGTCGGAATAACAAAAGAACTGAAAATTTTGGGTTACACTATTCTCGTATCCAATGAAACTCCTGGACTTGGAGCTAAAGCCGATCAATGGTTTCAAAAAGAAGGAAAAGGCAACATTATTGGCAAAGAAGCTGGACAACTTGCCACAACTAAGGACAACGGAGATGTTGACGCGATAACAGCCAGCACCATAACAACACGTTCGTTCTTACGCGCAATCAATCACGCAGCAATTGAATACAGTAAAGTGCTCAATCCAGGTAAACAAATTGATGCGAAAACATCAGCCACAGAACAGTATAACTAAACAGAGGAGAACCACATATGAATCATTTGAAAGTACTTTGGAATGGTATTATCAAGGAGAATCCAACCTTTGTTCTCCTTTTGGGTATGTGCCCTACCCTTGGCACCACCAGCTCTGCACTCAACGGCATGTCGATGGGATTAGCCACAATGGCGGTGCTCATCTTCTCAAACTTGATAATCTCGCTCATCAAGAATATCGTGCCCGATATGGTACGAATACCTGCATTTATCGTGGTGATTGCCTCATTGGTTACCATCTTGCAGATGTGCATTAAAGCTTTTGCACCAGAGGTTGATGCGTCTTTAGGTCTGTTCATCCCTTTGATTGTTGTGAACTGCATCATCCTGGGACGTGCTGAAGCTTTTGCCGCAAAAAACACACCCATAGCAGCAGTGTTTGATGGCATAGGTATGGGCTTAGGATTTACACTTGGATTAACACTGCTTGGCGCTGTACGCGAACTTTTAGGCACCGGAACTGTGTTCTCACTATCAATATTCCCTGATAGCTACGGAGCACTGGTATTCGTTTTAGCACCAGGCGCTTTCATTGCGTTGGGCTACCTCATTGCAGTAGTTAATAAGCTCAAGAAATAATGTTGTTTCGTAAAATATTATAATTATGGCATACATACTGATTTTTATCACAGCTATATTTGTGAACAACATCGTGCTCAGTCAGTTCCTTGGAATCTGCCCCTTCCTTGGCGTGAGCAAGAAAGTTGAGACATCTCTTGGTATGGGAGCAGCAGTAGCCTTTGTATTGACCTTGGCCACTATTGTTACATACCTCATTCAGGTTTATGTGCTTAATGCTTTCGGTCTGGAATACTTGCAAACCATTGCCTTTATCCTTGTTATCGCAGCTTTAGTACAAATGGTGGAGATCGTGCTTAAGAAAGTATCCATGTCACTCTATCAATCGCTGGGGGTATTCTTACCACTCATCACCACAAATTGCTGCATCCTTGGTGTGGCTATTTTGGTAGCGCAAGGCACTTATAACACCCAGGGACTTGAAGCAAACCTCCTTACAGGTGTGGTCTATGCCATTGCTACTGCAGTAGGTTTCTCACTTGCTATGGTTATTTTTGCAGGTATGCGTGAGCACCTTTCAAAAATGGATGTACCTGAAGCCATGAAGGGAATGCCCATTGCCCTCGTAACCGCTGGTCTGTTGGCTATGGCATTTATGGGTTTCTCTGGAGTTGATCAAGGATTAGCAAAAGTTTTCGGTTTATAAATTAACCCATCACTTTCATAAAACATAAATTAAAACACGTCGGCACACTGATTATTCAAGTGTACCGACGTGTTATTTTTATTTGCAAGCATTTTCCATTAATCCTTCTGAAAACGTAATTAAAGATTTGCCACAAAATTGAGTTTACAACATCATGTTCATTTTATAAATTATTCTGACATGTACTTGTTATAGAAATCATAAAATTTCTGTTTGATTTCATCTCTCACCCTACGAAATTCATTGATCATGAATTCATCATCGCCAACGGCATCGGAAGGATCATCAAACCCAATGTGCAAACGGTTTTTAACATATCCATAAAACATCGGGCAACGCTCATTGGCTCCACCACAAACAGTTATAACAAAATCCCAATTATCTTTAAGGTATAATTCAACACTTTTTGGGGTGTAGCTTGAAATATCTATACCGACTTCATTCATAACTTCCACTGCTTTGGGGTTGACTATTCTTACGGGGGTTGTACCTGCTGAATGTACCTCCAATGCCTTATCCAATGATTGCAAATAGCCGTGTGCCATCTGACTTCGACAACTATTGCCTGTACACAAAATTAATACTTTCATAAAAAATAAATAATGACAATTTGTTATAAAGCTTCAATGGTGAAGTTATTGACATTTTCTCATTTCCATAATTTTTGTTGGACATGACATGATGCAACGACCGCATTTGATACAATCAGGGTGCAAATAACCATTTTCATTTCCTTTGGAATCATAAGGCGTAAGTTGCATCGGACAGACCTTCGCACAACGCTTGCATTTCATCTGGCAAACCGAAGATACCCAAACATAAGGAAAGCCTTTTTTCTTACCCGCGGGTGTTACCCACGCAGATAAAGTTCCCATAGGGCAAAACGTACACCAAGTTCGGGGGGCGTAGATAAAACCCAAAACGATGCCTATTAAAGTCGTTATTAAAATCAGATTCCAAAAAGTACGCCCTACCCCTACCCATGTAAATCCGTTCATATACAACTGAACACCGAACATCGCAAAAATAAAGCAAAGCATAAAAATGCGAAATCCCTGACTACGTACAAATTGAGGAATTGGTTTATATGGAGAATAACGACTAATCACTTTGTCGTATAAACTTCCACGAGGGCAAAAGTGTCCACACCAATAGCGTCCTTTTTTAGTAGCCATAACTACAGGCCCAATCATGCAAAAAATAGCAATCACACCTAATTCAGGAATAAAGTAGGCCGAGACAAGATAAATCAATAAAATCCAATACATCGTATTTATAATTATTATTAGTAATTCGCAAAACTACGAACGTTATTTGTAAAAAAAAGAGTTGCCTATTCGCAACAACTTTTTCTTTTTTCTGCACATTGACAGAATAATCCAGAAAACAGTTCACAAGCCAAAGCCCAATTTTCACGATTAATGCAATATTTGACTTTTGGTGTTTCCACCTCACCTTGTATTAATCCGGCATCTTTAAGTTCCTTAAGATGTTGTGAAACAGTTGCCTTAGCGATTGGCAATTCTTCATGAATGTCTCCAAAGTAGCAAGTTGATTGTTTGGCTAAAAATTGCAGAATAGCAATACGTGCTGGATGTCCCATTGCCTTGGCAAAGCGCGCAACTTGCTCTTGCTTAATGCTATAAACCTTGTTTACCATAATCTACTCTTTTTCTGTTCGCAAAATTACGAATAAAATATTAATCAAAAACATTGAGTCTGTTAAACTTTTTAAACAACTCAACTCCTATAACATCCACACACCAATTAGAAACAATAAACAAAAAACTCCTGTAACCATTAGATTACATGAGTTTTATTTATTTTATGCTTAAATTACTTCTTGTTCAAGTGAATAACTCAAGTTTACGTAGCATACGATTATCGCTAAAATAGGCATGTCACCAGAAGGATGAGAAATATAAGAAGTTTTACAAGAAATTTCTTACGATATTCCTTAACACTATCATAGTATTTGACTAAGATTATACAAAACAAGATTAAAATGCTAATGGCAAATATGACTATATAATCATATGGATGTGGTAAAGCGAGTATTCTTTCATTCAATTTGTCAAAACGACCAGCAGCTGATGATGAAAGGCATACACTAAACAAGGAAAGGCATAACAAAATACGCGTTGTGAATGGTTTCATTTTGAATTGTTTGCAATAAACAGATGTTGCTCACAAATAGTAAATTGAAGGTATACTAACACCAAAGAGCACAGACTTTACAGGTCTATATTTCTCACAAATGCCAACGGGCAAGCCATAAAAACTAAAACTCCCATAACCACGAGGATTACAGGAGTTTCGTTTATATTAAGCTTAAATTACTTCTTGTTCAAGAAGAGGTCAGCCTGAACGGCGCAAGCTACTGTACAACCTACCATAGGATTGTTACCAATTCCGAGGAAGCCCATCATTTCTACGTGAGCAGGTACAGAAGATGAACCAGCAAACTGAGCATCAGAGTGCATACGACCGAGTGTGTCAGTCATACCGTATGAAGCTGGACCTGCCGCCATGTTATCTGGGTGAAGCGTACGACCAGTACCACCACCTGATGCTACTGAGAAGTAAGGCTTACCAGCAAGAACGCGTTCCTTCTTGTAAGTACCAGCTACAGGGTGTTGGAAACGTGTTGGGTTAGTTGAGTTACCAGTGATTGATACGTCAACATCTTCCTTCCAAAGTACAGATACACCTTCGCGAACGTCGTCAGCACCATAGCAGTTTACTGCTGCGCGAGGACCGTTGCTATAAGCGATGCGTTGTACTTCCTTAAGTTCACCAGTGTAGTAGTCGAACTGAGTTTGAACGTAAGTAAAGCCATTGATACGTGAGATGATCATAGCAGCGTCCTTACCAAGACCGCAGAGGATGCAACGGAGTGGCTTATCAGCTGGACGTGACTTGTTAGCCATTTGAGCAATCTTGATAGCACCTTCAGCAGCTGCAAATGATTCGTGACCTGCGAGGAATGCGAAGCACTTAGTTTCGGGAGAAAGGAGGCGAGCAGCGAGCTGACCGTGGCCGATACCTACCTTACGGTCGTCAGCTACTGAACCGGGCACGCAGAATGCTTGGAGACCTTCGCCGATGTATTCAGCAGCCTCTACAGCGTCCTTAGCCTTTTCCTTGAGTGCGATAGCAGTACCTACTACGTAAGCCCACTTTGCGTTTTCGAAGCAAATCATTTGTGTTTCTTCACAAGTTTGATATGGATCAATACCTGCTGCTTCACAAATTTCGTTAGCTTCTTCGATTGATGAAATACCGTGTGCGTTAAGACAAGCGAGAATCTGCTTGATACGACGGTCCTGACTTTCAAATTTTACTTCTCTAATCATAATAGCAGTCCTCCTTGATTATTCGTGACGTGGATCAATTGATTTAACAATGCCGTCTTCAGCCTTAGTGCGACCGTAAGTACCAGTAACGCTCTTCAAAGCTTCGTCAGCAGGAACACCCTTCTTGATAGCGTCCATGAACTTGCCCATGTGAACGAATTCATAACCGCAAACTTGGTCGTCCTTATCGAGGAACATCTTAGTGATGTAACCTTCTGTGAGTTGGAGGTAACGAGAACCCTTAACCTTAGTACCGTAGAGCGTACCGCATTGTGAGATAAGGCCCTTACCTAAGTCTTCAAGACCAGCACCGATTACGAGACCACCTTCAGAGAAAGCTGATTGTGTACGACCGTAAACGATTTGGAGGAAGAGTTCACGCATTGCTGTGTTGATAGCGTCGCAAACGAGGTCGGTGTTGAGCGCTTCGAGGATAGTCTTGCCAGGGAGAATTTCAGAAGCCATAGCTGCTGAGTGAGTCATACCTGAACAACCGATAGTTTCAACGAGACATTCTTCAATAACGCCTTCCTTAACGTTCAAAGTGAGCTTACATGCACCTTGTTGAGGAGCACACCAACCCACACCGTGAGTAAGACCAGAGATGTCCTTGATTTCCTTTGCCTGAACCCACTTACCTTCTTCAGGAATGGGAGCGGGACCATGGTTGGGGCCCTTAGCCACGCAACACATGTTTTGAACTTCGTGAGAATATTCCATGT
>JAZKYK010000055.1:0-16360 GCA_045612125.1 Alloprevotella sp.
ATAATAGCATTTCTATTCCGCATGGCTTCCGCGATTTCCGCGTATTCTGCGTGAAAAAAATATCTCCAGCGGATCACGAGGATCTACGCGTATCATTTATTAAAGTATGAATGTGGTCCTAAAATACTCGTGATACGTGGAGACATCTTGCAAACCGCATGGGCTCACAGCGTGAGCAAGAGTGAGATCCGTGGCAAAAAAAAGAAAATACGTTTGGTAAATAAGTCTCACGCGGAAAGCGCAGAATTCGCGGAAGCGCACACACTTTGTTTGTGCTTGCCATCCGGACGGTGGCGCAAGTGTAGCGTGCGCCTCTGCGTATTCCCCACATTTATGAGCATTTCTATTCCGCATGGATTCCGCGTTTTCCGCGTATTCTGCGTGAAAAAAATATCTCCAGCGGATCACGAGGATCTACGCGTATCATTTATTAAAGTATGAATGTGGTCCTAAAAAACTCGTGATACGTGGATATATCTTGCAAGCCGCATGGGCTCACATCGTGAGCAAAAATCCGCGACTGCGTCGCATTTCTCTGCAAACTTAGAGTGTAATCACGTTGATAATAAGTAAAAAAATCGGTGGAAAGGTAATTGGCAGGTACGTGATTGACCTCGGGCAGATACGGTTTGGTGCGATTTCCGCGTTGATCCACCACGGGCCGACACGGTGATCGGCCCCTACCTCTCAACTGTACTCTAAAAATCTTTTGGTATCATCAAACGAAAAGGAGGTGTGTTCTTGATTGAGAACACACCTCCTTTTTGGGGCTTTTATATCAGTGCTTTATGCTTGTGCTTGAAAAGCCGTGTAGATTTTGTTGGCAATCTCTTGCATTTCTTCGGCAGAGAGTTTAAGTTTTTCTTTGCGGAAGTCCATGTCGCCTTCGTTTTGTAAGGGAATGAGGTGCACATGGGCATGTGCCACTTCCAGACCTAAGACAGCCATGCCCACCTTCTTGCAAGGGAATGCTTCTTGAATGGCAAGGGCTACGCGCTTAGCGAAGAGCATGAGTGCAGCATATTCATCGTTGGTGATATCAAAGATATAGTCGGTTTCGCGACGTGGAATCACCAGGGTATGTGCGCGGTTCACGGGATTAATGTCGAGGAAGGCATAGAAATCTTCGTTTTCGGCACATTTGTATGAGGGTATTTCGCCTGCGGCGATTTTTGAAAAGATACTCATAACTGATGTTTGGGCTTAAGCGGTGATTGATACAATTTCAAGCTTAATTTTTCCGTTGGGAATGGTTGCTTCTGCAATGTCGCCCACCTTTTTGCCGAGCAATGCTTGTGCGATAGGTGTGGTTGATGAGATTTTGCCTGCACGTAAATCAGCTTCGCTTTCGCTTACGATGGTGTATTTCATAACCATGCCGTTAGCCAGGTTCTTCATTTCTACAGTAGAGAGAATCTGAACGATGTCGGTGCGAATGTGCGACACATCAATAATTTTAGCTTCAGCAATGGTAACTTTTAATTGGGCAATCTTAGCTTCCAACAGCGCTTGTGCTTCCTTTGCTGCATCGTATTCAGCGTTTTCAGAGAGGTCACCCTTATCGCGTGCTTCAGCAATGGCTGCTGAGGCTGCAGGACGATCCACTGTTTCCCATTGGTGTAATTGTGCTACGAGTTTGTCGTAGCCTTCTTGTGACATGTATGCCATTTCGAAAAAATAAAGTTTTATATGGAGTAAGAGGTGTATCAGTAACAAATGTAACGTAGCGCGTCCTCTATGAACTCCTTTGGATTATTAATATTATTTGATAGTAGGTGTAGTAGGGCGACGTGTTTTTTTAGTATTGTCGCTAAAACTACATAAAACTGAAAGAATCCCGGCACACTTCCTGCCGGAATCCTTTCAGCTTTATTTGTGAGCAAAGTTAATCCTATTTTTTTGATTTGCCAAATTTTTGTTTGATTTTGTGTGATTTATGGCATTTTCAGGGATTGTTGTTGGTCTTCGTTCACTTTTTCTGTCGTGGGAAGTGTTCGTTGACTTGCTGGCGCAACATCGAACGGTCGATGTGCGTGTAGATCTCGGTGGTCGTAATCAATTCATGTCCCAGCAAACTTTGTATGACACGCAGGTTGGCGCCGCCCTCAAGCAGGTGGGTTGCAAATGAATGGCGCAGGGTGTGTGGCGAGATGGTTTTGCTGATGCCTGCTTGCTCTGCGTATAGGCGCAGGTTGTGAAACACGGTGATGCGTGAAACGTGTTGGCGTCGGCGTGCTGATAAAAACACGTAATCCTCTTCGCCAGGTTTGGGCGTGATGCTATTGCGCACGATGAACCATAATGTCAGTTCATGGATGGCGCGTGCCGAGATCGGTACCAATCGTTGGCGATTACCCTTGCCTGTTACTTTGAGGAACCCTTCGTCGAGGAAAAGATCGCTCAGTTTGAGCGTGCATATCTCTGAAACGCGTAAGCCACAGCTGTAGAGCACTTCAATCATGGCACGGTCGCGAACGCCTTCGGGGTTGCTCACGTCGATGATGTCCTCTATGCGGTCGATTTCATCAGTTGATAGGATTTCGGGTAGGTGTCGCCCGATTTTGGGTGATTCCAGTAGGGCGGTGGGGTCTTGGGTGATGTATTCATCGAGCAGAAGAAAGTTGTAGAACGAACGTAGGGAGGAATGGATGCGTGCGATGCTTCGGGCTGAAATACCTAAGTCGTGCAGGCACCATGTGTAGCGATGCAGAAATTCCAAATCAACATCTTCTATCTTAGTCTGTTCATCTTTAAGGTGAAACAGAAAGTTGCTCACGTCGTGCAGGTATGCCTCGCGTGTGTTGCTTGATAAGCCCCGTTCAAGCAGTAAATATCGCTTGTATTTTTCTTGTATGTCCTTCATAAATGCAAAGTTGCTGATTTTTTTGCAGAAAAGGCAGTTTCTTTTACTTTTTTATTGGTGAACAGTGTCTCCTATATTATCCTATAAAAACCTATAACATCCTATATACAAAATAATCCATGCAATCCGTTGAAGAAAAAATAAATCCGTTGTTCATCAGCCGCACAGTTAAAAAGAAAAAACCTCAAAAATCTTAAGAACAAGGGTGTGCTTTTGTCCATTCTTAAAAAAAGTTGTAATTTTGTCCGAAATGTTACATTGAAATTTTAAAATAATTCTAAATACATTGATTATGAGTCAACTTGAAAAAATCTTCGCAGAGAAGTTATTGAATGTTAAGGCCATTAAGTTGCAACCTGAAAATCCCTTTACTTGGGCAAGTGGTTGGAAGTCTCCTTTCTATTGTGATAACCGTAAGACCCTTTCTTTCCCTGCGCTTCGTAATTTTGTAAAGATCGAATTGGCGCGTATTATTGCGGAAGAATTCCCTGAAGCAGATGCTGTGGCAGGTGTTGCAACAGGTGCTATTGCTCAAGGTGCTTTGGTGGCTGAAGAGTTAGCGCTTCCTTTCTGCTATGTTCGTGCAAAGGCTAAGGACCACGGCATGGGTAACTTGATTGAAGGTGAATTGCCCGAAGGTTCAAAGGTTATTGTGATTGAAGATTTGATTTCAACTGGTGGAAGTTCGCTCAAGGCTGTTGAAGCACTCCGTGCTGCAGGCTACAACGTGATTGGTATGGTGGCAAGCTACACCTACGGTTTCCCCGTTGCAGAAAAGGCCTTTGCAGATGCGAACGTGCGCTTAGTGACCCTCACCAACTACGAAGCTGTGGTTGAAGTGGCAAAGGAAACAGGTTATATTAAGTCGGAACACGTGCCTATGCTCGCTGAATGGAGAGCTAATCCAAGCGAATGGATGAAGTAGGTGTCAATACTTTTTAATATCAAGAGGGTGCATCAAAATCTGTATTTTGACACACCCTCTCCTTTAATTTATTGCAGTAATTATTATGAGTTTGACAAAATATGAAAGTGAAGTTCGCGTCATTGCGAACAATGTGAATATCATTTATGAGCGTTTTGCTGATATGCGTAATTTCGAAGCACTTAAGATGGCTATGGAAAATCCCCTTGTGATTGAGAAAATGCAAGAGGCAGCAGGCAAAGATGCTGATAAGTTGAATCAAATGAAGGAGCAAATCAAGGATATTGAATTTACTCAGGATGAAATTAAATTGACCACGCAGATGGGTCCGATTACACTTAAGATCATTGAACGCGAGCAGCCAAAGCTCGTGAAGTTCGAAGGTGTAGGTACACCCATGCCCATCAATCTTTGGATTCAGTTGCTCCCTACTGGCGACTATGAAACCAAGATGAAGGTAACACTTGGTGCGGAGTTGAATTTCTTCTTCCGTCAAATGGCCGGTAAGTACCTCCAGCAAGCAGCCGATGGTATTGCCAATATGTTGGCGATGGTGGCTGGTGCGCGTTAAAACGTTGATGCAGTGATTTGGCTTCAGATGGTTGTCGGGGCGATCCCGCCCTCATATCAACCTGTCGCTCAATCAATCTTTATCAACGAATATACTAATCTGTAGCGGTAGGTTTTCGCACCTACCCCAATCTACCTAAAGGATTAAAAAATGAAACTCTGGGAAAAAAATACTCAGGTTAATGCTGAAATAGAGCGTTTCACGGTGGGGCACGACCGCGAACTCGACCTTTACTTGGCTAAATACGATGTTATGGGGTCCATGGCACACGTGCGTATGTTGAACACCATCGGTCTTATTGCTGATGATGAGTTACCTCTGTTGCTGGCAGAGTTGCGCCAGATCTACAATGTGGCAGAACAAGGCAACTTTGTGATTGAAGAAGGCATTGAGGACGTGCACTCGCAGGTGGAATTGATGCTCACCCGCAAACTTGGTGATATCGGCAAGAAGATCCATGCCGGACGTTCGCGCAACGACCAGGTGCTTGTAGATCTTAAATTATTTACGCGCGATAAGTTGCGCCAGGTGGCAGAGGCGGTTATGGCGCTCTTTGAAAAGTTGCAGATGCAAAGCCAGCGCTACCGCAACACGCTGATGCCCGGCTATACCCACCTCCAGGTGGCGATGCCCAGCAGCTTCGGTTTGTGGTTTGGTGCCTATGCTGAGAGTTTGACCGACGATATGCTCCTTCTTGAAGCCGCTTACCGCATGACCAACCGCAACCCCTTGGGCTCAGCGGCAGGCTATGGTTCATCGTTTCCCTTAAACCGCACGATGACCACGCAGTTGTTGGGTTTTGATAGTATGGACTATAATGTGGTGTATGCTCAGATGGGACGTGGCAAAAACGAACGTAATGTGGCGTTTGCGCTTGCAGGCATAGCAGGTACCATCGCAAAGTTAGCGTTTGATGCTTGTATGTTTAACTCGCAGAACTTCGGGTTTGTGAAATTGCCCGATGAGTGCACCACGGGTTCAAGCATTATGCCCCATAAGAAGAATCCCGATGTGTTTGAGTTGATCCGTGCGCGTTGCAACCGCCTTCAGGCTTTACCTCAGCAAATCGTGTTGATGATGAATAACCTGCCCTGTGGCTATTTCCGCGATTTGCAGGAGATTAAGGAAGTGTTCCTGCCAGCGTTTGATCAATTGATCGATTGCTTGGAGATGACCACGTATATCGTGGACCGCATGACGGTGAACGAGCATATCCTTGACGACACCCGTTACGATGCCATGTTCTCGGTCGAGGAAGTGAACCGCTTGGCCTCAGAGGGAATGCCCTTCCGCGATGCCTATAAAAAGGTCGGTCTTGACATTGAAGCTGGTGTGTTTAAGCCCAATAAACAGGTGAACCACGTGCACGAGGGTTCGATCGGTAATCTGTGCAACGAACAGGTGGCAGCGTTGATGCAAAGTGTTTATGGCCGTTTTGGCTTTGAACGCGTTGAAGCGGCTGAACGCCAGTTGGTGGGTGCGTTATAAGCTTAATGGGTATTTATAACCTGTCTTATGTTATTACTTGATTATAAGAGGTGTGCCAAAATCTGGGTTTTGGTGCCCTCTTTATTTGCCCTATTGCTTGCCGTGGGGTGTACGGGCAATGAAGAAACCGCCTATGCCCGGCATGAGGCTTTTTTGCGTGTGCCAACGGTGAGCGTTATTCATCCCTTACATTCGGCATTAAACAGTCCTGGGGTGTTTTGTGAGGTGAGTTTCTCGACCACACATTATTATTTTAAGAACAACCACGGACAAAGTGCTTCGATGTTGCGCACCGCCCTTGATGCCTATGGCAAGCCGCTTTATGTGAGTGGATTTATTATCGGTACGCCCAATGGTATCTTGACTGAATCGGGCGATATGCGCCCTGTGGCGTTTGATGCGGTTTGTCCCACGTGTTTCAATGCCGCGTTGATTCAACGTAAGCTCACCATAGATGAAGATGGCTTTGCGCATTGTAGTCGTTGCCAAACCGTTTATAATCTGAATAATGGCGGTTTTCCACAGTCCTCCACGGGTAAGGCCGATAAAATGTTGCAATATCATTTACGCTACGCCAACGATGTGTTGGTTGTGAGTAATTAACGCGCTAACGCGAAGTCTACAAGTCTACAAGACAACAAGACAACGAGTCAACAAGTTGCCATCCGGATGGAGTTGTACTCTGTACTCTATTATACCGTTACTCTATGCTGCATTTAAAAGCGTTAAATACCGGCTATGCCAGTCGCGTGGTGGGCAAAGGTCTTTGTGGCCATTTGCCACGAGCCACTGTGACTGCTTTGGTTGGTGTGAATGGCGTTGGTAAAAGTACGTTGCTGCGCACGTTGATGGGCGATTTGCCGGTCCTTTCGGGTAGTGTTCTTTTGAATGGTAAGGACCTTTCGGCTTATTCGGTTGGAGAGCGTGCTCGCGCTTTGGGTGTGGTCCTCACGCGTCGTGTGGAAGCCGATTATATGCCAGTGCGCGAGGTGGTGGAACTGGGTCGTTTGCCCTACACCTCTCTCTTTGGACGTTTAAACGAAGAAGACCTTTTTCAAGTGGACTCAGCGCTCGAACGGCTTGACCTGAAAGCCATGTCCCACCGTGCTGTAGGAACACTTTCCGATGGCGAACGCCAACGCGTGATGATTGCCAAGGCTTTGGCGCAACAAACCCCATTGATTGTGCTCGACGAACCCACAGCTTTTTTGGATTATCCCACCAAGGTTGAGCTCTTTCTTTTACTTCGGGATTTAGCCCACCAACATCAGAAAACCATTTTGCTTTCTACCCACGATCTGGATTTGGCGCTCCGCTTGTCCGATCGCCTGTGGTTGCTCTCTGCTGAAGGTCTGTGTGAGGGCACGCCGTACGACTTCGCACAAAACAAAAAAATAGATCAAATATTCTCATCGCCGACACTCCAATTCAGTGCGCAGCAGGTGATTTCTTATTCCCCTTTTACAACGTTAACATGATTGTCTGTATTGCAGAAAAGCCCTCAGTGGCAAAGGACATAGCACGTATTCTTGGCGCCAACACAGCGCGCGAAGGTTTCTACGAGGGTAATGGTTATCAAGTGACCTGGACCTTCGGACATCTTTGTGAGCTGAAGAACCCCGAGGACTATACCCCCCTGTGGAAAAGCTGGTCGTTGGGTGCTCTTCCGATGGTGCCCGAGCGCTTCGGTATTCGCTTAAA
The DNA here is from genome assembly GCA_045612125.1 of Alloprevotella sp. Lineage (GTDB taxonomy): Bacteria > Bacteroidota > Bacteroidia > Bacteroidales > Bacteroidaceae > Alloprevotella. The sequence continues at coordinate 7,549 of JAZKYK010000055.1, forward strand.
ACAAGACAAGGGGATCGAACGTCAGTTCGCGGTGATTGAACGTTTGTTTCAAAAGGCAGATTGCATCATCAACTGCGGCGACGCTGGCCAGGAAGGGGAGCTGATCCAGCGATGGGTGCTTCAGAAATCGCAAGCCACCTGTCCTGTGAAGCGCCTGTGGATCTCTTCAATGACCGACGAGGCCATTCGGGAAGGGTTTGCCAATCTGCGTGACCACGATGCTTACAATTCACTCTACGAGGCAGGTCTTTGTCGTGCCATAGGCGATTGGTTGCTGGGGATGAATGCTACGCGCCTTTACACGCTGAAGTATGCGCCGATGCGCAGTAAGGGCGAACCCGTGCTGTCAATAGGCCGTGTGCAGACGCCCACGCTCGCCTTGATTGTGAAGCGCCAGGAAGAAATCGAAAATTTCGTACCCCAGCCTTATTGGGTGCTCACCACGGTGTATCGCAATACCACCTTCGCTGCAGTCTTGCAAACGGAGGAGGAAGAAGCGGCTGAGGCTGAAAAGCAAGGGGCGAACAATTCCAATAACAATGCCAACAATGCCATGCGACGTGGCTTCGCCACTAAGGAAGAGGGTGAGGAAGCGCTTCAGCGCATCAAGGGTTCAGAGTTTTACGTCACCCAGATCGCTAAGAAAAACGGCACGGAGGCTCCGCCACGTTTGTACGACCTCACTTCCCTGCAGGTGGATTGTAATAAGAAATTTGGTTTCTCGTCCGACTTAACGTTGCAGTTGATTCAAAGTCTTTACGAAAAGAAGCTCACCACCTATCCCCGTGTGGATACCACGTTCCTGTCGGAGGATGTTTACCCTAAGTGTGGGGGCATCATGAATGGCATTTATGTTCATTATAAAGAAATTATCGACCCCTTGAGAGGTGCGCCTCTTAAGAAATCGAAAAAAGTATTTGATAACGCCAAGGTCACCGACCACCATGCTATTATCCCTACAGGCGAGGCGCCGCGTGCGCTTACCGACATCGAACGTCAGGTGTACGACCTTGTGGCGCGCCGTTTTGTTTCGGTGTTCTACCCCGACTGTAAGTTCTCCACAACGACGGTCCTGGGCGAAGCCGCTGAGGTGCCCTTTAAAGCCACGGGAAAAGTTATTACCGATCCCGGATGGCGCTTGGTTTATGCTAAGGATAAGGAAAAAGACAAAGAAAAGGAGGAGAATGGCGATGAAGAACACTTCCTGCCTGAATTTGTGAAAGGCGAGCATGGCCCGCACGAACCCAACTTGGCTGAGAAGCAAACGCAACCCCCCAAGCCCTACACCGAAGCGACGTTGCTACGCGCCATGGAAACGGCTGGGCGCTTTGTGGAGAATGATGAGTTGCGCGATGCCATGAAAGAAAATGGTATCGGACGCCCCTCAACCCGTGCGGCAATTATCCAAACGTTGTTCTCCAGAAATTACATTCGCCTTCAGCGAAAGTCGCTCTTTGCTACGCCGCGCGGTGTGCAACTCATTGGCTTGATTAAAGAAGAACTGCTTAAAAGTGCTGAACTCACAGGACGTTGGGAGAAGAAGCTCCGGGAGATTGAACGCCGTGAATACCAGCCACAGCAATTTGTGGCAGAGCTCAAGGATATGGTTCAGGACATTGTGTTGCAGGTTCTTTCCGACAATACCAACCGAATGCAAGCCTTTGAAGCCAGTAAAAGCGGGTCCGCCTCTGCCGATGAGGCTCCTGCGGCGGCAACCGACAATGCTAAGGAAAAGCGCAAGGTGATCCGCGCTGGTTCGGCGTGTCCCAAATGTGGCGAGGGTAAGGTGCTTAAAGGACACAGCGCCTATGGCTGTTCGCGCTGGAAGGAAGGATGCGATTGGCGCAAACCATTTAAGTGAACTGATTTAGAGTTTAGAGTTGAGAGTTTAGAGTACAGAGTACAGAGAACAGAGTACAGCTGCCGTGCGGTTTGAAATTCCCTTGCTTCAGGGGCTTTGCTTTCTTTTCTTTTTCTAGAATTAGAGACGGTTTGATGAGCCTTGGCGAATAATTTGGCTCCGCAGTGCATCAATAAATGTCTAGAATTAGAGACTTAGAGAATTTTGGCTCCGCTGTGTGTATCGATCAATAAATTCATCTTGATGAATAAAAAATTCTCTAATTCTAAAATTCTAGAAAAAAACAAGAAAACATTTGATTTATAGTCTAGACGGTTTGATGAGCCATAGCGAATAATTAGAGACGGTTTGATGAGAGTAATCGAATAATTTTTGCTCACGCTGTGAGCCCATGCGGCTTGCAAGATGTCTCCACGTATCACGAGTATTTTAGGACCACATTCATACTTTAATAAATGATACGCGTAGATCCTCGTGATCCGCTGGAGATAATTTTTTTCACGCAGAATACGCGGAAAACGCGGAAGCCATGCGGAATAGAAATGCTATTATATGTGGGGAACACGCAGAGGCGCACGCTACACTTGCGCCACCGTCCGGATGGCAAGCACAAACAAAGTGTGTGCGCTTCCGCGAATTCTGCGCATTCCGCGTGAGATGTTTTTACCGAACAGTAATTTCTTTTTTTTTGCCACGGATCACACGGGTCTTGCTCACGATGTGAGCCCATGCGGCTTGATTGGAAAGTTTAGAGAGGAGAGAGGAGAGAAGAGGCTTTGCCTCGTTAAGAGGTTAAGAGGTTAAGAGGAGCCTTTGGCTCGTTAAGAAGTTTAGAGGTAGGGGCCGATCACCGTGTCGTCCCGTCGGCATTCCACGCACCAATCGCCCAAAGATGTTGTCGGCCCGTCGTGGATTACCCCAACAGATCTGTTTTATTAATCTTTCAACGTGATTAAACAGATAATATGGATTTTATAGGAAGTTATAAGATTTAATAGAATAATATAGGATAATCCTATAACTTCCTATATTGTCCTATAAAAACCTATAACTTCCTATATGATCTGTTGACGAAAGAAATAAAACCTAAATGCGTTTATAGGATGCTAATCATTTAAAAGATCTCTTTGAGGATGGCCAGCGACTTCAGTTCGGGAAATCCCTCCAGATGGATGCGGTAATAGATGTTTAGATCATGCAGCAGGCGACTACGTTCTGTACCGTTGAATTTAAAGACGTGCATGTTCTCATAACGCATACGCAAAAGCATCGGGATGAATTGCGCCTCAGGGTTAGGAATGAAATCCGTGTGTGTCGGTTGGGCGCCTACAAAGCAGCCATTGCGCAGGTCAAAGTATTTATAGCGTTCTGGATTCTCAACATTAGGCGAGATGCCAAGGAAGTGCGTGAGCTTCACTAAAAACACCAAGTGGAAATTGGCAAAATTCCGGGTGCAGTGATCCAGCCACAATAACGACTGCTTGATATACTCGTATATATATAATGAGTCGGGCTCGTTGCGCAGAGCGTGGTGCAGGAACTCAGCAATGAACAAGGCCATCGCCATTTTATGGGCGTCGTAGGTTAGTGAAGTGTAATTATATGCTGTTTTTGCTGATTTCGGGCGTTGTAGCTTCTTCTGGCTTGATTTCTCCTCCCAGGAAAGTTCTAATATGGCAAGTGGTTGAAACAAGGTGTGGCGGATCGCAGCCCTAGCCGAACGGTTTATTTTTACGGCAAAACTGACAATACCCGACGTCTTGGTGTAAGTTTCAGCAATGATGGTGTCGTCGTTATAACGTGTAATTGAAAGAACAATAGCGTTTGAGGTAATAATCATGATATTCTTGATATGTATGCTTTGCAAAAATACGATTTAAGCGAGAAAAAACAATTATTTTGCTTTTTTTTTCTTACTATTGTTTGGTAGTATAGAAAAAAGCCGTACCTTTGCACTCGCAAACAACCCCAAACGGGGTGTTGCTTAAGGTAAGGCCCATTCGTCTATCGGTTAGGACGCAAGATTTTCATTCTTGAAAGAGGAGTTCGATTCTCCTATGGGCTACAAAGAAACAGGTAATGAAAATTATTTGTTTTGAGTATCATCCGAAAGGATGTTTTTTAAGGTATGGCCCATTCGTCTATCGGTTAGGACGCAAGATTTTCATTCTTGAAAGAGGAGTTCGATTCTCCTATGGGCTACAAATTAAAATAAAAAAGATTATAAGAAATGGCAAACCACAAATCATCTGTTAAAAGAATTCGTCAGACGGCGACTCGCAGATTGCACAACCGCTATTACGCTAAGACAATGCGTAATGCAGTTCGTAAGCTCCGCGCTACAACTGACAAAGCAGCTGCCGTAGAACTTCTGCCGAAGGTTCAGAAGATGCTTGACAAGCTTGCTAAGACAAACATTATTCACAAGAATAAGGCATCTAACCTCAAGGCAGGTCTTATGCTCCACGTGAATAAGCTCGCATAATGTAAAGCGTTATCGAATAAGAATAGAGCGGTACTATCAATGATGGTGCTGCTCATTTTTTTTGTAGATACAAAGATTTTGAATATGGGACAAAAGCAACAGTTAGATACGCCAAACTACCGACAGAAGTCCATGGAGATGGATATTGAAGTGCCACGTTATAAAGTCATCATGCATAACGACGATGTGACGACAATGGACTTTGTGGTTAAGGTGTTGATGCAAGTGTTTTTTAAATCTCAGCAGGATGCTGAGCAAATCATGTTGCAAGTGCATTGCGTGGGCTCAGCCGTGGTGGGTGTTTATGTTTATGATATCGCACGTACGAAAATCGCTCGTGTTGATTTGATGGCGATGGAAGAGGGTTTTCCCTTGAAATTAACGATGGAGCCCGAAGGTAAATCCTGAGCCGTTATTTTTTAGCGTTACTTAGGTGGATTCTATAAATTAGCTTGGGGCGATTGGCAAAAGATCGACAAAGCGACCTGCTTCGGAGTTAATCAAAAAAACAAAATAACTAATTTATAGAACCTATTTAAACTTTAACGTTTGCGGTGTGCTTTCTTTTATTGGAAAGTATTATATTCGCAACAGAAATGAGTGGCTATAAACAAAGTCGGAAGGTGCTTTGATCCTTTTGGCATAAAAATTGTTTATATCTATCATATACAATAGTTAAATAACAAAGGTTGTTTGCCTGTGTTTCAGAAACATAAGCGCAAATAATTTTATATGAGATATTTTTCGATATGCCGTTAGAATTTACAGAATCCGCAAACAATGCGTTTGGTGAAGCCTTAGGCTTAGCCAATGCCATGCGCCACGAATGTGTCACTCCAGAGCACTTCCTGGCTGCATTCCTCAAGCAGCGTCCTTTTGTGGAGGCACTTTCGATGTGCAATCTCAATGCTGATATTCTCAAAGAAATAATAGGAAGATACCTCTCTACCAATATGATGGAGAGTGTGCCCAAGGATGTGGAGTATAACGTTGGTCTTTCTGTGTTGTTGCAGGAAATGATTACCCTTGCCTGCGCGTCGTTGAAAGATACAGGCAATAAAGTGCTCGACATCCCACGTTTGGTGCGGTCTTTTTTGAAACTCCGTAAGTCGGTCGCAGCCGATATGCTTCGCAATATGTTGGGTGGAAAGCAAGATGAGTTCCTCAACGCTTTGCAACAACAATATGCTGGCGATAAAACAGCCAGAATCGTGGGTGGACATGCTCATGTGAAGATTGATGCGATTGATATGGGTGCGATGGGCGAAGGTATGATGGGACCGAACCAGGCCCCACAGGACTGGACACGCTTTGCCCGTAAAATGGAGGTGGATGAAGATATTACTTCGCCTATCGTAGGCAGGGTTGAGGAGCTGAATCGTATGTGCCATATCCTGAGCAGAAGGGACAAGAACTGCTTGATGTTGATTGGTGAACCCGGTGTGGGTAAGACCATGATGATTAAGGCGCTCTTGGCTGCCATCCACGAGAATATGGTGCCCACGCGTTTGGAAAAGTGCCCGATCTTTGAACTTGACGTGGCGATGCTTTATTCGAATGCTCAGTTCAGAGGTGAGATGGAAAAGGTGTTGCGCATGGTGCTCGACCAAGTGAAGGAAGAAGCGCATTTGGCCTCTTCAAGCACTGCACGCCGTGAAGTGAAGGTGACGCCGATTGTCTTTATCGACGATATCCACCATTTTGTTGGAGCTTCGCGTTCGCCCGAGGCTTCCATGGATGCTTCCCACCTCTTGAAACCTTATATCGACAACGATGAGATTCGTTTTATCGGTACCACAACGTTCGAGGAATACAACCGTTACGTACTCAAGAATAAGAGTTTGGCGCGCCGTTTCCAACAAGTGGAAATCAAGGAACCTACCATTGACGAGGCTGTTGAGATCTGCATGGGCGTGAAATCATGCTATGAGTCCTACCACCGTGTAAGCTTCAGTGAAGAGGTGGTACGCAAGGCCGTGGAACTGTCAGCCAAATACGTCAACGACCGTTTCTTGCCAGAGAAAGCCATTGATCTTTTGGATGAGGCTGCCACACAGGCAGAGATGGCTGCGTCAAACCAACGCACCACCCGTGTGAAGGTGACGATGAAGATTCTTGAATCAGCGCTTTCAAAGGTGAGCAAGTTCGACGCCATGGCCATGAAGGCCGATGATGCCAAGCATTTGGCAACGCTTGAGGCCCGCATACAATCACAAATCTTCGGACAGGACGAGGCGGTGCAACGCTTGGTTGAAGCCGTGCAGATGGCAAAGTCCGGATTGATGGACGACGGCAAGCCCATTGCCAGCATGCTTTTTGTTGGTCCTACAGGTGTGGGTAAGACGGAAGTGGCTAAGGTTCTTGCCAAGGAACTCGGTATTTCATTGGTGCGTTTCGATATGAGTGAATATACTGAAAAGCACACAGTGGCAAAACTGATTGGTTCGCCCGCCGGTTATATCGGTTACGATGATGGTGGTTTGCTGACGGATGCCATCCGTAAGACGCCCCACTGCGTTTTGTTGCTCGATGAGATCGAAAAGGCCCATAGCGATATCTATAATATCCTGTTGCAGGTGATGGACTACGCACAACTCACCGATAATAAGGGCAATAAGGCCGACTTTAGAAATGTGATTTTGCTGATGACTTCAAATGCCGGCGCACAGCATGCCCGTAAGGCCAATGTGGGTTTTGCATCCAGTGTCACAACAGGCGATGCCATGGTGAAGCAGGTGAAGCAAATCTTTAAACCTGAGTTTATCAACCGCTTGTCAAGCACCGTCGTGTTCCACGACATGACGAAGGAGATGGCGCAAATGATTCTGGATAAGAAGCTCAAGCAATTCCAGGAAAAGTTGGATGCCAAGCACGTGCAACTCGAACTCACCGATGCGGCCTACACCTGGTTGCTCGAAAAGGGCTTTACGCCAGAGTATGGTGCGCGTGAGATGGATCGCGTGGTGGCGCAATATCTTAAGCCCTTGCTCATGAAGGCGATCCTCTTTGGTAAGCTGAAGAAGGGTGGCGAAGCACTGGTTGATGCGCAGAATGATGCATTGATGATTGCAGCCAACTGATAATCCGTCATAATATCAGATTATATGGTTTTTCAATTAACCAAGAAAATAGCTTTTCCTGATCCTCATTTGGGTGAGGAAAGTGGAATATTTGCAGTAGGAGGCGACCTTTCCGTAAGGCGTCTCCTATTAGCGTATCAGCATGGTATCTTCCCGTGGTATGATTTTCGTGCCGGTCAGCGTCAATGGTGGTGTCCGATGCAGCGTTTCGTGATTTTCCCTCATGAAATTCATGTGTCGCACTCCATGCGTACGTTGTTGAATAAAGGGAAATATACGTTCTCGTTCAATAAAGCCTTTGACCGTGTTATTCAAACGTGTAGCCATTTGCGTTACGACGAACCCGGTGCTTGGTTGGGCGAGGAAGTCATTGAGGCCTATACCGAACTCCATAAATTAGGCTATTGCTCAAGTGTTGAGGTATGGGAGGACAACACCTTAGTCGGTGGCTTGTATGGTGTGACGATAGGCAAGAATTTCTTTGGCGAGAGTATGTTCTCCTTAGTGCCGAGTGGTTCAAAGATGGCCCTGATATTCCTGGCGCGCTTCATGGAGCAGCGAGGCATGGGCCTTATTGACTGCCAGTTCGAAACGCCCCACCTCAAAACCATGGGCGGCAGGTACATCTCCTATGATGAATATCTGGATTATGTCAATCCCGATGCCAAGCACCTTTATGACAAAAAGGCAAGCGGGCGTTGCTCTGTGAAGCCGAGTGGGGGAGAGCATGCCAAGAACGAGGCGCACGTTGAAGGATGATGGATTGACATGGTTTTGGGTTATTCGTTAAGGTTGGTGCACCAATAGGACGACGGGCCGACACGGTGATCGGCCCCTACATGCCGGATGGTCTCTCTAAACTCTCAACTCTAAACTCTCAACTCTCTCGACATTTGTTCGGGTTATGACGACGGGCCGACACGGAGATCGGCCACTACCTCTAAACTTCTTAACGAGCCAAAGGCTCCTCTTAACCTCTTAACGGACCTTTTGGTCCCTCTTAACGAGGCGAAGCCTCTTCTCTCCTCTCTTAACTTTCCTCTCTCAACTTTCCAATAAAGCTGCATGGACTCACATCGTGAGCAAGATCCGTGAGCGAGATCCGTGGCAAAAAAGAAATTACTGTTCGGTAAAAAAAATCTCACGCGGAATGCGCAGAATTCGCGGAAGCGCACACACTTTGTTTGTGCTTGCCATCCGGACGGTGGCGCAAGTGTAGCGTGCGCCTCTGCGTGTTCCCCACATATAATAGCATTTCTATTCCGCATGGCTTCCGCGATTTCCGCGTATTCTGCGTGAAAAAAATATCTCCAGCGGATCACGAGGATCTACGCGTATCATTTATTAAAGTATGAATGTGGTCCTAAAATACTCGTGATACGTGGA
>JAZKYK010000056.1:0-19163 GCA_045612125.1 Alloprevotella sp.
TTATAAGTGATTAAAACACAATGCGTAAGCATTAATTCTCTAATTCTTAAATTCTTGATAAAAAATAAAACACTTGAATATTTGTGTGGGGTATAAGGGTAAAGATATATGTATAAGAAATTTTACCGGACACCAATAATAAAAAATAACAAGAAAACAAGGAGTTAAATACGTTTACCGGACACCAATATTTTTTATTATCTCGTTGTCTCCGCTTCAGGGATTTGTTCGTAAGGGAAGACGGGGTGACACGGAGATCGCCCCTACCCTATATCACTTCAAGAGCACCTTCTTGCCATCAACGATGTAAAGACCACGGGTGGGGTTCGTTACACGACGACCGTGCAGGTCGTAAACCACACCTTGCTTCGTTGCGGTTTGAACACCTTCTATACCCGTGCTCGACACGGCATCAATGCGGAAGAGGTTGCTGTACTTATTGGTATATCCTACACCTGAAGACCAGGCATCGAACGCACCAGAAGTAAGCAAAATAAGCGTACCATCGGTAGTGCCGTTTGAGCGCTTGCTGGTGATGTAGTAAGTGTCTTCAACCGTACCACTACCGTCGTTAATGCTCCAATCGCAGTACTTAGCATCATACTTCGCCAAGGTTCCTGCATTATTGTTGTAACCGTAGTTGGCTCCAGCGCGCCAAATCATATACACCTTTGCTGCTTCGTTGTAAAAGCTGTATTTGCCACTGGTTTCTTTCTTGCAAAGGAACTGAGCGGCACCACCAAGCGAAGCTACTGTCTCGGTACTAACAGAAAGCACATTATTGGCGTTCACATAAAGTACATATTCTTGACCACCTTGTTGCACATTGGTAAAGGTGAGTACCTTGCCATCGAAAGGATCGGCGGGCGACTCGCCTGCAAGCAAAGCATAGATTTGATCGACCTCCTGCGGTGTGGGTTCTTCGCTCAAAGCCTCAACAGCAGTTTTCACTTCTGCCTTCAACGCTTCCGACACCTCAGCATCGTCAACCAAAGCATTAAAGTATTGCTGAACGAAAGCACCACGTTTCACATCGCGCTTCACGGCATATGCGCCGTTGGTGATGTATTCCAAATCGTAGGCCACGTAGATATTATCAAACCCATCAAAGTTGTGCTGACCTTCGCCATTGGGGAAGCTCGTTGACACGGGGTTGTTGCGCTTACCAAAACTAGTGAGCGTTTCTTCATAAATAAATCCAATGCGGTTGTCTGCCTGAAGATCAAGCGAACTGTAAGCCGATGAGGTGTTGCTCACTTGGAAAAAGCCATTCCAATCCTTTGAGAAGTTGGCCACAGAATTAAGGTCTGTGAAGTCTGTCAATTCCTTATAGTAGATGCCCACATTGGTACGGCTACTACCCGTAGGAAGCGATTGCAAAGCCAAATACATATCCCGACCATCAGCATTGCGTTGCACTGGAACGATGAGGATTTCACCATTCGTTGAGTTGCCGCCGGGCGTATGTCCCGAGCCTGCGAAAGTACATTTAGCCGAAGCGCCCCATTCTCCTTCGCCCTCAAGTGTATTGCTGTAGGTGTAAATGTTGTAGATACGACCACCACCAACACGACTGGAAAGAATCACACGTCCGTCGGGCATTTCTTCGCATTTAGGTTCGTCGCCACCTGGTGCGGGAAGCGCAGAGGCTCCTCCAAGCGCATGCCACGTGCGCCCGAAGTCGTCGGAATAAATCACACGGTTTCCATTAGGACGTGCACACATAGCGGCATATAGGCGGTAGTATTTATCCTTCTTCACGATACGGCTTTGAAAGATCTTACCGCCACCCACGAAGGCTGCCTGAATGGGGTTGCCCGCATCGAAAAGGCTGTAGATTTGTTCGGTCACATTCACTGGTTCGCCCCATGTCTCGCCATTGTCCGTACTGTGAATGGTGGCAATCATATTGGGGTTTTGGCGTGTAGTATTTCCGTTGCCATAGACTGTACACCCTGCCACAGCGATAATCAGCACTTCATTGCTGGTGCGGTCTGCCACAACAGCGGGATCACCAAAAGCGGTTTCAAAGTAATTCTTTGTAGCCGACGTCTTACCATTACCTACTGCCACTTCGATCATATCGCTCCATGTTTCCCCATGGTCATCACTAACGCGACACACCACATCAACCTGTCCGTAACCTGGGTCGGTGCCACACACCAAACGCGCTGCAGCCGTAATGAGGCGTCCATTATGAGCTGTGGTAATACCTGGAATGCGGTAAGGAGGCATTACGCCGTCGCCCTTACTGGTGTTGTAAAGATCTTGCTTCCTGGGCAAGGCCTTCACTTCAACATCACTCACCGTTATGGCATTGCCCTCTACCGCAACATTGGCGCGCTTAACCGTTGTGCCCAAAACACCTACAGTAAGCGAAGAGGGTTCTAGCTCTGCATCTGCAATAAAGAAACCACCATTAAATGCTGTTTCTGTAATGCCATTATGTGTGTAAGTCAAATAAACATTTTTATCGGCGTCAATATGAACTTCGTAAATTACTTTGCCATCAACGTCAACCTCTTCGAAACGCCACAGGTTATCATCAGCGGCAGCACCACCATCCACCCACGTTGTTACGAAGTCAACGCCTCCAACTTTAAAGTTGTTTCCACCATTTGTGCAGTTGATGGCTTCCGTAAAAAAATAGTAACGCAATTCGCCGACATCGGTTGTTGAACCAATGGTCAGCTCATTAAAGGTACCAGCAATTGAGCTGCCCCAATTTGAACCTGCCACAAGTGGATTGCCATCGCCATTCTTTACCGCAAGTTTATTGTTCTCCTTGACTGTCACGTGCCAAACACCATTGTTGGTTTGAACCTTTGACCCCGACTGGAGGGTAAAACCGTTGGTATTGCCACTGAGCAAAGCATCGTTGTAAAGGTGCTCATTGCGGTTTGTGGCCTTGCTGATTAAATGGTAATATCCTGTTGTGACATCTTGCGCCACAGGCACTTCCACTTCAAGACCGTTAAGGAAGTTTTCAAGATCGTTCACCATCGGTGCACAATCCTCACCTACGATAGCATGGCTTTCAAAACGCTTGAGCAATGCATTAAGCTTAGCTAATTGTTCTGGATTATCTTGATACTCTTCCTTCAATATTTGCACCTTTTCATATTGGTGAATACCTTCAATAAAACGTTCGAAGCGCACACTTGAACGGTTGCCGGGATAGTAACAATAAGTGTCGCCCGAGCCAAACTTACGGAAGCGACTGTCGGTCAAGGGATGTTCGTCCCAATTAATCCACGCCCAATGCAAATAACCATCAAGATTGTTGGCTGCAGCATAGATGGGCAAGAATGTAGCTTCAGCAGGGAATGAGTTTGAATAAATGTTAGGTTCTGCCTCTGCACAACTGGTGTAGATGGTCGTGATTCGATTCTTAGCTTTACGATCTGCACGTTGCTCGGCTGTAAAACGCTTATCCTGACCGATGGCCACACAGAAGTCTTGCAATTTATCGCTCAAAGAAGCGTGGTAATTACCCGCCAAAGCCATATTAAAACCATGCGCACTGGCAATGTTATAGGCATTGAGCATGTCGGCCTCAGCACGTTCATCCATAGCGATATTGGTCTTTTCAAACCATCCCTTTTCCTTAAGGTGCACCTTAAATGCGGCCAGGAAGTTATTCCAAAGGTCTTTGTACTCTTGGGTTGTTGTTGTTGTTTTAAGGTAAGCATACGCCTGTGTTGCTTCGTCCCAATAACGGAAGTTCATGTCCCAGGGCACCATACTGAAGCAATTGATTTGCTTGTCTATGCCATACTCCGCACACAGTTCAACATACTTGTCAAACACGGTGTAGTCGTACGTCCATGTGCCATCAGTCTTCTTAATGGTTTGCACCATAGGATCAAAAAGGTCGTGGGTTTGTTCGCCCCACGGTTCATAGAACATAATGGCACTTACCGTGCGCTGTCCGGCACGTCCGAGCGCAGCCAGGTAAGGGCGCAAGGCTTCAAGGTGTTCATCGCTCCAACGTGGCACATCGTAGTAACGACTCACAGCATAAGGTTGTTGCCAGAAATCAAGATGAAATTTCTGATCCTTAACCTCAGGCAAGACATGTGTGTTCACATGAACATGGAGCAACAATGATTTAAGTACCTCGCCGTCGGCATTGAGCACTTCAAGGTTTGTGGTATAAGCGCCTGCTTCTGCATCTCGAGGTATTTCGAGTGTGCACCACACTGGGCGTGTTTCCATAGCAGGCACGGCATGAGGCTTGGTTTGATCAATCACATCAGCCACCAGCCATGGGTCCCAACCTGAGGGGTGATTGCCACACGACTTGAAATCGTCGGTAATTACATAATTCACGAAACGCGCATCGCCAGCATGAATACCTGTAGCCTGACCATCTTTATTCCACTCCGTCATGCGCACGGTGAGCATGCCTTGATCTGTCTTGCTGTAAAGCACGGCTTGGATATTGGCACGTTCACCCTTCCAAGCATAAACAGTAGCCTCTTCCTTTTGGGCATGCTGGGGCACCTCATGCAATGAATAGAAACCGTCGCGCGAACCCCAGCTCGCCTGCAAACCATCAGAAATAGCATTCCATGCTGTAACATCAGGCGTTGTTCCGACACGTGGTTCGACATAATCATTTATAGGATATTTCGTGACGTTTTCAGCCACGCCAGAGATTTTCAAGGTCACATCAATAATCGAACCACCATCGCTGATAAACTTATCACCTGAACCAGCAGGGTCAATGCTGTTCCATTGCACTTTGTAACGCATGCGGTAGCTGCTGCCATCGGGTAAATCCTTAGGCACGCGGAATGAGCCAGGTTCCAACACATTACTACCGGCCTGCACACCATTGCTGTTCCAACCTGGTGTTGCATTCTCACCCGTGTGGTTATAGAACGACCAGCACATCAATTCATTACCCTCACCCATAGTGTAAGGGCCCTCGCCTTGAAGCTTGACATCAAACTGCTTGTTGTTGTTCCAATCCACATAAACGTAGCCATGCATCCAAGCACCGTTAATGGTCACATTAGGTGTAACAATATCCCCTGCCTTCACCTCAAACACGGTTGAAGTTTTATCAAAATAAGCTGGGCAGTTAATTGCTGTTGCAATATTGCTCAACACCTGTTCGGGACTTTGGGTGCCCACAATACTTACGGTTTTGGGATAATGCGTGGCATGATTGATGTTCACATCAGCACCATGTGCCACATAATAATCCGTCTGCGCTTGTGCACCACTACCCCAGAAGGTAGCGAGCAAAGAAAATAAAACAGATTTTCTTCTCATACTTATATCCATTATTAAATTAGTATTCCTTGCTTGCAAAGGTAAAGTTTATTTTTCATTTACAGGAAGGAAAAGGGCAATAACATCCTGATACAAGAATCGCCACCCCAATTACTCGGAGTGGCGATTCTTAATAGATGCAAGTATTAATCTTCAAAGATTGTTTCTTCAATCGTTTGTTCTAAAGGTTGTGTGAAGACACCTTCTTCAGAATATTCATCATCGAAGATACCAAATGATGTAGCGATAACAGAACCTGGTTGCATTTCAATTTCAACAAGCTCTGGCTTTAAATAAGTCTTTTTCATATCTATTCTTTTACTTGACTTGAATGAAACATTTTTGTCCATTCACGATGTAGATACCAGAACGAACAATGGTTGAAACACGTTGACCATTGAGGTCATAGATGCCTTGAGCCGCAGGAGCAGAAACAGCTGAATCAATACCAGTTGCACCATTGAGCTTAAACACGTAGTATGCTGCCGCAGCACCATTTACGGGCAAGTATGCCTTATTGGCTGTTACCTGGAATTGTGTTGCATTGGTTGAAGTTGCAGCTACCGCATTTCCATAAGCATCGTACTTCTGAGCGAGGTAGAGACCTACCTGACCACCAGTAGCACCCAATACAAAATACTTGTAGCCTGCTTCAATAGCCTTCTTACCTGTAGCTGTGCTACCTTCAAGCATATTGCCACTAACCGCAGCAGGAGCTTCAGTTGAGTAAGCGAATTGACATTCACCTTGGTTGGCTTCAACAACTACACCTGTATTAGCAGGTAATACCTGACCAGCTACTTGTTCGAGCACCGCCCAACCTTGGTTGTTCGCTTCTGTCACGATGTATGCCTTCGCATCTGCAGGAATTGCAACAGCATAAGGCAAGTAAAGTGTTGCATAACCGTATTGGTTAACGTTCAAAGTGTGGTGTGTTGCAGCATAAAGCGCATCGTAAACTTCTTGAACCTTTGCAATAAGCTTGTTAACATCATCTGTTGACTTCACTTGTGCACTCGCAAGTTCTAATTCTGTCAATTCATTCTTTGCAGAAATCATAAATTCTTCTTCAACACCACCAAAGTTTTCGTTAAACTGAACATCATATTTAGGCGTACCAATACCGAATTCTGACATCGCGAAGAAGTAATGACCTTCATATCGGTTATTTCCAGGACCACGAGATTCCTTTACCACGAAACGGAAGTACTTATAGCCTGCTTGGTTGTCAATTACAGAAGAAGTCCATGACTGACCAATTTCAGAATATGCAGGCAAAGGATTAATGGCATCGGTTGACTTAAACGTTTGGATTGATGTAAATGTTTCACCATCCATACTACCCATAACCTCAATATGCGTTGGTGCAGGTGAAGTATTTCCAGCATTTGTGCCACCACGAGTAGCATAAGTGAAGCAGAACTCCTTCAACGCATCAGCATCAAGCAACGAAACCTGAACATAGTGTTCTTCGTTTACGGCATCACCACCCCATTGTGTATGCATGTATGTGTTAACCTGACCATCAAGTAAAGCTTTAACACCACCACCATCTGTTTTATTACCTACTACATTTTGGTCGGCATTTGTTGAAAGATAGTTTTCACCCGTAGGATTGTTAACCTGTAAAGCGACTGCATTAATTGAATTTGAAATCTGTACAGCTCCACAAGCATCAAACATTGCCTTGGTATCCTCAAGTGATGCTTCGAGTTGCTCATTAGCTTCTGCAAAATTTTCAACCATAGTCAAAGTCCACCAAGAACCAGAGTCACCATTATAACCCCAACCAAGTACCTTAATCAATTCATCATTATAGTTCAAAGACTTCGCTTCTTTATTTTGACATTCAAGTGCAAATTGTCCGCTACCTAAATCCACAAGTTTGTAAGCGTGCAAGCCTTCGGTTGTTGTTGCATTAGCTGTACCTTGAATATTGTTTTGAATAGAATCAATGTAGGTTTGAGTACTCTTGTTCTTTAAGTAATAGCCACCGTTTCCTGCTGATTCAAAAATCCACTGTTGCAACTTAGAATTCATATTTGTTGCTGCACAGGTTGTTTTTTTATTGCTCAAAGTCAACGATTTTGTATTGGTTCTTACATTTGTAACAACGTAGGTTGAATAAGGTACAAATGGAATCTTTGCAAGATCGTTATTGAGGACTTTAGCATATTCTTGGAAGAGTTTTTCATAAGCAGGAGCATAGCTACCTGTAGTTTGGTTGTCAGACACTTTCTTTGCTGCTGTATAAGCTTTTTCAAGTTCTGCCACAGCCGCTGCTGTATAGAAGCCAACCTTCTTACCTGTAGTATCCTTCAAATCTATGAGCGACTTTGAATCCTGAAGCAATGTATTCAAAAGTTCGCCTACTGCAGTAGAATTTCCTGATTCAATAACATTCGTTGCTTTGGTCAAAGTATTATCTGCATTAACCACATAAACCTTTGCCTTACCTTCTGCTAAAGCCGCTACGCATGGCAATGAAAGCGAGAAGACCTTCTTATCTGAGAAACTGAGAAGCTCATTCTTTTCATTAAGCACTGCGAAACCAACACCACCCTTGCCCTCAGCCATGGTCATGGTTTGACCAGAGATTGCATAAGTGTAGCCCGATGCAGATTGAGCATCAACGTAAGTGTTGTAGCTACCCAATTCTGCGCAAATTGTTGTTTCGCCATAGAGATCAAGGTTATCACCCTTCCAGCTCTTGATGGTTTGACCCGCAGCATCGTTAATGAAGAGCACTGCAATGTTTTCCTTATACTTCTTTGCCTTCACTTCAGCAATTGCTGCATCGATTTGTTCTTGAGTCAAAGTGTATTCAGAATTTGAATAATCGCCGACGAGACGGTTCTTCATCACCGTGAAGAAACCATGAGCACGGAAGAATTCTGTTAAGTCTTCACCAGCAGCAGCACAGCACAACTTATAGAAGTGCATCAAACATGTGTTACCATCTTGGTAATAACCACCCGACATAGGCGTTTGACGCAACATTTCATAAAGACGAGGATAGAACTTCGTGTTATGACCCAAAACATGGTAGTACATGAAGAGCTTGTAGTACATGATGGTTTGTGCCCAAATATTGTTGCTGAAGAAATCTCCATTCTTAGCATTGAATTGAGCGAGTACGTTGCTCAACGCACCTTCTGTACCATTGTAACGTGAAGTAGATTCACCATAGTACCAAAGCACAACATTTGAGAAGAGGTTGTTGGTTACTTCAGTCAAACCGTTAACAGTTAGAGGTCCTTGGTGTTGGTGACCGATTTCGTGGCCAGGTCCCCAGTGTACACCTGCATCTTTATAAATATCACGAATAACGCTGGGCATCGTATTGAAGTGGTAACCACTGTGGTCCCAACTACCATACATATAAGAATTACCGCCTACACCATGCGCCAAACCGTGAACATTGTAGTAGTCGCTGTAGTCATGAGCAAAAGCATCATTATCATCACCTGTGAATGAAATCACATCCACGCCTTCTGAATAAGGTGAGTTCCACTTCTTGTTCGCAGCTTCATATTCAGCCTTTGAAACAAGACCCATAACCATACGTTCCTGGAACATAATCAAGTCCCATTCATTGATAATAGACTCTACGTTGTTTTTACCTGTCAGGTAATAATTCATACCCTTATTACCTTCAGTCACTTCATCACCAAAGGGGAATTGAAGTGTCATATACTGGCCAAGGATGGTCAAGTCGGTTTGATTAGCGCGTGCAGCATAGTAATCCCAGTCTGCATTGTTATCGCCTTCACCCCAAAGCGCATCACCCATCTTATTGTAGAAACCAGTAACGTATCCACCTTCAATGTGAATCTTCAAACCTTCATAGTCAGAAAGCTTACGTACGCAGGCGTTCTTACCAGCCTTTGAAGTATCAAACGTTTGAACCACATAATTAATACATGACGTCATATCTGCAACACTTGGCACGACATTCAAACCAGGCTTCAATTGGTAGCCGTCTGTGACATTATTTCCAGGTTTATTGTGGCCTGTCCAGGTTGCGAGATACAAAGTGGCACCATCTTTAATAGTACCTTCAACCATAATATAAAGCGGTTGTGTTTTCGCAGTATAGATACCCGTTGGGTTGTTCAAGTTGGTGTGTGCATTCATGCGCATAACACTGGCACCTGCATTAGGATCGCTATAAGGCTCAATCAATTGCACACGGAAGCGCTTAGCGTATTCAGAGTCCCATGCGGGTTTACCGCTCACCGCATTTGCTTCTGTCCAGTCAGCATTCTTCACCTTAAGCACCATCGCTTGCAAAGCAGCAGGCAAAGTCTTAACGGTTGCATCTGCAGCCAATTGTGCAGCTGTTTTGCTGGCATACGTTGCACTAAGCGTTGTACATGCCTTATCTGCAAAGATCGCATTAAGAGCAGTTTGGTAGGTTGATAATTGACTTGCACTTACATTCACGTCCTTCAATTCATCAAAAATCGCTTGAATTTGAGCGTCTGTATATGAAACCTCTGTAAAGGTCCAGCGTGAATGATCATTGCTGGTACATTCCCAGCTTACTGCATTACCTGAACTATTAATATGGAGGTAAGCGTGATCATTAGCATGTCCCTTCTGACGAATCGCATAACCTGAACCCGATGTTGTAATGGTCAAATCTTGAGGATCTGCAGACAAAGTCCATGCTTCAGAAGTAGTATTATTACCCTGAAGATATGACCCTGTACTAAGGTTACGCAAAGTAAACGTGCTTTCCGAACAGGTTTCAACATACCAATGTTGCGATTTTTGAGTCGCATCGGTGTCAGCATGGCCAACGTGAGTAAAACTCCGTGCTGTAAGCGACTTCTGGTAGCCTACATTCTTGAAGTTGTAAACTTTGCCTTGTGTCAACTGCGCCACGGCACTTGAAGAGCCTAACACAGCAAGAACGAGCAAAAGCCAAAAACTTTTTAAATTTCTCATAAAGTTAAGTTATAAAATGAATAATATTATTTCATCTAAAGTACCTAAAATCAACAAGGCACACCTTGTAAGGTGCAAAATTACCAAGTATTTTGCACTCTATCAAATGTTTTAACATTTCATTTTAAATTCTACTCAAAAAAAACAGACATCTACCATTACCGCATAAACAATACCCACCGTTAACCCCATCACGTTCATTCAAAAGACACAGCCCACCTTTCACCCTCATTTTTTATTTGAGGATAAAAGGTGGGCTAAACGGAATAATCGTTATGAGCAGTTTATCTACCAAAGTAGGGTCTGGCCACAAAGTTATAGACAAGATTAAAAAGAAGAAGCGTTTCAGCAAGCGACAACATTGCCCCGTATCTATCACACCTTAACGAATACTTCGTTTTTATACATAAGGCGAAGAATGGTAAAGACTATAAGAATTTGGCAGAACGTCAACAAGCAAGGGTAATAAGCCCCCAAGTACTGCTCCAAGCCCCAAAACACGGAGTGGGCCATACAACGGAAATTCACAACTTCAGAAATAACATAGGCCACGATGGAATTCATGCCATAAACCTTCAAGAAATTCAAACCCAAACTGAGGTGACACACATCGTAAATAAAGAAAAACAGCCCCATCAACAAGAAACAAAGACCACTACTAAACAACACCATTGAGCTGGTCCAAATTGTTTTGATAATAGGCATCGCTTCACCCCAAACCAAACCCAAGGCAAGCATGGCAACCCCAAATCCAGCATACGCCAGAACCTTCAGCATGCCGCCCCAAGCATTGCGGGCTATCAACCCTGCAAAAACACCTGTTAGCGCAGTGGCGCCGAAGTTTAGCGTTGAAAGAATCCAAGTGTAATGATACCAAGGCGCAAAGACCACTCGCCCATCACCACCCACCTGTGCAGCATCACGGAAACGACCGAGCACAGTGCGATCAACCCACTCCGCCAGGTTTGTGGTCTGTTCGTAACTACCGCCCCCAAAACCATCTACGCGCACCCATTCCATCAAACCCCAATAGGCCAGCAACAAAGCCACGCAGACCAGCAATTGACCTTTCCACCTGAAAGTTGTAAAGGTTAAGGCTGCAATCAAATAACCCGACGCAATGGCCTGCAGGGTATTGGTATAGAGATAAAGGCGCGAGGGATCAAGTCCCAATAAATTACCTTGCACCACCATACCCAACAGCCACAACAAAGCAACACGCTTCAACAGGCGCAACAAAAACATACCGCGCTTAGCACCACCCACATAAGCGGATAGAGCAAAAGGAATACTCGCACCTGCCATAAAGACGAACAAGGGCATCACCAAATCCCAAAACGCAAAACCTTCCCATGCGACATGAGTAAAGGCGCGACGCAACGGCGATAAACCATCCCACGCCACAGCATCGGATACAGTCATAACCAAAGGACCAAGAGCCACTAACACAAACAGATCAAACCCACGCAGGGCATCAAGCGAAGCTAAACGTTGTTTTGTAGATACAGACATAATATTTTATAAATACAGGTGTGCAAGGTTATAAGGATTTGCAAACATTGCGTCTTTCCTTTTTATCAATCATCCTAACACCAGTTAACCGAACAAAATTACAAATTTATTCGCGAACAGACTGAATAACTCACAGATAATACAAAAACGAGAGCATACAGTTCACTGACTTTATAAACAAACGCAACTCAACCTCTAAAGAAATGGTCAGCATAGAACTTCTGCTCTATACCGACCATTTCTTTTGTTATTTTAACCATGAGATATGTTCAACAAAAAACACATCCCCGGGCATCTTGAGGTTTCGTTTTAACGTATTCTCTTTTGTTTGTTTTGGATATACACCCCACGTTGAGGGATGCTGTTAAGTTTACGTCCTGTCAAGTCATAAATTACTGCATTAGAAGGCGATGTTTCAACTTCAACGTTCTCAATTGCTGACGTTGCCCCCACAATAAGGGTCGCATCAACAATAGAACCACCATTAGCCAAGAAACCATTAGCTCCCGTACATGTACCATCTGCTGCAACCTGACCGCCAGCATCAATACTGTTCCAGTCCATCTTAAAACGAATGCGATAAATACCTTCTTCCTTGGGCGCAGTAAAAGATGGAAGCATCATGGTATTGCGACCATTTCCTGTAATTGATTCGCCAGCAGAGTTCACACCGCCATCAACATCATTTTCAAAACTACCAGTGTAGAAGCTAAACGACATCACATCTGTACCAGTTTGATCAGTTGAACCTTCGTTGAAAGAGAACTGTTGATCATGATCGAGGTCAATATACACGTATGCATTCGTCCAACCACCTTCTCTGTTAATCACTGCTGAAAGTTCTGCACCTGGAGCACAACGGAGCACACAGGCTTCATCATCGCTCTTATCAATATAAGGTTGAGCATAACCAATTTCTACCACTTGAGCTTCACCACCCTTTTCTTTCAAGCTAATGTTTGTAATATAACGGTCTGAACGGGTCGCTTTTGTCGCCTTGTCGAAATTAGTAGCGTAGGGTTCACGTACTTCTGGTACCACCTTAATGGTGATGCTTGCCGAAACGTCCGAACCATCGATAGCAGTAGCTGTAATCGTCACTTCGCCTTCCTTGAGTGCCTTAACGTAACCATTAGACACGGTTGCAATGGTTTCATCGCTACTGCTCCAAGTCAAAGCCTGGAAGGTTGCATTTGCAGGAGCTACAGTTGCCTTAACAACCATCGTACGCTTCACAGCCACCTCTGCATCTTCGTTTTCAGTTTGAAGGGTAATGCTTTCAACCTTTGCAACTTCTGCATCAGCCATGATACCATCGTAGCTGTACACAGAACTACCACGGAGCGAGATTGTGAGTTTTTCATCAATATCAATGGGTTCGCCTTCAGGAATAGAACCTACTGAAGCTTGATCGTTGAATGAACGACGAAGGATGACACTACCAGAAACGTTTGCAGGGATATTAAGTGCTTCACGCAAGGTAAGAGTAATCTTGTCAATCTTACCACCACCATTACGTAATGCAAGGGTTGCTTTTTTACCGTTCCAAGAAGCCCAACCGTAAATTGCAGTCTTGCTACCATTCCAAGGATTACCACCTACCCAATGGATATCAGGGAGCACATCTGCATTACGCTTTTGCCAAGCGATACATTCTGCGAGGTCAGCCCAAAGCTTACCATCGTTGATGCTGTTCATCAAGTCGTAGTCATTGTAAAGTTCAACCAAACCAGAACCACAAACGAAGGCACAACGAAGTTCGTTGAGCACATGCTTATATTCACGGCTATCACCTGCGGGAGGACCGAACTTTGTGAGGATAAATCCGTGAGTCATCAATGTATTGATAGGACAGATAGGAGAATTCGTTACGTAGTTCTGATAAACAAGACGGTCGCGATAGGTAACCCAGTTTTCACGGTTCACGCTGTTATTACCAATACGATCGTGGTCGTTTTCCTGACGCCATGTAGCATCCGTAAATTGATACCAGAATGGCGATGCCCATGTACCTACTGTAGTATTAAAGAAAATATCTTCACGGAGTTCTTCACGCACGTAGCGTTCAAGACGAATAATACCTTCCGCATTTTCATTACCTGTATCGCCAGCATCAGGTCCTACTGAAGTAAACTGTCCAGAAATACCGTCAAACTTAAAGAAGCGATAGTCGCCTTGATTCATCACAAGATTGTAAGCAGCATCCTTAAATGCCTTGTAGTAAGCGGGATTAGAGAGTTGCATACCACCCTTGTCGCTCCAGTAAGCACGGCGATAGTTACCACTCTGACCATAACCACCCACAGGACCGAGCCAAGCACCTACACCAGAACCCATTTGTTCAGCGAGGGCTGCCATGTCGCGCATTTCGTTAGGGAACGATTTGTGGAATTTCCATTCTCCGTATTTATCCCAACCGTCGTCAATAATATAGATACTTGGAGTTACTCCGTAACGATCGTAAAGGTCACTCTTCCAGTGGTTGAGCACATCAAGCACATCGTCAGCCTTAGTGTTATCAAGGTGTTCACGACCGGGTTCTGCATTATTGCGGTTTATTTGGAGTTCATACCAAGTGAGGTAAACAGGAGTTGCACGCCAGGGCACAGCACGTTCTCTTTCAGAGTAAGCCAAGAAAGAACGGCGCTTTTGAGTCTTGTGAATGTTGCTGTCAGCCTGTACACCATCTTGTGCGATAAGACCTACAACGCCAGCCACCTTCCAGGTTTCGCCTGCAGCGAGTGTTGTATTGCGACTCCAAAGACCTTGAATACCTACGACATCGGTATTAACAACCACACCACCCTTGGGGGTATAGATCTTCGTGGTGAGTGTGCTTGACGCATTAACCGATTCTGTTAAATTTTCAATCATCACACGGATGGTGAAAGTACCATCGTATGGTGCAATGAACGAGAACGTATTGTTGCTGTGCTGACCGCCAGTGTAACCACTGTGGTAATCGTTGGCAGCGATATTTCCGCTTTCATCAAGCAGGTCTGCACCAGCAAGGTTCAAACGGTGAGCCCCACTGGTGTACTTCACCAATACTTCCACCTTTTGGTTTTCCTTCAATACGATGTTTTCTTGCTTGTATGCCAAAACATTGGGATAACCAGCACCTGTAGCTTCTGTGATGCGTGCAGGCACATCACCATCTGCCACTTCAGTCCATGAATCTGCAGTAAGACTTACGGGGTCGGGCGAAGTAGCAAGTTCCCAAGCATCGTCGGCATTCGTTGCTTCACCCACAGTATTGTAAGCCGTAGGCGTTTCAAGACCAGCAAAAATCTTATTACTCATCAATACCGCACCACGAGTATTACCTACCACCTGAGGTGCCGAGCCTGCTGCCTTTGTATCAACGTTGTAAGCAAGAGGAATAATATTGTACATATCCACATCGTCCACGCCAGTCAAATCCATTTCCGTACGGAGGTAATGTGAACCATCACGAAGCACAGCACGCCACACAATATTCAAAGCCTTTTCCTTGTATGCATATTCATATTGAGCTACGATTTGCTTACCCGCAAAATGCTCTGCACCACCAATCGCATTGGAATTAGCTTCAAGATCTTCTACAGCCACTCGCTTCAAGGTCATACCTGAAGCTGGAATATTGTCGCCATTACCAAAAGCAACACTGAAGATTTCTGTACCAGCTACGAGGTCTAAAGCCTTAGAACCACCGAAATAAAGCGCATCACCCAAACGAACGAAACTTGCGGCAAGCACATTATTACTTAAAGTATAAACGCCATCGACTTCTTGAACAGCAGCCGCACCTACAGCTTCTTGTTGAGCAGGATAAACCACAGCATTAACATACGTTTCTGTAGCAGGTTGTACGGGAATATCAGCGAAATAAACCTTAATGGTTTGTTCCACATCGTTGATAGCCACAGCAGCGAACTGACCTTGTGGCGCAACAACAGTGATATCACCCTTCTTCACACGACCCTCAATGGTGTAGGTATCACCATTTGAGAAGGTTTGATCACCAATCTTTATAGTGCGACCTTCAGGCAAGGTAATGGTGTAGTTACGTTCCACCAAAACAACCTCAGCAAAAGTCCAGCGGCTACCACCATCTCGA
Source organism: Alloprevotella sp. (assembly GCA_045612125.1). Lineage (GTDB taxonomy): Bacteria > Bacteroidota > Bacteroidia > Bacteroidales > Bacteroidaceae > Alloprevotella. The sequence goes on from JAZKYK010000056.1 coordinate 15,848, forward strand.
GCACCAGAATCTTGCCACAAACCTAAGGTTGTACTACCATCAAGAGGATTACTGTCAATACCACCAAACCAGTTCAAGTACTTATCGGTCGTACCACCAGTTGTTACGGGAGCCAATTCATAAAGGTCGCCCGAATAATTATTCAACACAAAATAATCGTCGGCCTCATAATTATCCTGAAGCTTCACGAAATCCTTGCCATTGTTGTAGCTTGCTGCTGCAGTGTAAGTCAGCCATTTGTTGGCTGTTTTGCTGTAAATGTAATAAGCATCGGCCTTACCTTCAGCTGCATAGAATGCAAACGTACCGTAGTTAGCCTCTGTTTGAGTGGGAGCAGTGAGTGAATTTGAATAGTACCCATTACCACTCACCATGGTGTAAACATGCTCCGGCTTCCCATCTGCAGGAAGCGTTGTCGATGCCACCACCTTGTCGGCCAAGAGTTGCACCGATGTGCAACACAACGCCGCAATAAGCGTAAAGACTTTTTTCATAGATTTTTAATTTAAGTTATAAAGATTAATGATTTTCTCGTTTTGATAATGCTCACATAAGTTCATAAAAACTAAGTCATCAAATGAAAATTGAACTTTTGCAAAGTTACATTTTTTTTACAACGCAAACAAAAAAAGCCAAAAAGAAACATTAGAACCGAAAGTATTTAAAAACAATTCAAATGTTTTAAGATTTATTCAAAAAAGTCGCTAAAACAACTAAAAATTTGGTCACAAGAAAAACATTTGCTAACTTTGTGGCACTTTTCAGTATTATGTCCAAACGGTAAGTACCTATTTAAAGCAAACATGGGAAAAAGAATTCGTAAAATAAAGAACATTCGACTTCACCACGAAGGTAATGAAACCCTCATCCTTGGCGGTGCGGTTTACTTGTTGCTTAATGGAGCGCTCTACTACATTTGCAAGGATCATTGCATGATTTTATTCTGGATGGTCGCTGCCCTAACCACCTTAATCTATGGGATTATCATCAACTTTTTCCGTTGTCCCCTTCGTCACTATGAAGGAGAAACCGAAAAGACAGTTGTGGCATCAGCCGATGGTAAGATCGTAGTGATTGAAGAAGTAGAGGAAAACGAATATTTCCATGACCGCCGCTTAATGATTTCTATCTTCATGAGTGTAACCAACGTTCACGCGAACTGGTTCCCTGTAGAAGGTATCGTCAAAATGGTACGCCACCACAACGGCAATTTCTACAAAGCATGGTTGCCTAAAGCAAGCACCGAGAACGAACGCTCTACTATTGTCATAGAAACCCCAGAGGGCGAAGAAGTGTTGGTAAGACAAATCGCAGGTGCCGTGGCACGCCGCATCGTGACTTATGCCAAAGAAGGCGAAGATTGCGTCATTGACGAACACTTAGGATTTATCAAGTTTGGTTCACGCGTTGACGTTTACTTACCATTGGGCACTAAGGTGCTTTGCGAAGTAGGCCAACGCACCACAGGTAACCAAACCGTAATTGCAGAACTCCCATAAACCAAATAAACGAGTAAACCAGTAAACACAGCGCGTTGCAAGCAGCCCGTTTACTCGTTTACTCGTTTGACTTTTTCGGTCCATATTTGATTCTGTCATAAAAAATCAAATCAATAGACCTATACGCAGGGCAAACACAAACAAACTCCTGCCCTACTCATCCATTTTCATTATTTTTTGCATTTGAATCATGAAAAAACACATTCCCAACACCATTACCTGTTGCAACCTCGTATGCGGTTGTGTTGCAACACAATATGCCCTTAACGGGAACTTCAACGTAGCATTAGCATTCATCATTCTTGGCGCTACATTTGATTTCTTTGACGGCTTCGCCGCACGCCTGCTCCATGTATCTTCAGCCATTGGCAAGGAACTGGACTCTTTGGCTGATTGCATCTCTTTTGGATTTGCTCCTGCTGCCGTGGTGTATTCTTTATTGAAATTGTCACCCGCCATAACGACCAACGAAACCATCAACACCATCCTGCCCTACACAGCCTTTATCATTGCAGCATTCTCGGCAGTGAGATTGGCTAAGTTTAATCTTGATGAACGCCAAACGACTACATTCTTCGGACTCCCCACACCTGCCAATGCCTTATTCTGGAGCGCCTTGGCCGTGGGTGCCAACACTTGGTTCGCTGAAACCGCATGGGCTGCCTACATATTATTCGTGGGTATCATCACCTCAGCCTGGATCCTCGTAGCCGACATTCCCATGTTTGCACTTAAATTCAAGACGTATGCCCTCGGCGACAATAAACTTCGTTATGGTTTTATCGTTGTAAGCGCCATCAGTTTATTAACCTTAGGATGGACTGGCTTTGCTTTCATCATCCCGCTTTACATCATCACCTCGTTGGTGGCCAATATCGCAAAAAAGTAACCTACAATAACAGACACGCAACAAAACGGCTTAACAAAACTACTAATTTATAGAATCCACCTTAATACATTATGCATATATTCGGATGTCTCATCATGTTGGTGTTGCTCGCATTCGTATTCATACTCATTGCCCCTATGATTTTGCTCAACTTTATACGCAGAACATTTGGAATTGGCACCAAGAATAAAAAGCAACACGCACAACAACAAGACAATACACAGAAAGACAACACCGCGCACACACAACGAAAATCAAAGCCTAACAGCCGACAACGACGCGCTAAGATTTTCGAAAAGCACGAAGGCGAATACGTTGATTTCACAGAGGTGAAAGAATAATTTATGGCGCACAAAAAACACAGCCACGCAGTATTCAATTATCTCGTTAATCAACTTAAATCATCTACAACCAACAATCATAAGAGAGCAGAACCGTCCATCGCAGTTCTGCTCTCTTATTTTGCAATTAATTAATAGCTGTTGTTCGTTAGAAATTTGCTGACCATCCACAAAGGACATGTCCTGCAAGAGATTTCTCTAAACTCTAAACTTTCCAAAAATGTCGCAATTTCTGCCCGTTTTTTCGCGAAATTTCAACTTTTTTTGAAAAAGTGAAAAATATCATTTTGTCACATTGTTAAAGATTATATAAAAAAGTTAAACGGGCTTCGAGGGGTCAAAATCGGACCTTCGGCGAACGACTCGGCGGGAAGTTTTTCCTAAGTCGGACCAAATTTTAACGACATCAAACCAAATTTTAACGACATCAAACCAAATTTCGCAATATTTTTGATCCTTTTGACACGAAAAAAGGGGGCTTTGAGGCCCCCTTCTACTTTCTACACAAATTTACTATGTTTTATAGGAAAATCCAAATTTCAGAAACCGTGCCAAAACCCGAAAGGATCAACGCCTTTTTCAAAAAC
>JAZKYK010000057.1:0-12323 GCA_045612125.1 Alloprevotella sp.
CGCAACACGAGAAGGCGCAACACGAGAAGGCGCAACACGAGAAGGCGCAACACGAGAAGGCGCAACACGAGAAGGCACAACACGAGAAGGCACAACACGAGAAGGCACAACACGAGAAGGCGCAACACGAAAAGGCGCAACACGAGAAGGGACGAGAAGGGCGGGGATACTGCGTGGCGGTGCCGCACAGCACGAGAAAGGGCACGAGAAAGGGCACGAGAAAGGACACGAGAAAGTGGGGGGAGGCACGATAAATTTAGTTAGTTAAAGATGAAAGTTGTTTTAATTGGTTCGGGAAATGTGGCGACGCATTTGGGGCGGGCGCTACGCAAGGCTGGTGTAGAAATTGTTTGTGTGTATAGCCGATGCCTTGAGCATGCTCAGGCTTTGGCCCACACCCTTTCGGCACAAGCCACGCATAGGATCGAGGATTTGCCCGATGCCGATGTGTTCATCTTTTCCGTTAGCGATAATGTGCTACCGCACTTGGTGGAGCAGGTGGGGGCGCGCTTTGGTCATCGCACCTTTATCCACACGGCGGGGAGTATTTCCTTAGATGTGTTTACGGGTTATGCCGAGCATGCTTCGGTGATGTATCCCATGCAAACATTCACCAAATCGGTACCCGTTGATTTTAGTCATTTGCCCATTTATATTGAAGCTACGAATGCCGAAACCGAGGTGTTGGCTTGGCAAATGGCATCACGTATAAGCAACAATGTGAAGCGACTCACGAGCGATGAGCGTAAATGGTTGCACCTGGCCGCCGTGTTTGCATGTAATTTTTCCAATCATTGCTACACCCTGGCCGCTGAGGTGATGAATCGTGCCAACTTACCCTTTACCGATTTATTGCCGCTCATTGAAACAACCACCAATAAACTTCATTCCACCCATCCTCTTGAGGGACAAACCGGACCTGCGGTGCGAAACGACACCGTTGTGATGGATAAGCAAAAAGCACTCTTGGCCGACGATGCTTTAAAGCAGGAAATCTACGCATTGATGAGTCAGAGTATCCTTTCCAAAGAATCTAAAAGAATATGATAAACTACGACCTTACAAAAATTAAAGCCATCGCCTTTGATGTGGATGGCGTGCTGAGTTCAAATTTAGTGACACTTGACGGTCAAGCTCAACCCGTGCGCACCGCAAACATCAAAGACGGCTATGCCATGCAACTTGCCGTAAAGAAAGGTTTGAACATGGCCATCATTACCGGTGGCAAGAGCGAGGCCGTGCGCCAGCGCTTCATCGGCTTAGGATTGCAGAACGTGTTTTTGGGCGTGAGCGTCAAAATCGAGGTTTTCAACCAATGGCTTGAAGAGAGCGAGCTAAAACCCGAGGAGGTGATTTACATGGGCGATGACATCCCCGACTATGAAGTCATGAAAATTTGTGGTTGTGCATGTTGCCCCTCAGATGCCGCACCCGAAATCAAGGCCATTTCCACTTATGTAAGTCCATATGCAGGTGGGCAGGGTTGTTGTCGTGATGTTATTGAGCAGGTTTTGAAGGCTCAAGGACTTTGGATGAGCGATGCACAAGCTTTTGGATGGTAAACAATATTAAACTTCATTGATATGTTAGACAATCTATCTAAATACCATGTAATTTTGGCCAGCAATTCCCCACGAAGGAAGGAATTGCTCCAAAAGTTGGGCCTAAATTTTAAAGTGCGGACATTGTGTGGTATCGATGAAAGTTATCCCGATAATTTATCGAATGAACAGGTGGCTATACACATTGCTCAGAAAAAGGCAAAAGCTTATGTGTCGTGTATGGCGGATGACGAGTTGATAATTACCGCTGACACAATTGTTTGTGTTGGTGACCATATTTTGGGAAAACCTCAGAATGCCGATGCCGCAAAAAAAATGCTTGCGATGTTGTCAAATAAAACACATCAGGTGATTACCGCCGTTTCTGTTTTTACCCCCAAAAGAATGGAGACTTTTGCCGTTACAAGTGACGTTGTCTTTGCCGAATTGGAACAAGAAGACATTGATTATTATGTTGATAATTTCTTGCCTTTCGACAAGGCTGGGGGATATGGTATTCAGGAGTGGATTGGCCTCATTGCGGTAGAAGAATTGCGTGGTAGCTTTTTTAATGTTATGGGTTTGCCCATTCAGCGCCTTTTTAAAGTCTTAAAACAATTTTAAATCGTTAAACAGCTAAATTACGATATGAAGAAAATTATTTTTGCATTATTTTCATTTGTTATTTTATTGAGTGCTTGCGAAGGTCATGAAAACGATAGCAAATATCGTTCTATGTATCCTCTTATTGAAGATATGGTTTTTACATCAACGGTAACTGGAACAAATACCATTGTAGCAGGTGAACCTTTTGTAGCTACGGTAAAGCAATCGCAAATCGGCCGTTTGCTTTATAAAGCCACTTATGAGTGGAGCGATGCTAATCAAGTTGGCACGCATCGACCATTCCCAAAGATGGTAGTTTATGATGATGCCCCAATCAATCCAACCGACACGATTGTTTTGCCTCATGCTGGACGTCAGCAAATCAAATTAGAAGCGAAGTACTATATCTCTGGAGGTTATGATGCATCTGCCGTGAAAATCGAACAAATACCCGACGGCGAGGTAAAATATCAAGTGCCTTCATGGCAATATTATAAGATTATTGTAACTAAATTTGTGCATGTCAAAGAAGCACAATAAAAAGAAATTGGCTCTATCCCTGGAATAGGATAGAGCCATTTTTTTTATTTGTTTTTTCTAATTTCAACGCGGCGAATCTTGCCACTAATGGTTTTGGGGAGTTCATCCACAAATTCAACAACACGTGGATACTTATAGGGTGCTGTTACTCGCTTTACATGATCCTGCAATTCTTTGATCAATTCGGGCGATGCTTTTTCTTTATATTCGCGTGTGAGGATAATGGTGGCTTTTACAACCTGTCCGCGCACTTCGTCGGGCACCCCGGTGATGGCACATTCAAGAACGGCGGGGTGGGTCATGAGCGCACTTTCAACTTCGAAGGGACCAATGCGGTAGCCCGAGCTCTTGATGACATCGTCGGCACGACCTACGAACCAGAAATAACCGTCTTCGTCTTTCCATGCCACGTCGCCCGTGTAGTACATGCCGTCGTGGATGACATCCTTGGTGCGTTCGGGGTCGTTGTAATAACCTTTAAACAAACCTACGGGTTTTTTATCGGTAAATTTTACGACGATTTGTCCTTGCACCCCTGCTTCAACCGAGCGTCCGTTTCCATCAACGAGGTCGATGTCGTATTGAGGATTGGGTAGTCCCATGCTGCCTGGTTTTGGTGTCATCCAAGGCATGTTGCCCAGCAGGATGGTGCTTTCGGTTTGTCCAAATCCTTCCATGAGGGGCAAGCCGGTGAGTTGCTTGAAGGTGTCGAATACGGCGGGGTTAAGTGCTTCGCCGGCAATTGTGCAATGTTGGAGGGCCGAGAGGTCGAAACGGGTGAGGTCCTCATGAATCAAGAAACGGAAGATTGTTGGCGGTGCACAAAGCGAAGTGATTTTATAATCCTGGATTTTCTTGAGGATATCAGCTGGTGTGAATTTTTCGTGGTCGTAAACGAAGAGTGTGGCGCCACAAATCCATTGACCATAGATTTTACCCCATGCCGCCTTGGCCCATCCAGTGTCCGCAATGGTCAGGTGCAGACTATCTGGTGTGAGATTGTGCCACACATGCGCCACGCTGATCATGCCAAGCGGGTAGGTGAAGTCGTGGGCCACCATTTTGGGATGTCCTGACGTTCCGCTCGTGAAGTAAATCAGCATGACGTCGTCGTTGTTGTTTGGGTTTAGCGGACGTTCGAATGCTGGAGCTTCATTGATTCCTTTATGAAAATCTTCAAAGCCTTCTGCCACGTGTGGTCCTACACTCACAACGTGCTTGAGTGTGGGGCAATCGGGTTGTGCTTCCTTGATGTGGTTTTCAATGATTTCTTCTCCGGCGCATACAATCATTTTTATGGATGCTGCTTCACATCTGTACACGATGTCCTTTTTGGTGAGTTGATGTGTTGCGGGAATAACGATGGCTCCCAATTTGGTCAAGGCCACGCTTGAGAACCAAAATTCCGCACGTCGTTTCAAAACGAGCATCACCTTGTCGCCCTTGCCGATACCAAGAGTTTGAAAATATGAAGCCGTTTGGTCGGTGTAGCGCTTGATGTCGGCAAAAGTATAGCGTCGTTCTTCCCCTTTGTCGTTTGTCCAAAGCATCGCCAAATTTTGTGGCGCCTTTTCAGCCCATCCATCAATGATGTCGTAGCCAAAATTGAAATTTTCGGGTACTTCTATTTTAAAGTTCTTACGAAAATCTTCGTTTGAAGTAAAAGTCGTCTGTTTTAAGTATTTGTGTATCATAAGTATAGTACCTATAAATCCGAGGTGGCGTTCTATAAGATTTGTTGTGTGCGTGTATCTTATGACGTCCTTCTTTTGTGTTGTGTTCTACATGATAACGGCCAGCATTTTGAGTGTTGTGCCATCCAAGGCCTTCATGCCGTGTGGCAATTGTGCGTTGTAGTAAATGCTATCGCCCTTATCCAATCTTATAACTTTCTCGCCAATGCATATTTCCATGCGTCCTTCTATAACCAAGTTGAATTCCTGTCCGATGTGTCTGTTGAGGTGGAAGGGATGGTTTTCCGCTTTTGGTTCTATCGTTACGATGAATGGGTCGGCAATGCGATCACGAAAGCCTGATGCAAGTGCCTGGTATTTGTAGGCCTTTGTGCGCTCAATGCTTGTGCCTTGTCCAGCACGTGTAATGAAGTAGCTGCTCACTCTGGGTTCTTCTCCAAACATTAAGGTGTCGAGCGAGATGTTGTATTGTCGTGAAATTTTCTGGAGCGTGCCTATGGAAATATCTACTTTTCCGCTTTCGATTTTTATGTAGTCATCTAAAGCAATTCCGCATTCATTAGCAACGTCTTCTATTGTAAGATCCAGCACTTCGCGAAGTCCGCGTAATCGTTCTGCTATTTGAATGATTTGTTCGTCCATGATTTTTGATTTTGCAAATTATTGCTTTGTATTTGAGTCTTTTGAGAATTGCATGCCAATATACATGCCCTTGTATTGGGACAGGAGTTGTGATATTGTCGCAAAATTATCGCTGATGCCAGCTGCTTTTTCCGCAATGTTATTGAGGAATTTGTATAAGTTATTAGCAACCATTGATACTTGCATCGTGTTGCCTACTTGCTTCATATTCATGGCAAACTTTCTGCCTTGTATGGTTAATGTAAGCGTTGCTCCGTCGATTGTGTATTGTGTGCTTATCTCGCGTCCTTTAATGTTGATCGTGGCATTTTGCTCATCGCCGAAGGTTATCGTGAATGTTTCAGGCGTAACCCCAACTTTATTTAATAATGTATTAAGTGGCTTTTCAATATTTTGTGTGATGAGTGTTGATGTCGCACTTTTAAGCATATCTTCCGATTCAAAAGCTACATAAGGCGCTTCATAGGCCCACGTGCCTTTGATGCCCATGCCGTTTAGGGGCGTTTTGCTGATGAGGCCTGTAACGATATCTGTTAATGATTCGCTAACACTTTCGCCAACTATTTTTTCGGTATCTTTTTTATCAAATGATTTCTTTAATGTTTCAAGAAAAGATTGGGCTTGGGTTGTTGTGGATGTGAACAACGTGCAAATTAGGATAAATAGTATTTTTTTCATGGTTTATGTGTCGTTTTTTATCAGTTAACAATGCTTTATTGCATTATAATTTTTTGTCCATTTTTAAGATACAGCTGACCTTTGTTGGGCTGGTTAACTTTGCGTCCGAAAAGGTCATAAACAACGCCGCTTTGTGTGTTTTGAGGAATGGTGTTGATGCCGCTTCCCACATTTTCACTTTCCAGATAATTGAACGTAATCACGCCATCATTTTCTTCAATGTCGTAAATGGGTTTGTTCATTTCGCCCGTAAATACCGCCGATGGTGGATTGCTGTTTGGTGTGAATTGTGTGTTGTAAGCAATGCCTGGATATAAGTCGCCCTTGTAGTCGTTCCACCCATTCTTGCTACTATTGGTTTGCTTGTAGCCGTCGGCTGGTACGTATTGCATGCGTTGGTGGTCGGCATATTTGTTCACCTGGTTTGAGTTCCATGCACTGGCATTGTAGTCAATGTGGGTGATGAGCATACCTGTACCTAAGAATGAGGGGTGCCAGGGGGTGCTTGCCTGTCTGTTCTCGAATATGAAATATTCTTTGTCGTTGTAGTCGTTTCTCAATAAGTATGCCGTAGAGCCCTTATCTTCCTCGCCAAAGGTGTAGAGCGCACATGCGCCACGGTGTGTGGCTTGGAGTTCGGTTACATCGAGCCATCCCATGTAAGCGCGTTCGTATGCCAAATAGGGCACTGGTGCGTATCCGTCGTAGGCGTATTGTCCGTAATCCATCAACGACCAGAAATCCATAAGTGCGGAGTCGTGGCTGGCTGAGTAAAAGTCGGGCAATCCCAGGGCGTGGCTAAATTCGTGGCAGAACACGCCGATGCCATCTGTTGTTGTTTCAATAATTTCAAGTGTACCGTCCTCTGCTTCTTGATAATTTTGAAAGGTTTCGTTACTTACGAAATATGATTTGCACTTCACACCACCCGGTGTGGTGAAGGTGTATTCGCGGTAATGGGCCCAAATATAGTTTTCGCAACCCTCCTCGAATGCCGAATGTTCACCAGGTCCGGCATAAAGAATATTCACAAGAGGAACGCCACCGTCCTTAACAAACTTGCTGAAGTCGGCACCGCTCTTCTCCGCCTTTTCAATTACTTCTTTAACCAGCGTTGTTGCCTTGCCGTCGATTTGCGACCCATTGTTTTTGCCATAATAAGCATATTCATTGTTGGCCATCACCTTCGCCACAATTTCAAAGGTTGGCGAGAATGCGCCATTCGATTGTGCTTCGAAGTAATCCTTCACGCTACCCTTGCACATGGGTTCATCCGCATAGCCTTTTTCGTTCATTCTTCGGCTCATTTTTTCAATGGTCGATGTTTCAAGGAATGTGCGGTCGGGGAATTCAACCATGATGGTGGGGATGGTGATGCTTCCGATTGAGGGCACGGTTCCCTTGGCCGATTGTCCGTAAATGCCCATGCCGTCTTCGCCCGTAGCGCTCAAGGTGCGTACCGACTTTTCACGTTGCACGTATGTGTTCCATTCCGCTACCGATGTGATGGCGGCCGATGGTGCATGCTTTGTTTTCAACGTATAAACATGTTCAGATATCTGGAGCTCACCGTTGTTCACGGTTGCATAGCACAAGGCACCCTCGTTGTTGAGCAGCAAGGGCAAGCCTTCGGTTGTGGCGTAGGTCATGTATTCTCCATTACCATATTTATTGACTTTAATCACCTCTCCATTAGGTTGACGATGCACAAATGTGCGTCGCAATGGTGTTGTGGCCATTGCCAATGTTGGGAAGATGGTCAATAAAAGTATTGTTAATCTAAACATCATAATTAATAGGGTTTTTATGGGGTGGAGTGAAGCAAGAAGAACACGGAATGATGAAAAAAATAGGGTTCAGAGCATTCCTGAAGAAACTTCTCTTGATTTATTGATTTAAAAAGACCTTAATCTTTTGTTGTGTGGTTTCGCTTGCTGGTACCAGGGGCAGGCGGAGCACGTTTTGGATTTTACCTTGCAAGGCGAGCACCGATTTCACACCGGCAGGGTTGCCGTCGGCAAAGAGCAACGTGTAAAGTTCGTTGAAGTGATGGTGTATTTTTTGTGCTTCCACATAATTTCCGCGTTGAATGGCATGAATCATGTTGCCAAATTCAAGCGGATGCGAATTGCCGATCACGGTGATGGCTCCCACGGCACCCGCCAACATCAGTTCGTAAGCGATGCCATCATCGCCGCTAAGCACTTCAAAACCTTCGGGAGCATTCACGATGATTTTCTCAATTTGTGCAAAGTTGCCCGACGCTTCCTTGGTGGCCACGATGTTTTTGCAATCATTGGCTATGCGCAATGTTGTTTCGGCGGTGATGTTCACACCTGTTCTTCCCGGCACGTTATACACCACGATGGGCAGGCTTGTTGCTTCGGCCACCGCCTTGTAGTGTTGGTAAATGCCTTCTTGCGAAGGTTTGTTGTAGTATGGTGCTACGATCAGCAAACCATCCACGCCCTCGGGCACGTCTTTCAATCCCTCAACCACCTTGCGTGTGTCGTTGCCGCCAGCGCCCAAAAGGATGGGCACTCGTCCTTTCACTCTATCCAGGAAAAATGCGGTGATTGCGTTGCGCTCTTCGGTATTGAGCGTTGGGGTTTCGGCGGTAGTGCCCAGCACGCAGAAAAAGTCTATGCCACCAGCCAATTGCTGGTCGATAAGTCCGCCTAAACTTTCAAAATCTACACTGCCATCAGGCATAAAGGGCGTCACAACCGCCACGCCGAGGCCTTTAAAGGGATTATTAAGTCGAGTCATATGATAGTTTCGTTATTTTATTTTATGGATTGCTCAAAAAGGTTTTAGTTTGCAAAAATACATTTTTTTCTTGAGCTTCCAACTTTTTTTGCAAAAACATGTTTTTCATCCCGAAAACATTGGTCAAAAAACGCTGCTTCGCCAGGAATGCCGGTTAATCTTTTTGTCCGATTAGTTTCAGGAAGTCGTCTTCGTTGATGATTTCAATGCCAAGAGCTCCAGCCTTTTCCAGCTTTGACGGCCCCATATTCTCGCCAGCCAGGATGAACGATGTTTTCTTGGATATGCTGCTCACGTTTTTACCGCCGTTCTGTTCAATCATTTCCTTGTAGGCTTCACGGCTATGGTGTGCAAACACGCCCGACACCACGATGCTCTTGCCTTCCAATAGGGTGGAGGTTTGCGCTTTTTCTTCAATCGCCATTTGTAGGCCTACGTTGCGCAATATGTCAAGCAATTGCAGGTTCTCGATGTTGTTGAAAAAGTTATAGACGCTTTCGGCAATGATTTGGCCCACGCCCTCTGCTTCCATCAGCTCTTCAATTGATGCGGCACATAGGTTGTTCATGTTCTTGAAGTGTTGTGCCAGGTTCTTTGCGCCCACCTTGCCCACAAAGCGTATGCCAAGTGCGTACAGCACCCTTTCAAAACTGCTTTTTTTGCTTGCTTCAATGCCATCGATGATTTTTTGTGCCGATTTCTCGCGTGTGCCTTCTGCCCCCACGAGGTCGTTAAGGCGCAGGAAATACAGGTCGGCCACGTTTTTCACAAGTCCCCGTTCATAAAAATCGGCAATCGTTTCCTTGCCAATGCTATCAATGTTCATGGCCTCCTTTGAAATGAAGTGCTCCATGCGTCCCTTGACTTGTGGGGGGCAGTTCGTGTCGTTGGTGCAATAATGTGCCGCTTCGCCTTCGTAGCGCACCAATGGCGCGCCACATTCGGGGCATTTTTCGGGAAAGAGCACTTTTGCGCCTCGTGTGGCGGGCATGTGTTCTTGATCAATCCCTACGATTTGAGGTATGATTTCACCGGCTTTCTCAACGAACACGGTGTCGCCGAGGTGTAAATCCATTTGGGCAATGATGTCGGCATTGTGTAGCGATGCGCGCTTCACCATTGTTCCAGCCAAGGCTACTGGTTGCATATTTGCAACTGGCGTAATGGCTCCCGTACGCCCCACCTGGAATGTCACCTCCTTCAGTGTGGTTGTGGCGCGTTCGGCAGGAAATTTATAGGCAATGGCCCATCGTGGCGTTTTGGCCGTAAATCCCAAAATTTGTTGTTGCTTGATGTTATTGACCTTCAGCACAATGCCATCTGTGGCCACGGGCAACTCCGAGCGGTGCACCTCCCAATAATCGATGAAGTCAAACACCTCGTTGAGCGTGTGCGCCACGCGTGTGTGCTCTGAAATCTTAAAGCCCCAACCCTTGGCCCATTCAAGGCGCTCATAATGGTCTGCCTTTTCCGCTTGCTCCGACATTAGGGCATAGAAGTAAGCATCCAGCCCTCGCTTGGCCACCACGGCCGATTGCTTGCTTTTAAGCGTTCCGGATGCGGCATTTCTCGGATTTGCAAACGTTTGTTTGCCTTGTTTTTCTTGTTCTTCATTGAGTTTGTTGAAGCTTTGCCACGGCATAATGATTTCGCCTCGAATTTCAAACTCGTCGGGCATGTTTTCCGTGTGCGCTATTTTGAGCGGAATGCTCTTGATGGTTCTCACATTGCGTGTCACGTCGTCGCCGCTCACGCCATCGCCGCGCGTCAGGGCTTGCGTCAGTTCGCCGCCCGTGTAGCGTAGCGAAATGCTCAGGCCGTCAAACTTCAGTTCGCAACAGATGTCGGGCCTTTGGCCGTCAAGCATTGAGCACACGCGGTCGTAAAACGCCTCCACCTCTTGCCTGTTGTAGGTGTTGCCCAGCGAAAGCATTGGGGTGGTGTGGGCCACCTGCACAAAGTCGGCCGCATGGTCGCTCCCCACGCGTTGTGTGGGCGAGTTTGCGTCATAATATTCGGGATATTGCGTTTCAAGCAAATATAACTCATTCATCATCGCATCAAACTCATAGTCGGTTACGTTTGATGTGTGATTCACGTAGTAATCGTGGTTTAATTGGTGAAGTATTTTTCGGAGTTCAAGAATTCTATTTTGCATGGTTCGGGGGTGTTAGCAATTTAAGCTTTCTATTCGTTGTAATGTCGCATTTAAGCATAATGTGTTTTAATCGCTACAAATTTACGTAAAAACCGAAAGATTTTGTATTTTTGCATACACGAATCAATAAAAAAATACTGAGCTTATGCGACCAGAGCTGTCTTTCGTCCCTTTATCGTCTTAAGCTCTTACGAACCTCAACTTTGCAATTTTAAATAAGTTTATGCGCATAGATATAATTACCGTTGTTCCCGAAATGGTTGAACCTTTTATGAATCAATCCATTTTAGGCCGAGCTCAGAAGAAAGGTTTGGTTGAAATTCATATTCATAACCTCCGCGATTACACCACCGACAAGCACCGCCGTGTGGACGACTATCCCTTTGGTGGCTTTGCCGGCATGGTGATGCAATGCCAGCCCATCGACGATTGCATTTCGGCACTCAAGGCAGAGCGCGATTACGACGAAATAATCTTCACCTCGCCCGATGGCAAAACATTCAATCAGCCCATGGCCAACGAACTTTCGATGAAGCAGAACATCATCATTCTTTGTGGCCATTACAAGGGCGTTGACCACCGCATTCGTGAGCACCTCATCACCAAGGAAGTCTCCATTGGCGATTATGTTCTGACCGGTGGCGAGCTGGCCGCTTCCGTCATGGCCGACAGCATTGTGCGCCTCATTCCCGGTGTTATTGGCGATGAGCAAAGCGCCCTTTCCGACTCTTTCCAGGACAACCTCCTTTCAGCCCCCGTTTACACACGCCCAGCCGATTACAAGGGATGGAAAGTGCCCGAAATCCTCCTTTCAGGTCACGAAGCCAAAATCAAGGATTGGGAACTCCAGCAGGCATTGGAACGCACCAAGCGCTTGCGCCCCGACCTCTTGAAGTAAATTCCTCCCGCTAAGTTGCTATAGCCACAGATAGATTCTATAGCTCCGATAGCCACTATGCCCCTTCAACCTCCAACCTCTAAACCTCCACCAAATGAAAATCCTCTTTGTCTGCCTCGGCAATATCTGCCGCTCCGTAACCGCTGAAGAAGTCTTCCGCACGCTTGCTCGTAAGGCAGGGGTGGAAGCGCAGTTTGAAGTCGATTCGGCGGGCATGATTGACTATCACGAAGGCGAATTGGCCGATAGTCGTATGCGTGCGTGCGCCTTGCGCCGAGGGTATAAGCTCACCCACCGTTCGCGCCCTGTCAAAGCCTCAGACTTTGCTTACTTTGACCTTATCGTGGCGATGGACGACAACAACGTGCGCCAACTTCACAACGCCGCCCCCTCGGAAGAGGCAAAACAGAAGGTTGTGCGCATGGCAGACTACCTCACGGAGCACCCTCAAACCTTCATTCCCGACCCTTATTACGACGGCCCCGAAGCGTTCGACCTCGTCGTCACCCTGCTCGAAGATGCTTGTGCGGAGTTGTTGAGGAGGGTTCGGTAAACACTTGATAAGTAGGGACGTACGGTTCGTGTGTCCTCAAATGGGAAGCATTGTAATATATTTAGAGAGTTTGGATTAGGACGTACGCGCCGTGCGTCCCTATCCCAAGTTTCACCCGTATTAGTTCACATTTCTTGCTCAACAGGGGTATCTGCGAGGTCGCGTTTTAACTTTGTGTCCTACAAATTTTTATTTTCTTAAATGGTGCTTCTTTAAATTTTAGTTTCTCATATATGTCCTTTGC
>JAZKYK010000058.1:0-13259 GCA_045612125.1 Alloprevotella sp.
TTACCATATGGAATTTCAGTAATGGCAAGGGTTTTGCTATCGCGTTTTTCGATTTTGGCTCTGACGCGCACTACGCCGCCTCGCTGTCCGTCGTTGTATTTGCTGACGTCAATCAAACCACCCGTTTGGAAGTCGGGATATAAAGCAAAGTCCTCGCCTTTGAGATAGCTGATTGCAGCATCACAAAGTTCGCCAAAGTTATGAGGTAAGATCTTTGATGATAAGCCCACGGCAATACCTTCAGCCCCCTGTGCTAAAAGCAGTGGGAATTTAACAGGCAAGCTAATCGGCTCCTTGTTACGTCCGTCGTACGAAAGTTTCCATTCCGTAGTCTTAGGGTTAAACATGACGTCGAGCGCAAACTTTGAAAGGCGAGCTTCAATGTAACGAGGCGCAGCAGCATCGTCGCCCGTAAGGATGTTACCCCAGTTCCCTTGGCAATCAATGAGCAAGTCTTTTTGTCCCAAACCCACGAGTGCGTCGCCGATTGACGCATCGCCATGAGGGTGAAATTTCATCGTTTCACCCACAATGTTCGCCACCTTATTGTAGCGACCATCATCCATGCGTTTCATGGTGTGCAAGATACGTCGTTGCACAGGCTTAAGGCCGTCGCCTAAATGAGGCACGGCACGTTCCAAAATAACATATGACGCATAATCGAGAAACCAGTTTTGGAACATTCCCGTCAGTTGGTGGCGAATGTCTTCATTCTTGCCATCTGCGGGCACGTAATTTGAATGTGCTTCCTGTTCCTCAGGTTGAATTACATCGTTGTTCAAGTCGTTAATTTCGTCGCTCATGGGTTTGATTTTTAATTCAATTCACAAAGTTACAAAAACTTTTTTTAGCTTGCTATGTGTAAGAATACTTTTGTCCTTATTTTTTTACAAAAAAACTTGTAGGTTCGTTTTTTTGTATTAACTTTGCACACCGAAAAAAGTCGCGCCTGTGGCGAAATTGGTAGACGCGCCAGACTTAGGATCTGGTGTCGCGAGACGTGTAGGTTCGAGTCCTATCAGGCGCACAATCCCCATATGATTTTCAATAAATTACATCAAAGCGGGACTAAAAGTGGCACCAAAATAAGCAATGTTACCTAAAAAGTAGCATTGCTTGTTTTGTTTTTATGCTATTTATTAAATAGTGTCATCGCTTTTTTTCTTCTCTTCTTCGGTGATGGCAATGTAAGGTTGCATAATAATGTAACAAGAGTGTCTATTCCGCAAAGTTGCGCAAGTTCTTTGAGATAGTTGTTGTACTTCTGATTAGATATGACAGGAAGCATTTTGTCGCAATTAGAGTATTTGTTTAATTCGATTGTAAGAAAATCTTTTGTTTTTTGAGAAACAAATTGGATAGTGTTATTTATGATATTATCCCTCTTTTGTAGTGCGACATCGGAATATCGTAAAAAAGTAAAACAACAGAAAAGAAACACGTCTCTCACTCGCTCGAGGTAATCTTGTTGTGATTCATAATTTCAGAATTTCTTAATTTTATCACAAATGCGATAAATGATAGGGTTATCCACCTCTAAGAAAAAGTAGAAACAGATCTGTTTGAATTTGAAAAAGATTTTATAACTTTGTTGAGTGTCTTTATTTAATAGTGAATATTTGATACGTACATATTTCATTATGAATTACAATCACATTTCACGTTTCAAATGGATGCATCCATATAGAACGAGATAATGTGTTTGATATGGATGAAGGTGAAATGACTTATTGTATTTAAGAGGTGTTTGAGGATAACAATATCTCTTTCCTTCATTTGAATAAGGTTGAATCTAAGGTAGAACAAAACGTAAATAATTGGTAATTATGATGGGTGGAGTAGTATTTGTTTGGCTAATCGTCTTTTTGTTTTTGATATCAGGAGAAGGACTATGGATTCCCTTCGCCATGTTGATTCTAGCTGTTGGTGTGTTCTTCCTACAAAAATGGCTTAGTTTTAAGTGGGAAGAATACAAGCACGAAAAAGCATGGAAAGTTATTGCACTAAGAGAAAAGCGAGACAGACGTATTAAGCCTACATTCCTAACAAGATGTAAGGACTTTATGTATTGCTTATTTTTTGACATAGACATGTGGGCAGGATACAAATATTACAATGACCAATTCAATAACGAATTAGGAATAGAAGAAGATGACGAAGAAAACGATTGCAGCGTGATTTAGGCGGGATCAAAAACGTGGCTGTTTATGACTGCCTATGACGCATTATGATAGAAATAAATAGTGTTAAGCGTACTGTCCGTCAATGATTTACATTTATAGGCAATCACAGAGAATAAAAGCTTGCTTTTATCAGGCGCACAATAAAAAAGAGAGGTCTTGGCCTCTCTTTTTTTTGTTTTAGAAGAACTTTGATGTATGTTTAAAGGAAGACCGGTACTAACGTAGGAAGGAGAAATGACTTGATGGCCATTTCTCCTTCCTACGTTTTTTTAAATGAGTGGTATGCCCAACGATGCACATTCCTGGCGCATGTCTTCGGGCCAGATGCTGGCTTGGATTTCTCCAATGTGGGCTTTCTGCAGGTAGAGCATACAAAGGCGCGATTGGCCGATACCACCACCAATGCTCAGGGGAAGGGTACCTTCGAGAAGGCGACGATGGAAGTATAGCTCCTTGCGCTCTTCTTTGCCGCTTTCTTGGAGTTGGCGGAGTAGGGCGGTTTGGTCAACACGAATGCCCATAGAACTTAATTCAACAGGGCAGTCGAGTACATCGTTCCACACCAATAGGTCGCCATTCAACCCAGGGAATGTAGCGTCAGGAGCCATTGTTGAATAGTCGTCGTAGTCCGGGGCACGCATATCGTGGGGCTCTCCATTTGATAATTTACCACCGATGCCAATGATAAACACAGCACCAAATTCTTTTGTGATCAAGCTTTCGCGTTCCTTTGCGGTGGCATTGGGGTAGCGTTGCAAGAGCTCTTCTGCATGAATGAAGTGGAGCGACTCGGGCAAGGTTGGATGGAGTTGGGGAAAACGCTCGCAAACCAAAAATTCAGTGCGCTTCATGGCTGCATAGATACTTAGCACGGTGCGTTTCAGATAGTCGATGGTACGGTCCTCGGGTAGGATAACACGTTCCCAGTCCCATTGGTCAACGTATAGAGAATGTAGGTTGCCTAATTCTTCATCGGCACGAATGGCGTTCATATCGGTATAAATGCCGTAGTGGGGTTTTACCTCGTGGTCGGCTAAGGTGAGGCGTTTCCATTTTGCCAGTGAATGAACGACTTCTGCTGGTGCATCAGCAAGGTCCTTTACGGGAAATGTGACAGGGCGTTCCTTTCCGCTTAGGTCGTCGTTGATCCCTAAGCCTCGAAGCACGAACAACGGACCGGTTACACGGCGTAAACATAAGGCCGTGGCTAAATTTTCTTGAAAGAAATCTTTGATGACTTTAATGCCTTGCTCGGTTTCGTTTTTGTTGAGCACGGCTTTATAGTGATGAGGATGTATAAGATAGCTCATTGGTTGAAATGAGTGTTATAGGGTAATTACTTAGTTGAAGTTTTGTAAGTGATTGACTTGTGTGGGGCAGGGGGCATACAGAGCGGCAACACCTTCGGCGTCTTGCCATGAGTTCAAATAAGAAGTAAGCCGCATGGCAGTTGTACTCTGTACTCTGTGCTCTGTGCTCTGTACTCTGTACTCAGTACTCTGTGCTCACTCATTCACTCGCACCTCGCTTACTTGACTACTGGCTACTTATCAGAGGTAAGATCCTGATTCCTGTTGAGGGTGGCGCAAACACAGCTGCCGTGTAACTGTGCCCCAACGATGGGGGGAGCAATTTTTGTAACTTTTGTTTCTGCAGATACAACTAATGGAAATTGTTCCAAAAGTTGCACGTTGATGCGGTGAACCAAATGTTCAAGTAATTGTGAGGGACGTATCATTTCAGTGCGAACCACTTCAAAGACTTTTGCGTAGTTAACGGTGCCTGATAATTCATCGTTGAGGTATGCCGTTTTGCAGACGTTTGTTTGGAGTTTTAGGTCCACTTCGTATTCTGCACCCACTGTGTTTTCTTGCGGTAGAACACCATGATAGGCATAGAACCTCATGGCGTTCATCTCAATATTCATTAGCATAGGTGTTGTGTGTTATCCACAACGGCTTGAGCCGCAATTTTTACAGATTAAGCATCCTTCTTGATAAATAAGCGTGTCGTGGCCGCAGTTAGGACAAATTTGACCGTCGGCAGTTTCTCCATCTGGCACATACTTCTTCAAAGCTCTCGTCACGCCATTCTTCCAAGTGTTGATACTTTCTGAGTCCAGTTGAAGTTGGCCGATGAGCTTGAGTACGTTAACGATAGGCATTCGGTAGCGCAATACACCAGAAATGAGTTTTGCGTAGTTCCAGTATTCCTTGTCAAACTTTTCAGAGAGTCCTTCTACGGTAATTTTATATCCGCGTTTGTTTTGGAATTGGAAGTCATAACGCTTCGTGCCATCAGGGTTTTGGCATTTGATGATAAACCCTTCAGTGACGTGCTTAGGAAGCATGATTCCTTCTTCGTCGTCCATAAGTCCGGTGAAGATTTCATAAGGATAACCATCGAGTAATCCTACGAACGCCACCCATTTCTCGCGTTTGTTTTGGAACCTTACGACGTCGCATTTCAAAACCTCAGGACGCACTTCTGTGACTTGAGGCATCACATTGTTCTTTTGGACGTCGGCTTTCTTGGCTTTCTTTTCTTGTTCCACATTGACTAAAACACCAGCTCGGCTACCATCGCGATAAATGGTACAACCCTTGCATCCGCTCTTCCATGCTTCAACGTAAAGCTCGCCAACTAAAGCTTCGCTCACGTCGTTAGGTAGATTGACAGTCACTGAAATGCTGTGGTCCACCCACTTCTGAATGGCGCCCTGCATCTTGACTTTCATCAACCAATCCACATCGTTTGCCGTTGCTTTATAATATGGTGATTGGCTAACCAACTCTTCCATCTCGGCTTGTGAATAACGCTTTTGAGTGTCCAGTCCGTTAACCTTCATCCATGTGAGGAATTTGGGGTGATACACGATGTACTCTTCGAAAGAATCGCCCGTCTCGTCGGTGAAATCAACTTTGACTTCAGGGTCGTTTGGATTAACCTTGCGGCGACGTTTGTACATGGGCATAAATACAGGTTCGATGCCGCTTGTGGTTTGTGTCATCAAACTTGTGGTGCCCGTAGGTGCAATGGTGAGGCATGCGATGTTTCGACGACCATATTGCACCATGTCGGCATACAGTTGCTCGTCGGCTTGCTTAAGGCGATTAATAAAGGGATTTTCTGCTTCGCGCGCAGCGTCAAAGATTGGGAAAGCACCACGTTCGCGCGCCATCGCTACCGACGAGGCATAAGCTTGTGTGGCCAATGTTTGCTGTACTTTAACGGCAAAGTCGGTTGCTTCTTGAGTACCGTAGCGCAAGCCCAAGGCTGCAAGCATATCACCTTCGGCAGTGATGCCCACACCTGTGCGTCGGCCCTTAATGGCCATGTTTTGAATTTTCTTCCAAAGGTTGAGTTCTGTTGCTTTGACTTCCTCTGATTGTGGATCACTTTCAACCTTAGCAATGATGCGATCGATCATTTCAAGTTCAAGGTCGATGATGTCGTCCATGATGCGCTGTGCCAGTCGGGCGTGTGCGCAAAATAGGTCAAAGTCAAAATAAGCTTCAGCAGTGAATGGGTGCTTAACGTAGCCATAAAGGTTTATGGCCAACAAACGACAAGAGTCGTATGGACAAAGGGGAATCTCACCGCAGGGATTTGTTGACAGCGTGCGGAATCCCTGATCAGCATAGCAATCGGGGATGCTTTCGCGGATGATGGTGTCCCAGAATAGGACACCGGGTTCAGCACTGCGCCATGCATTGTGCACGATCTTTTGCCATAATGCAGAAGCATCGGCTTGTTGCTTAATTAATGGCGTTTCTGAGTCAACGGGGAATTGCTGAAGGTAAGGTTTCTGTTCAAGCGCACAACGCATAAAATCGTCGTCGATACGCACGCTGACATTAGCACCTGTGACCTTTCCTTGAGTCATCTTCGCATCAATGAAGGCTTCTGCTTCAGGGTGCTTAATGCTTACGGAAAGCATCAAGGCACCGCGTCGGCCATCCTGTGCCACCTCGCGTGTGGAGTTGCTGTAGCGCTCCATGAAGGGGACGATGCCCGTTGAGGTGAGTGCAGAGTTTTTAACAGGCATTCCCTTCGGACGTAGTTTTGAAAGGTCGTGTCCAACTCCTCCGCGGCGCTTCATGAGTTGCACCTGTTCTTCGTCCTCCTTCATAATTGCTCCGTAAGAATCAGCATCGCCTTCCACGCCAATGACAAAGCAATTAGAGAGTGAACCCACTTGGTGGGGGTTGCCAATACCTGTCATAGGGCTACCAGCAGGAACAATGTAGCGGAAATGATCAAATAATTCAAACAATTGCTCTGCTGCAATGGGGTTGGGATATTTGTTCTCTATTCGAGCAATTTCATTGGCCAATCGCCAATGCATGTCGGCAGGTGTTTGTTCGAAAATCTCGCCCTGGCTGTTCTTGAGTGCATATTTGTTGACCCATACGCGTGCTGCGAGTTCGTCGCCTTCAAAGTATTCAAGTGACGCCTGAAACGCTTCGTTGTATGTGTATTTTTTTGAATTCATGGTGTTCTGCTTTTAAAATGCGGCTACAAAATTAATTTTATTTTTGTATTTGTAAACGATTCTTGGTGCTATCTTCTGGGTTAGTTGTTGCATTTGTTTCTTTTGTATGTTCCTGTTCGCCTTGTTTGCCCACTATTTCATGTGCTTTTCAAGTACGTTGGTTAAATCAATGAAATCCTGCACGGAGAGTTGTTCGGGGCGTTTGGTCAGAACGGGTAAACTTAAGAAGTCAGAGTGATCGCGTTGCTGTCCGTTTTCATTGTCGATTTGTGCCAAAAGTGGTTTGATGGAACCTCTCATCATTTTTCTTCGTTGGTTGAAAGTGGTTTTAACCAAGCGTCGCATCAATCGTTCGTTGCATCCGCAGTCCGTTTTGTTGTTTCTTGTCATGCGAATCACGGCACTTTTGACCTTTGGGGGAGGGTTGAATACGCCTGGTTCAACGGTGAAAAGGTATTCCACGTCATACCACAGTTGGACGAGCACGCTCAGAATACCATAATCCTTGCAGCATGGTTTGGCTGCCAATCGTTCGGCTACCTCCTTTTGAATCATTCCCGTGCAACAAGGAATGAGGTGGCGGTATTCCAGCATTTTAAAGAAGATCTGGCTACTGATGTTGTAGGGGTAATTTCCCGTAAGCACAAACGACTCGCCCTTGAAGGTGTTTTCAAGGTGCATCTTAAGAAAGTCATCTTCAATGATGTTGTCTTCTAATTGTGGAAAATGCTCTCGAAGAAATGCCACACTTTCAAAATCAATTTCTACAACTTTGGTTACTCTGTCTTTGGGTAAGAGAAATTGTGTGAGTACGCCCATACCTGGTCCTACTTCCAAAATAGGGAGGTTGGGACATGCATCAACCGTGTCGGCAATGGCTTTTGCCACATTTAAGTCCTTCAAAAAGTGTTGTCCGAGAAATTTTTTGGGGCGTACAAGTTTCATATCATTTGTTTTTCCTAATTTTGTAAAATCTATTTGCAAAATTATATAAAACTTAGAACTTTGAAACATTTTCTCCGCAATATATTAAACATTGGATTCCCATTATTGCTTGGAGCTGCTATTCTGTGGTGGATGTATCGCGACACGGATTGGAGTGATTTTCTATATACCTTGCAGCATGAAGTACATTGGGGTTGGATGGCGGCTTCTTTAGTGTTTGGCATTCTACCGCAGGTTTTTCGTGCATTGCGTTGGCGTATGGCATTGCTCCCCACAGGCGAGAGCCCCTCAGCGCGTACATGCATCAATGCGATATTCCTGTCGTATGCTTCAAGTCTTGTGGTGCCTCGCATTGGTGAAGTGACTCGCTGTGGTACCCTGAAGAAGAAGGACGGTATTCGTTTTACAAAAGCTTTGGGCACCGTTGTCACTGAGCGCGTGGTTGATTCACTGTTGATGATGTTGATTGCTGGAGTTGCTTTCATAAGTCAGTTGCCCACCTTTATGCAATTTGCAGCACAAACGGGTTTTGATTTGGTGGCATTGCTCCATCAATTTACGAGCACGGGTTATCTTGTGACTTTGTGTTGCTTGCTTTTCCTCCTCGCTTTGGCTCTGATTTTGGTGTTTCGCTACAAGATGTTTTCAAAAGGTCGCGAGCATGCCCTTGATGTGTGGACAGGTATAAAGTCGTTGCGCCATGTTGAAAGTGTTGCCCTGTATTGGTTTTATTCCATCGGTATTTGGGTGGGTTATTTCTTTCATTTTTATTTGGCATTCTTTTGTTTTGACTTTACGTCAAACATCGACCCTATGGCGGCATTGTTAATCTTTAGTGTTGGTTCGTTTGCCGTGCTTGTCCCTACACCGAATGGAGCCGGTTCTTGGCACTTCGCCGTCAAAACCATGCTGGTGATTTATGGCGTAGCTGAAACCCCTGCAATTCTATTTGCGCTTGTTGTTCACACCATTCAGACGATCGAGGTGATTGTGCTTGGCGCTTACGGATTAATCGATTTATCGTTGTATAAGTCTAAGAGTTGAGAGTTGAGAGTTTAGAGTTTAGAGTTGAGAGTTTAGAGTTTAGAGTTTAGAGTTTAGAGTTGAGAGAGTACAGATAACAGAGTACAGAGTACAACGCCATCCGGAATGTGTAGGGGCCGATCACCGTGTCGGCCCGTCGTGGATTAACCGTCAATCCATTAATCCCCGTGTCGGCCCGTCCTCAATCAACTCACGAATCGTGCCAAGTCGTGTTGGCCCGTTGCCAATCAATATATCTGTAGTTAATATAAATAATAACCTTAAAAATAAAATTATGTCAGAAATTAGAAATCTTCAACCCAAAGCTATTTGGGAAAACTTTTACCTCCTTACACAAGTGCCTCGCCCAAGCGGACACCTTGAAAAGATTCAAAAATTCCTTCTTGATTGGGCTCAAGAAAAAGGTGTTGAAGCTAAACTTGATGATGCAGGTAATGTGATTATGTATAAGCCTGCATCTCCAGGTATGGAAGATTGCAAGATCGTTACGCTTCAGGGCCATATGGACATGGTGCCTCAGAAGACTCCTGATTCACCTCACAACTTTGAAACCGACCCCATTGAAACATGGATTGATGGCGAATGGGTAAAGGCAAAGAATACGACGCTTGGTGCTGACGATGGTATGGCGGTGGCAACCATCATGGCAATTATGGAAGACATTACCCTCAAGCATGGTCCCCTCGAAGGCTTTATTACTGCCGACGAAGAATCAACCATGGGTGGTGTGAACAACATGGCAACAGACCTCCTTAAGGGTGAAATCCTTTTGAACCTCGATAATGAAACATTCGGCGAATTCATGATTGGTTCGGCTGGTGGTATCAACCTCACTGCTTCTTTGGAATATAAGGAAGAAGAAGTGCCTGCAGGTGATGTTGCTGTAACCATTGGTATCCACAACTTGCTCGGTGGGCACTCTGGTCTTGAAATCAACGAAGGTCGTGGTAATGCCAACAAGATGATGGCACGCCTCGTGCAGGATGCAATCGCAAACTTCGAAGCACGTCTCGCATCATGGCAAGGCGGTAATATGCGCAATGCTATTCCACGTGATTGCGACGTAGTGCTCACCATTCCTGCTGAGAATGTTGAAGCGCTCAAAGAAGTGGTTGATGAATGGCGCGAAACATTCAAGGGTGAGTACGGCTTTGTAGAAAAAGCTTTGACGCTCGACATTGCCGATGCTGCGCTTCCTTCAGCCCTCGTTCCCGAAGAAATTCAAGATAACCTCGTCAATGCCCTTTGCGCTTGCCACAACGGCGTGATGCGCTTCATTCCTGAAGTGCCCAGCATCGTTGAAACATCTTCAAACCTCGCTATTGTTGAAATTGGAGGCGGAAAGGTGATGTTTAAGGTGCTCGTTCGTTCTTCTCGCGACAGTATGCGCGACTGCTGCTCTGAAACCCTCGAAAGCGTGTTCTCTATGGCTGGCATGAAGATTGAGCTCGATGGTGCTTATCCCGCTTGGCAACCCAACCCCGAAAGCGAAATTGTTGCGCTTATGAAGGATGTTTATAAGGAACTCTTTGGTGCAGATAGCAAGGTTCAGGTTATCCACGCAGGTTTGGAATGCGGTGTCATTGGTGCGAAGTATCCTAAGATGGATATGGTGAGCTTCGGTCCTACTATGCGTTCGCCCCACACACCCAACGAACGTTGCTATATTCCAAGTGTTGAAAAGTACTGGCAATTCGTACTCACAACGCTTGAACGTACACCTAAAAAGTAATATTTTTTGATAGATGAATATTTAGAAAGTATAGAAAATATAGAGCATCTAAAACCTCTAAAGTTTCTATAACTTTTTAGAAAATCAAGAAAATCTTAACCTCAAATAGATATGAACAAAAAACTTATTCTTGCCTCACTCTTATGCTTTGGCGCTTACAGCGCTTCTGCTCAAGTGAGCAACATCAATCCCGTTCCTCAGCAAGTGGCAAACGTTGGCGCTCTCGTAGATGTGCCTGCAGCTTGGAACATCGTTAAGGAAAAGGGTTACGACGCCTCTTACGTGCTCGACGCACTTGCTACGGCAAGCCCCGAAGTCGTTGTTGACAAAAAAGCCTTTCAACTCACCATTGGTTTTGGCACTCAAAAGGTCGTTAAGAAGTACAAGAAACTTATCCCCACGAAGGCTGAAGGTTACTACCTCAAGGTGACCGACAAGGAAATCGTGATCGCTGCAGCTGATGAACGCGGTGCTTTCTACGGTGTGCAGTCGCTCCTCGCCATGATGCGCGAAGGCAAGCTTGAACTTTGCGAAATTACCGACTTCCCTGATGTAGCGTTTCGTGGTGTTGTTGAAGGTTTCTACGGCACTCCTTGGAGCCAGGAAGACCGCCTTTCTCAATTCGAGTTCTACGGCCGCAACAAGATGAATGTTTACATCTACGGTCCTAAGGACGACCCTTATCACCGTGATAAGTGGCGCGAACCATACCCTGAAGCAGAAGCGAAGAAAATTCAAATCCTTTTGGAATCAGCCAAGAAGAATGGTGTGAATTTCTATTGGGCCATTCACCCTGGGGTAGATATCAAGTGGAATGATGCCGACCGCGACGCCATGATGAATAAACTCGAAATCATGTATCAACTCGGTATTCGTTCGTTTGCCGTGTTCTTCGACGATATTTGGGGCGAAGGCACAAAGGCTGATAAGCAAGCGGCACTCCTTAACTATGTGAACCAAAACTTTGTGCTTGCCAAGGGCGACGTGGCTCCTCTCGTTATGTGTCCTACAGAGTATAACCGCTCATGGGCAAACGAAGAAAAGGGCTATCTCCGCACGCTTGGTAAGGACATGGATAAGTCGGTGAACATCATGTGGACGGGTAACACCGTGGTTCACACCATCGACAAGCCTTCAATGGAATGGATCAACGAACGCATACAGCGTAAGGGTTACATCTGGCTTAACTTCCCTGTTAGCGACTTCGTGCGCGACCACATCCTCCTCGGTCCTACCTATGGCAACGGCCTTGACATTGCCGACGATCTCTCAGGTTTTGTGAGCAATCCCATGGAGCATGCTGAGGCTTCAAAGATTTCGCTTTACAGCATTGCTGACTATACTTGGAACATGGAGGCTTACGACTATATGAGTTCTTGGGATAAGGCCATTAAGGACTTGATGCCCCACAATGCTGAGGCGCTTAAGATTTGGGCTTCTTACAATGAAGACCTTGGTCCTAATGGTCATGGCTTCCGTCGCGATGAAAGCCGCGAACTTCAACCTATCGCAAAGGCTGCAAAGGAAGGCGACAAGAAGTCTATCGCTATGCTTTACAAGAATTGTAAGGAACTTGAATTAGCCACAAACCTTCTGCTTAATGACAAGAGCAACCCCGCTTTGCTTATTGAAATGAAGCCCTGGTTGCTTTATGGCAAGATGTTGGCTCAGTTTGGTGTTAATGTATGTTCTGCTGCATTGATCGATTGGTCTAAGCCTATGGATGGTTTTATCTTGGATTTTGATCATCTTTACCAAGAAGCAAAGTCAATTCAAGCACAGCTTTATGAACTTTCAAACGATAAGAACGTTCTTCATCCTTTGCAACCTGGTATTAAGGTTGGTTCTTTAGTCCTTGCGCCCACGCTCAACGAAGTGTTTGCTAACACAGTGAAGGCTTACAACAAACTTCATGGCACAGACTATGATCCTGTTTGCGAATACCAGCCTTATAAGATTACAACCAGCGTGAAGCAGTTGGCTCAACAGTCGGTTCGTGGTCAAGGTAATAACGTTCACGTGAATGGTATCCTTGAAGTTGTTTCATGGAATCCTGGCGATGCCTTCACCATTGAAATTGACCGTCCTATAACCCTTCAGGGCATGGACTTCAACTTCGGTGTGAAGGATGTAGCAAAGAACTTTACGCTTGAACTTTACACCACAAACGGCGAATGGAAGAAGGTGAGCTTGCTCCATTATTCGGCCGACGATGTTGTGATTCACACGGGCAATGAACTTGCAGGTATTGAAGCAACAAAGATTCGTGTAACCAACACAAGTGGTGCCGAAGTTAAGGCTTACTTCAAGAACTTTAATTTCGTGAAGCGTTAATCCGCTTATCCACGTCGTAAGGGCAGATAAAACCTTTATCGCATTCATATACATAACAAAACGCAAGCGAACCTGTACCAGGCTTCGCTTGCTTTTTTCTTATAAGCGTTTTGAGTTGCGAGAAGAGCCTTTGGCTCGTTAAAAGGAACCTTCGGTTCGTTATGAAGTTTAAAAAGCGTACAGAATATAACTGCCGTGCGACTGGCAAAATGCTGGAGGTGAAACTACACTGTTATGGAGACGCCTTAGGGGGGGCGTCTCACGGATAGTGCCACAGTTGTACTCTAAACTTTCATCTCTTCTTAACGAGCTGAAAGCTCCTCTTAACCTCTTAACGGACCTTTAGGTCCCTCTTAACGAGGCGAAGCCTCTTCTCTCCTCTCTCAACCCTCAAGCCTCGTTAGTACGTTGATTGACAACGGGCCGACACGGTGATCGGCCCCTACATGCCGAATGGATTCTCTCTCAACTCTCAACTTTCTCCCCCGAAGGGTGTGCCCTAACAAGAGGACAAGGTTCTCTCAAC
>JAZKYK010000059.1:0-30976 GCA_045612125.1 Alloprevotella sp.
TGTGAATGTTATTCTTGCAGCTGCTGCATATAACTTCAAAAGAGCAATGAGAGCTCTTTTGTGGCTTATACAAAAAATCAGAGAAATCCTAATTAATGATAGAATTTCTCTGAAAATGGATTTTTAAGGGACGACTACTTATCAAGGACTTGCGCGACTACGCTGTGGTGATGCTCGACGACACCCCCATCCGCAGCCTCGACCGCCGCTTCCGCCAGAATAATCTGGACATCGAAGTGACAAAGGCAGGCACCAAGCTTTCAATCCTCGTAGAAAACGGCGGACGTGTGAACTACGGTAAGGACTTGATGAACAACCTCAAGGGTATTACCAAGTTCGTTTCGCTCAACGGCGTAGAACTCAAAAACTGGACCATCACTCCCCTGCCTCTCCACCGCGCCGACGTTGATGACTTCGACTTCGAAGAGGGCATGCATCATGGCAACCAACCGGGTTTCCTCCGCGGTACATTCCAAATTGACTCCATCGGCGACACCTTCATCGACCTCACAGGTTGGGGCAAGGGTGCTGTTTGGGTAAACGGCAAGTCGCTCGGCAAGTTCTGGGGCATTGGTCCTCAGCAAACGCTCTACCTCCCTGCGCCCTGGATGAAGAAGGGTAAGAACGAAATTGTAGTCTTCGAAATGGAGAGCACCGGTCGTTGCGCCCTCAAGGGCATCGACCACCCCATCCTCAACCAACTCGGTCCCGACAAGAATGCTACGTTGGGCGTTCGCGACTACTCGCGCAAACCCATCCTCGACGCTGGCGACGGCATCCTGAAGGCTACGTTGAAGAAGGAAAACGGATGGCAGGAATTTGCCTTTGACGGTAGCAAAACGTTGCGCCACCTCTGCATCGAAGTGCTCAACACTTACGACAACACACCCACTTGCATCGCCGAAATCGAATTGGTGAACGAAGACGGCACGGTGCTCAACAAGGACTTCTGGAGCTACGTTCACACCAACTCCGAAGCGCGCGAATGTCGTGCTGACTTCCTCTTCGACGGCGACGAAACTACCTTCTGGCACTCTGCCTACCACGGCGAAGTTGCTCCGCTCCCCCACCACGTCATCATTGATTTGGGAGAAATCCAAACCGTGAAAGCCATTCGCATCAAGCCGCGCGACGTGAGCATTCCCGGTTGCATCAAGGACTTCCGCCTCTATGGTCGTCCACAGTTCTTCCTCTACCAATAACCGACTTCACACAAAGCGCCCCCTACAAGCCATACGGCACTGTAGGGGGCGCTAATGCGTTCTGAAAGTTCAAACTACAAACTGCTCATTATTTCGCAACCGACTTCTTAAACGAGCGGAGTCCGTAAATCGTAATAATCGCGAAGCACAGGAAGGGAAGAATGAACGACGCGTTCACCGCAGGATGACCCACTACGCTGCCCTGGTCGATAATCAATCCCTGAAGCGGTGGCATGATAGCACCACCAACGATGGCCATCACGAGGAATGCAGCGCCGAGCGAAGTGTCTTGCACATCGACATCCTCAAGGGCAATGCCATAAATCGTGGGGAACATGAGCGACATGAAAGCAGAGATGGCTACCAGGCAATAAAGCCCCGCCATGCCCACAAAGAGAATGGTGCCCGCCGTGCAGAGCATCGCGCCCACGCCAAAGATAGCGAGGAGTCGGCGCGAGTTGACGTACTTCATCAGGAAGGTGCTGATGAATCGGCTACAGAGGAACATGGCCATCGCAAAGATGTTGTAGTTCTGCGCCGTTGCCTTGTTGATACCCAAATTGTCGGCGTACTGAATAATGAAGGTCCACACCATGATTTGCGCTGCCACGTAGAACATCTGCGCTACTACGCCTTCGCGATAAATGCTGTTGTGCCACAAACGTCGCAAGGTATTGAAGGCTGAATCCTGCTTCACAGCAGCAGATGTTTGGGGCATCTTCTTAAACGCAATGATAAGGAACATCAGCACTACGACAACGCCCAACGCTACATAGGGGTCGCGAATTTCAACAAGGTCGTGCAGACGTATCTCGGCTTTCTCTGCCGCGCTGAGCGTATGGAAGAAAGTTTCGCCAGCCGCGTCGCGACGGTCCGACCAAAGCGCAGGAAGCACAATGAGCGACGCTACCGCCATACCCGAGAGCGAGCCCATCGGGTTGAAGGCTTGCGCCAAATTGAGGCGGCGCGTAGAAGTTTCCTTACTGCCAAGTGAAAGGATAAAGGGGTTGGCTGTCGTTTCGAGGAACGCAAGTCCGAAGGTCAAGATGTAGAGCGACAGGCAGAAGAAGAGGAAGTTCTGCATCGCTGCCGCTGGGATAAAAAGAAATGCCCCCACGGCATAAAGTCCGAGACCAATAAGAATACCAGTTTTGTAGCTAAACCTGCGGATAAACAGGGCTGCAGGTATCGCCATCGTGGCATAACCGCCATAGAAGGCGCACTGCACCCACGACGCCTCGAATGCCGAAAGTTCCATCACCGTTTGAAACGCTGCTACCATGGGGTTGGTAATGTCGTTGGCAAACCCCCAGAGCGCAAAGAGCGAGGTGATGAGAACGAAGGTTACGAGGTATTTTTTTTCAACGAGTTTGTTCATTGGAAGGAAAGTTTAATTAAAAATTTCTATAGGTTCTAGATACTCTAGATGCTCTAGAGATTCTATACTATTAATACAAGTGGAACATGCGCTCCATGAGCTGCCACTTCTCAGCAGACGAAAGTCCCTCCTTCACAAGTTGGAATTCAGCCATATAGTCTTCCCACTCAGCCTGTCGGGGCAAGGTGGAAAGGCGCGCCATGGCGCTGTCCCAATCAAAGTCGAGGGGTGTTTCGACAATCATGAAGAGGCGCGTGCCGAGGATGTAGATTTCCATTTCGAGGATGCCCACTTCGCGAATGCCTGCGATGATTTCCTTCCAGGCATGCTCCTTGCTGTGACGCTTGCGGTATTCAGCAATAAGTTCAGGATTGTCGCGCAAGTCGAGGGTTTGGCAATAGCGCTTAACGGGGCCGGTGTATTGCTGCACGGGGTAGCCGTTCTGAGGTTTTTCCATATTCAAAATTTATTTATCATTATCAATTTGAGGTTCAAAAATCTGAGGTGTCACACTGCAGCGAACGATGCTGCGGAGGGCTTCAATGTCGCTCACCTCGCCTGCCGCCATCGCCTGTACAAGGATGTTACCCATGGCTGTGGCTTCGACCGGACCTGCCCAAACGGGAATGCCCAGCGCATTGGCTGTAAGCTGATTGAGCAGCGCATTTTGCGAACCGCCACCGATGATGTGCAGGCGCTTCAAAGTCTGAGGCAACATGGGGTTGACGCCCGCGATGGCTTCCTTGTACTTCGCTGCTAAGGACTGAAGCACGCAACGCGTGATTTCTGCCTTCGTCTGCGGCACAGGCTGCGAAGTCTGCTTACAGTAGTCGCAAATAGCTTGCTCCATCGATGCCGGATTCATAAAGGCCGCATCCGCTACGGGGATAAAGGCACTGACAGTTGCCTGCTCGGCTGCGGGGAGGAGTTCGGCAAAGGTTTGTTCCTCGCCACGCTCTTTCCACTCTGCCATCAGGCGCTGCAATATCCAGAGGCCAGTGATGTTCTGCAGGAAACGGATTTTTCCGCCTACGCCACCCTCGTTCGTAAACTGCGCAAGGCGCGCTGCTTCTGTAAGGATAGGTTCGGAGAGTTCTACCCCTAAGAGCGACCACGTTCCAGAACTCAGAAACGCAACCTCCTCCGACGTTTCCAGCGCCGGAACGGCTGCTACTGCCGAAGCCGTGTCGTGCGAACCGACTGCCACCACCTTGACTTCGCCCAGACCGGTTTCTTCGGCGATGTCCTTGCGCAGCGTGCCACGAACAGTGCCGGGCATCACGATTTCGCCAAAGATATGTTTGGGCAAACCCAACGTCTCAATCGTTTCCCACGACCATGCGCGCTGTCGGGCATCAAGCAATTCGGAAGTCGAGGCGATGCAATATTCATTGTTGGCAACGCCCGTAAGGAAGTAGCTGAAAAGGTCGGGCATAAAGAGCAAGCGGTCGGCTGCCTGCAACTGAGCTGTACCCTTCATGCTATAAAGCTGAGCGAGCGTGTTGATTTCCATCACCTGGATGCCGGTCGTAGCGTAATGGTCGGTAGGATTCAGGATTTGTGCCACCTCGTCGGGCACTCCGGCTGTGCGCGCATCTCGGTAGCACACAGGATTGCCGAGCAGATTGCCATCGCAGTCAATAAGTCCGAAGTCCACGCCCCATGTGTCAATGCCGACACTGGCTACGTCGTAGCCCTTGGCAGCAGCCTTTTTGAGTCCGTCCTTCATGTCGGCAAAGAGGGCAGGAAAATCCCAATATACATGATTACCCAAGCGCACCTGACGATTCGGAAAGCGATGTACTTCCTCCATCACGAGTTTGCCGGCATCGAGCCAACCTGCTATCACGCGCCCGCTACCACCACCGAAGTCGGCGGCAAGATATACTTTACTCATTATTATATTATAGGGTTTAGAAAAATCAAGGGCGAAACTATCTTTGAGGCTTTGGGCTTCAGAGATAAATTCACCCTTAATATTAGTTCATTGATACAATCATCATTGCTGAAGCGGCGTTTTCTTTCCGAGCACGTAGATGTCCAAATCTTCGATTTCCTGTGGCGTAAGTACGCTGTAGTCGCCACCGCTCTGGATGATGATGCGGCAAGCCATTTCGAAGAACATGGCACGTTCGAAAGCCTGGTCGAAATCCTTACCACAAACTACCTGACCGTGGTTGGTGAGGAGAATGGAGTTGTGGTCCTTCATGGCTTCAACGACTGCGGCTGCCAATTCGGGCGAACCGGGACGGAGATAAGGAATCACGGGGATTTCACGACCCACGTGGCAAGGCACTTCGGCTGTTACATTAAAGTTTTCGGGCTTCTTCTTCATGCACGAAACCGCCGTTGCATAAGGCGACTGAAAGTGGAGCACAACATTCACGTCAGGACGCTCGCGCAGCACGCCGAGGTGAAAACCGCTCTCCATGGAGGGTTTCACGCCATTAAGCACTTCGCCTGTAGCAACAACGCACTGCGACACTTTTTCCTTCTGAATTGTTGGCACCCATGAGCCTGTGCCCGAAACGAGCGCTTCGTCGCCAATGCGCCAAGAAAGATTGCCACTGCTGCACACAGTGAGACCGGCATCGCCCACGCGGTGGGCTTGCTTGATGAATTCTTCAATATGGAGGTTTGTTATCATTTGTGAGATGAATACGTTTAATGTGGAAGACTGGGAGATTATGAGGTTATCAAGGTTAAGAGATTCTAAGACCTTGCGGAACACGCACTGTCCCTTAAAACCTAAGAACCTAAATACCTTAAAACCTAACCTTACAATACCTTCTTATAAAGTTCGAGAATGATTTCCTTGTTTACGTCGCGAGGATTGCCTGGAGTGCAAACGTCGGCAGCTGCGGCTTCTGCCAGGCGGTCGAGGTCTTCTGCCTTAATGCCCAACTCTGTGAGGTGCTGAGGAATACCTACACGCACAGCGAGCGCCTTAACGGCATCGACTGCTGCCTGAGCGGCTTCTTCGTTGCTCATGCCTGCACTGTAAACATCCATAGCCTTGGCAATCTGCACATACTTATCGACCGCTGCCGGCATGTTGAACTCCATCACCGTTGGGAGCAACAGCGCGTTTGCCACACCATGAGGAATGTCGAAGATAGCTCCGAGAGGGTGAGCCATGCCGTGAACAACTCCAAGACCTACGTTTGAAAACGCCATACCTGCAATGTATTGTGCCACAGCCATGCCGTCGCGTGCTTCGGCATTCTGGGGTTCGTTGACTGCAGTTTCAAGATGGCGCGCAATCATTTCAATCGCCTTGAGTTCGAACATGTCGCTCATTTCCCAAGCCCCCTTTGTAATGAGTCCTTCGATGGCGTGCGTAAGCGCATCCATACCCGTAGCGGCTGTAAGGCTCTTTGGCAATGTGTACATCAACTCAGCATCAACAATCGCCATTACAGGAATATCGTTGGGGTCAACACAGACCATCTTCTTGGCATTAGCCTCATCGGTAATCACGTAGTTAATCGTAACTTCGGCAGCTGTACCAGCTGTTGTAGGCAATGCTATGATGGGCACAGACTTGTTCTTCGTGTCAGCTACGCCTTCGAGCGAAACGACGTCAGCAAATTCGGGATTGTTCGTAATGATACCCACCGCCTTGGCTGTGTCCATCGACGAACCGCCACCGATAGCAAGGATAAAATCAGCACC
The DNA here is from genome assembly GCA_045612125.1 of Alloprevotella sp. Lineage (GTDB taxonomy): Bacteria > Bacteroidota > Bacteroidia > Bacteroidales > Bacteroidaceae > Alloprevotella. Next base: position 6,256 of record JAZKYK010000059.1, read on the forward strand.
CGAAGCCGCAAAGGCAGCTACGCCTGCTTTGACATTTGCCACAGTGGGGTTGGGCTTGATATCGCTGAATACTTCGTAAGGAATGTTTGCTGCTTCGAGCACCTTGAGCACTTTGTCGGCAACACCAAATTTTATAAGGTCCTTATCCGTTGCTACAAACGCTTTCTTGAAACCTAAGCGCGCAATTTCTGCCGGCAACACTTCGCGTGAGCCCGGACCAAAGTATGATACTTCGTTAAGGATAAAACGTCTTGTCATAATATTAAGGTTAAGAGAGTAAAAGGTTATGGGAGGATTGCCGGGATTATAAAGAACGCTTCTTTACTCCTCCTTGGACAATCCTCCGATTAAGAACTTACTTATACACAGGTCCGTATGTCTGGCAAGCACGATAGTCTGCGCCTTCCTTGTCCATACCGAATGCGTTCCACGCTGCGGGACGGAAGATATTTTCTTCGGGCACATTGTGCATACATACAGGAATACGAAGCATCGATGCGAGCGTAATCAGGTCGGCACCGATGTGGCCATAACTGATAGCACCATGGTTTGCTCCCCAGTAGTTCATTACAGAATATACATCCTTGAAAGGCGCCTTTGTTTCGTCAAGACGAGGCACGAACCACGTTGTAGGCCAAGTGGGGTCTGTGCGCATATTGAGCACATCGTGGATTTCGGGTGCAACGTCGGCTGTCCAACCTTCAGCAATCTGGAGCACAGGACCCAAGCCCTTCACCAGATTAAGGCGACTCATTGTCACAGGCATTCCGCCCTTAGAAAGGAAGTTGGACGAGAAGCCACCACCACGGAAGTAGTCGCGGTCGGCAGGCATCCAGTTTGTATTCTTCAAGCAAGCCTCAGCATCGGCATCGGTCATTTCCCAGCAGGGCTTCATGCAGGGTTCGCCCGCTGCATTTGTGCTCGCACCGGTAGCGTCGAGCGTAGTAGCGCCAGAGTTGATGAGGTGAATCATACCGCCCGCAGCGAGTCCTGTAAGTTCCTTGCCCGTAACGCGCTTCACGGCTTCGGGACTCCAGTAAGTACGCACGTCTGAGAACATCTGTCCGCAACCTGTAAGCAAATTGCCAAAGAGCATAGCCACAGCATTGCAAGCATCGTTTTCAGTAGCCACGGTATAAGCCTTACGGATACCATTCCAGTCGAAAGTAGAGCACATCAAGGCTTCCGTAAAGTCGCCATTGGGTTTCCAGTCTGTCCACTGGCGCTGTCCCTGGAAGCCTGCTGCAATCGCATTGTGACCGATGGCTTCTTCAAGGAATCCCATTTCGCGAAGTTTGGGATTGCCCTGCATGAGGTCGCGCACGATGAGCGTCATCTTCACAACGAATTCCCAGTCGGCATCCTTTCCGGCACGGTCCTTCTGCTTTTCGGGGCGATTCTTGTCCCAACCTTCATTCACCTTGCAATATTTTTCAGTCCAAGCCATCGCCTTAGCATATTCTTCGTGGTCGTAAATACCTTCTTCCATGCGGCGAAGAATCTCTGTTTCGTCCACACTTTCGTTGCGCATGCCGAGATATTCCTGGAAGAAGTTTTGGTCAACGATACTGCCCGCGATACCCATACATTGGCTACCGATAGAAAGATAGCTCTCGCCGCGCATCGTAGCTACAGCCAATGCTGCACGCGCCCAACGCAATATCTTTTCTGCAACGTCGGCTGGAATCGAATTGTCCGTAATATCCTGAACATCGTGGCCATAAATACCAAAAGCGGGAAGTCCCTTCTGTGCATGGCCTGCCAAAACGGCTGCGAGATAAACTGCGCCGGGGCGCTCTGTACCGTTGAATCCCCAAACTGCCTTGGGCCAATGAGGATGCATGTCCATTGTTTCAGAGCCGTAACACCAGCAAGATGTAACGCTAATCGTTGCACCCACGCCTTCGCGCTCAAACTTAGCCTGACAAGCAGCAGTTTCAGCTACGCGACCGATTGTTCCGTCTGCAATAACGCACTCTACCGGTGTACCATCGGCATGGCGAACATTAGCAGAAATCAATTCTGCCACCGCCTTTGCCAAAGACATTGTTTTTTCTTCCAAACTTTCTCGCACGCCACCCTGACGACCGTCAATCGTGGGGCGAATACCAATTTTAGGATACTTACTCATAGATATTAATTTTAAGGTTTATAAATCAAATATTTACAAAATTACCGAGATTATAGAAAAGGACAACTATGTTTTCTTATGTTTTTTAACATAAAAACATCTATCGCGCACCTGCCGTATTTGGTATAAAACTATCAACAATGCGACAAGATACATGATAGATGTTAAAGTGAGCGAATATCTTCAAGTTACAATTTACACATGGTTACTTTGCCATTCTCATAAATGGCAAATGTTTTTGGATTTCCGCCCTTAGGAAAGGTCACCGATCCAGTATTACAAATAATCTGACCATTTAATGTTTTCTCTAACTTTTGCATATGGGTGTGTCCATAAAAGAAAGCATCGATGGCTAAGTTGGGTAAATTTGATTCATTATACACATGACCATGTGTTAAAAACAAGCGTTTACCTTGATCTACAATTAAAGCATAGTCAGCCATAATCGGAAATTTAAGAAGCATTTGATCCACTTCACTATCACAATTTCCTCGAACAGCTATAATTTTATCAGACATTTCATTAAGAAGTTCTACGATAGCAGGTGCATTAAGATCTTCAGGAACACCATTGCGTGGACCATAATTTAAGATATCACCTAAAATACAAAGCAAATCGCATTTTTTCTCATTAAAATGCTTTAGCACAGTTTGTAAAGAAGTCAAACTACCATGAATATCAGATACAATCAAATAACGCATAATATGTTGTTTAAATTAAATTTATCAATTTTGAAAATAATAAAAAGTTTCTGAAGTGAGTAAAGACTTTAATGACACATCCCATTGTTCCATCTGGACATGCGGCAGCAATTGACATGAAAAAGCCAAGCCACAAGTTAAGACCTGATTAAATGAACTTTGTGAGAGCAAACGATCATAAAACCCCTTACCATACCCCATGCGTCCACCTTGTAAGTCAAAAGCCAAACCTGGAATCAAAGCTAAATCAATTTGAGTATAATCCGTAAAAACTTCACCCTGCGGTTCTAAAATTCCCCATTTACTCTTTATTAGCGATTGTTCACCTTCGTAGCGAACGAGCTTTAAATCATCACCTGAAACAACAGGCAACAGAAATGTTTTTTCATGACACCATTTCTTGATTAAAGACATGGTTTCCACTTCATCATATAAACTTGCATATCCTAAAATGACACGAGCCTTTTGGAAACACGTTTGTGTCTCCAAAAGGCTCATTATTTTAGCAGACTCTATTTGTCGCTGTTCAACAGTTAAAGTCCGTCTATGTTGACGCATTTGTTTGCGCAATATTGTCTTCATTTACTTGTTTATCTAAAACTTGAGATGTTTCTGGAAAAGCATCACCAGCGTTAATCAACTCAACCGCTTTCAAAACCGCAGGGTCGGTTTGATTTTCAAACTGAACAGCATATCTAGTTCCTAAAACTTGATCAATAATCTGTATTAATTGATAACGTTCAATGATGGTATAGGATTTGCGAATCATTAAATTACGACGCTTTACGCCATGCTTCTCAGCATACTTGATTAATTGGTTCATAGGGCGTAATTTTCGGACTTCCTCTACCAAGTCTGTTAAAGTTTCCTGAGATTGTAACAAATCACGGTTTTTATCTACAAAATTAAAAGTAAAATCATGGGGCAAAGTTGTAGAATAAAGTTCGCGAAAATAGGTTGTCATCCCTAAGGTATCTCTAGGAATAAAATAGTCAGGAATGATTCCACCACCACCATAAACAGTTCGACCTCCAAAGGTTTGATAAGCATCTCCTCTTGTTTTAATACTATCGGCTGAAAAATATTCACCATGTAAAGCCCGCTCCACCAAATCATGGTCGTAGGTTTTATTATTCTCCTCACCTAAAGCATAAGGTTTCTGAACACATCGTCCAGAGGGTGTGTAATAGCGTGCCGTAGTGAGTCGCAACATTGAACCATCTTTAAATTCAATAGGCACTTGAACCAACCCCTTGCCAAATGTTCGACGGCCTACAATTGAAGCACGATCATTATCTTGCAAGGCACCAGCAAGGATTTCGCTTGCCGAAGCTGAGCCTTCATCGACCAACACCACAAGAGGTATATTTTTGTATAACCCCATACCATCACTATAGGTTTCAGAGCGTGGTGAATGACGTCCTTCCGTATAAACAATTTTCCTACCTTTGGGTAAAAATTCATTGGCAATCAAAACCGCAGGATGCATATAACCGCCAACATTGCCGCGCAAGTCGAGTACCAAGGATTTAAAATTAGCACTTTGAAGATGAGCCAGAGCAACAACAAACTCCGTATATGTTTGTTCTGCAAAATTTGTGATACGAATATATCCAATGGAATCATTTAACATATATACCGCATCAATACTGCGCAACGGTACATTGCCACGTTCAATGACAAATGAGAGCAGGTCATTCTCGCCTTTTCTCTTAATTTTTAATTCTACAGTTGTACCTGCGACACCTTTTAATAGTTTCAAGGTTGACTCGTTCGTAACAACACCTTTTCCGACATAAAGCGAATCTCCGACATAGACGATACGGTCACCAGGTTTTAATCCTACATATTCAGAAGGACCACTTTCTATAATTTTAAGGATGCATACAGTATCATTATGGATTGCGAACTGTACGCCTATACCTTGAAAACTACCTTGCAACTCCTGCATGGATGCTTCAACATCTTTGGAAGATATATAAGTAGAATGCGGGTCAAGTTCTTTCAAAAATTTCGGTACAACCTTTTCTACGATATCATTAACAGAAATTGAATCAACATATTGATCATTGATCAAATGCATCAAATCATTAATTTTGTTGTTACCCGTTGTAATGATGGCTAATTTATTTCCTGAAAAATGATTCGAATAAAACGAACCAACCACAACACCTATAACCATGGCTATGGCAAGCATAAGAGGTGTGAGTCGCGTATATTTATTTTTCATTGACTTATATTATGTTTGTCAATTAAGCGTTTGCTAGTATTCAATTAAATAGGCTCTGCATTTCCCTAAGCTTAGAATAAGTATTTTGGTTATGATAAGCAAAGAGTATATGGAACACTAATAAATAGAATACACTTTTTGATTCACTCAAAGACTTCGCTTAAGAATACGACTTCAATATTAGCTCGCTTCAGAAGATCAATACCATCAGTCAAACGATAACTTCTTCCATAGACCACCCTGCGTATGCCTGCCTGAATAATGAGTTTGGCGCATTCAATACATGGGCTGTCCGTTACATATAATGTTGCTCCGTACGAATTATTACCCGAACAAGCAATTTTTGTTATTGCATTTGCTTCAGCATGAAGCACATATGGATGGGTAACACCATTAGCATCTTCACACACGTTTTCAAAGCCAACAGGCGTTCCATTATAACCATCAGAAATAATCATTTTATTTTTGACGATTAGAGCCCCTACTTGACGACGTTGGCAATATGAATTTTCGGACCAAATCTTAGCCATTCGCAAATACCGAAGATCTAAGTCCTTTTGTTTTGGATTGTTTATTGTATTCATAAACGTTTGAGTGAAAATATGTATTAACTTATAAGTTCATTACGACGCAAAAGTGCGTCGATGGATGCATCCTGTCCTCTAAAATTTCTATACAATTGTTGTGGATGAACAGTTCCGCCTTTAGCTAATATTTCAGTTCTAAACTTTCGGGCCACAGAGGTATTAAATATTCCTTGTTGCTTGAAGAAATCAAAAGCATCTGCATCTAAAACTTCTGCCCACTTATAGCTATAGTAGCCAGCTGCATACCCCCCAGACATGATATGACCAAATTGAACAGACATACACATTCCTTCGCATAAGGGAAGTAATGTTGCTCTTTTCCAAGCGTTATTTTCAAACGTTTGAACATCTTCCTCAAAGGGTTCATTGAGGGTATAATAAGCCATATCCAATAACCCAAACGACACTTGACGCATACAAGCATAAGCAGCATTAAAATTTCGGCTTTTTTGAAGTTTCAAAACCAGGTCATTTGGAATTATCTCACCGGTTTGGTAATGTGTTGCAAAAGTAGAAAGAAACTCCGACTCTACAGCATAATTTTCCATAAACTGTGAGGGCAGTTCTACAAAGTCCCAATACACATTTGTTCCACTTAGTGACGCATACTTGGTATCAGCAAAAATACCATGCAATGCATGCCCAAACTCGTGCAAAAATGTTTCAACCTCCTCATGAGTGAGTAAGGCGGGTTTATCTGGAGTTGGCTTTGTAAAGTTCATCACAATAGCTACTTGTGGGCGAACCTTTTCTTTTTGTTCTCTGTAGGATGTCATCCATGCCCCACCCTGCTTCGAAGCACGGGGATGAAAATCTGTATATAACAATGCCAAATGTTCGCCATGTTCATCCTTTACATCATAAGCCTCTACTTCTGGATGATAAACCGGGATATCTTGACGTTGTTCAAAAGTAATGCCATATAGTTTATTAGCTAAACCAAATATGCCTTGCTTCACTTTCGACAATTCATAATAAGGGCGCAACATTTCACTTTCAATATTATAGGATTGTTGCTTAAGTTTATGGGCGTAATAACTAAAATCCCACGATTGTCGTTCATCTTCAGGAGCCAATTTAAAAACTTGTTCCACGTCTTCTTTAGCTTTGGGATAATAGGCTTCTATCAGTTGATCCAAAAGGCTATTTACATTCTCGGGAGTAGAAGCCATGCGGCGTTTCAAAGCATAATCAGCATACGTAGAATAACCTAAGAGTTGGGCCAACTGACGACGCAAATTCACCAAACGCTTCACAATACTAAAATTATTGTGTTCGTTATCATGTGTAGCACGTGAATTATAGGCTTTATACAGTTTCTCTCTTAACAATCGATTATCTGCATATTGCATGAAAGGCACATAACTTGGTGCATGGAGCGTAAAAACCCATCCCTCCAAATGTCGTTCTTGTGCGGTTAACTGCGCTTGCTGTTTCTGCGATTCGGGAAGCCCAAGCAAATCTTCTTCATGCGTGACGTGAAGATAAAAATCGTTGGTTTCTTTAAGGACATTCTGAGAAAATTGCAAAGTCAATAACGACAACTCATTTTTAATTTCTCGGAATTTTATTTTATCTTCTTCGGAAAGGTTAGCCCCTGAACGCTCAAATCCTTCATATGTCTTCTCTAAGAGCATCAAATCTTCACTGCTCAAATGCGACAAATCACCTTCCTTTACTGCCTTAACCCTTTTGTAGAGTTCGGGATTAAGCATAATATTGGATGAATGCTCTGTAAGAACAGGCGACATTCTTTGTGCAAGTTCTTCAAGATCATCCGAGGTATGAGCGCTTAATTGATTATACATCACCGTAGTGACACGCTCCAACAATGCTCCAGATTGTTCTAAAGCCACAATCGTATTTTCAAATGTCGGCACTCCGGGATTTGATACGATTTTATCAATCTCAGCACATTCCTCCTGGATTCCTTGCAGTATTGCAGGCTCATAATGTTCTATCTTGATAAGATGAAACGGAATATATTCGTAACTACAGAAAAATGGATTCATTGGTATAACGTGCATATTTCTTCAAACTCTTTTCCTAAATTGAGTTCTAAATATATTTTATAAAGTATCGGTGCCCACTTATCTTTCTCTTCAGGGCACAACGCTCTGTAACGTTCGGCATAAGGACGTGCGAAAGCACATATATTCACAACAGCCTGCTTCGCATCCTTAAACTCTTGAGAAAACAAATCAAGCGGAATGTTAATACCTGCAATCTTATCCATGCTTATTTTGGCCACATAATAATGTGCTTCAGGATATACTCCTGCCGTATCTAATTCTACCAAATGTTTGGAAACTTCAACACAAGAATCCAATCGATTAAGCACGTAAAGTGATTTAGCCTTCAATTCCAATGCTTTTATTGAAACTGAATCAACAAGCAATAAATCCTCAGCATGTTTTATAGCCTCTTCATAACGTTCTTCTTTAAGCAATATATCGGCTAATTCATCAAAGAAATAAGGATAAAGTGTAAATGTAGACATTCCTTGATGAAGGTATTTTTCAAAATCTTCTACTTTTCCACAAGCTTGTGCAGACCGTGCATAAATTTCTAATGCGGATTTACAATATTGGGGTTCATTAAGCATAATATGCTTATAACGCTCCACTTGTTCATAATCCTTATTTACGTAAGCCGAATACGTATAACGGTATATATTCGAGATAAATTCCTTATGTGTCGAATCTACAGGTTGAGCTGACCACATAGGTTCTCGTGCCATGATCAAGGCCGTTGCCAATAATTGTTGGGCATCTTTATAATTGGCTTTTGTATAAAAATAGCGTGCCCCCATATTGAGGTTACGATAATAGGTGCGCAAGAGTTCAGCGTGTTGCTTACGAAGCGTAAAACGCTCACCTTTTGTCTCGTTTAAGAATCGTTCTATACTATCGCCCTTCAAGGCATAGTTAAATATTTGAAGTGTGCTATTAAAAAACTTTGCGGTGTCACATTGTTGATTAAGATATACCTTTTCGTTTTCCACGTTGTTAATTAAAACCTGTGTTTGTACCGCAAGTTCATAAAGTTTAGGGTAGAATTTACACACACTATCTCTTTCCAAACGTTCTACTTCTTTCATCGCCTCTCCGGTATTTTTTGCTTTGACAAAAGCACGGAGTTGTTTCAATTGCTTTTGCGATTGTGCGGGAACGGTACTCATTGCAACAAATAGAAAGCAAAAAAGAAACAGTCTAATCATCATAGTTTTGTGTTTTAATTTTTATTCGTGAATTTTTGTTATGGCTTTTATGACTTAGCCATACCTAATTAAGTGGTATCAATAAAAAGAAACAACTAAATTTATAAAATCTGTTGTAGTCAATTTATCAAGCAAGGTTGACGAGCTAATGATTAACTCGTCAACCCTTTCATTTTATCGTATTACGGATTATCTGTTGTTCATAGAACTCATGATAGCATCCATTTCCTCAGCCTTTTCCTTGTTTTGAAGGTTTGTATAGATTTGTTGTAATGCAGAAGCCCAAATCTTTGGCTCTTCTGGCTTCAACATTTGAGCGCGTTCCATATATACGAGTGCTTGTTCGTAGTACTTTTTAATCACTTCATACTCCTTGTCAAATTCTTCCTTATTATTGCGGTCCAACTTGAAATCACCAGCATTGCGGCGTGCCACCACTTCATTCATAAATGTATAAGCCATGTTAACGTTAGCATCAACAAAGTCATTATCAATTTCTAATGCACGTGTAAAGCTTTCGCGAGCTGCAGCGAAATCACGTTTCATATTCAACTCCACACAACCCTTAAGGTACCATCCTGTAGCACTATTGGGGTTCTTTTCTACCATTCCTGTAGCCACATTCATTGCTTCTTCAGGCTGATTGCGCTGTGTGTAAAGGTAAAGCAGATTTTGTGCAAATCCAGCATGCTCTGTACGCGCAATAGCTTCTTTAAGGTCTTCGATGTACGCCGCAGAGTCATTCTTTTCAAGATGAGCTTGCATCTTCATCATGTAAAGGTCGCGTGTTGAAAGTGTGTCTTGAAGCGCAGCATCAACTGTTTCCAAGATACCGTCCCAATTTTTAAGTTGGAAGTTCAACATCACAACATTTACAGCTGTTTGCGCATAATTTTGCTTGCTCGCTGCATAAATTGAGTCTGTCTCTGCTTGTGTAAAAACAGGATTTTTGGGCATATCATAGTATTTCTTGAAGTATTCAAGAGACGCTTGATAATCTTGATTTTGATTTGCAAAAACACCTGCATAGTTGTAATAATTCAACATCGCCTTAAGTGTCATGTAGTTCTTTTGCTTGTATTCAGGCTTTACACGACCTTTCTTATCTGGTGTCATATCCGCGATATGGCTCTTTGTGAAATACAGAATCGCTTCGTCAAGATTCTTGCAAAAGGCAGCTGTATCAAAAGGCATACCACTTGCAGCCAAATTCAAGTTTTGCTCAAAGAGCTTGCGGTTAATTTCACCCTTATTGTAATAGAATCCAGCAAACTTAGTCGTTTTTGGATTAGCCAAAGCGGCATCAATAAGTTGCATAGCTTCTTCGTAGTTTCCTTTTTCTACAAAGTGCTCTGCTTTATAGATAGCACTGTTTTGAGCAAAAGCAGCAACTGAGGTTACAGCCATTGCAAGTGAAAGCATAATTTTTTTCATAGGTTCAAAATATAAAATTAATATTATTGGTTATTCTTCAGTTGTTGGCAACGCTTCTTCTATTGGTTCATTGTTCTCAATATATTCTTCGTCTTCTTCAGTAGCCACCACACATACATTGCTGATGCAATCATTACGTTTAGTCAGGTTAATTAATTTCACACCTTGTGTAACACGACCTTGTATGCTAACTTCTGAGAGTTTCAATCGGATGGTGACACCACTCTTATTGATAATCATAAGGTCGTTTTCATCTGTCACGCAACGGATCGCAATGAGCGGACCAACTTTTTCTGTAATGTTTAGAGTTTTCACGCCCTTACCACCACGGTTGGTGATGCGGTAATCTTCAACGGTACTGCGTTTTCCATAGCCCTGCTCGCTAACAACAAGGATTGATTGCGTTTCAGGATCCTCAACGCAAACCATGCCAACAATTTCATCTTCCTCAGAATCAATAGCCATAGCCTTAACACCTGTAGCACCACGTCCCATGGTTCGTACAGTTGACTCACTGAAGCGAATAGCGCGTCCACCTCGATTTGCCACCACAATTTCATTTTCACCATTGGTTAAGCATACACTCACCACTGCGTCGCCCTCACGAAGACTAAGTGCTATAATACCCTTAGAGCGGACATTCTTATAATCATCAAGCAACGTTTTCTTAATAACACCCTGCTTTGTACAGAATACGATATTGTGCGATTCGCGGTATTCCTGATTATCAAACATCGGTACATTCAAGCATGCATTAACGCTATCATCGGCTTCGATGTTAAGCATATTTTGAATTGCTCGACCCTTTGATGTTTTATTGCCTTCTGGCAATTCATAAACCTTGAGCTTATAGCAACGACCCTTGGAGGTAAAGAAGAGCATTGTGCTATGCATCGTGGCTGTATAGATCGTTTCGATAAAATCGGCATCACGCGTTGCACCACCCTTACTTCCGACGCCACCACGACCCTGAGCTTTAAATTCTGCCAAAGGCGTGCGCTTAACGTAACCTAAATGACTCATGGTAATAACCACTTCGTCGTTAGCATAGAAATCCTCTGGATTCCATTCGCCCGCTGCAGGCACGATTTCAGTAAGACGCTTATCGCTATATTTTTCTTTTACTTCAATAAGTTCGTCCTTGATTACCTTCATACAAAGGGCTTCATCAGAAAGAATTTGTTGATAATATTCAATCTTGCGCAACAAATCATCGTACTCTTCACGAAGCTTATCCTGCATCAAGTTTGTCAACTGACGCAAGCGCATTTCAACAATTGCCTTAGCTTGAAGATCATCCAAATTAAAACGTTGCATCAAATTTTCAACTGCTTCTTCAGGCGTTTTTGACGCACGGATAATTCTCACCACTTCATCAATATTATCACTCGCGATGATTAGTCCTTCAAGGATATGAGCGCGTTCCTTTGCTTTACGTAAGTCATAAGCTGTGCGACGAAGCACTACATCATGACGATGCTTCACAAATTCCTCTATGCAATCCTTAAGCGAGAGCAACTTTGGACGTTGCTTACCAGTTGGTCCAACAAGAGCGATGCAATTCACCGAGAAACTGGTTTGCAAAGCCGACATCTTGTAGAGTTTATTCAAAACAACGCCCGCATTGGCATCGCGCTTCACATCAACAACAATACGCAAACCTTCGCGGTCCGACTCATCATTAATGTTTGAAATACCATCAATCTTGCGTTCGTTAACCATATCAGCAATACTCTTGATTAAGTCTGCCTTATTCACGCCATAGGGTATTTCAGTTACCACAATCTTGTCATGCAACTCACCACTTTCAATATTAGCCTTGGCGCGCATCACAATACGTCCACGACCTGTTTCATAAGCCGACTTAACCCCTTGAAGTCCCATGATATATCCACCTGTAGGGAAGTCTGGGGCTGGAATATACTGCATCAATCCCTCAACATCAATCTCTGGATTATCAATGTAAGCCACACAGCCATCAATCACTTCACCAAGATTATGGGTTGGAACGTTTGTAGCCATACCCACAGCAATACCTGTAGCGCCATTCACCAAGAAGTTTGGAATACGTGTTGGCATCACAGAAGGCTCCTTACGGGTATTATCGAAGTTTGGCAACATATCCACAGTTTCCTTCTCAATATCAAGCATCATTGCTTCGCCCAACAAAGAGAGTCGTGCTTCTGTGTAACGCATAGCTGCAGCAGCATCACCATCCATTGACCCAAAGTTACCTTGACCTTCTACAAGCGTATAGCGCATATTCCAATCTTGAGCCAAACGAACCAACGCGCCATACACAGACGAGTCGCCATGTGGGTGATACTTACCTAAAACGTCACCAACAACACGTGCAGACTTACGCGTAGGTTTATCATGCGTAATGCCCAATTCATTCATATCAAAAAGAATACGACGATGAACGGGTTTAAATCCATCGCGAACATCAGGCAATGCACGCGCTACAATCACCGACATTGAATAGTCAATATATGACTGCTTCATTTCGGCTTCAATGTTTACTAATTTTATTCTATCTTCAGCCATACTATTTCACGCCTTACACTACATACCAAAAGGCGATTAGAAACTTATTGGTTAATATTTTCAGTTTTTGATTATCAATGCAAAAGTACAAAGAATTATCCACATGATAAAATCGACCCATAGGTTTTTCGACAAACAAGCCCAATTTCATGCTTTTTAGGCGTTTTAAGCGATTTATAGCAAAAACAAAAGGTATCAAAACACGCTAAAACCCCAAAGCAAATACCCCACAAAACATCATATTTTTAAAGAAAAGAAGAACTCAAAGCTAAGCCCCCCCTTCTACAGACTAATCAGCGACAAAAACTTGTTGATTTTAGAATAAATCGATATTTTTGCAACGATGTTCATTAAACATTTATTGCTTTAAGGCGACCTTAATAAACTAATTTACATCTACAACTCATGCAACACATTTGGATCAGCGCTGCGGCACTTTGTGGCGCATCACTCATAGGGTCAGTATTAGGTTTTTTCATTAAAGACCTACCCCACCGTTGGAACGACACAATCATAGGCTATTGTGCCGGAATCATGCTTGCAGCCTCTATCGTAGGACTGATTCTTCCTGCAATTGATTTAGCCAGCAATTACGAAGTCATATTTGTGGTTACCGGAGTCATTATGGGCGCTTTATTTTTAAACTTTCTCGACCACATCACACCACACTTGCACCACATCACAGGACTTGATCCGGAGCAGCACAAAAACAACGCATCACTAAACCGCATCATGCTTTTTGTTTTAGCCATCGCCATCCACAAATTTCCAGAAGGCATGGCTGCTGGCATCGGTTTCAATGCTGACGACATCTCTAACGCATGGACTGTTACAGCAGGATTATCCTTACAAAACGTACCAGAAGGCATGGTGGTTATCTCACCACTACTTTTATCAGGCATCAGCAAGTTACGAACCTTACTCATATCCCTACTCATTGCCATGCTTGAGATTATAGGCGTTTGGATTGGCTTTGTAGCAGGCAACATTTCCGAACAACTACTTCCCTTTATGCTTGCCTTTGCTGGTGGGGCAATGCTTTATGTAGTCAGCGATGAAATGATTCCAGAAACACACGCCCACGGCTACCAAAAATCAGCCACCTACGCATTACTTTTAGGGTTCCTTTCATTAGTGCTCATGGAACGATTTTTTGAGTAAAACAAATACACACAACATCCTTTAACACCCTATGGATTTCTAAATACCAAACACAGGACGACCAAACAAAAAATGGTCGTCCTGCATTTTTATACCTATCTACTCATCTCCTTCCTCAAATATCATATCACAAAAATCCGAAACACGCTTCGCATAGGATTCAGGCGCGCATTTAAAAGCTTGAGCATGCCCTGCGCGTGGTACCAACCACAAGCTTTTAGGTGCCATTGTTGCCTCATAAAGATCATACACCATATCCGTGGGCACATAATCATCTTCTGTGCCATGAATAAAAAGCATTGGCAACTTACAACGGTTTAGGGATTTCAAAGGCGACGCTTCATTGAAATTCCAACCATAAATAGCTTGACACAACCAACTGGTCGTGTACATCAAAGGAAATGGAGGCAAAGAAAACTGTTCTTTCAATTGAAATGAAAATTCATCCCAAACAGATGTAAAACCACAATCTTCAACAATCCCCTTTACCCCTGCAGGTAATTGACGCCCTGAAAGATTCATCACCGTTGCCGCACCCATAGAAACGCCATGCAACACCATTTCAACTTCACCATGAGACTCTCGCTCAAGCCAAACGCACCACAACAATAAATCGTCAGCATCCTTCCACCCCATCTGCACCGCATCACCATCACTCAAACCATGCGCACTAAGATCGGGCAAAAGCACATGAAAACCTAAATCACGATGATACAAACGCGCCAAATACAAAAACTTAACACAACAATCGCGATAACCATGCACCACTATGGCTGTACGCGCTTGTTTTGAATTCGATTTAAGCAGTAGAGCATGACTAAGCTGTCCATCTGGCTTAACCATAGAAACCGATTGCAACACACCCACCTCGCGCACACTATCCACCCATTGACGCATATCAGGAAAGCGCTGATACAAATCTACATAAGCACTATCAACATCTCGCCGATTAGGATCTGGACTCAAAGAATAATCAAGCATATACCAACTCAACCCAAAGAGCAAAGCCAAAATCAAAACCGCAAGCGTGGTTATCACAACAACAACCCTTTTCATATTTATTTTTCGAACCATAACAACAAATACCAAATGAATCAATTTGAACTTTATAAAAATATCACCTAAATTCTAAAAATCCCACCCACTCATTTCTATCAAACATTTACTTTCACTTTCGTGTTTTTTGATTTCCTGCATATTCCTAAACGCACTTTACGTTTAGTTTATGCACATCTTTTCAAAATAAAGAGAACCTTTGAAGTTAACGGAATAGACATTCCACTTGCTTGTTTCGACCTTGTCAACTCATCAACTAAACTAATTGGGACTTAGTCAAAACTAAACAGGATTTAGTCGAAACTAAACGGGATTTAATTAAAACTAATCGCTGAGAAAGAAAAACGACTTGCAGAAGCACAGCATAAAAGAACCTTACAAGGCATTTTCAGTCTATAACAAGACGTCTTATCACCAAATTGCGCATAATTTCGCCATTATTAAAAACAGCCCAATACCATGCAAAAAACAATTTTCATTTTCTATTTGCAAATTAAACAAAAAAAATGGGGAAAGACAAACCGCCTTCCCCCAAACATTTAAACCATTTTTAGGTGGGTTCTATTATTTCTCTTTGCAAAAACAGAGTTTACCCGAATAACAGCAAAAATATTAACACACACCATTATCTAAAATCCACAGAAGGCGTATAAGAATCATCCTTACTTCACAATTCCTTTTTCCAAATACTCAGCCAAATTCGTACGCACCTTCGCAGCCGCGCCATCCGAAGCAACTTTAGCCATATCGTGGTTTACCATGATACGCACCAAATCTTCAAACGAGGTCTTTGCAGGATTCCATCCCAACTTTTCCTTCGCCTTTGTAGGGTCACCCCAAAGATTTACCACATCCGTAGGGCGATAGAAATCTTCACTAACCTCTACCAAAACACGACCAATCAAATCTTTAGAAACATTACCACTCACCGCCACACAAACACCCTTTTCATAAACACCCTCGCCTTCAAACTTCAATTCAATACCCGCACACTTAAACGCGAGTTCTGTAAATTCACGCACAGAGTGTTGCACTCCCGTTGCAATAACGAAATCCTCAGGTGTTTTATGTTGAAGTATCAACCACATACATTCCACATAATCCTTAGCATAACCCCAATCTCGCAAAGAATCAAGATTACCCAAATACAATTTATCCTGAAAACCTTGAGCTATGCGAGCCGCAGCCAACGTAATCTTACGAGTCACAAACGTTTCTCCTCGACGTTCTGACTCATGGTTAAAAAGAATACCCGAACAACAAAACATATCATAAGCTTCACGATATTCTTTGATAATCCAATAACCATACAACTTTGCAACTGCATAAGGCGAATACGGGTGGAAAGGAGTATTTTCATTTTGAGGCACCTCCTCAACCTTACCATAAAGTTCTGACGTTGAAGCTTGATAAATACGACACGTTTTCTCCAAACCACAAGCGCGCACGGCTTCAAGCACACGAAGCACCCCCGTAGCATCAATATCGGCGGTAAACTCTGGAGAATCAAACGACACCTGCACGTGACTCTGCGCCGCGAGATTATAAATTTCAGTAGGCTTCACGCGACCAACCACTTTCACCAAAGACATTGAATCGCACATATCCCCATAATGAAGATGAAAGCGTGGTTCTCCCTCTAAATGAGCAATACGCTCACGATAATCCACCGAAGAGCGACGAATAATGCCGTGTACATCATAACCCTTCGAAAGAAGGAATTCACTTAAATACGAGCCATCTTGACCGGTCACACCTGTAATCAAAGCTACTTTTCTATTTATTTCCATCATTTTTATATTTTTATGTATTTCTCAATCAAAGACAGGGGCAAAGATAACGTTTATATTTTAAGACACGCACCAAAAATGCACTTTTATACCCAAGAACACAAAAAATGCATACATTTTCTGACACACTAACATTGGCGCAACTTAATTTCTATAACAAACGTTGTCCCCTTTCGACTGCTACATTTGACATAGATGCGTCCTTTGTGATAATCCTCAACAATACGTTTTGCCAATGAAAGCCCCAACCCCCAGCCACGTTTCTTAGTGGTATAGCCGGGTTGAAAGATGGTTTTAAACTTATCTTTAGGAATCCCCATTCCTGTATCTGTAATCTCAATTTTCAACATATCTGCGTGGCGATACACATATATATTTATCTCACCCACGCCTTGCATCGCATCAATAGCATTCTTACATAAGTTTTCAATTACCCATTCAAAAAGCGACGCACTGATTGGCACTTTCACAACAAGATCGGGATAACTACACGAAATACGCACTTTATCCGACACACGTTTACCTATATACCCCACCACACGATTGATCACTTCACACAAATCTTCCTCCTTTACCTCAGGTTTACTACCTATCTTTGAAAAACGCTCTGCAATCAGCTGAAGTCTTTGTATATCAGTATTCATCTCTAAAATCAAAGGATCGTCTTTATACGCCTCTTGTAAAATAGCATTCCATGCCATTAAGGAAGAAATCGGTGTTCCCAACTGATGAGCCGTTTCACGCGACAAACCAACCCAAACCTTTTCCTGTTCCGCCCTTTTTGAAGCCAAAAGCGCAAAGATTGCCATCACCACAAACAAACCTATCACCCCCAACTGAATATAAGGATAATGCGTTAAACGTTGTAACATCAACGATTCATCATGCACCACATACAATTGCATACTTCCGCCACCCTCAACCTCGGATGAAGCTGAAATATGAATCAAATTCCCCCGTTTAGCTAAATCTCTGGCGTAACGCTGAACAAACTCAAGACTATCGTTCATACTTGAAGCCTCAATCTCAATATTGCGATAATCCAAAACCTCTTGATTTTCATTCATCACCACCACCGGAATATAATCATTCCCATTAATTACTCGCAACACTAAAGAAAGATCCGTCGTTTCATCAGCATGACTCAAAGCACGCATCGCTTCCGACCATACTTCCATATTCTGACGTTCTTTCTCGGAAAGGTCTTCAACCAAGGTTTGGGAGACCATTAGACTGGCTATAGCAATAAGCACTGCAGTGCCTATCAATACTATTTTTAATTGCTTTATTTTATCGTGCATGACAATTCTAAAAAAACACTATAGGATCACAACCCATGTTATAAAAGGAATATTTTGAGCAAAAATAAGAAACAATGCGAAAAAAACAGTACTTTTGTAAAAAATTATACCACAATTCTTTGATACCCCAAAAAAAACAATCGAGTTCCACTGACATCAAAGAACAACACAAAAAAAAACATGAACATCACATCAGCAGAGTTTGTTATCAGCAATAGCCGGGTGGACATGTGCCCTAAGAGCACCTTACCCGAATACGCTTTCATAGGTCGAAGCAATGTGGGCAAAAGCAGTTTGATAAACATGCTCACAGGACGAAAAAAATTAGCCATGACATCATCCATGCCAGGAAAAACCATGCTTATCAACCATTTCTTAATTAACAAAGAATGGTATTTGGTTGACCTTCCAGGTTATGGCTTTGCCAAACGTGGCAAAAAAGCAACGGAGCAACTTCAGCATATCATCGAGAAATATATTCTTGAACGAAAACAACTTACCTGCCTTTTCGTACTAATTGACTCACGCCTAACACCTCAAAAAATTGATTTGGAATTTATTGAATGGCTTGGCGAAAACGGCGTACCCTTCTGTATCGTGTTTACAAAAGCCGACAAAAACAAAGCAGGCGAACTTAAAAAGAACATCAATACATTTCTCGACACCCTCAAAGAACAATGGGAGGAACTCCCTAAACACTTCATAACCAGTTCAGAGACTCGTTTAGGCAAAATGGACTTCCTGGCCTATATCGACGAAATCAACACCAATGCTTAAACATGCAACAACAATACCCTTCCCAACTTTTAGAGCAAGCCGTTTCAGAGATATCTAAACTTCCTGGCATCGGAAGGAAAACAGCATTACGTTTGGCACTCCACTTACTGCGTCGCCCCCAAAAGGACGTTCACGCTTTAGCCAACAGCCTCACGCACCTGGCTGACGAAATTCAATACTGTCAAACATGCCACAACATCTCCAACCAAGAGGTATGCGACATTTGCGCCAACCCCAGAAGAGACAGAAACACCATTTGCGTTGTTGAAAACATCCAAAATGTCATGGCCATCGAAAACACAGGACAGTTCCATGGTCTTTATCACGTTTTAGGAGGGGTCATCTCACCAATCGACGGCATTGGCCCCAACGACCTGGAGCTACAATCACTGGTTGATCGTGTCGGTTCTGAACCTATCAACGAAATCATATTGGCATTAAACCCTACCATGGAGGGTGACACAACAAACTTTTACATCCAAAGACGTTTAGCAGGTACGCCCGTAAAAATATCTGTGCTTGCTCGAGGGGTGAGTGTTGGCGACGATTTGGAATACACCGACGAAGTCACTTTAGGACGTTCTATTATCAACAGAACCCTATTAAACTAAATCAAGTTCTCATTTCACACCCCTTATAAATAAACGCGAATCACAATTTTCTCCAAACAACTTCCTTGAATATTATGCGCACATTATATATAACTCTAACCATCTTTGCAGCGTTATTCGCTTTATTATCCGAAGAACTTATTCTGCCCACCAACTACATTCTTGATACACCAGAAACAACCTACGCACTCTCACTCGTCAGTGTGAGTTTCACCTTCTGTTGTTTATTTCTCGCTTTACGTCTTTTTAAATTTAAAAAAGTAAAAAAAGACTTGGAACGCGCTGAAACAGAACAAGAATTTGCTGCTTACCGAAAATGGAACGCGATTAGAATTGCATTGGCCTTCACGCCCGTCTTCATTAATCTCTTTATTTATTATGGCGTTAACTACGACAGCTCCGCCATGTATTGCTTGCTCATAAGCATCATTGGCACATTATTCTGCTGGCCCTCACAAAAACCATAAAAAGCCCCACCCCAGCCATGCAACTATCTGTTATCATTGTTAGTTATAATGTTAAATATTATCTTGAGCAATGCTTGCGAAGTGTAATTAAAGCCACCAAGTACGCAAACATTCAATGGGAAGCATTTATTGTTGACAATGCCTCTCAAGATAATAGCATCGCCCACCTTCAAAACATCTTCTCCAAAGAACAATATCCCATGCTACACTACATTGCCAACGCACGCAATGTAGGTTTTTCACGTGCCAACAACCAAGCTATAAAACAAGCAAAAGGCGATTACATCCTTTTTCTAAACCCCGACACCATCGTTTCAGAACAAATCTTTCAATACCTTTTTGAGTTCGTCGCTAACCAAACAAATATAGGAACCATCGGAACACGCATGATTGCCGACAATGGCAAATTCGCAAAAGAATCACGACGTAGCCTACCCACCCCCTGGGTTTCTTTTTGTAAAATGACGGGGTTAACCACTTTATTCCCGCGTTCAAAGACCTTTGCCAAATATTACATGGGATACTTGGATCGAAACATCCCACATGAAGCAGAAATTCTCTCAGGTGCTTTCATGTTTACTTCCAAAAAAGCTTTACAACAATGTGGTGATTTTGATGAAAGCTTTTTTATGTACGGTGAAGACATAGACCTCTCCTATCGATTCAAACAGGGAGGGTTTAAAAACTATTACGTACCCATACACATTCTTCATTATAAAGGCGAGAGTACGCATAAGAACTCATTCCGTTACACGCATGTGTTTTATGAAGCAATGCTCATATTCTTCAAGAAACATTACGGCCACTTAAGTTGGATGTTCACCTTCCCTATCAAGTGTGCTATTATATTTAGAGCCTTAATCACCCTTATCTCACAACAAATCAACAGTCTTTTCCCCACCACCGACACAACAGACACCTTTGCGTTTATAGGCAACCTCAAGAATTTCGCTCAAGCCGAACAATTGGCACAGAAATGGCAATTCAATATTCGCTACGTTGGTGAACATTTAGAAAAAATCCCAACCAACCATGAGGCTTTAAAAAACGCCACACACATCTTAACCGATATCTCATGCATCAATTATGGCGAAGCTTTAACATATATATCAAACTCAAACCACAAAAAAAGCATTGCCTTCTTTTACCCCGACACACAAACAATAATCACCGGCAAAGATATTTACATATAGGTAGGTTCTATTAATCAGCTTAAATCGATTTACATAAGTTTTTTGAGATTTTTTATTTTTAACGACAACGATGCGTAGCAAGCTACGTTTCATGGTGTAAAATAAAGACAAAAAATAAGCAAAGCAACTAACCTCGGAATTAACCAAAAGAATACAACAACTAATTTATAGCGCCGACCTAAAGAACATGAGCAACCAAGCCATTTACTTACGTGCCTTAGAGCCAGAAGACTTAGAGCTCCTCTACACCATAGAGAATGCGCCCGAACTCTGGAACATAACAAACAACGATGGGCCTTACTCACGTTTTGCCTTAAAGCAATACATTGCCTCACAACCAACCTCCATTTTTGAAAATGGCCTACTTAGACTTATAGCATGCAAGACCGAAACAAAGCAAGCCATCGGCATTGTTGATTTAATTGATTACAACGCCTTGCACCAAAGAGCAGAAATCAGCATTGCACTATTAAAAGAAGAACAACAAAAAGGGTACGGCAAACTCATTATTCAAGAAATAGAACAATGGGCTCAAAAAAAATTCAACATTAGAACGCTTTACGCCTACACCCTAACAAATCAAAACGCAGCGGGAAAAAGACTCTTCTTATCAATGAGTTATCAGGAATGCGGCACCTTAAAATCATGGCATTTTGACGGTAAAGACTTTACTGATATCACTATTTTCCAAAAAATATTGCAAAAAAAATAACAAATTGTTTGCTATTTTCAAAAATAGTAGTACCTTTGCACTCGCAAACTAAAAACAAGCAATTCGAAACACTTGGTGTGGTAGTTCAGCTGGTTAGAATACCTGCCTGTCACGCAGGGGGTCGCGGGTTCGAGTCCCGTCCATACCGCTTAAATGTTTAGGTTTGCAAATTGGTGTGGTAGTTCAGCTGGTTAGAATACCTGCCTGTCACGCAGGGGGTCGCGGGTTCGAGTCCCGTCCATACCGCAATTTTTATTTCATTTTTCATCTAACCATGGTGTGGTAGTTCAGCTGGTTAGAATACCTGCCTGTCACGCAGGGGGTCGCGGGTTCGAGTCCCGTCCATACCGCAAACGAGGATGTTTTTCAACATCCTCGTTTTGTATTTTAACCCCACCACAAGCGAAAGGATCAAAATGGCACGCTATTTGTTATAACTTTCGTTATAAACAACAGAATACTAATTTATAATAACCAATAAATAAAACTATGACTATTAAACCTCTTGCTGATCGCGTGGTAATTAAGCCCGCTCCAGCTGAAACAAAGACTGTCGGCGGTCTCATCATCCCCGACACTGCTAAAGAAAAACCGCTTTACGGCACTGTGCTCGCTGTTGGCAACGGCACAAAGGACGAAGAAATGGTGCTCAAGGAAGGCGACGTAGTGCTCTACGGTAAGTATGCCGGCACAGAAATTGACATCGACGGCGAAAAGTTGCTCATCATGCGCCAGAGCGATGTTCTTGCAGTAACTGTTGAATAAAGTACAGATAACAGAGTACAGAGTACAACTCCATGCGAAACTTTATGTACTCTATATACCAGATGGTAGTTGTACTCTGTACTCTGTAAGTTAAACTCCAAATTAAAAATTATGGCTAAAGAAATTAAATATGACGTTGACGCACGCGACTTGTTGCGTCAAGGTGCTGACGCACTTGCAAATGCAGTAAAGGTAACGCTCGGTCCTAAGGGCAGAAACGTAGTTATTGATAAGAAGTTTGGCGCTCCCCGTATCACAAAGGACGGTGTATCAGTAGCCAAGGAAATCGAACTTGAAGACAGCTTCATGAACGCCGGTGCGCAGCTCGTAAAGAGCGTGGCAAGCAAGACAGGCGACGATGCCGGCGACGGTACAACTACTGCAACGGTGCTCACACAGGCCATCCTCAACGAAGGTTTGAAGAACCTCGCTGCTGGCGCTAACCCTCTCGACCTCAAGCGCGGTATCGACAAGGCGGTGAAGAAGGTCGTTGAAAGCCTTAAGGAACAGGCGGAAATGGTGGAAGAATCTTACGACAAAATTGAGCAGGTGGCTACAATCTCTGCCAACAACGATGCCGAAATCGGTAAACTCATTGCCGACGGTATGCGCGCCGTGACTGTAAATGGTGTAATTACAATTGAAGATGCTAAGGGTCGCGACACTGTGCTCAAGACAGTTGAAGGCATGCAATTCGACCGTGGTTACCTCTCTCCATACTTCATGACTGATCCTGAAAAGATGAACTGCGAAATGGAGCGTCCCCTCATTCTTATTTACGATAAGAAGATTTCCAACCTCCAGGAGTTCCTCCCCATCCTCGACCCTGCAGTGAAGACGGGTCGTCCCTTGCTCATCATTGCTGAAGACGTAGAAAGCGAAGCGCTCACAACGCTCGTTGTCAACCGCCTCCGCACACAGCTCAAGATTTGCGCGGTGAAGGCTCCCGGCTTTGGCGACCGTCGTAAGGCGATGCTCGAAGACATTGCTACGCTCACCGGCGGTATCGTGATTAGCGAAGAAAAGGGCATCAAGCTCGAACAGGCGACACTCGAAATGCTTGGTTCGGCAGAGAAGGTAAACGTAACGAAGGACAACACGACTATCGTAAATGGTGCTGGCGACAAGCAGGCTATTGCAGACCGCATTCACCAAATCAAGGTGGAAATCGCCAACTCTACTTCTGACTACGACAAGGAAAAACTTCAGGAACGTCAGGCAAAACTCGCGGGTGGCGTATGCGTACTTCAGGTGGGTGCTGCTTCTGAAACCGAACAGAAGGAAAAGAAAGACCGTTGCGACGACGCACTTTGCGCAACGCGTGCAGCGATTGAAGAAGGTATCGTTACGGGTGGCGGTGTAGCCTTCATTCGTGCGCAAGCAGCGCTCGAAGGCATGACTGGCGACAATGCCGACGAAACAACAGGTATCGCCATCATCCGTCGCGCCATCGAAGAACCCCTCCGTCAAATCTGTAAGAACGCAGGTGTTGAGGGCGCAGTAATCGTAAACAAGGTGCGCGAAGGCGAAGGCAACTTCGGTTACAATGCCAAGAACGACACCTTCTGCGACCTCCGCGCAGCCGGTGTAGTTGACCCCGCAAAGGTAACGCGCGTAGCCCTCGAAAACGCAGCTTCCGTAGCAGGCATGTTCCTCACAACGGAATGCGTCATCTGCGACAAGAAGGAAGACAAACCCGAAATGCCTATGGGTGCTCCCGGCATGGGCGGTATGATGTAAACAACCATTTGTAAACATAGTTAAAGGAGTGGTAATCTTCGCGGATTGCCACTCCTTATTTTATTACTGCCTGACAAACTTTGGAACAGCAATAATTACTTTACTCAATAGGTATCTGAATGATAGACAACCATTCTTCGGAGTTCGCTTTATTGTTCTAACCCAAGTTTCACCCGTATTAGTTCACATTTCTTGCTCAACAGGGGTATCTGCGAGGTCGCGTTTTAACTTTGTGTCCTACAAATTTTTATTTTCTTAAATGGTGCTTCTTTAAATTTTAGTTTCTCATATATGTCCT
>JAZKYK010000060.1:0-54092 GCA_045612125.1 Alloprevotella sp.
AAATACGAGAAGGTGGTAGAGCGAGTAGGCAGAGCGATGCAGAAGTACCCATCTATCTCCAAGTTTTACGCAATAGAATATATCAAGAATGAGAGTAAACCAATGGAGATGGCGCAGGTTAAATGGGAAATCAAAGATTTGGGCGCAATAGATAAAAATACAGGGATGTACTTTCTTCGCACAGACGTACAGAACCTAAATGAAAAGTGAACCTGGGAGTATTACAACTTGATTCGTGAAATAGAATGTACGAACCGTCAGTTGAAAACAGACTTAAATCTTCGTCCCATCTACCATCAGAAAGACGAACGCAGCGATGCGCATCTGTTCTTTGGACTTCTCGCCTACTGGGTTGTCAATAGCATCAGACATCAACTCAAATGCTCTGGAGAAACATGCTACTGGACAGAAATTATCAGACGCATGAATACTCAGAAGTTAGTCACCACTGAAGCAATCAATGCTCTTGGTGAAAAAGTGATATTCCGCCAATGCTCACAACCAACAACGAAAGCAAAGGAAATATATGAGAAACTAAAATTTAAAGAAGCACCATTTAAGAAAATAAAAATTTGTAGGACACAAAACTAAAACTCCAACTCGCAGATACCCTTGTTGAGCAAGGAATGTGAACTGATACGAGTGAAACTTGGGTTAGGATTTGGCAAATTATCCCCCCTATTTTATGGGTTAATTTTTACCAAGTTTTACAGATAGAACTGCACTATGGTACATATCTATTTCCATAAAACGGGCATTTTTCAGATTTCTACTTCCATAAAACTGTTAAAATCTCGATTTCTATTTCCATATCTCGGAAGTTTTAGGAGTTCTAACACTACAGTTAGGAGTACAAAAGTTGAGTATAGAACATAAAAAACTCCGCCCTGCAAGTGCATGTTGCTTGCAAGGCGGAGTCATTTTATTGTGCTCTAACGAAAGATGAGCGGTTGGGGTGATAGAACTCCATTCAGAGATTGCGGGAACGATGCCGAGGGTTACCAATTTTGAATGGATAAATGTGCTTTTTATTGTGTTTTAATACAAAATAGAGTCATAATTTGCCAAATCTATTAAAAATTATAAGATTTGGCAAAATATAATAAGATTTTCCTGTCATCGCCTGTTCCTTGAGCGAGGAGCAGGCGATTAATTTTAATGATTGGGAATAAACTACACGCTCATGGGTACTGCTATCGATTAAGGTTTCTCTACTTGATATGTCGATAGATAACGTCGCAGATTTTGCGACGTTATCCGCATATTATTGTCGCAAAAACAATTTTTGGGGCGGTTTTTATTACATAGAAACCAACAGCGCAAAGTGGATGGTATCGTCGAGGATGCTCTTGCCCATTTCCTTGTTAGGAGCAGCGGCATTGGGGGGCGATGCGGTTTGTAGGGAATCTGTTTGGGGAAGGACTACTGCGAGGTTTTTCTCCATTGGCGTAGGGAGGTAAACGCGCACTTCGCGGTCGAGGAAGAGCGTGTCGCGGATGGTGGTAAAAATCGTGTCGCGCAGAATTGTGGGTTCGGTTACTGCTGCGAGCGTTGGGGGCGTTGGTGAGGAAACGAAAGGCATGGTGTTTCCCACGAGATAACCGATGCAGAGGGCGGCGGCGGTGGAAAGCCACCACTTGAGCGCTGCGCCCTTTTTGTGTCCGCTCACTTTTGGGGGCTTGGGCACGTTTAACGTGGCGTCGTGCCGGTTGCGCAATGCTTGGGCGGCTTGGTATATTTGTTGCTCTAATTTATTCATAGTCGTGGAATTGTTGTTTGAGTTGACAAAGCAGGCGATGCATTTTGGACTTCACCGTGCCCTCGGGAATGTTCAACACTTGTGCCACTTGCTTGATGCTGAGTTCTTCCTCAAAGCGCAGGGCAAAAAGGGTGCGACTCTCTTGCGAAAGGGTTTCTAAGACATTCGCTAACGCCTTTAACATCGTGGCGTTGTCTAATTGCAATTCGCAAGCATCGGTATATTCGTCCGCCGTCGTGGCAAGTTGCTCAGAACGATAGCGCTCGGCTTGCTCGGAATGCCGAAAGCGGGAGCGACAAAGGTTGTAAGCAATGGTGTAAAGCCAGGGGCGGAAGGCGGAGGTGGTGTTGAATTGCTCGGCTGCCTGCCACACTTTCAGGAAGGTTTCTTGACAGGCATCGGCAGCCTCATCCTCATCGTAGTGAAAGGCGCGCAGGAAGAACCCCATCAACCGTCGGGCGTGGCGCGAATAGAGTTCGTTGAACGCCTTTTCGTCTTGCTCTGCTCCCACCCTGGTCATCAACTGCTCATCGGTCAATGTGGTGAGCGAGGTCTTGCGGAAGAGGCGTATCATGGGCGGAAGTTTTCAAGATGTTGAAGGTAGCGTTGCTTGGTAGCCTCGTCCAGTTGCGTATTCGTGATGGAAGCACGCAATGTGCGGTACAACCACTGCGCACGCTTCTCATCGCCTGCCGCCTTAAACCGCAGAATGAATTTGGGCAGGAGCGTGGCATAATTCACCTGCAACTTTTCGCTCCCCTTCCAGTAGTTCTCTGTGCGGAAGCGGGGTTCGGTGAGGTACTCCAAATGGTACTTTTCAAAAGCACGCAGCGCCGCCGCCGCATTGTCGTAAGGCGTGGTGCTATACTTCAATAAAAGTCCCTCTTGATAGAGGCTATCGCAAAACTCCTTGATTTCCTGGCGCGAAGATGCTTCTAAATTATAGGGCACTGAGGCATTTAGATAAATAGGTCTGTCCGTATTTTCACTCAGGTAGTGAATGAATTTGGAGAGTCGGAATTGCGACGCCTCAATTTCATAAGGCGGAATGCCAAGATGCTTACAGAAACCGTCGCGATAGTTCTGGAGGAAAAGGAAGGAGCTGACCAAAAGGAACTTATCCTCGTGCAAGTTCATCGCCCGCTGCATCATGATTTTCGGGAAGAGGTCGAGGTCGCCATGCCCAATGTAAATAGCACCTTCGGGCATGCCCTCCAACTGATTGTAGTTGTAGCGCAAGGCAAAATCGGGATAGTAACCACCTTCGTACTGCCACTTCAGCATTTCGTTGAACTGCGCCCCATGCTTTCCCTTGTCGATATCAGCCCCCGTGCGCCAAAGGTAGCCCAAAAGGCCAGACACCGTTCCAAGGTCCACATCATTGGGAATCATTGTGAGTGCGCGCTCCGCAAACTCCGAGTCGCTCGACATGGAAATCGTGTGGCGGCAATAGTTGTAGGTGAACGTCCCAGGGATAGCCTGTTCCATGCGCGTCAGTACGGAATTTTCAGCAGAAGTCGGTTCCTTCAGTCCATCAAACCAAAACTTCAGATAATACTTTGCGTTGAACAGGTTGAGCCAAGCCTTCTCGGACTTCGGGTGTTTCTTTACCTCCGCTTCCCACGCCTCTGCTTGATGGGCATACCATGCCGAGTCTTGTCCGGAAACGATGACTGGAAGCACAGGTTCTGGTCGTTGTGCCAAGAGTGAATTTGCAGTTGCCACCAATAGGGCAAGAGCGAGGATACATTTATGTGTCTTCATAAGCATACAATTTTGAGTTGTTTACAGTTGAATTTAGTGTGAGTAAAATGGACCATTCATAACTGCATACGCACGAAGTACGAAAAGGTTCCCGATATGGCAAAAAAATATCTCCAACTTAGTTTGAATTAATCAGGCGATAATTTCAACTAAATCGGAGATAAATTTACCTCTTCGCCCAAGTATTTGCCAGCACCACGCCTATGAGTGTGACGACGACGAAGATGGGAGTGGCGATGATGCTGATAGATGGGAAGTGAAGCAGGACTACAACGAAGACAGCCGAGAGGAGCATCAGAAGGGTAATGATAAGGCGCAGGCGCTTGATGTTGTACTGCGCACGCTCCTTTTCAGAGGCGGTGTTGTATCCCGCAATGAGCCAATCGCCTTTGCCAAAATACACCACGAGGGCAAGCACAAGGAAGAGGGCTGCGAGAGGGTAAATGATGAAACTTTCCATATTGAGTTCATGATTTAATGATTGCTACTTCAGCGCCTTGCCGTCCGAGAATGCCTTACCCACCTGTTCGCCCAAAGCGTGGTAGGTGTGGTTAATGGGGTTGTAGGTAATGAGTTGCATGCGGTCAACGTCGGGCAGGCCTTCAGCGTTGAGGCATTGCTCATCAACGAGAATGTTCACGATTTCTGCCACGATGTAGTAGCCCTCTTCGCTCACGTCAATCTTGCGCTGAATGCGACATTCGAGCGTCATGGGAAAATCTGTGAAAACGGGAGCATTGACGTGCGCAGATTTCACTGCAGTCCAACCTGCCTTCTGCATCTTCAGCGAATCCTTCTTGGCGCTAACAATGCCCACAAAGTCGGCAGCGACCATCGTGCCTTGCGTTGCGAACGCCACGGTGAAATCCGGGCAACGGTCCAGATTCTCCGTCGTGGCATGTGCGCCCATTGAAATCATAATTTCCTTCGCATCCCACTGTCCGCCCCACGCTGCATTCATCGCGTTGGGCGTTCCGTCGGCGTTATAAGTACCAATTATCAGTACAGGTTGTGGAAGCATCCACGATTTTTGTCCAAAGTTTTTCATAACAATAAGGTGATAGGTTATGAGGTTATGAGGAACCTACGGTTCGTTAAGAAGTTAAAATATTGGGCGTAACGTCATCGTTTTCTAAAAGGTTTTCTGTCGTTAAAGACGTTTACGCTCAATAACTGCGTATGAGCATTATTGACTCAATCCAAATTTTCAAGCATCAAGAAATTTCTTAAATGCAGATGTGTGACACCGTTATCGTCACTGCGAGTCACCCCTGGAGTCATTGATATTACATATTTGGGATAATTATCTTTTATCTTATGTAAATTACCAAATTCGCGTTCTCTGGTTTCATCATTCGCTATTAGATATGCTACCTGAATGTATATTCGTTGGGCCCCTGCTTTTTTTGTACAAACAAAATCTATTTCACCCACTTGTAACTGACCGACGTTGACCTTATATCCCAAACTGATTAGATGCTGATAGACAATGTTTTCTATAACCTTTTCAATGTCGCCTTCACGAGTTCCCTCAGTTTGAGCATTCCTAAGACCGTGATCTTCATAGTAAAACTTGTCGTTACTTTCAAAAAGGCGTTTGCCATGAATATCATATCTGTTTACCTTATGAATGATGTATGCATTCTCAAGGTATTGAGTATAATCAATAATCGTATCTGGTGAAACATTTGTTCCCTGCGATTTCATATGTTTGGAGATGTTTGAAGCAGATATGATTTTGCCAATATTGTCTGCAATGAAGTAAGTCAACTTCTCCAAGATTGAAATATTGCGAATGTTGTTTCTTAATATGACATCTTTTAAAAGAACGGTGTTCAAAATGTCCTTTTGATACTCCATTGCATCATCTTCATCCAGTCCGATTTTAAGCAATCCGGGAAGACCACCAAACTGGATATACTTGGCTAACGCATCGTCTCCGTCTTGCAAATTATGGAACTGCAGAAACTCCTTATAACTTAGGGAGTGCACATGTATTTCCTTGTACCTACCACCAATAATCGTACTGAGCTCTTTACTCAACATTTTAGCATTGCTTCCAGTAACGATGACCTCTGCATTAGGTTCTGTTATATAATTTCTAATACTGCGCTCAAAATCCTCAATCTCTTGAATCTCATCAATGAGGATATAGTTCATCTTATCAGTTAGGTAATGAGCATCTATATGGATATTTAGATCTTGATAGGTCTTGATGTGATCAAAAGCCTTCTTCTCCTTATCTATATAGATGATATTGTTATGCTCATCTTTGACTTTGAGATCACGAATCATTCTCAGTGTATAACTCTTACCTACACGCCTCTGTCCCGTCAAAACAATAATAGTATCCTTACCAAGATATTTTTCTATCTTGTTCAAATAATTATGTCTAACTAATATTTCCATATCGTTCGTAATTGATAATACTTACAAAGATAAAGGTTTTATCGATTATAAACGATAAAATATAATAAATATTTATTTTTTTCTTCTATAATGGAAAGAGGTAAAGCGATTACTTGCGTGACCTTTGGTAGGCACGATGGCGCCGCTTTCAGCGTCATTACTTTATGAGGACTTGCTCAACTATTTCTCTTTTCTGTCCCAGTAAATCTGCAGGAGCGTGAAGCCCACACTCATCGCTGCGCCTTGAAAGGCAGCACCTGCAAAGTCAAAAGAATCTGTGCTTATCCATTGCCACAAGAGGTCGAATGCCATAAAGATGGGCACTAAGATAATGGCGAGCAATACGTACTTTACAATTTGTTTTTTCATAATTTTGTGAGGTTAAGAGGTTAGGAAGTTATGAGATTAGAAGGTTAAGAGGGGTTTGAAGCAATATCTCAATTATATAGAAGAGAAAACTACTCAGAGACGGGCACACTGCTTTTCGAGGAAGAATAAAAGTTACTTCAGCAATTTTCGTTCACCATCGTTTTCAAGGACACGCATCTGCTGAATAGCGATTTGATTCAACTTTATCAAACGTTCGGATTGCGGCATGCCTTGGTCGATGAACACGGCATTGAGGTTTTCCATATTCGAAAGACAAATCAATTCGTTGATTGAGGCATAGTCGCGAATATTGCCTTTCAGATTAGGATTTTCGTCACGCCACTGTCGAGCAGTCTTTCCGAACATAGCCACGTTGAGTACGTCAGCTTCCTCAGCATAGATAATGTTTGCTTGAGCAGGTGTCACCTCATCAGGGATTAGGTTGTGCTTGATTGCATCGGTATGGATGCGATAATTGATCTTCGACAATTCTCGTTTGGCACTCCACCCCATTTGCTTTTGCTCCTCCGCTTTGAGGCGGTCGAATTCTTGAATAAGATATAGTTTGAATTGTGGTGACACCCACGTAGCAAACTCAAAGGCGATATCCTTATGGGCATACGTCCCACCATAACGCCCAGCTTTAGCAATGATACCTAATGACTGAGTTTTCTCCGTCCATTGCTTCACTGATAAAATGAAGCGATTAAGCCCTGCTGCATTTTTAATTACCTCGAATTCGGGGGAATTAAAATTGGGATTATACATTTCTTCCCATATTCCAAGAAACTCTATTGTATTTTTATTACGCAGCCATTTTTCTATGAGAGCCAATCCATTCTCAATTGGTCTCACCATATCGGTCAATGAAATATAGTCTTTCTCATTAACTGTTACTATAGAAATTGATATATCCTTTACGATTATCTTAGCCATAATCCTATTCTTTTCTAATAAAGACAACAAATCTACTAAAAAATCCCAATCAGGAAATTCGTTGTTTAAAAATATCTATGAGTGAAACGATACCTAACGAAAATACTCCGCAAGATAATTATAACCTAAAATAATAGACGAGTTATTCGGTACGAGTAGACGAGAGGGAGAGTTGAGAGAGGAGAGTTTTGAGTTGAGAGACCATCCGGATGCTTAGTTGTTCTCTGTACTCTATCAGTTGTACTCTGTTCTCTGTTCTCTGAACTCTTTAAACAAACTTAATCTTGCCCAAGTCGCGGGGCTTTGCTGCTGGCGCTTCGTCGGGATAGCCCACGGCGAGGAAGTAGCGGAGTTTGTAGCCTGGCGTGAAACCTAACTTTTCGAGGTAAGGTTTTGCGGATTCGCTGGCGTTCATAAAGATAGAGGGGGCTGCCATGACGCACGTGCCGAGTCCGAGTTCCTGCGCTGCGAGGCACATGTTTTCACCCATAAGTCCGACGTTGATGAGCGTCATGCCCAATTCGTCGTCGGGGCACGCTACAGCAATGAGCGCCATCGCATTGCGGAAGGCATTGCGAAAGCCTGGCGCATCGCTGTTTACGAATTGCGGCATTTCCTGCTTCATCAATTCGGTCACTTCGTTCATGTAGTTGGCATCGTCAAGGATACGCACTTCCCACTCTTGCTTGTTCATGGCATTGGGTGCGTTTACACCACACGCCGCAATCTGTTGCAGGAGCTCGCGAGGCACGGGCATTTCCTTATACTGACGAATTGAGCGGCGCGCCATAATGGCGTCGATAACGGGCGTTTCTGTGTGTTTCATAGTTGTGTTTTCGTTTTAACAACTGCTCAGCGAAAGCGCAGCAGCTAAGGTGGTTAAAATCATTGTTCAGAGTTTTATGTGAAATGTCTTCGGGTGGAATATATAAAACCTTATGTTGTTATTCTAAAAAATGCAAAAACTTCTTACGGCAAATTTACGTAAAGAAATGTAAGCGTCCAAATCAAAAAAGCATGAAGGCTACCAGCGCACACCGCGCCATGTAGCCTTCATGCTTTTTCGTTATGTTGTTTGTTTTACTTCACCAATACCTTTTTGCGGTTGATGATATAAATGCCCTTTTGTGGTTGCTCGTTGATGCGGCGTCCGCTAAGGTCGTAGATGCCCTCTTGAGCAGGCTCCGTTACGGTAGAGATGTCTTCAATCGCAGTGTAGTCGGCTGCTGTGATGGCGATAACTTCCCATTTGGAGGGCGTTGAGGCGTTCCATGCCACGATGTTCTTATTGCTTGCCAGGTGGAAACAAGGGTGGCTTGCCGATTCGGGGTTGACAGCATAGAAGGCTGTGTGGCCGTCGATTGAACTTTCAAGGGTAAAGACGCCTGCTTCTTCTTCCTTTTTTGTGGGGCTAATGACTTGGCTTGCAGCGCCAGGATTGCCGATATACACTTTGCGGTATTCGTTGTAAATCTTCCAACCCTCATCCACCTTCACCAAGGTCCAATGTTGTGTTTTGTTGGTGGCACTTAAGGTAGCCACACCGAGTTTTGTGGACGAAGTGTTGAGGTATTGGTTTTGGTTATAGCTGCTGTTGCCATCCAGATAGCCCACGTTGCGGAGTCGGTATTTCTTGCCATCGAGTGGCTGGATCTTTGCCTCGTTGATTGCGGCATTGAATTCAGCCATGCTTTGTGCGTTGCCCCCTTGTTTAAGCATTTCAGCTTTAGCCATAAGATCGTCGTAGCAGTCGGGGTTGATTTTACCGATGATGTACTTCATGTTCTCGGTATCTTCAATTTCTGGGCAAAGCACAGCAAGGCGCTGGTCAATGATATTTTCAGCGATGTAATCAGCAACGGCAGTGCTATCGGCGCAGTAGCTATAGCGGTTGTTGGTGATGTGTTCAATGGTGTAGTTCTTGTAGATGATGGTGTAGTCGCGTCCGTGCGTTGACTCTTCATACAAGAAACCAATGGATTTATCGCTTTGGAGGGTCATGGTAGAGTAGGCCGAGCCCATAAAGCTGGCTTGATGGCTTCCGTCCCAATCCTTAGCCAAATCGGCGGGTGAAGCAAAGTCGGTTGCGAAGTCGGTGAGTTCCTTATAGAATATGCCCACGTTGTAGCGTCCGCCAGGTCCCATAGGTACGGATTGAAGTGCGAGGAACGTTTTCTTCTGCGTTTCGTTGTTTACCGCCGGGATAATCATGATTTCACCGTTTGTTGAGTTGCCCACTGCTGCAACGCCATTGTTGCTGGCATTTGAAAGGGCCGCTGTAGCCCATGTTCCTTCAGCCGATTCAATGTCGGTGTAGGTGTAGATGTTGAAGTAACGTCCGGTGGTGCGGCTTGAAAGCACAACACTACCGTCGGGGAGTTCTTCGCATTTAGGTTCATCGCCCGAAGGAGCGGGGCGGTCGGTGATTTTACCGAGCACGTACCAGTTTTCACCAAAGTCGTCCGAGTAAAGCACACGGTTACCCTCGTTTTTTGTCCATACCGAGCAGTAAAGGCGGTAGTAGTCGCCCACCTTTATCTGTCGGCTTTGGCAGATACGTCCAGAGCCGATAAAGAGTGATTGCACGGTGGGGTTGTTGTTCTTATCCACGAACTGACGGTAGATTTGCTCAGTGACTTCCTCGGGGTCGGTCCAGATCCAACGTTTCAGGTCGCTATTGTACTTGGCGCGCACACGAGCCACGCGGTTGGGGTTGCTCTCCTTAGAGTCGGGGATATAGTTGCCATTCCAACACACTGTTTTTCCGCACACCATCATCACGAGCAATTCATTCTTTTCTGCATCAGCCACAATCGCAGCATCGCCAAAACCTGTTTTCCAGACCTCGCCGCCGTTGTTGTCGCCCACGCCGTTGGCCACAAAGAATTCTTCGCCCCATGTTTTACCGTTGTCGGTAGAAATGCGGCACTTCACATCCACCTCGCCGTAGCCAATATCGTTGCCGCATGGACGGTAGTCGGAAATGGCAAAGATATGTCCGTTGGCAGCTGTAGCAATGGCAGGGATGCGATAGGGGTGGGGCGTGTTGTTGTCGTAAACGTAGAGTTCCTGTTGTGGTTCTGACGCTTTGCCGCTTCGCTTGATGGTGGCATAGAAGTTTTTGGTGTAGATAAAGTTGTTGGCTGCAGATTGATAATCTGGAACCCCTGCGCTCACAACGAACGAAGTCGTTTTCTCGTTAAGACCACCTACCCAGACATGAGTGGTTTCGCTGCCATGGCATGTTACAGCGCTGGCGCCTTTAGGCGTTACGGTCATATTCACCTTTTCATCGTTGTTGGTGAAATCGAAGCTGTAGCCCTCAACCACAAACTCATCGGGTGCGGTGAGCGTATAAGTGCATGAGTTTGCTGCCGCATACAATTGTATGTTTGCGTTGTCGTAGTTCATCATGTTGTTGGCGCTAGTGGTAAAGCGCAGCGCGTAACTGCCATTAGCCTGCCAAGCGCTTGCCCATGTTTTGTTGGCGTTGGTTGAAGTCCATGTGCCGTTTTCGGCATCCACCTTAAGCGTTATAGTGGCCAGTTCCACCTGAATGCTTGAACCTGCGTCTTGACCAGTGGTCCAGAATGCCAGCTTGTTATTGCGGTTGTTCAGCTTGTTTGCTTCAATGCCAAACTGATAAAAGTAGAACGAAGTTTTGTTGGCAAGATCATCAGATTCCGCAAAGTTCCAGAGGTAAACGTAATTGTCGTTGCCCTCTTCCTTTAATATGGCAAAGGCTTTGCCACCTGTGTTGGCGCTGAGATCTTTGGGCGACGCCAAAACCTTAGTGGCGCCAGCCTGCTTGTTGTAAATCTTAAACCCATTGGTGCGGTCGCCAACGAAACACCAGAGGTCCTTTGCGGCGTATTCGGTGGCTGCCGTGGTGAGCTCTATATAATTGTTGCTTCCGTTGTTGCTGATGACCAGGCCCGATGCACCAATGCGCAGTGCATACCAAGTGGTTGTGGGGCTGAATCCTCCATTCTCAATGGTGGTTGTGGCGAAGGGAAGAGCCGCGCCAAAGGCTGTTGTACTACCAAGAATAAGGAGTAAGAAAAGGCTAAAAATGTGTTTCATGTTTATTGATTAACGAAAGTTTTGGATTTTGTGTTCGTTTGTGCTCAAATCCTCTGACGAGGCATGATTACTTTTTGATGATTTCCCACAGCGAAGCGTTTGAGGCGTTCCACACCACCACCTTGTGTTGCGACGAAAGGTGCAGGCAAGGGTAGGTGGGGTTTTTAGGCTGTGTTGCAATGATGGCTGTTTGTCCGCTGAGGTCACTTTGTAATTTAAAAGTACCAGCTTCGCCAACAGTCTTGACCAGGGGAACGATGCTGCTTGTGTCACCAAGGTTGCCCACGTAGGTTTGTGTGGCAGCATTGTAGAGCAACCACTCGCCCTTGCCGTTTTTCTGGAGTGTCCATGCTTGTGCGGCATTGTCGTTAGCCAATGCTGAGGCTGTCAGCCCCTGAGCTGTAGCCGTCATGTAAAGGTTGTCGGTATAAGCCGCTTTCCCTTCTGTAAATCCCATGTTGCGCAACAAGTATTGTGTGCCCGAAACGGCTTGTGTTGTGGCATTGAGCAAGAGGCTGTTGAGCTCAGCGATCGCCTGTGGGGTGCCTTTCTTGGTGATGGTTTTAACCACCTTGTTTAATTGCTTGATTTCTGATGCGTTAATCACGCCCACCTTGTTGGCTTTGCCATCCTTTGGTAATCGTGCTGTGGTGAGTTGTGGTGCCACGTTCTTCGCCACATATTTCTTGTGCATCTTCTTATCGGTGCAATAGGCATATTTGCCCTTAGTGATGTCCTCGATACTGAAATTCTTATATACAATGGTGTAGTCGCGTTCAAAGGTTGATTCTTCGTAAAGGAAACCAATGCTGTTGTCCTTTTGCAATGTCATGGTTGAGTAAGCCGAACCTAAGGTGCTCACCTGGAAGACACCGTCCCAATCCTTCGCCAATTCAGCGGGCGAAGCAAAGTCGGTGGCGAAGTCCGTGAGTTCCTTATAGCAGATGCCCACATTGCGACGTCCGTTGGGGCCGAAGGGCACCGACTGCAATGCCAGGTACGTTTTTTCTTTCGTTTCCTGGTTTATCACGGGAAGAATCATGATTTCTCCATTCGTTGAATTGCCCACCACGTTCACACCGTTGTTGTTTGGACCAGAGTGTGCTACGGCACCCCATGCGCCCTGAGCCTTTTCAACGTTAGTATAGGTGAAGATGTTGAAGTAACGGCCATGGCAACGGCTTGAAAGCACAACGCTGCCATCGGGGAGTTCCTCGCACTTAGGTTCGTCGCCAGCAGGCGCAGGGCGGTCGTTAATCGTGCCCAGTACAAACCAATTTTCACCGAAGTCGTCCGAGTAAAGCACGCGGTTGCCGCCGTTCTTGGTCCACACCGAGCAGTAAAGGCGGTAGTAGTCGCCCACCTTGATCAAGCGACTTTGGCAGATACGACCCGAACCGATGAAGAGCGATTGCACGGTAGGGTTGCCCTGTTCGTCCACAAACTGGCTGTAGATTTGTTCGGTAGCTTCAACGGGTTCGCTCCATTCCCATTGTCCTGTTTCGTTGTTGAGTTTTGCTCTCACTCGTGCCACGCGGTTGGGGTTGCTCTTGTCTGAGTTAGGGATGTAATTGCCATGCCAGCACACCGTTTTTCCGCACACCAACATCACGAGCAGTTCATTGCGCTCCGCATCAGCCACGATGGCAGCGTCGCCAAAGCCTGTTTTCCAAACCTGACCGCCATGGTTGTCGCCCACGCCATTTGCTACGAAGAATTCCTCGCTCCATGTCTTACCATTGTTCTTAGAGATGCGGCACATCACGTCCACCTCTCCGTAACCAATATCGTTGCCACAGGGGCGGAAATCAGAGATGGCAAACACATCGCCATTGGGCGCAGTTGCAATGGCAGGAATGCGGTAGGGAAATTTCGATTCCTTGTTGGTGATGTACAAGTTCTGTTGTTCAGAAGTTTCGGTTTGTGCTTGTGCAGAGGGTGTGCCCAAGCACAAAGAAGCGGCCAAAACAAGCCAAGAAAATCTTTTTTTCATATCGTAATGCGTATTGTTGTTTTTTAACTGTGACGCCCGTTTCCGGCAATAGCCCTATGTTGACGGACTTACCCCATCATGCGGGCGAGGTAGATATAAATGCAAATATAAGTTTTTATTTTTTTATAAACAAATTCTTGTGTTGCAATGTTTTTTGTAAGTTTGCAAGGATAAATGAGTTTATACGCGTTTTTGCAGACAAGTGTTTGGCGTTACTCACTCCATAAATTCTGATGATGAAAGAATACCGAAAAGAAAATATACAACGTTTGGCTTTGAAGTTGGCAGGGCATCCTGACGCGGCATTTATCCTGCGCCAGGTAGAGGGTTGGCAAAAACTGTCGGTAAAGGTTCCCTCCTGGGCCGCTGTTGAGGATCTTCATTATCCGCATCGTTTGGCATTGGAGCAATGCTCGGGTGAGGCTGCTGCTGCCTATAAGGCACAGCTGGTGCGCCGCTTGTTTCCCGATGGTGGTCAAATGATGATAGACCTCACCGGCGGACTTGGCATTGATTTTTCGTTTATGGCTCGCCATTTCAAGCGTGCGGTTTATGTGGAACGTCAGCAAAGCTTGTGCGAGCTTGCATGTCATAACTTCCCATTGCTGAACCTGGATCATGCCGATGTGGTTCATGCTGATTTAAGTGAGGTGCTGCCCACGCTGCCCACTGCAGATTTGATCTTTGTGGATCCAGCACGAAGAGACGCTTCGGGCGGCAAGGTGTTTTGCCTGGAAGATTGCGAACCCAATATGGTGGTGTTGCTGCCCGACCTTCTGAAGTTAGCGCCTGTTGTGGTTGTGAAACTATCCACGATGCTCGATCTCAATCGTGCACTGTCGTCATTGCCCGGTGTTGCTGAAGTGCATGTGTTTGCAGAGCATGGCGAATGTAAAGACCTGCTCTTGGTGGTGCAACGGGAATCTGTTCAACCCCATGAAGTTCAAGTGTATTGCGCCGATGATTGTGGCACCTTTGCTTTTGCACTGACCGAAGAGGCCGTTGCTCAACCCGAGTATGCGCAGAGTATTGAACGCTATCTTTATGAACCTTCGGCGGCAATCCTTAAAGCAGGCGCTTTCAAGAGCGTTGCCACACGCTTCTCGCTTAAGAAACTGCACCCCAACAGCCATCTCTATACCTCCGATGTGTGCATAGAGCACTTTCCCGGACGTGGTTTCCAGGTGGTGCGCACATGTGGCTTTAACAAGAAAGAACTCAAGGCTTTTGCTGGTGATACAAAAAAAGCCAACCTTGCCGTGAGAAATTTTCCATCGACGGTGGCTGACTTGCGCAAGCGTTTGAAGTTGGCTGAAGGTGGCGATGCGTATTGGTTTGCTACCACGACAAACGATGGTTCGCATGTGCTTATTGCTACAACGAAATTGGTTTAGGGTGGAAACGATCAATTACTTGAGCGGAGTTTGCATTAACTCGTGCCCCGCATCTTTAAGTACCTTTTCCCATTTATGTCTCTAAAAAACTTTTCCAGATATGCGTTACATTTTTTTACTGATATCCTTTATTTGTTCTGTTGCTTTAGGGCAAGCGCAGAACTTACCTTCGGCCGCCCCTACGATGATCGTGATTAATGAAGAGGGTGTGGAGGAGGAAGTAACCTCTTACGATGGCGATGCGCCTTTAAAAGCCTCGTTCTTTGCCAATGTGCAAGATGTGGGACTTTATATTCCGCTCTATGAATGGACCATTACCCGCGCTGCCGATGAAAAACCCTTCATTAAGCGTTTTGACGAGAATATAAGCTATGATTTTCTGGAGTCGGGCACGTTTATGGTGGAACTTAAAATATCCTTTGTTCAAGGTGAGGATACCATAGAATATGCGATGGATTCGCCTTTTTCTGTCACGATTACCGAGTCCAAACTGGAAGTGCCCAACGCCTTTACGCCCAATGGCGATGGATTCAATGATATTCTCAAAGTGAAGGAGGGCTACAGAAGTATAATCTCGTTTAAAGCGATGGTTTTTTCACGTTGGGGTAAAAAACTTCATGAGTGGAAGAACCTTGATGATGGGTGGGATGGACGCATTGGTGGCAGCTATGCACCCGATGGAGCTTACTTCCTTGTGATTGATGCTCAGGGGGCAGATGGACGTAAGTACGACATTCGAAAAACCATTACCCTGATTAAAGGGGTGCGTGAAAACGAAACGGCAACAGAATGATTCCTTGTTCCGCCTGGCCTTTGCTCCACCGACAGCCCCCTCGTGCGTTTAATAGGTCCAACCTTAAGGTCTGCCAGCGCTTGATTTGCTCCTTTTGGCGGAAAATCGTATCTTTGCATCTCATTTCCTTAAGGTTGGTTTAGTAATTGAACTTGTAACGATGAAGAAAATCAACGTTTATGGTGCTCGCGTTCACAATTTAAAAAATGTTGACGTCGAGATACCCAGAAATAGTCTTACCGTGATCACGGGGTTAAGTGGTAGCGGAAAGAGTTCTTTGGCCTTCGACACCTTGTATGCCGAGGGACAACGTCGTTATATAGAAACGTTTTCGGCTTACGCCCGCAATTTCCTCGATAATCTTGAGCGTCCCGATGTGGATAAAATTACCGGACTCAGTCCTGTGATCAGTATTGAGCAGAAAACCACCAATAAGAATCCACGTTCAACGGTGGGTACGGTGACTGAGATTTACGATTTCCTGCGCTTGCTCTTTGCGCGCGCTGGCACAGCATACTCGTATCTGACGGGCGAGCCCATGATGAAATATACTGAGGAGCGCATTCTCGACCTCGTGCTCACCCAGTATGAAAACCGAAAAGTATATTTACTGGCGCCTCTGGTGCGCAACCGTAAGGGGCATTATAAAGAATTGTTTGAAAGCATTCAGAAGAAAGGTTTTTTGAATGTTCGTGTGGATGGTGAATTGTGCGAGATCGTTTCGGGCATGAAGCTCAATCGCTACAAGAACCACGATATAGAAGTGGTTATCGACCGTCTGATCGTGCGCCCCAAGGATGCCGAACGGTTGAAGAAGAGTTTGCATCAAGCCCTGGAGCAAGGCGATGGCTTGATGATGCTCCTTGATGTGACCGAAGAAGGTCTTGCGCCCCGCTATTTAAGTAAGCGCTTGATGTGTCCCACCACAGGGTTGGCTTACCGCGAACCGGCACCACATAACTTCTCGTTTAATTCCGCCACAGGTGCTTGTCCTAAGTGCAATGGCTTGGGTTATGTCAACATCATTGACCACGAGAAAGTGTGCCCGAACCCCAGAATGTCGATTTACGAAGGTGGGTTGGCGCCTTTGGGTAAATACCGCAATTCATTGATATTTTGGGAGGTTGAAGCCGTTTTGCTTAAACATGGGTGCGACATCAACATGCCGATATCTGAGGTGAGCGAAGAAGCGCTCGACGAGATTATCAACGGTTCGCCCGACCGCCTGCGCATCCCTGCAGCCATTGCAAAAACGTCCGACGATTATTACGTTGAGTTTAATGGTTTGGTGAAGTACATTCAGCAAATGGCTGATAGCGAGATGACCGCAGCAGCTCAGAAATGGGCGGATCAATTTTCCAAAACAGCCGTGTGTCCCGCTTGCCATGGTGCGCGCTTGAATGAAGAAGCTCTTTCTTATCGTTTTGCCGGGAAGAATATCTTCGAACTCTCAAGTATGGATATTGCAGAACTGTATGAATTCCTGGAAAATGTTGAGCATCAACTGAATGAAAGAAATAAAACGATAGCCACAGAAATTCTTAAGGAACTGCGCACCCGCTTAAGTTTCTTGATAGATGTGGGCTTAAACTACCTGTCGCTTTCGCGCTCCACGATGACCCTTTCTGGGGGTGAGAGTCAGCGCATCCGTTTGGCTACTCAGATTGGTTCTCAGTTGGTCAATGTGCTTTATATTTTGGATGAACCTTCGATAGGTTTGCATCAGCGCGACAATGTGCGCCTTATTGATTCACTCAAGCGTTTGCGCGACACAGGCAATACCGTCGTTGTGGTGGAACATGATGAGGACATGATGCGTGCTTCCGACTATATCATTGATATGGGCCCTCGTGCTGGCCGATTAGGAGGCGAAGTGGTGTTTCAGGGAACTCCTGAAGCAATGTTGCGCACCCATACCTTAACGGCAGGCTACCTTAATGGTGAAAACCGCATACCTGTACCCAAGGAACGCCGTAAAGGCAATGGCAATATTCTCAGCTTGAAGGGATGCACAGGAAACAATCTGAAGGATGTGAGTGTTGACCTTCCATTAGGAACGCTCGTCTGC
This sequence comes from Alloprevotella sp., assembly GCA_045612125.1. Classification (GTDB taxonomy): domain Bacteria; phylum Bacteroidota; class Bacteroidia; order Bacteroidales; family Bacteroidaceae; genus Alloprevotella. The sequence goes on from JAZKYK010000060.1 coordinate 17,569, forward strand.
GTTACAGGCGTTTCGGGATCGGGAAAATCAACGTTGATCAACGACACCCTGCAACCCTTGCTTTCGCAACATTTCTACCGTTCCTTGCGCGATCCCTTACCTTACAAGGCCATTGAAGGGATGGAGCATGTCGATAAGGTGGTTTCGGTCGATCAAAGTCCTATTGGTCGCACGCCACGTTCAAATCCCGCTACCTATACTGGCGTGTTTGCAGATATCCGTACGCTCTTCGTGGAACTCCCGGAATCGAAGATGCGTGCCTATAAACCCGGACGATTCTCTTTTAACGTGAAGGGTGGGCGTTGCGAAACGTGTAAGGGTAACGGCTATAAAACGATTGAGATGAACTTCCTGCCCGATGTGTATGTGCCTTGTGAAACGTGCCACGGCAAACGCTATAACCGCGAAACGCTTGAGGTGCGTTTTAAGGGCAAGAGTATTTCAGATGTGTTGGACATGACCATCAATCAAGCTGTCGAGTTCTTTGAAAACGTACCTAATATCCTGCATAAAATCAAAACCCTTCAAGATGTGGGATTGGGATACATCAAGTTAGGACAATCCTCAACCACCTTGTCGGGCGGCGAGAGTCAGCGCGTGAAGTTGGCAACGGAATTGTCGAAAAGAGACACCGGACAAACCATCTACATCCTTGATGAACCCACCACGGGCCTCCACTTCGAAGACATCCGTGTGTTGCTCGGGGTGCTCAACCAATTGGTGGAGCGTGGCAATACCGTGATTGTGATTGAACATAACCTTGACGTGATCCGTGCTGCCGATTATATCATTGATATGGGGCCTGAAGGCGGTCGCGGCGGCGGTCAGGTCGTGGCGATGGGCACACCCGAAGAAGTTGTAGAAGCTGGCGTTGGACATACTGCGAAATTTTTGAAAGAGGCGATGGAGCGCATTAAGCAATAGCTCTGAAAGGCGTTTGAGTCAGAATAATCGGAGTCCGCTGAATTCTGTGATTAATTCTGAGTTCTCCAGAGATCACCTCACTATCTACGAAAATATATTCTTAATTAATAACTTTTAAAAATTTAATTTTATGTTTGAAGGACAACCTAAAGGGCTTTTTGCCCTTGCCCTTGCCAACACTGGTGAACGTTTTGGTTACTACACCATGTTGGCTGCCTTCGTACTCTTCATGCAAGACAACTTTGGCATGTCGGGTTCAGAAGCAGGAACTTACTATTCAAGTTTCTTGATGTTCGTTTATTTCTTGCCCCTCGTTGGTGGTATTCTTGCCGATAAGATGGGTTACGGAAAGATGGTAACTATTGGTATTTCAATCATGTTCCTTGGTTACTTGCTCCTCTCAATTCCTTTCGGTACTGGAAGCACAGCACTTTGGGCTGTTGTAGGTGCTCTTGGTCTTATCTCTTTGGGTACAGGTTTGTTTAAGGGTAACCTCCAAGTAATGGTAGGTAACCTCTACGACGATCCTAAGTATGCCAACAAGCGTGATGCAGCGTTCTCACTCTTCTACATGGCCATTAACATTGGTGCCCTCTTCGCACCAACTGCAGCGATTAAGATCATGGACTACGGTATGAACGACCTCGGTTGGTCAAAGGCTGATTCATATCACCTTGCGTTCGGTGTTGCTTGTGTGTCTTTGATCATCTCAATGGCTATTTACTTTGCATGTCGCTCTACATTTAAGCATGTTGAAGGTAACACACCCAAGAAGGCTGACAACAATGCAGCAGTAGCTACAGAAGAACTCACACCAGCTGAAACAAAGGCACGCGTGGTAGCACTTTGCCTCGTGTTTGCTGTGGTTATCTTCTTCTGGATGGCTTTCCACCAAAATGGTCTTACATTGACTTACTTCGCTAATGAATTTACAGAAAAGACTACAACAGGTTTCTTGGGCACACTCTTTAATGTGTGGAACCTCGTAGCTGTGATCATTGGTGTTTATGCAGGCTTCTCTATCTTCCAAAGCAAGACTGCTAAGGCAAAGGCGATTTCAGGCGTTGTTGTTGCTGCTGTTTTGGCTTACCTCGGTTGGCAATATGCTACAACTGCAACAGACATCGTTAGCGTAGATGCTAAGTACTTCCAAACATTCAACCCCTTCTATGTAGTAGCGCTTACTCCTGTGAGCATGGCTGTGTTCTCTTATTTGGCTTCTAAGGGTAAGGAACCTTCTGCACCCCGTAAGATTGCTTACGGTATGTTGATTGCTGCCATTGGTTTCGTGGTTATGGCTGTAGGTTCTATGGGTCTTCTTTCGCCTAACGAACAAAAGGTGGCTGGTGAAGCAGCGTCATTTGTATCTCCAAGCCTTTTGATCAACACTTACCTCGTACTCACATTTGCTGAACTCTTCCTTTCTCCCATGGGTATCTCATTCGTGTCTAAGGTAGCGCCTCCAAAGCTCAAGGGTATGATGATGGGTGGCTGGTTCGTGGCAACTGCACTCGGTAACATGCTTACAGTTGTTGGTTCTATGTTCTGGGGCGACCTCTCATTGGTAACTGTATGGGGTATCTTCGTCGTACTCTGCCTCATTTCTGCACTCTTCATGTTCGCCATGATGAAGCGTCTTGAAAAGGTGGCTTAATTAAAAAACAAATAAAAACTCAAGAGGGTGCGTCGAATTCGACGCACCCTCTTGAGTTGTATGAAATGCAAGGTTCTGCAATGGAGAGCAACGCGGCAGATTATTCGTGATGACACGCCGCCGTGGTTAGGTTACTTGCAGATTTGAAACAAAAAATATTAAAGCAAGGCACGTAATCCTCAATATTCTTAGTAATTTTGTGCCTATACCCTAAAAAAGTAACAATGACCGAACAATATACTTTTGCTGACGTTCTTTTGCCCCTTGCGTTGCAGGAGGTGTTAACGTATCGAGTGCCCACGACATTACAACTTGTTGTGGGGCAGCGTGTCATTGTGCCCTTAGGAAAGTCCAAACGCTATTCGGGTTTTGTGGTGCGCCTGCACCATGAAGCCCCGTCTGCAGAATTCACCATCAAGGAAATTGAAGGCATTGTGGACGCTACGCCCTTGTTGAGAACGGAGCAAATCGAGTTTTGGCGTTGGATCGCCCAATATTATATGTGTACCACGGGCGAGGTGATGAAAGCTGCAATTCCCTCGGGGTTGAAGTTAGAAAGCGAAACGCGCATCGTGAAGGTGCAGGACATCCCTGATGAATCGTTGCCGGCGCGCTTTGAAGTGGCGTTGAAGAAGTTGGATACGGCCAATCCCGTGTCGATCGACGACTTGCAGAAACAAGGGGTTTCCTTAAATACCATTCATCAAATCATAGAGAAAGGGTATGTTGAGGTTGTGGAGCATATCAACGAGAGTTTTAAGCCCCGCACCGAAACCTACGTGCGCCTTAATCCTGATTATCTGGGCGACGCACCTTTAAATGCGTTGTTTGAATCGCTGAAGCGCTCGCCCAAACAGGATGCTCTGCTTTTGGCTTATCTTGATTTGTCGCGATCAGCCACTGCCATTGCGCTTAAAAATCCAAAGTTGCTTGCCGAGGTGTCGAAGAAGCAACTCCTGAGCCATGCTGGCAGTAGTGAAGCGGTGCTCAAAGGACTTTTGGATAAGAATATCCTGCAGCGCTACAGTGTGGAGGTGGGGCGTTTGAAGGAAAATGGCGTTGTGGCGCAGTTGGGTGCACGTCCGCTGAGCGAAACGCAACAAAAGGCATTCGATGCCATCCTTACCCAGTTTGAAACCCACCAGAATGTGTTGCTTCATGGTGTGACCTCATCTGGTAAGACTGAGGTATATACGCAACTCATTCATCAAACCATAGCGCAAGGCAAGCAAGTGCTCTATCTCTTGCCTGAAATCGCATTGACCACACAAATCACTTCGCGCCTGGGACGTGTGTTTGGCGATAAAATGGGGGTGTATCATTCCAAATTCCCTGACGCCGAGCGCGTGGAGGTGTGGCGCAAGCAAATGAGCGATCAGCCTTATCCTTTGATCTTAGGGGTGCGTTCCTCGCTGTTCTTGCCATATCAGAATTTAGGTTTGATAATCGTGGATGAAGAGCACGAAACGTCGTATAAGCAACAGGACCCCGCACCGCGCTATCATGCTCGCGATGTCGCTGTTGTTCTGGCAAAAATGTTGGGCGCCAAGGTGCTGCTGGGCACAGCCACGCCCTCGCTCGAAACCTATACGCATGCCCGTAATGGGCGTTATGGCTTGGTTGAAATGCTCGAACGCTTCGGTGGCGTAAAGCTGCCGCAAGTCGAAGTGGCTGATGTGAAGGAGTTGCGGCGCAAGAAAATGATGAAAACGCCCTTCTCGCCTTTATTGCTTGAAAAGATTGAGGCAGCGCTTCATCGGGGCGAGCAAACAATCCTTTTCATCAACCGTCGTGGTTATAGTCCGGTGCTTGATTGCCACACCTGTGGGTGGACCCCGCGTTGCACGTGTTGTGATGTGTCGCTCACCTATCATCAGCGCGAGCATCGCCTCGTTTGTCACTATTGTGGTAAGAGTTTTAATGTACCCAAGCAATGTCCGAACTGCGGATCCACAGAGCTGCGCGATGTGGGCTACGGCACGGAGAAGATTGAGGAGTCAATCCAACAATTGTTTCCCATGGCAAAGACCGAGCGCATGGATTTAGATACCACCCGTTCGCGCACCGCCTACGAACGCATCATCCAGAAATTCCAACAGGGTGAAACCAATATCTTAGTGGGCACGCAAATGCTCACCAAAGGTCTGGACTTCGATCGTGTGAGTGTTGTGGGTATTGTGAATGCCGATCATATCATGAATCTTCCCGATTTCCGCGCTTATGAACGGGCCTTCCAGATGCTTTCGCAGGTATCTGGGCGTGCAGGGCGACGCGGCACTCAGGGTAGTGTGGTGTTGCAAACGCGCCAGGCCGATGAACCCCTCATCGGTTATATCCAGAATAACCAGTATCAGCAGATGTATGCACAGCAAATGCATGAGCGCCAGATGTTTAACTATCCACCGTTCTGCCGCATCATTAATGTTTACCTCAAACATCGCGACGATGCCGTTGTTGAGGCTGCATCGCAGTATTTCTCTTCGCTCCTTGCGCCCCATTTCCCCAATTGCTTGCTTGGTCCAGAGCGCCCTTACGTGTCGCGCGTTCAGTTGTTGTACATCCGCAAACTGCTGCTCAAGGTGTCGCCAAAACTCTCTGTCGCAGGAGTGCGCAACACGCTCCTTGCTGCGCGTGCCGCTCTTGTGGCGCAGGAGCAGTTTAAGCGCGTTCAAATCTATTTTGACGTCGATCCGCTTTAGGCCGGTTCTATCAATGGGCTTGAGTCGATTTGATGCACCATGGATTCAATACCCCTAAAAGCTTTATCTCTTCCCAGGTTTTTATAGCCTGTTGGCTATTTTAACCGCTTGTTTTGGGTTGAATATTGCACAAAATGTATAAAAGTGAGCAATAACCATGTTATTTTCTTTAAAATTCTTTGCCAATTAAATAATATGATTTACTTTTGCACACTGAAAAGTGTAATATTTACATTTTCAAGTTGACTGAATAATATTAACTAATAAAACAAAACAACTATGTCTGAAATTTCAGCTAAAGTAAAGGCAATCATCGTTGAAAAGCTCAGCGTTGACGAAGCAGATGTTACAAACGAAGCAAGCTTCGCAGGTGATCTCGGTGCAGACTCTTTGGATACTGTAGAACTCATCATGGAACTTGAAAAGGAATTCAAGGTAACAATTCCCGATGCAGATGCAGAAAAGATCGCAACTGTAGGTGATGCAATTGCTTACATCGAAGAACACTTGGCTTAATCCATTAGCCGACAACGATCATCTTTTACTAAGTTGACCGCTGAAGAAGGTTTAACGTATAGCGTTTGAGGTTTGTTCTGAACAACCTCATCAACGTTAAACGTTAAGCCTTTTTTTGGTTTTTTTAGAAAAAGGATTGCTTTTTCAGCTTTTCGTTGAACTATTTTTTTACAAAATCATTTAAGGAGTTATAACTCTGTCACAGAATCATTCTACTTGATACACACAAGTATGGCGTTCCGCATTTAAACGTTACCGCCAGCAGCAGTAAGCCTAATAGGAACATCTTATTAGGCCTATTGGGTGGATACAAAAAATGAGTCGTACACGCCTTGCTTTTTTGTAGTGATTCAATTAAAAACGTAAAACTAAATATCGTTATGGAATTAAAAAGAGTTGTTGTAACAGGATTAGGCGCACTTACTCCCGTTGGTAATACTGTTGAAGAAACATGGGAAGCCCTCAAGGCTGGTAAGAGTGGTGCAGGTCCTATCACACACTTTGATGCTTCGCAATTCAAAACTCAATTTGCTTGTGAAGTAAAGAATTTTAAAGTAACCGACTTTATCGATCGTAAGGAAGCTCGCAAGATGGACCTCTATGAGCAATATGCTATTGTTGCCGCCATGGAGGCTATGAAGGATGCGAACTTCGATATGGAAACACTCGACCGCAACCGCGTGGGCGTTGTGCTTGGTGTAGGTATTGGTGGTATGCACACATTCGAAGAAGAATGTAGCAACTGGGCCATCAATGGTAAGGAAATGGGTCCTAAGTTCAACCCCTTCTTTATTCCCAAGATGATTGCCGACATCGCCACAGGTCAAATCTCAATCATGTATGGTTTGCACGGACCTAACTATACCACAACTTCAGCATGTGCGTCTTCAACAAACGCTATTGCCGATGCGTTCAACCTCATCCGCTTGGGTAAGGCTAACGTGATGGTTACAGGTGGTGCAGAAGGTGCTATCTTCCCCTGCGGTGTAGGTGGTTTCAACGCCATGCACGCTTTGTCAACACGCAACGAAAGCCCCGAAACGGCAAGCCGCCCATTCTCTGCTTCACGCGATGGTTTCGTAATGGCTGAAGGTTCGGCAGTGCTCATCCTTGAAGAATTGGAACACGCTAAGGCTCGCGGTGCAAAGATCTATTGCGAAGTAGCTGGTTGTGGTATGTCGGCCGATGCCCACCACATCACAGCGTCACACCCCGAAGGTTTGGGCGCACACCTCGTGATGTCGTCAGCGCTCGAAGATGCTGAGATGAAGCCCGAAGATATCGACTACATCAACGTACACGGCACTTCAACGCCCGTGGGCGACGTGTCTGAAGTAAAGGCCATCAAGAAGCTCTTTGGCGACCACGCTTACAAGCTCAATATCAGTTCTACAAAGTCAATGACAGGCCACTTGCTCGGTGCTGCTGGTGCAGTTGAAGCCTTGGCATGCTGCTTGGCAGTACAAAACGACATCGTGCCTCCTACAATCAACCACGAAGAAGGCGACAACGATGATAACATTGACTATAACCTTAACTTTACATTCAATAAAGCACAACAACGCACCATCAATGCTGCATTAAGCAACACCTTTGGCTTTGGCGGTCACAATGCGTGCTGTATCTTGAAGAAGTATAAGGGATAAGGGGTAATTCGCGCGAGAATTACTCGCTATTCCTTAAACGATGAACCCTAACTTATAATGATCAGAAAATTTATAGAAAGATTGCGACTCCCTTTCCGAAAAGATAGGGAGTTGCGTTCCGCCTTATACCGTATTTTGGGTTTCTACCCTCGAAACATTGACTACTACAAAATAGCTTTTGCCCATAAGTCGCAGGCCTTTCGCGATAAGCGAGGACAAATGCTGAACAACGAACGCCTTGAGTTCCTTGGCGATGCCGTGCTCGAAACTGTTGTGAGCGATATCCTCTTCCATCATTTTGAAAAGAAACACGAAGGATTCCTCACCGCCACACGTTCAAAGATCGTGCAGCGTGAGTCGCTCAATCGATTGGCTAAGGACCTTGGCATTGACCAACTGGTGCAGGTGTCCACACGTAACACGTCGCACAACTCGCACATCGGCGGTAATGCTTTTGAGGCCCTCATGGGGGCTGTGTACCTTGACCGTGGTTATAAAACCTGTCAGCGCTTTATCAAGCAGCAAATTCTGGGTCGTTTAATGGACCTTGATGGGGTGGCAAACCAGGAAGTGAACTTCAAAAGCAAACTCCTTGAATGGTGCCAGAAGAATAAACTCCAGAATGAGTTCCAAATGACGGTGAATGATTCCGACAAGCAAAAGGAAGCCATCTTTGTTTGCAATGTCCTTATAGAATCATTGTACTTCGGCCATGGCACGGGCTATTCCAAGAAAGAGGCGCAGCAAGCAGCCGCTAAGGAAACACTCATGCAGTTGCGACGCAATGAAAGCCTGGTGGACAAGATCTTCCGCTCTAAAGAGAAGCGCACAGCTATGGAAGCCAATGAAATGGCAGTGCTGCCTAAGATCGATGAGATTGAACGCACCCTCCAGGTAGTGACCGAAGAAAAACCAGCGAAACCCGAACCTCAAGCGCCAAAACCACAAATGGTGCGTCCTAAGGTTGAAAAACCAGAGAAACCCGTTGAAAAGCAAGAGAAGCCTGCTGAAAAACCCGTTGAGAAGCAAGAGGATAAGGTTGAAAAGCCTAAGAAATCAGCTGAGAAGCCTGCCGAAAAGCCAGCGAAACAGGAACCTGCTGTTGTAGCACCCAAGCCAACGGCAAAACCTCAGGAAGCACCTGCCAAACCCGTTCCTGCGGTTAAGAAAGCAACGGCAGTTGCACTCGCTGAAGCCGCCATTGCCGATGCTGAACGCACAAGCTACCTAACCGTGATTTCTGAGCCACAGCCGAAGATTGACGCTCAACCCGAAGCCAAGGAGGCACCCGAGGCGAAGCCCACCCAAACGGAAGAGGCACCCGAGGCACAGAAAGCTCGTAAATCCCCCAAGAAAAAGGTTTCCACATTCGGTGAATACACCAAGAAGGAAGGGGTAGAGGACAGCGCAAAAGAACCTTCTGAAAGCGATGAAGCTCCCGTCAATAGGAATGCCAAGCGAGCATCAAAGCGCGCTAAGAAACTTCTGACGGACGAAGCCTTTAATGAAGGCGCCGACCTCGAGCCTGTAGCGCAGCAACAGTCAGGTGCAACGCAAGAAGCATCAGAAGTCCAACTACAGGAGCCCTCACAGATGGAACCCGCTTCTGAGGCGCAACCCATAACAGAGTTGCTCACCGCTTCTGAAGTCCTTGCCACTGAAACCTTGGATGAAGAAACGCAGGCAGAACCCAAGAAAAAGCGCCTTTCAAAGGCCGAACGTATTCGCCGCTCAAGAGAAAGAAAGATGGAAGCGGCAAAGATGCAGGAACAAGCCAAGCTCAATGCTGCCGAGAAAGCTAAAGTACAGAAGAATCAAGACACCGCAACGGAGCCCACTGAATCTTCCGAAACTCCTGAAGCAGAGCCCACCCCTTCCGCAGCCGTGCCCCAACGCAAGAAAAAGCAATCGGGCAACAGCCGCACGCGCCGCCGCAAACAGGCGCAACGTGCTAAGGAAGCCGCTCAAGCATCGTCAAGCGCAAGCGAAGAAAATGCATAATACATATATCCAAAGAATCAGGCGTGCCCGACAAAGGCACGCCTGATTCTTTTTGATATTGAAATTTCGGAAATAAATCAGATGTCTTGAATTTATATAGTTTATATTTTTTTTATTCGTTAATAATTTATAAATTTGTCGCTATGTTTGTTGATATTCTCTTTCTTGAAATTTTAACAACATGAAAGTCCTATTTTGCCTACGCCGAGCCCTTATGTTTGTAGGGGAGGAAGGGTGGGTTAGGATTGCGACATATTAAAGGCGTTTACTTGACGCTATTCTTTGGCTACTCGAATCTCGCAAATTCAAATTCTAGCAAAGAAAGCAACGGTAGATGTCCTCGGGGTGTGATTATTCTCACCCCCAAACATACGTTTTCGTTATTTTGTAAACGATGCGTATGGTTGGGTGTATTGTATTCATATCGGCGTGGGCTCTGACGTTGTTCATTCACTAGAATTGGGCAATGCGAGAGCCTGAGTAGCGGGATGAACAACAGGTAAGTTCTCCACGCTTTTTTTGTGCCGTTAATAATTATTTATTTTTCTTCTGCAGTGGAGACTTATGCAGAACTTTGATTATTATTAACAATGGCTGACCGTTTTATTATTGACAATTATGGTGACCGTGTGATTGGTACACCTGGAGATGAGTTTCAGCAGACGTATGCTGATACATGTGCAATTAAGTCCCAGCAGATTATTTTGAATGAGTTTGGTATTCCTGTAACTGAGGATCAATGTGTTCAATATTCTTTTGAACAAGGATGGTATAACGGTGACGGAACTGCTTTTGAAGATGTCGGCAAATTGTTGAATGATGGTGGTGTTTCCAATCATCAACAATACAATGCAGATGTCTTTGATATAATGAACGAACTTTCTCAAGGTCACAAAATTATTGTTGGCGTTGACGCTGACGAACTTTGGGGAAATAGTTTCCTTCAGTGGCTTCATGATTTCTTTTTGGGCGAGACTCCTAATCATGCACTAATTGTAAGTGGTATTGATACTTCCGATCCAAATAATATAATGGTGTATGTTACAGACCCTGGTAATGGAGATCATAATAGGGCGTATCCAATCGACCAATTTATGGATGCTTGGAAAGATGCGTCATGTTTTATGGTTGCAACAGATGAACCTGTGCCCAGTACATCAAACAATATGGCAAACTTTGATTATGAAGTAGGGCATATAGATAATGTCGCCGGACTTGATTACACAGACTTTTTGTTGTTCTATGATTTAAGTAATTCAATTCCTGTTTATGATATGTCATTGGAAACACCTGTGTATCCCATGTCTTCTTTGGTCAATGCATACTTTGATGTGGCATCGAATAATATTGCGTTTGAACAAATTTTCTCAGGATATGAGTTCAATAATTACGTTGATACCAATCTTGTTAACCAAGCCTTAGTGAATACGTACTATAATGGTATGAACCAGATTAATTTCTCACCAGAAATGTCTTGGAATTCATATGCTGATTCAAACGGACTTTATGAACTTAACAATGAGTGCTATAAAGATTTCTTGAACGACTCTATCGATTATTTCAATGCTATGGGAGATTATAACTCTGCATTGTATTGTGAACAGCAACTTCATATTCTTAACTATTGCGATAGTTACGATGTGAATTTCTACGATACATTTTATTGCATATAATAGTTAAATTATGACTCCGAAAGAGTATAAATCGCGTCTCTATCTTGCATTGACGAAAGTTGAAAGTATTCTTGAGGCAAGTGGGAAAAGTGAAGAAGTTAGTTCCATAAAAGATATTTTGTCTTCAAATTTTGAACAAGAGCTGCCTGAAGGTAGTGCTAATTCTCAACTTGATGAGATAAAAGAAGTCTTGGTAGGACTTTTAAATGAAGCTCTTGAGCAAACTCAAGTGGATTTTGTGCAACTTGAAGAACCAGATCAATCTGATGTGGAGTTATTTAAATCCTATCTTTTGGAATTAAGAGAATATAAGCAAGAACTTACATCGCCTTCCTCAAAGTTACGTCGCAATATAACAACGTTACTGAGGCGCTCAAGAACAAATTTGCTTAATGAACTTCAAAGTCAGTCCATTATGTTGCCTACAGAATTTTTAGATGGCATTCTTGCTCAAAAGGAGGTCGAAGAAGAATATGGAGCAAATTGGGTGTTAGACCAGATTAATGAGGCTCTCAACAGCCTTATTGAGGATGTTAATGTTCGTTTGGATGCTGTTTTTGAGGCTGTGAATGAAATTTTAGGTTCAGAGATTGAATCGTTAGACGAAAAATATACGCAGTCAATAGAATTGAACAGACAGAGTTCTACTTCCATGTCTGATGATATGTTTGGTTTAGCTCGCAATGCTTTACCCTCATTGGGGATTGGTTCTTTGGGATATGGAGTAGGAGCATGTTTATTAGGTCCGATAGCAGGAGTTGTTGCAGGACTTGCAGCCGGAGGATTCTTTGTGTGGAAGTCACAGAGTTCGTCCAACAGACAAAAGAAGGTAATGGAACTTAAACAACAACTTTCTCCCAAAATTACTTTGGCAATAAATGAGTTAAGAACGTATGTGTCTGAAAAATTCGATGATTTTGAGGAAAGTATAACAAGTAATATAGAGTTGACACAGCGTGCTTTAGAAGCGGAAATGCAAGATTGTGTTGATGTACTTAAGTCGTACGAAACAGAATCTAAAGATTTTGAAACGCAGTCTGTATTACTAAATAATCGTATGACAGCTCTTGAAACTCATATCAATCAATTAAAAATACTTAATACAAATCCTTTTAGTTTTAATCATTAATTCTTTTCAATATGGTTACATTTAATATTCCCGTAGGCCGTTTGGCTGATGATGCTTCACTTGCTGCGAAGCGTGCTGAAATTAAAGAAAAATTGCTTAAAGGGCAACGTCTTTCTATTGGTGGTGGTGGAAAAGTTGAGACAAATAAAACGGCAACAACTTCAATTGATATTCCTACCGGAAAACTTGCAGATGATGCTTCGCTTGCTGCAAAACGTGCAGAACTTAAGCGCAAGTTACTTGAAGGTGGTAAAGTTACTTTAACAAAGGGAGGTGGTGTTGTTGATAAACGAGGTGAGGCATCTTCGATTAGTATTCCAACAGGAAAATTGGCTTATCAATGGTATGAAAATGACCCGGAATTGCTTGAAATGGAGAAGATGGCTATGGCTAAGGCATTTGATGGGTTTGAACTTGGGGTTTTGGATGATGGGCGTTTATATTGGATAGGGGATGTAACACCTGGTGTTTATGAAACTAAATTTGGTGAACGTAAGACCTATACATTAATGGCAGTGTATGAGCAGAATCATCCACGCCAGGCTATGGGTTCTTCTGTTCATATTTATCCTGTACTTCCAGATGTAGATGATTTGATTGATTTTTGTGGATTCAGACCTTCACATCTTCTGCCAGATTCCAATGGTCAATATTATTTGTGTACAGCTGAAGCGAGTGACACAAAGGCTGGTTCTACAATAACAACAGCCGCTTCTGTGCTGGCATGGGCTATCAAGTGGTTAACTGCTTATGAATTAGTGCTTACGGGCGACTTACCTCAATCTAAATTCAATGAACATCATGGAATCTAATTATGGATAATAATTGTCAAATTGTAGTATTCTCTGATAAGGCATATAATGCTATCATCAGGGAAACATTTGAATGGGAACCTGTAGAAACAGGCGGTATATTATTAGGTCATGTTCTTGATAATGGATGCTGGATTGTAATGGAAGTGCTTCCTCCTGGATATGGAGAAGGACGCGAAGGCGACAACGTATTTCATGAGTATGGATATTTTGAGTACAACAGAACTTTTGTAAATTATTTAGCAAAATCTGTTGCGGAGCAATATGAAACTCCCTTGGAATTGTTGGGATTATGGCATCGTCATCCGGGAAGTATGGATTATTTCTCGGGAACGGATGATGGCACAAATTCAACGTTTGCAGCCCAAAATCCTAAAGGCGTGATTTCTGCCTTAGTTAATGTTGACCCCCAATTCCGCATGACAATGTATTATCTTTCACATTCAAATGCGAGAAATGTAGGACGTCCCAATTATCAGGTAGTCGATGTTGAGGTTGGTTCAGATCTTATTCCTGAAGACTATTTCAAGCTTAAATACTATCGTGGAGAAGAGCGTGATTTGCATCCTTACGCGCCACAACGTCAAACTCGAAGTAATAGTCCACGTGTTGAGAAGCCTTTATCTCATGTCAATTCTGTTCATACAACAGAAAAGCAGGTTGGTCATTCAGATGTTACCGATGACAAAACTGGTTCCTCTTCGAGTAGTCGTGTAGATGTAAGTTACTCTGAAAAAGACGGTGATCAGCGAAAGGATGAGCATATTTCGGATTTAGAAAATTTTAAAAATCAAGTCAAGAAATACAGGTTTACAATTGTTTTAATGCTTGCTTTGGTTGCGTTTACAATTTCTATATTCTCTATTAAGGATGATTTTACGCAAAATTTTTTAGAAATAAGTAAAAACGCTAATTCTGAAGACACTATTTATAAAGAAAGTATTTCTAAAACGGATGCTGGCAATGTCCTGAATGAAAATGTTAATTCTGATGAAAACGCAGACTCTGTTGACTCAGAAGGAAATACTTCAAAACAGCAAAACGATTCAGTAGAACCAACTGCTACAGAATCCGAAACTTCAAAAGAAAAAGAGTAACTATGGCTGAAAAAATTGATCCTAATAAATTTATGAAGGGTAAAAAACGTAAACCAACGGTTTGCTACCCTGATGGAATGCCAAAAGAAGATTCTGTGCTTTGGGGCTATTTTTTAGAGGAAAGTAACTATTACAACATTGTTGGCTTGAATACTGTTTCGACTGAAATGGGAGGTGTGTCACCTGTTGTGATAGGAAAATTCTATGCTGAAAAGCCAGAAGTGTTGCCCAACAATCAACTCGCGGGTTTTTATGAAGGTGAATCTGTGAAATTTATTGATGCTTCAGGTTGCGTTTGCGAATTGGAACCTGTGCAACTTAAAATGGATATCTTCTCACGTAATACAGGTATTTTAGAGTCTGATATTATGTTAAGGAAGGGGGCTATTATTTTGGGTTGTGGTTCTGTAGGTAGTCTTGTGGCTCTTGAACTTGCGCGTGCTGGAGTAGGTCGTTTCTTCCTTGTTGATATGGACATTTTGGGTTATCATAATATTTGCCGTCATCAATGTGGTGTTCAGGATGTGGGTAAATACAAGACAACAGCCATCAAGGAACGTATTCTTCAGATTAACCCAACAGCACAGGTCTTTACTGAGCATAGAAAAATTCAGGAAGTCCCATTCCATGTTATAACGCCTTTCTGTAATAGTGATACAATTATTGTTGGCTGTGCAGATAATCGTGAGGGTGATTTGTATGCAGACTCAATGCTTGCAAAACCCTATAAGATGCCTTTTATCTCTATCGGTTGTTGGGAAAGAGCTTTCGCGGGTGAAATATTTTATTGCCTTCCCGAAGGAATGCCTGCATACTCAGATTTCATGAGTGCTCTCGGAGAATCGTCTGGACGAGTAAATGCCAACACGCATTTGTATATGGGTGAAGTGGGAACCTTCGAACCTGGTATTTCCGTTGATATTAATTTTGTGACGACCATTGCTGTAAAAATGATTCTTGACCTTTTGAATAGGGACAATGAGCAATATACGCAGCGATTGATTCATAATTTATCGCAATACACGTTGATTTGTAACACAAATAATCCTAAGATTGGTGGTGAGATGGCTGAAATTTTCTCATATCCTCTTCAGGTGACAACGAGCATAGAAGTAAATTATGCAGAGAGTCAAGAGACTATTGAAACATAAATAAGATGGCAAACTTTTCAATGAACGATGATGGAACAATAAATCGTAATTCCAATCCAAAACGTCAACCAAAACCAGATTCAAACATGATTTGGGCAATCATTACAATTTCAATTTGCCTACCTTTTGGCATATTAGCTTTGATTGAATCGTTGAAAGTTGATTCGTTGTATTTTGAAGGAAGAGTGAACGAAGCAATTCGTGCTTCAGAAAATTCAAAACAGTGGACGATGTGGTCTATTTATGCCTGGATTGGTTTTATTGCTTTTATATGTATATGTTCAATTGTTGGATAAAAAATAATTCTATTTAAACTTAATAATTACAATTTATGGGAAATTATGTTTCTAAGCCTGATAATAATATGATTTGGGCTATCCTTTCAACAATTTTTTGTTGCTTACCTCTTGGTATTGTTGCTATTATTAATGCTGCTAAAGTAGATGGTCTTTACAGAAGTGGTGACCATGCAGCAGCAAGAGAGGCAGCTGAAAATGCAAAGAAATATTCTTTGTTTGGTTTTATTTTTGGTCTTATTGGTAGTGTTATTTACTTTATCCTCGGATTCGCAGGAGCTTTATAATTTTGGGTATGAATAAAAGGGTTAACAAAATAATGCCATACGTTTTGCCTGTGATAATAATTATCATGGTTACGTTTTATTATTTTGTTGACCCTTTAATAGAATCATTTCCGATTAAGTGTATTTGGCTTGAACTTACTAATACGCAATGTCCAGCATGTGGTTTCCAAAGGGCGCTGCATGCATTATTACGTGGTGAGTTTGTGAGGGCGTTAAATTACAATTATTTTTTTGTAATTTCTGTTCCGTATGCTTTTCTTGCGGTTATAGCAACGTGGTACAATTATAATCATATATTTGATAAATTAAATCGCTTTATTTACCATAGATATACTCTTAAGGTGTATATAAGTATTTATTTTTTTTGGTGGATATTTCGCAATGTTTTTGATGTATAGAGATTTTTAAACACATGAATAAAAAATATCTTGTAATGATAAATGGTGAGGAGTTGTCTGGCAAGTATAGTTTGGATGAAATGCTTGATGTGGGGCTCTTAGATGATTATGATGAGAATATAAAGGTTCGTTTAAATACGAGTGAAACTTGGTGTGTTGCGAGAGATTTTCCTTTTAATTTGTATGAGTCTTCATCAAAACCCAAATATAGGATAAATGAAAGCGGAGAACTTGAAGAAATAAAGCCTGAAACTCGCTCAGCTGCGTCAAAAACAAAAAAGCCTAAAGGATACAGAATTGATGAATTTGGGCAAATTGTTAGGAATCCAGAACCTAATAGTTCAGGTCGTACAAGGAGAACAGGGCTGAAATTATCAACTACTTCTTTGCATTTTCAAGTTCAGGGAGGGACGAGAACAATTACAGTTACAGCAAACGATTCATGGAGTATTTCTGTAGAGGCTAGGTCATGGATTCATTTATCTCAGAGTGGAAATACATTGACGGTTCGGGCTGATCAAAATAATAGTTCAAGTTCACGAGAAGATTTCTTTAAACTAAAATCAGGAAGAGATGAAGTGAAGGTGGAAATTTATCAATCAGGTAACTCAACGACTCCAACGAATCCCACTCCAGTAGTACCGTCAAATGATGATGATTTCGATGGATGTTCTCTTGTTTTTTGGCTGATTTTTATAGGAGCTCTCTTAGCTGGAATATTCTCATAAATATTATTTATTTCTTATATGAAACATAAATATCTTGTAAAAATAGATGATTCGGTCTTACCTCAAAGTTTTACCTTTGACCAACTGATTGATAATGGATTGCTTGATAATTTTGATGAGAAAATTAAGATTAAACTTGAAAAAGACACCGTTTGGATTGTAGCACGTGAATTTCCTTTTTCGGAACTGGAAAATAGTCAAGTTGAATCTTTAAATTCAGAAGTAAAAGAAAATGTCAAGCCCCAAGCCACTCATATTAAGGTGCCACCAGGGAAAAAGAATCCACCACAGGGCTTTGTTCAAGATTCTTTGAATAAGGAAATAAAGCAAACCGTTGAAGTAAAAAAAGAAGTACATGCGCAGTCTCCCTTGATTTTGAAAAAATGGAATTGGGGGGCTTTTACCCTTTCATGGTTATGGGCGCTATGTAATGGCATTTATTGGCCATTAATTATAATTCTTATTAATTTTATACCTCTTGTTGGCGCAGTAATCTCTTTGGGAATTTGCTTTTTCTTAGGGTTTAGAGGAAATAACATGGCTTGGAATGTTGCGAAACAAAAAAACACAAGCATAGAACAATTTGCAAGTAATCAGAGAATATGGAATGTTATAGGCTTGGCATTGTTTATTGCGATTCTTATATTGATTCCAACCTATGTTTTATTGTAATTATATTATAAACAAACTGCGTTTGGACAATGTTTCGCTCTTTATTATTAGGCGTGCATAATGTCCTAACGCAGTTTTCTTGTTTTTTGAAATATTCTATAAAAAGCGCATTTATCGAATGCTTACTAATAATCGATAATAAATCTTTGTTTTTCAGATCTTGGTAATCATGTCTATTTTGAACACCGTAGCGTAAAGGGCAAGTAGGGATGCTGGCGTCCCTACTTGCCCTTTACATTTGAGATAGATAGGTGCGTTGATTAGAGACGAACCGACACGGATTGGTGCGATTGGTGCGTTCATCCACCACGGGTCGAAACAGTCATCGCCCTCTACCTCTCTCAACTCTCATCTCTTATCTCTCAAAAATGTCACAAATTTTGCCCGTTTTTTGCCAAATTTCAACTTTTTTTCAAAAAGTGAAAAATATCATTTTGTCACATTGTTAAAGTTTATAGAAAAAAGTTAAACGGGCTTCGAGGGGTCAAAATCGGACCTTTGGCGAACGACTCGGCGGGAAATTTTTCCTAAGTCGGACCAAATTTTTACTACATCAAACCAAATTTTAACCACATCAAACCAAATTTCGCAATTTTTTTGATCCTTTTGACACGAAAAAAGGGGGCTTTGAGGCCCCCTTCTACTTTCTACACAAATTTACTATGTTTTATAGGAAAATCCAAATTTCAGAAACCGTGCCAAAACCCGAAAGGATCAACGCCTTTTTCAAAAACTTTACAAAATGAAACTTTTTTGATCCTTTTACTTTCATTTTGATTTTTCGGGCTTTTAAAGATTTTGGCGAAAGGATCAAAGCAAAATGTTAAATGTGTTATGGGGTGAGAGTTGAGAGTTTAGAGTTTAGAGAGGAGAGAAGAGGCTTCGCCTCGTTAAGAGGGACCTAAAGGTCCGTTAAGAGGTTAAGAGGAGCCTTTGGCTCGTTGAGAGTTGAGGGTTGAGAGGTAGGGGCCGATCCCCGTGTCTGCCCGTCGTCATTAACGCAACAAATGTTGAGAGATGAGAGTTTAGAGTTGAGAGAACCTTGTCCTCTTGTTGGGGCACGCCCTTCGGGGTGCTACAATGGGGTTCTGTTGGGACTGGGGGTAGGCGCTCTGCGCCAACCACCGCGGTTACAGAGCGGAGATACCTTCGGCATCTTGCAGTCCGCACGGGCTCACTTGTGAGCAAAAATTCTCAAATTCTCTAATTCTAGATAATGAAATGAAAGCAAAGGCACTAGGAGTAGGGAAGAGCAAGCCGCACGGCAGTTGTACTCTGTACTCTGTGCTCTGTACTCTTATCCTTCAGACACGGATTGGTGCGATGGGTGCGTTGATCCATGACGGGCCGACACGGTGATCGGCCCCTACATGCCGGATGGCTTCTCTCAACTCTCAACTCTCAACTCTCCTCTCTCAACTCTCAACTCTTTTCTAATTTCATCTTAAATCTTAGATACTTTCGAAGATAAATTGTAATTTTGTAGTTCAAATCCAAAAACTGATATGGCTTCAAAAAACACACCAAATAAACCTGCAAAATCTGCGACCAAGAAGGTGGTGAACGACGATCGTACACTCCTTCAGAAAGTGCTTGGCGACAATTTACTCAATATCCTGAAGAGTGAAAAGTTCCATAGCGCTATTGGTTTTATCCTCATTGCCATCGCGATATTTATTCTTGTATCCATGGTTTCGAATGTCCGCAGTGGCTACATGGATCTTTCCAACATTGAAAGTGGTTTGCTTGAGCAACCCAAGAATGTGTGTGGCATTTGGGGAGCGAAGCTGTCGCATTACCTCATGCAGCAATGTTTTGGATTTAGTGCTTTTTTGATTCCTGTCTATATCGTGCTCATTGGTTTGCGTTGCACCAAGGCCTATCAGATTAAGTTGCTCAAGGCGTTTATCCACTGCACGTTGTTGTTGGTGTGGTCGTCCGTCATGCTAAGTCTTTTGGCGTGCCACACCCTGCCCGAACAAATGTTTTATTCACTCACGTTTTATTTGGGTGGCGAGCACGGCGAATACGTGCGTGCCCTGTTAGAGAAGCAAATGGGCGTGACTGGTGCTTTCGTGGTTTGTGTGACCTTGGCCTTGTGCTACATCGTTTATATGAGTTCAAAGGCGCTTCATGTGATCCGCACGTTCTTAAACCCAACAAGTTTTGTGAAGGAACATTTGCCCAAGCGTAAACCAAAGGCAGAGCAGGACGATAACGGCGATGAAGCCGATGCCGAAGATGTTGAAGGCGATGTGCAACAGGTGGAAACTGAAGCAGGACCTTTGACGGTGGACTTAACCACAGGCGAGGTAATCGCCCTGACCGAAGACACACCGCAAACGGCATCGACCGATGACGATGAACTTCAGGAGTCGGACGATGAAGACGAAGAAGCGGAACCGACCGAAGAGGAGGGGGATGAACCCGAACAACCAGCCATCGTTGAGTTCTTGAATCCGGAGAAGAACGATCAGGACTTCATCATTGAGGCCGGCGTGCACGAGGAGAAGGCCGATGGCTCCACGGTTGAGGATGTTAAGCTTCAAGGACCCTACGATCCCAAGAAGGATTTGGAGTTCTACAAATACCCCATGCTCTCGTTGCTTAAGAAATATGCTGATGGCGATTTGATGCAGAACGATGTGGAACTCAAGGCCAATAAAGACCGCATCACCGAAGTGTTGAAAAACTTCGGCGTTGAGATCTCTTCAATTAAGGCCACCATTGGTCCAACGATCACGCTTTATGAAATCACGCCTGCGCCAGGGGTGAAGATCGCGCGCATTCGCAATTTGGAGGACGATATCGCCTTGAATCTCTCAGCCATCGGTGTGCGTATCATTGCTCCCATTCCCGGCAAGGGTACCATCGGTATTGAAGTGCCCAACCAGCACCCCCTCATCGTGTCGATGGAGAGCATCCTGAACTCCAAGAAATTCCAGGACACCACGTTCGACCTCCCCATTGCCTTAGGTAAGACCATCACCAATGAAGTGTTTATGGTTGACCTCGCCAAGATGCCCCACTTGCTTGTGGCAGGGGCTACGGGTCAGGGTAAGTCCGTTGGGTTGAATGCCATCATCACCTCGTTGCTTTATAAGAAGCACCCCGCCGAACTCAAAATCGTGATGGTGGACCCCAAGAAGGTGGAATTCTCCATCTATGCGCCGATCGAAAATCATTTCTTGGCGAAGATTCCTGGCGAGGGCGATCCCATCATCACCGATGTCACGAAGGTCATCCAAACCCTGAACAGCCTCTGTCAGGAAATGGACACACGCTACGATCTGCTTAAGAAAGCGCGTGTGCGCAACATCAAGGAATACAATGCCAAGTTCGTGGACCGTCAGCTCAACCCCGAGCACGGCCATCATTACATGCCCTATATTGTGGTGGTGATTGATGAGTTTGGTGATTTGATTATGACGGCAGGCAAGGAGGTGGAACTCCCCATCGCCCGTATTGCCCAGTTGGCGCGCGCTGTGGGCATGCACATGATCATTGCAACGCAACGTCCCACAACCAATATCATCACCGGTACCATCAAGGCCAACTTCCCAGCGCGTATGGCATTTAAGGTGATGTCGCAAATCGACTCGCGCACCATCCTCGATGGTAAGGGCGCCGACCAACTCGTGGGTAAGGGCGATATGCTTTTCTTAGCGGGCAACACCCCAACGCGTGTGCAATGTGCCTTTGTAGATACGCCCGAGGTGGAACAGATCTGTCAGCACATCGCTTGTCAGCAAAGCTACGTCAGTGCGTTTGAATTGCCTGAACCGCCTGTTGAGGACGGTGGCAGTGCAGGTGGCAGCGAGGGCTTTGACTCTGGCAGTCTCGACCCTCTGTTTGCCGATGCCGCACGCGAAATCGTATCGACGCAGCAAGGCTCAACCTCCTTGATTCAGCGCCGCTTCAAAATAGGCTACAACCGTGCCGGTCGCCTCATGGACCAAATGGAAAAGGTGGGCCTCGTAGGTCCCACACGCGGCGCCAAGCCCCGCGAAGTCTATTGCGCCGATCTGGCGGAGCTGGAAGTCAAGCTCAATTCGCTTTAGGTTGGAGAGTTGAGAGGTAGGGGCCGATCCCCGTGTCGGCCCGTCGTGAATTAACGCGGAAATCTCACCAATCCGTGTCTAGAATATCTAGAATCAATAGAATCTATAGAAAATATAGAATCTATAGAAAATATAGAGCATCTAGAATCTCTAGAGCCTCTAGATTATCTAGAATGTCTAGGTCTTCCTATTGCTTCCTATAGTTTCCTATAACTTCCTATCCCCTCCTATCCCCCCAAAAAAACAAATTGTTATGCAGAAATACCTATTAATTATAGCCGCCTGGCTATTGACGAGCGCCCATGCATGGGCTCAGACGGCTCAGGACATACTTAACGAAACCGCACAGCGCTTTCAAAAGAGCAGTGGCACTGTCGTGGCATTCACCGCTGCAGGAGGCATGGAAGGTGCTCAGGCCGTAATGGGCACCATTACCTTGAAGGGCGAACAATTCGCGCTCAAGACCAATGTCATTCAAGCCTGGTTCGACGGCACCACATTATGGACCATTTACCAGGGCAGCAATGAAGTTAATGTCAGCCACCCCACGCCCGAGGAAATCCAGGCCATGAATCCCATGTATTTCATGACCCTCTATCAAAAAGGGTATGCGCTCAACATGAAAAACACCACCCATAGCGGACGTGGCGCCCATGAGGTAAAGATGACCGCCCAATCCAAGAAAGCTTCCGTACAGGAGTTGATTGTGTGTATCGATAAAAGTCAGAAACGCCCCTATTACGTTAAGCTCCGCAAGGGCAAGCAATGGATGAACATTGACATCAACAGCTACCGCGAAAACCAAAAGGTAGCGCAGGATGCTTTTGTGTTCAACCCCAAGAACTATCCCGACTTTGAGGTGATCGACCTCCGATGACATGTAAATATTTAAAAATCAGAAAATATGGAATTAATTGATTGTTTGATCTTAGGTTCTGGTCCTGCTGGCTACACCGCAGGTATCTATGCTGGTCGCGCAGGTTTGTCGCCTGTTCTTTACGAAGGTATCCAGCCCGGTGGTCAGTTAACCACAACAACTGAAATTGAAAATTTCCCAGGCTATCCCAAAGGTGTTGATGGCAACCAAATGATGGATGAGATTCGTCAGCAGTGTGAGCGCTTCGGCACTCAGATCCGTACAGCCATTGCGGTGAAGACCGATTTGAGTCAGCGCCCCTTCACCATCACGTTCGACGACGATACTCAGGTGCAGTGCAAAACGCTGATCGTGGCTACTGGTGCTTCTGCCAAGTACCTTGGTTTGGCTGATGAAGAAAAATACCGTGGTCAGGGCGTCAGTGCCTGTGCCACATGCGATGGCTTCTTCTACCGTAAGAAGACAGTGGCTGTGGTCGGTGGCGGCGACACCGCTTGCGAGGAAGCCACTTACCTCGCAGGTCTTGCTCAGAAGGTTTATCTCATTGTGCGCAAGGATTATTTGCGTGCTTCTCAGGCGATGCAGGACCGTGTATTCAGCAATCCTAAGATTGAAGTATTGTTCAACACCAACACCGTGGGCCTCTTTGGCGACAACGGCGTGGAGGGTGCTCACCTCGTGTATAAGAAGGGTACTGCTGAAGAAAAGATGTTGGACATTCAAATTGATGGTTTCTTCCTTGCTATTGGCCATAAGCCCAACAGCGACATCGTGAAGCCCTGGGTGAATACCGACGAAATCGGTTACATCATCACTGAGGGGCAAACGCCTGTAACGAACGTACCAGGTGTGTTTGCGGCTGGCGACGTTGCCGATCCCCTTTACCGTCAGGCTATCACCGCCGCAGCAAGTGGTTGTAAGGCGGCCATCGAAGCTAAGAAATTCTTGGAAGAACACGAATAAAATAAAACGGTTAACGACGCCGGCGTCGTTAACCGTTAATCATTATTGGGAATGCTATAGGATTTTATAGATGCTATAGCAATTATAGAGACAATTACTCTTTGCTCTTTCTTATGAGAATTGCAATCATTGGTGGCGGTGCTGCTGGTTTTTTTGCAGCCATCGCCATAAAAGAACAATGTCCGAACCATTCGGTTGCTATTTATGAACGTGCAGGCCGATGCCTCGCAAAAGTTGAGGTGAGTGGGGGCGGACGTTGTAACTGTACCAACTCATTTGAGGAGGTGCGCGATTTAAAGTCCGTTTATCCACGCGGCCATCAATTGATGAAGCGTCTTTTCAAGGTGTTCGACCATGAAGATGCCTATCAATGGTTTGAGAACCATGGCGTGGCGCTCACCACGCAGGAGGATCAGTGCGTGTTTCCCGTATCGCAGGATTCCCACAGCATCACCCTCTGCTTGCAAAACGAAGCCCGCCGACTGGGCGTTAAGGTGTGCACCCACCATAAACTGGTGGCGCTAAGAACATGTCCCGACAGCACGTTTGAACTTGATTTCGAAAACCAACCGACTCAGTTGGCCGATATGGTTTTAATCACAGCTGGGGGGCAACCCAAACCACAAGGCTTGCTTCATATGCTTCAGCAGTTGGGCCAACCCATCGTGCCGCCCGTACCCTCGTTATTTACCTTGACCATTCCCCATGCCGAACTCACCGCGTTGATGGGGGTGGTGGTGGAACAGGCTATCTTGTCCATTCCCCGCACCAACTTCAAGGTACAGGCACCTTTGCTCATCACGCACTGGGGCATGAGTGGTCCTGCCGCCCTGAAACTCTCCTCGCATGCCGCGCGTATGTTGGCAGAGCAGAATTACGAGGCTGAGGTTATGGTGAATTGGGTGGGCGAGACCAATGTGGAGATCATCACGCACGAACTTCAAGCCCTGGCAGGGTCGTATGCGCAGCGTCAACTCTCCAGTGTGCGCCCCTTTAACCTGCAATCGCGCCTGTGGCATTATTTATTACAACGCAGTGGCTTGCCCTTGGAGAAACCTTGGGCAGAGTTAGGCAAGAAAGGACTGAATAAATTAGTCAATACCCTGACCGCCGATGTCTATCGCGTTTCGGGGCGTTATCCGCACCGTGAGGAGTTTGTTACGTGTGGTGGCGTGGCCCTCTCCGAGGTTTTAGCCAATACACTCGAAAGTAAAGTTATTCCGAACCTGTACTTCGCAGGCGAGGTCCTTGATATCGATGCCGTCACCGGTGGCTTTAATCTTCAAGCCGCCTGGACCACAGGCTATGTGGCAGCGTTAGGGATGGCAAAAGCCGCGCTTTGAGGTCGCGCATTTGAGGTCGCGCTTTGGGCGATAGGGCGCTTAAAAGCAGCCTTGAATCTAGATTGTCTAGATTATCTAGAGCATCTAGAATATCTAGAATATCTAGAATATCTATAGCATCTATAGCATCTATAGCATCTAGAACATCTATAGCATCTATAGCATCTATAATATCTATATAATCTATCCCCTCCTATCCCCTCCTATCAAAAAAAAGAAGCTGAATCCTTGCGGGTTCAGCTTCTTTTTTATTCAATATTTAATAAAGGAATCCGAAGAGCCAGAGTGGAATGTCCTTGTCGTGGCCCACTTCGGTGTTGTAGCGTGCAAAGTACATGTTGTTGTTTTGCTTCATGCGCTTTGAGCGGTCGCATACGCAAATGTCTGTTGTGCCATTGATTTGGTAGGCACCTGGACGGCGTTTCTTGCGCACTTGGTGGTGGCGCCACAACGTGTTGACGAAGAAGGTTTCCATAATCAACTGATCGTCCATCTTGGGTGAGTACACCGCATAGAGCAGGTTGGTGTCGTGCATCATAACTGCTGCAGGCTTCTTGGCGGTTTGGTCGCCTTCGCGATACACCATGTTGATTAAGCGCGCTTCTTCAAGGCACTTCAGGTAGTTCATCACCGTTGCACGGCTCGTGCCAATCTCTTCAGCCAATCGGCTCACGTTTGGTGCGGGGTCTTCCGACACAGCAAGGAGGTAGAGCAACTTCTTGAGGCGTGAAAGGTACTTCAACTCAATCTGCTTGGTAAAGAGCACATCCACTTCAATCATATTATTCATGGCCTTCAGCAAGGCTTCTGTGAAGTTGCGGCTTTCCAGGAAGAAGGGGAAGTAACCGTGGTGCAAGTATTCTTGGAAGTACTGCCATGGGCGCACCTTAGGAAGGATCGTTTTAAGGATTTGCTCATGGTTGTTCAGAATTTCATCAATGCTGTATGAGCGGAAATCATTACCTGTCTGAAGGTTCACGTATTCACGGAATGAGAAGCCGTGAAGCACGTAGGTGCGTGCAAGGCGTGACAATTCATCGTCTTCGCTGCCTTCTTGGGGAACCGAAGTGGTGGTATATACAATGCGCAATCTGGGGTATTTGTGGTAGCACTCACACAATTGTTCTCTCCAATTGTTGAGCTTGAAAGCTTGGTCCATCAATAAAACCAAGCCACCTTGCGACACAAACTTACCAGCAAATTCAACCACACCACGACCCTGGAAGTAGAAGCTGTTGCAGTTGATGTAAAGACATTGACGCATTCTGACGTCAAAATGATCCTTTGCGTATTGCAAAAGGAAAGAAGTGCGTCCCACACCACGTGGACCACGGATGCCAATCAATCGATAACTCCAATCAATTGACTCCATCAAGGCACGACGAACGGGCAAGTTCGTGTGTTCAATCAAATAGGCATGACTCTGAAAAAACGTTTCCATAGAATAAAAAGGTTGCTATTTCTCTTCAAAATTACGACTTTTTCAGAAATCCAAACAAATTTTTTCACATGAAACTTTCGTTAAACCGTAATTTTGTTAAAAACGGAGCCTAAACGCTTGATAAATATCATATAAACCCTTGTTTTACAGCTTTGTTTGCTTCACCTGTCAATTTGGTGATTTAGCAAAAATGTCCTACCTTTGTAGGGCTATAATTTCTATAGTCTCTATAGCTTCTAATAATCTTAAGTATATGAAACGTATTTTCTCCTCTATTGTTTTTTGGGGACTGTCGCTCTTCGCTGTGCCAGCGATAGCTGAAGATTATCCCATTGTGTTTGATCGCTCGCAGGACTACACCCATGCCAGTAGGCGCTTAAACAGTATTTCGCTGAATGGCTCGGCTGATGGCAGTCAAACGCAACAATTGCCAACGCCCCTAAAGGTTTATAGTCATATTCAGGATGCTGCGTTTTCAGCCAAGGCTGGTGAGACGCTCACCTCGCTCTTTGGCTTTTCCGGTACCTGGATGAATGGTTTTGTGTATCTCGATCGTGGTCAGGACGGCGTGTTTGATGCCACCTTGAATGCCGACGGCACGATTCCCGAGGGTAGCGATATCATGGCGTTTTCCTATGCTGAACCTGTGCTAAACTCAGGCGAGGGCTACAACAGTAAGGGTGAGCGCGTTCACGATTCCAATGTGCTTAATCCGCCTTCGTTTGTATTGCCTTCAGACTTGAAGCCTGGTTTTTACATGATGCGCTACAAGATTGACTGGGCGTCCATCGATCCTGCTGGTCGTGCGGAGGATGGCAATGGCATCCTGAGAAATGGGGGCGCGATTTGCGACATTGCCCTGAACGTCCATAAGGCGGAGGGCAGTCTTGAGGTGGTGGCGGAACATGGTGCGGTTACCACACTCCAGGGTGAGCCTCTTCCTGAAAGCATTGCTTTTGGCACGGACCTCACCGTAAAGGTGGCTCCTGCTGAGGGCTACGCTCTGGATATGATTCGCTTGCGTCATGGCCATGAATTGGCGGGACCTGAGTTCGTGCATGGTGTGGCGCAATACCGCACCACGGAGATTCCAGCTTATTTGATGAAGGATAATCAACTCACCATTCCCGCTGCATTGGTGGATGGCGATGTGCGTCTTGAAGCTGTGTTTGTGAAGAAAGCCACGACCGACGACGCACCGGGCTATGCCCTTGCCTTTGATGCGGAAGCGCCCTTGTCAACGCCCTATGCCGGCACACTGACCTTCTTAGTGGATGGGGCGCAGCAGAAGGTGGCGCTCAACAGCGATAAGGCTTATGTGGATTTGACTGCCGACCATTGTTCGTTCTATGCCCCAACAACGATGACGGTGCGTGTGGCAGATGCGCTCGAAGGTTTGAATTATTACCTGTATATTGACTACAATAACGATGGCGTGTTTACGCCGATGTTTACCGACGAGGGCTTGCCTTCTCTGTCCAGTGAATTGGTTTCATTCTCTGCGCATCAGGGCAAGAACAGTGCTGGCGAGATGGTTGAAGGTGCCAATAAGAACCTCCCCGCGTTCCAGGTGCCCCAGCTCCTTCCCGAGGGTGTTTACCGCATGCGTCTGAAGGCAGATGTGGAGAACGCATCGCCCTTGGGTTCGTCTGAACTCCTGGCTCAGGGTGGGGTAGTGGTTGATGCTCTGCTGAACATCACACGCACAGAAAAGCGCCTCGTGCTCCACACCACCAATGGTAATCTTTTTGCGCCCGACCATCAAGCACTCCCCACAATGGTTACGCCCTTGGGTGAAAACCTGAAGCTTGTGCTCGCAGCTGCTGCACCTGGTTTTGAGTTGGATGGCGATGTGGTGGTGAAGCATGGCCATTACCTCGATCAGGAGCAATACAACAATGGTAATAAACAGTGGCACCTCACGACGCTTGCGGTCAACAATGGCGAGGCGCTCCTGCCCGCAACCTGCTTGAATGGTGATGTGGAGGTATATGCCAACTTCGTGGCAGGTGCTGATAGCGAATGGGAATTGGTGTTCAGCGATGAGTTCAATGCACCCGATTTCTCACAACCCACTTCTGAAAAGTGGATGCGTTGCCAGCGTTATGGGGCAACGTGGAACCGCTGGCTCAGCGACAGCAAGGAGGTGATCTATGAACAAGGGGGCGACTTGGTGGCACGTGCCATTCCCAATCCCGACCGCTCTACCGACAATGTGCCGATGATCACCGGTGGTATTAAATCCTATGGTAAGTTCGGCTTTACCTATGGTATTGTTGAAGGTCGTATCTTGTCAAACCCCTGGACGGGCAACTTCCCTGCTTTCTGGATGATGCCTGAGGACCAAAGTGAAGGTTGGCCCAATTGTGGTGAAATCGATATTTGGGAAACCATTGACACGCAACACCGCTCTTGGCACACCGTGCACTCTAACTGGACCTACAATTTAGGCAACACTGGCAATCCGACATCAAGCTTTAATGTCGCAGTGGACCTCAGTCGCTACCACACCTACCGCCTGGAATGGGATGCCAAGACCTTAGTCTGGTATGTGGATGGTAAGGAGGTGGGACGCTACACCCGTGGCAACACCGCAAATGTCAAGAAAGGTCAATGGCCCTTCAACAAACACTTCCATTTGATTCTCAACCAAAGTGTGGGTAACGGCTCCTGGGCAGCCCCCGCTGATGAATCGCACACTTACGAAACCCGCTTCGACTGGGTGCGTGTGTATCAAAAGAAAGGCATGAAGAACACCAAGGAAACGGTGGGCATTGAAGCCGCGGAGGTGGCACCCGCTCACGCCTTGCAAGTGGTACCTAACAAAGGAGGCGTGGCAGTCCTCACTGCCAATCCCCAACCCGTGATGATCTACAACGCTTCTGGCCTCAAAGTCTTCAGTGGCGATGTTGATGGCCAACGCAACATCCCCCTCCCCTCCGGCGTATATATCGTGGCTGGCCACAAGGTGGTGGTGAGTTGAGAGATGAGAGTTTAGAGGTAGGGGCCGATCCCCGTGTCGGCCCGAGGTGGATCAACGCACCCATCGTACCAAACCGTGTCTAGAATCTCTAGAAAATCTAGAACATCTAGAATCTCTAGATTATCTAGAACTCTAGAATCTCAATAACCTTACCAGACAGCAATATAAAAAATGCGATTAAGGAGCAGCGGCTCCTTAATCGCATTAATCTTTATTCTCCCTATACCATCTATCGCCCCCTTGTTAAAAACTACAGCGGATATTTGGTGGTATTAAATTTAATTGGTTATTTTGCTCCAAATTTGCGCTGCCCCATGGACCGTGGGGCGCATGGCGCGGTTCAGGGCAGGGCGTCCCCCTGATTGAAATCCTCAAAACTCAGACGCCGATTTTATTCACAAGTTCTTTGTATGCAACACCTTACAACCCATACAGACGTTCGCGGTTCGCTCACAATCGTTGAGGAACAGTGCGACTTCCCCTTCACGATGCAGCGTGCATATTGGATTCATGGGGTGCCCGAAGGGGCTCGCCGAGGTTACCATGCCAGCACGTCGTGTCATGAATTTTTAATTGCGGTGAATGGGCAGGTGACGGTGGTGCTTGAAGATGCTTCAGGGCGTACGACCCATCATCTGTGTGAAAAGGATAAAGGGTTGCATGTGCCTCCATATACCTGGATAGAACTTTCAGACTTCAGTGCTGACGCTGTGCTGATGGTGTTGGCATCAGAAAGTTACCAAATAGAAACATACATTAACGACCATGAGCAGTTTCTTGAAATGGTCGGCAATCAATCAATCGGATGAATACTTCGATAACACTCACTCGTTACCAGTCCAATCGAAAAAATGAGTGGGATGATTTTGTGGCGCAGTCGCGCAATGGCACCTTCCTGCTGCAGCGCGATTTTATGGACTATCATGCCGACCGTTTTACGGACCACTCGCTGTTGTTTTACGCTGACCGTCGTTTGTTGGCGGTGCTTCCCGCTGAGGAGGCGGGTGAGGTGCTCTCCACCCACCGTGGACTCACCTATGGCGGGTTCATTACCTCTGCGTCGGTCACGGCATCGCAGATGCTTGCGATGATGCGTTGCTTGCTGGATTATCTGCGTGAGCAAACCGCCTTGCGCAAGTTGGTTTATAGTCCTGTGCCCACATTCTATGCCACATACCCCTGCGAGGAAGACCGATATGCCTTGTTTAAACTGGGGGCTCAGCGCACCCAATGCAAGATCACTTCCATTATTCCATTGGCCAGCCCCTTGCCTTTCAGCACGCTGCGCCGTCGGAAGATCAAAGTGTTTGAGCAGGCCTCGCTGCAAGTTCGTGAGAATGAGGGTTGGGCGGCATTCTGGGATGTGCTTACGCAGAATTTGCTTCAGCGTCATCAGGTGAAACCTGTTCATAGCTTGGATGAAATCCTCAAACTTCACGAGCGTTTCCCGCAAAATATTCGTTTGCATCAAGTGCTTTCGGCCGAAGGTGAAGTACTGGGAGGCGCTGTTGTGTTTGAAACCGATTGCGTGGCCCATGTTCAATACATTGCTTCAACCGAAAAGGGTAGGGCTCATGGTGTTTTGGATGGTTTGTTTGCGCAGTTGATCACTCAGCGTTATGCGCACAAGCAATATTTTGATTTCGGTGTCAGTGTCGAACAAGGCGGTTTGGTGCTCAACGAAGGATTGATACACCAAAAAGAAGGTTTTGGCGCTCGAGCTGCAATTTACGAAACCTACGAGGTGAAAGTTGTAATTTCGCCCTTGACCCTCATACCCTCTTTACCATTTTAATATTCCAACCTCACATTATATATGAATGAGTGGTTTAACGATACGATTATCGTTCATTCGGCAGTACAGGCCGTAATTATTATTTGTCTGATCTGTGCCATAGGCTTAAGTTTAGGAAAGATTAAGTTCCGTGGCATATCTTTAGGCGTTACTTTTGTATTCTTTATCGGGATATTGGCAGGAAGTCTGGGGTTGGAGATCGACCCCCAGATGTTGAGCTATGCCGAGTCCTTCGGTCTGGTCCTCTTCGTTTATACCTTAGGCTTGCAAGTAGGGCCAGGTTTTATCAGTACCTTCCGCATTGGGGGCACGCAACTCAATATCTTAGCCACAGGTGTGGTGCTGATCGGTACGGCGATGCTCTTGGCGATTGTTGGGCTTTTCGATTATCCCTTAGCGGATATGATGGGCGTGCTTTGTGGCGCCACCACCAATACCCCGGCACTCGGGGCAGCACAGCAAACGCTGAAGATGATTAATCAGCCAGCGGCAGGGGCCGCGTTGAGCTGTGCCGTCACCTATCCCCTGGGTATGGTTGGCGTGATTATCGCCTTGATCCTGATGAAGAACTGGATGCTGCGCCATGAAAAGGCTGTTGACGTGAAACCGCAGGGCGAGGCGTTCATCGCATCGTTCTTTGTGCATAACCCCGCAGTCTTTGGCAAGTCGCTTGCTGATATTGCTAAGTTCGATGAGTCGAAGTTCGTCATCACCCGTTTGTGGCGTGGGGAAAAGGCATTCCTGCCATCGTCCACGACCGTGGTTGAAGAGGGCGACCGTGTCTTGGTGATTACAGAAGCGAAGTACGTGGATCAGCTCACGGTGGTGTTTGGTAAGCTCGACCGCACCGACTGGAATGCGAAGGATGTGGATTGGAATTCATTGGACGCCAGGTTGGTGTCGGAAAATATATTGGTGACGCGCCCCAACATCAACGGTCGTCGATTGGGCGAACTTCAATTCCGCAAACGCTATGGCGTGAATGTGAGCCGTGTGAAGCGTGCAGGCATTCAGCTCGTGGCTAAGCCCGACCTGATGCTTCGCATGGGCGACCGCATCACCGTGGTGGGCGAGAAGGACCGCATTAAGCAAGTGGCCGATGAACTGGGTAATGCCGTAAAGGTACTTAATGAGCCCAATATGGTGACCATCTTTATCGGTATCGTCCTTGGTTTGCTGTTGGGCTGCATCCCCTTCCATCTCCCCTCAATGTCATTCCCCGTTCGTTTGGGTTTGGCTGGTGGCCCCATCATTATGGGTATCCTTATTGGCGCTTATGGTCCGCGTCTTCACATGGTGGCTTACACCACAACCAGTGCCAACCTCATGTTGCGTTCCTTAGGTCTTTCCATGTACCTCTCATGCTTAGGCTTGGATGCAGGCGAGCAATTCCTGGCAACAGTGGTTCAGCCTCAAGCCCTGGCTTGGATAGGGTGGGGCATGCTCATCACGTTCGTGCCGGTGATGATCATGGGCTTCATCAGCGTGGTGTGGTTTAAAAAGAGCGTTGCCACCACTGCCGGCATGCTCTGCGGGGCCATGGCAAACCCCATTGCGTTGAACTACGTGAGCGATACGCTTCCTGGCGACAAGGCCAATGTGGCTTACGCCTCAGTTTATCCGCTCTGTATGTTCCTGCGCGTCATCATCGCCCAAGTCATCGTCATGGTTTGTTTGGGGTAGTTGAGAGGTAGGGGCCGATCACTGTGTCGGCCCGTGGTGGATCAACGCACCAATCGCACCAATCGTGTCTAGAATCTCTAGATTATCTAGAACTCTAGAAAATCTAGAACATCTAGAATCTCAATAACCTTACCGGACAGCAATATAATAAAATGCGATTAAGGAGCCGCGCTCCTTAATCGCATTAATCTTTATACCATCTATCCCCAAGCATCTATTGCACCGCATGGCAAGATGCTGAAGGCATCTTAACTTCCTAACAAGCCGAAGGCCCCTCTCTCAACTCTCAACATTTGTTGGGGTAATGACGACGGGCCGACACGGTGATCGGCCCCTACATGCCGGATGGAATCTCTCAACTCTAAACTCTCCCCTCTCACCCCTCAACGATTATATCTTCCAATAAAAAAGGAATGACACCAACATACATAACACCATCTTCGTCCGTCCATAATTTACGGTTGCCATCTAACACAACTATTTTACGGAAGAAGTCGCCTGTATTTCTTAATGAGAACGTCTCTTGAGTTTTCTTTTCTGGTGTATCTACATTCAATGCAGACTGAATATACACTTTATTGTTTCCTATATTTACAACAAAATCTATTTCGTATTGGGATTGTTTGCGTTTACCTTCAATTATACGCGTAATTTCTACGACACCAACATCAACAGAATACCCACGACGAACCAGCTCGTTGTAAATCATATTCTCCATCAGATGCGAACGCTCCTGCTGACGGAAATTCAAACGTGCGTTTCTCAGTCCTAAATCCATGGCATAGTACTTTTGCAAAGTGTCGAAATACTTACGCCCTTTCACATTCCATCTTTTTGCACTTTGGAATAAATAGGCATCCTCAACATAATCTAAATAACCTTTAATTGTATTGTGGGACGTTTTTTGCCCCATTACTGAACTTGCTGTATTCGCAAGTTTATTTGGGTTTGTCAGTGAACCCACAGAGGAAGACAGAGCATCAACCAATGCACTTAGGATATGATCGTCTTTCAGATTGTAACGTTCTACGATGTCTTTGATATATACATTAGTAAAAAGTCCTTGCAGATACTTACGTTTTTCCTGTTCGTCATTTTCAAGCACAGCAAGCGGCATTCCACCATACATCATATATTCTTCAAAAGCATCAGCCTTTTCCAACGGAACAGCAGAAAGATATTCTTGAAAGGAAAGTGGGTAAACCTTTAGTTCAGATCCTCTGTCGCGGAAGTTCGTCACAATATCCTTGGAGAGCATTTTTGAGTTCGACCCCGTAACATACACATCTAAATTAGGACGTGATATCAAATCGTTCAGGATATCATAGAAGGTCGTATAAATCATATCCCTATCTTCTTCAGGGATCAATGATTCGTCAATGTCTTCATTCTTTATTTTATAAGATAATTGAATCTCATCAATAAGCACATAATACTTTCTGTTCTTATCTTTTGTGCAATCCTCTATATATTCATACAGTAGATTGGGATTGCGGTATTTCATGTCGGACATTCTGTCAAGAGCGATTTCTACGAAATCAGAGTCTTGCACACCTTCTTCCAGTAATCTGTTCTTGAATAGTTTAAAAAGCAAGAATGATTTTCCACAACGTCTAATACCAGTAATTATCTTAACCTTGCCGTTCCATCGTTTGGAATACAACTTGTCCAAATATTCTTTTCTGTCAATAATCATAGCATATTTATTAATCGTACTGACAAAACGGTCGTAATGTGCGACCGTTTTGTCAGTGCAAATGTATAACTATATTTCTATAAAGCAAAAAGAATCACGTTGAAAGTTGAGAGTTGAGAGTTTAGGGATGAGAGAAGTGAGAGGCTTTGCCTCGTTAAGAGGGACCTAAAGGTCCGTTAAGAGGTTAAGAGGAGCCTTTGGCTCGTTAAGAAGTTGAGAGATGAGGGTTGAGAGTTGAGAGGTAGGGGCCGATCCCCGTGTCGGCCCGTCGTGGATCAACCGTTCATTCGTTAATCTGAATTGCAATTGCTGGCAGGGACGCATTGCGTCCGCAAACCGCATGGCAGTTGTACTCTGTACTCTAAAAAATCTCCCACAGATTGCACAAATGACAAGGATTTTTCTTTTTTTTATCAACAAATTAAATGGAGAATATCTTACCTTTGCGGTTGAATATAAAATGTTAAAATAATCTTAATTTCTATGAAAAACATACAGAAAACTTGTTTATCACATCAAAAAACACTAACTTTGCACCATCTCTCTTAGAAACACTATTCTTTCTTGAATAGTCCAAGCCACTCTTTAGTGGCTTTTTTTTATAAAACACTATGGAACGAGTAACATTCTATGTAGATGGTTTTAATTTCTATTATGGATTAAAAACAATATAAAGAAAAAGAGATAAAGGTTTATTTTCCACCTGCCATAAATAGTAGCAACCTCTCAAATCTTATGAGGTATAATAGAAGCAAAACTGTACAGATAGAGAAGAATTTTAATAAAATACAAAATAGTATTATGCCCGATATTGTTTCTGCTAATGGTAAATCATACTCAATCCCTGATAAATGGAAATTATAATATTGTATAGTATATAGTACCGAATTAGCATAAACAGAATTTTTTATATCAGTCTAATCTAAAAAGATCTCACAGATTGCACAAATTCTCACGGATTTTTCTTTTTTTATCAACAAATTAAATGGAGAATATCTTACCTTTGCGGTTGAATATAAAATGTTATTATAAACTATGAGTTTAGGATACCAAAGCAAATTAAACCAATTGCTTTTGTCAGGCAAGAAAAATGGAATGTTCTTCTCTGATTGGTTAAAGAAAATTATAATAATATCTACACTTTAATAAATGATCCGCGTAGATCCTCGTGATCCGCTGGAGATAATTTTTCTCACGCAGAATACGCGGAAAACGCGGAAGCCATGCGGAATGGAAATGCTCTTATATGGAAAAATACGCGGAGGCGCACGCTACACTTGCGCCACCATCCGGATGGCAAGCACAAACAACGTGTGTGCGCTTCCGCGAATTCTGCGCATTCTGCGTGAGACTTATTTACCAAACGGTAATTTCTTTTTTTGCCACGGATCTCTCGGTTCTCACGGATCTTGCTCACTAACGTGAGCCCATGCGGACTGCAAGATGCCGAAGGTATCTCCGCTCTGTAACCGCGGTGGTTGGCGCTAGCGCCTACCCCCGGTCCCAGCAGAACCCCATTGTAGCACCCCGAAGGGCGTGCCCCAACAAGAGGACCTGCTGCTCTCAACTCTCAACTTCTTAACGAGCCAAAGGCTCTTCTTAACCTCTTAACGGACCTTTAGGACCCTCTTAACGAGGCGAAGCCTCTTCTCTTCTCTCCTCTCTCATCTCTAAACTCTCTCAACGCTCATAATACATTTAACATTTTGCTTTGATCCTTTCGCCAAAATCTTGAAAAGGGCGAAAAATCAAAATGAAAGTAAAAGGATTAAAAAAGTTTCATTTTGTAAAGTTTTTGAAAAAGGCGTTGATCCTTTCGGGTTTTGGCACGGTTTCTGAAATTTGGAATTTTCTGTAAAACATAGTAAATTTGTGTAGAAAGTAGAAGGGGGCCTCAAAGCCCCCTTTTTTCGTGTCAAAAGGATCAAAAATATTGCGAAATTTGGTTTGATGTCGTTAAAATTTGGTTTGATGTAGTAAAAATTTGGTCCGACTTAGG